>CAJULV010000044.1:0-24293 GCA_910587555.1 uncultured Acetatifactor sp.
AGTGTTTATGCGGGATATCGGCTTTTGTAAACTATTCAAGTGTTTAAAACGGGATCGTAGAATTATGGCAAAGCCAGAATAAGGACTTGTTGCGACGTCGCAACACCCGCACATAACAAAAACCGCCCCTTGAAGGAACGGTTTTTGCCATGCCTATGGGAGAAAACTTCCTTTTGGCACAGATTCATCACAAGTGTAGTATACCACGCAGCCTTGATAAATGCAAATTTTTTCCACAACGTAAAACCGCCCGGTGCTACCAACACCGAACGGCTTTAGATATACCCCGGAGGGATACATGCTTAGCAAAAATATTGTATCATCTCCGGGAGCAGCTTGCAAGCGATTTTTCGCGGGCTGTTATTTTTATACACTTTTTTAAGGAGGATGATGCAATGAAAATCGAGAAGAGAGCGTCCGGGAGCTACCGCATCCGAAAAATGTACAAGGGACAGATGTATACCGTATCCTTTGACCATAAGCCCACCCAGAAGGAAGCCATGCTAGAAATGGCAAAAGAACTGGAAAAAGTTCAGGAAAAACATAATCGCATGGACTTTAACTCTGCTGCAAATGAATACATAGAGTCAAAAAGAAATGTTCTCTCCCCCAGCACCATAAGGGGATATTACACCATAATGCGTCAAATTCCAGAAGACTTTATGAAAAAGAATATTCACGACATAACGGCGATTGACGTTCAGACAGAAATCAACCGAATGTCAAAAAAGTGCAGCCCAAAGAGCGTAAGCAACCACCACGGATTCATATCGGCTGTTTTAGGCGTTTTTCGCCCCAACCTTAAACTTACTACTACCCTACCTCAAAAGGTGAAAAATGAACCGTATATTCCATCTGACGAGGAAATGCGCAAGATACTGGAGTATTCCCAGGGGACAGAATATGAGGTTCCAATCGTCCTTGCATGCTATGGTCTACGCCGATCGGAGATATGTGCACTCACCCTGGACGACATAAATGCAGATATTGTAAGCGTCACAAAAGCCCTGGTGCAAAACGAAAATAAAGAATGGGTTATCAAAACCACAAAGACAACCGCCAGCACTCGGAAAATTATTATCCCCATGGCGTTTGCAGATAAAATTCGGGAGCGGGGATATATATATAAGGGACACCCTGGGGAAATTTCAAAATATCTTTCGGCGACGCAAAAGAAACTTGATATACCTCACTTTTCCATCCACAAGCTCCGGCACTACTTTGCATCTAAAATGAGTGCCATGAATGTGCCCGAAGCTGACATTATGCGTATGGGAGGTTGGGAGACTGACCATATCATGAAATCGGTATACAGGCACTCAATGATTGAAAAGCAAGAAGAGTCCAAAAGGGAAGCTGCAGAGAAATTGCGGAACGCCCTTTTTAGTTAGGACAAGTCTGGACAAAATCTGGACAAAAAAATCGAAAAGTTATGCCTTATTTGCTTAAAATACATCCTTATAAAACTGACACGAAAAAGCCGCAAACCCTTGATTTTAGTGGAAAATCTTTGAGTTTGCGGCTCTTTTCACCGAATGGAGTAGACGGGAGTCGAACCCGTGTCCAAAAGCCCATTCCCTGTCCTTCTACTATCGTAGTCCGTTATCCCGGCCGGTCTTACTCCGGCCTGTTCCCTCCTGCGGCAGACAACGAACGATCTGCCTGATTCGGTAGCTTCATCATACGCCCGCGCGGGCAAAGCTTAGCGCGCGTCGTTTCTCACATCGTCGATGCCCGGATTCCGGAGTGTGAGTGCCCCGGAGCGGACAAGCCGCCTGAGGCGGCGTCACCAGCTGCGATTAGGCAGCCAGTGCGTACTGATAATTATCTTCAGCGTTTAGTTTAGGTTTGCGGTTAACGTGCCGCAACGGATAGCTTCTCCAGCTGCAAGACCCCTGTCGAAACCTTTACTACCCCATACTTCCTTATGCATATCCAGTATATGCGCTTTTTGCCTGATTGTCAACTGCTAAGTTTTTTTCCAGGCTATTTATCTTTTCCCGCCGCCCTTCCCTGTCCGCCCACCGCGGCATTTCTTCTGTCCCTCTCCTACAGGCACTCCTAGAGGTTCTTAACCTTAAATTCCCGCTGCGTCTCCCTCCTCTGGTCCTTCTTTGCAATGTCCTGGCGCTTGTCATAGAGTTTCTTACCTCTTGCCAGCCCCACTTCCGTCTTGACCCTGCCGTCCTTGAAATAAACCTGCAGCGGCACCAGGGTGTATCCCTTTTCTGCTACCTTCCCCGCCAGCTTGTTAATTTCGTACTTGTGCATCAGCAGTTTCTTGACCCGCAGGGGATCTTTATTGAAAATATTTCCCTTTTCGTATGGACTGACATGCATGCCGTAAACAAAGATTTCCCCGTTTTCAATTCGTATAAAAGCTTCTTTGATACTGCATTTGCCCATGCGCATGGATTTCACTTCCGTACCGTGAAGCGCAATGCCCGCCTCATATGTCTCATCTATAAAATAGTCATGAAATGCCTTCTTATTGTTGGCAATCAGCTTTTGCGGCGCCTTTGCCATGTCTATACCCTCCTATTCCAGTCCCGCCGGCCTGCTGCGTTGATTCCGATTCCGCCGGTGCAACCTAATATCCGCTTCAGCAGGCCTGCTGCTTTAATTCAATTTTTTATTCCGGTTCTTCTTCCGATATCGCGAAATCTACGGTACGGTTAAACCTATCGCATCCGATCACGCATACCTTCACCAGCATGCCCAGTTTATAGCTTTTCCCGGTGGCCTGCCCGATCATTTCATAAGTGCTTTCGTTATAGTAAAAATAATCACCCGGAAGCCTGGAGATATGAATCAGCCCCTCCACGGTATTTGGCAGTTCGACATACAGCCCCCAGGCGGTAATGCCGGAAACCACGCCCTCATAGATTTCTCCGATCCGCTCCTCCATATATTCCACTTTTTTGAGCTTGTCTGTCTCCCGCTCCGCTTCGTCGGCGCGGCGCTCCGTCTCGGAGGAATGCTTTGCCACCTCCGGCAGAATTTCCCTGTAATGGGCAGTCCGCTCCTCCCCCAGCCTTCCCCTCAGCTGTTCCTTGATAATCCTGTGAATCTGCAGATCCGGGTATCTGCGGATGGGCGAGGTAAAATGGCAGTAATAAGGACACGCCAGGCCGAAATGCCCGCTGCATTCCACGCTGTATTTTGCCTGCTTCATACTGCGCAGGGCCAGCCGGCTGATCAGGGGTTCCTCCGGCGTACCGGCTATCTTGGCCAACAGCTTCTGGATTTCCTTTGGATGAACCTCCTCCCCCGATGCCTTCTGCCCGCTCCTGCCCACAGCCTTCATATAATATCCGAAATTATAAATAAACGCCGCCAGCTTCTGAATCTTCTCCCCGTCCGGTACGTCGTGTACTCGGTAGACAAAGGGCTGCTCCATCCAGTAAAAATGCTGTGCAACCGTCTCATTGGCGGCCAGCATAAAGTCTTCAATGATATCCGTGGCCACATTCCGCTCGTAAGGCCTTATGTCAACGGGATGCCCTTCTCTGTCCAGCGCTATCTTGCACTCCGGAAAATCAAAGTCAATGGAACCCCTTTTACGACGCTTTTCCCGCAGGATAGCCGCCAGCTTTTCCATGTCCCGAAACATGGGAAGCAGCCCGCTGTACTCCCTGTATTCTTCCTGATTTGCAGCTGTCTCATCCTCCAAAAGCGCCTTTACCGCCGTGTAAGACATACGCTTATTGACCCGGATTACCGATTCGCAGATATCATAATCTACAATCTCGCCTTTCAGGTCCACCGTCATCAGGCAGCTCAGCGCCAGCCTTTCCACTCCCTCATTCAGGGAACAGATCCCGTTGGAAAGGGCATGGGGCAGCATGGGAATCACCCTGTCCACCAGGTAAACACTGGTCCCCCGCTTCAAGGCCTCCCTGTCCAGGGCAGAATTCTCCTGAACATAATTTGTCACGTCTGCAATGTGAACTCCCAGGCAGTATTTTTCCCCATCAAAGGTGACGCTCACAGCATCGTCCAAATCCTTGGCATCCTCGCCGTCAATGGTCACCATTTCCACATCCCGCAGATCCCTGCGGCCGGCCATGTCTGCCTGGGATACCTCCTGCGACACCCGTTCCACCTGGTTCATAATCTTGACGGAAAATTCCATTGGCAGCTCATATCCCCGCACAATGGACAGGATGTCCACCCCAGGATCGTTCACATGCCCCAGGATTTCCGCTACTTTCCCTTCCGGACTCCTCTTATCCGATCCGTAATCCGTAATCTCCACTACCACTTTGTGGCCGCTCATGGCGCCCTTGGAGCGCTCCCGGGGCACAAAAATATCCCGGGGCAGTCTGGCGTTATCCGGTACTACAAATCCGTAGTTCTCCCGGCTTCCGTCGTAGGTACCCACCACCTGTCTGATCCCACGGGCTATAATCCGTACTACCTTTGCCTCCTGCCGCCTGCTCTCCTGCTCCGGAAGCAGCGCCACTTCCACCGTATCCTTATGGTAAGCTCCGTTTGTCTGCTCCTCCGGAATATATAAATCTTCCTCTCTGCCTTCAATCTCCACGAATCCAAAGCCCCTGGCATTGCCGATAAAGGTACCCGTCAAAAGGTGCCCGTCGGATTTCACATATTTTCCTTTGGATGTGAGCATCAGCTTCCCTTCCGCCAGAAGTTCCCGCAAAACCGCCCGCAGCTCTTCCCTGTCCTCCCTGGACACCTGAAGAAACACTGCCAGTTCCTTTTCTTTCATGGGAACGTATATCGGGTCCTTTACCAGATCGCAGATTACTTTTTTCCTGGCTTGCAATGATTTTTTACGCTCTATATTCTCCATATCCCTCCTGATTCCGCAGAAACCCCAGTACCGAAATTCCCCTCTGACAAATCGAAAAAAGACACTCCTGCCGTATCACAAGGGTGTCTAATCAACAACCCCGCTGCAAGCAACGGGGCATGTGACCCTCGCGGCATCCGCCAAATGGATACTGGCGCATTGCCCGCGGGAATCAATGAACTGAATACACCGGCAAAACCGGAACCTGAGCCGTCTTAAAATACACTCAGATTCAGGACTACCGCCAAAACCATGAACAGTAATGCCAGTACTTTGGTAATCTTCACCAGCTGGCCTTCCATGGAACGTCCCTTGTTCTTGCCCCAGTAAGTCTCTGCCGCGCCGCTGATAGCGCCCAGACCTGCGGATTTCCCCTCCTGCATCAGCACCAGCACCACAAGCGCAATGCAAACCAATATAAATAGAATGGTAAGTACTATCTTTAATGCTGCCATATCGCACCTCCTGAATAAGCCCCTCTTGACCTTTCTTTACAACAAACTAGAGTCTATGTTACCATAAAAAAACGGAAAAAACAAGGCTTTCTCAAAAATTTCCTTTAAATATCAGGCAAATATGGAGTTACCGCGAAAAAAGGCCGCATCCGCTATCCTCTGCATTTCCGAAGTAGTGAACACGGCCCTTATGACTAGGGCGGCAAATGCTTCCGTCACACATTGCCTGCGGCAGTCAGCTCATGAACTCCTCTGCCAGATAAAAGAGAATATCCAGCTGAGTACAAAAAAACAAATCCCCACAATCAACATATGCGCAACCGGCTTTTGTCTTTCGCCCTTTTTCTGTTTATACTCGTAAAAGTCCCTGTAACGCGGGTTTCGGGCATTCCGGCGAAAAACGTCGAAAATGTGTATAAACCCGAAAGCAAGCATATCAAACGTTCCGCTGCCCGAGGCAAATACCAGGACGCCAATTCCCCCAACCAGAGCGGCGGAAGCAATGCACGCATCCGAGAGCAGCCGGAAGATATCAGGTATTCCCACGGTCCAGAATTCGTTTGAGACAAGAATCCCAAGGGATATCAGCAGTCCGGCACCCAAGCTGCCCAGTATCGGTTTCCACCTGCCCCCCCTCTTCATCGCCCGTCTGCCATTTCTGCCTTGTACTTCTCAAATTCGGCGTTATTGCAGGAAATCAAATGTCCGGGTGCAATTTCCCGTATCACCGGCTTGTCAACCGAATAATCGTGTTCCGCAATCGGATTGTAAACGATACGCGTCCTTCCCTTCTCAAATTCCGGATCGGGAAGCGGAATGGACGAGAGCAGCGACTTTGTGTACGGATGCAGCGGATGCGCAAACAGTTCATCCGAAGAAGCAAGCTCGACTATTTTACCGTAATACATTACCGCAATGGTATCCGAGAAGTACTTTACCACCGACAGGTCATGCGCGATAAACAGGATTGTCAGCCCCAGGCGATTGCGCAAATCATTCAGCAGGTTGATTACCTGCGCCTGAATGGAAACGTCCAGCGCGGAAATCGGCTCGTCGGCTATAATGAAATCAGGGTTCAGGATGATGGCCCTGGCAATACCGATACGCTGGCGCTGGCCCCCCGAAAATTCATGGGGATACCGCCCCGCGTGTTCAGGCACCAATCCCACCAGATCCAGCATCTTGTACACCATCTCGTCTATATACTTCTGGTTCCGCACACCGCGGATTACCAGTCCCTCGGCAATAATGTCCTTTACCGTCATACGCGGATCAAGAGAGGCAATGGGATCCTGAAAAATCATCTGCATCTTATTCATGATGCGGTCCTTTTTAGCAAGGCGGAGGTCTTCTTTATACTGTGCCTCAAGCTGCGTGCGTATATTCAGCGCCTGGCTGTATGGATCCTTCTTTGCCGCATCCGAATTCTCCGCACCGATGACCTCGGACATCTCTCCGCTTATGTCGATGGCTATTCTGCCCTTCTCCACTTCCCCCATGATGCCTTTCACCGCACGCAGGAGGTTTTCAGCTGCCGTTCCCCCACGCTCCTTGTCGGTGCATTTGTCAAAAGCATCCTTCACCCGCCCAAGGCATGGTTCATAAAGCTGTGTAACCCTCTTAACCTGTTCCTCGGCATATTTCTGATTGCAGCGCTTATGGTCTTCCTTCGCCGCCCTGATATTTTCATTCTGGGCGGTAATAATCCGGTTAAGTTCTTTTTCCGCCTGTTCAAGACGTTTCTGCCCCTTCTGACGCGCATCCGGGCTTCCGTCGGCTTTCATCTGCGCCTTGATCTCGGCCGTCTCTTTGCGGTAGTTTTCCTTCGCGCTTCGAATTGCGTCCTTATAGGAGCGGATACCCGCAGCGATACGCTGCCCCTTGAAAATAATATTTCCAGAGGTGATATCATACAGCCGGATTATGGATCGTCCGGTAGTGGTCTTACCGCAGCCGCTCTCTCCCACCAGGCCGAATACCTCGCCCTTATGGATTTCAAAATTCACATCGTCAACGGCCTTGAGTTCGTTGGCAGGCCCCATTTTGAAGTATTGGCAAAGGTGCTCCACCTTCAGCAAAACTTCGTTTTTTTTCATATTGTCGTTTTGCATTAATCAGCACCCCTTTCCCCTGCTTTTTCTTTCATGCGTTCGATACGTTCCAGCACAACCTTCGGCGGATCCACTTTCGGAGCGTTGGGATGCAGAAGCCAGGTGGCTGCCTGATGACTGTCCGAAATCCGAAACATCGGAGGTTCCTGCTCAAAATCAATCTTTAAAGCGTACTTGTTCCGCTTTGCAAACGCATCTCCCTTGGGAGGATAAATCATATTCGGCGGCGTTCCGGGAATCGCCTCCAAAGTTTCCTTCGTATCAAGATCCGGCATGGAGGAAAGCAGCGCCCATGTATAAGGATGGGCGGGAGCATAAAATACGTCTTTCGCGGTACCCATTTCCACGATTTTTCCGGCATACATCACGGCTACCCTGTCAGCCATATTGGCAACCACACCCAAATCGTGAGTGATAAATATAACCGAAAGCTTACGCTCCTCCTTGACCTTATTGATCAGTTCAAGAATCTGGGACTGTATCGTCACGTCAAGGGCTGTGGTGGGTTCGTCGCAAATCAGGACATCCGGATTTGCGGACAGGGCGATGGCAATTACAATTCGCTGACGCATACCGCCTGAAAATTCGAAGGGATACTGGTGGTATCTTTTGCGCGGTTCGGAAATGCCTACCTCTTCCAAAAGCTTAATCGCACGGTTCTTTGCCATACGACGGGTGACCTTAAAAGCAACTGCCGAGGCCTTTTCCTTAAAATATGCAATCAGGCCCAATACCTTCGCGTCATAATCCGTTTGAGCCATGGCTTTGATACTGCGCTCCAGCTCACTGCGGGTACGGCTGATTATACTGACAATATCCTGGCGCAGGGTATCCAGATCCACCAAATCCTTCTCCGCCACCGTATACTCCGGCTTATTGCCCTTCGCTGCCTGTCTGGCATAATTCTCAGCCTGTTTCGCATAACGCTTTTCCTCATCCGCATTGCGGACAATGCCGTCGAAATAGACATTAATAGCCATATTCAGGCTTGAGGCAAAGGTATAAAGTACGTTGTTTTTGTCAGTGTCAAGACGGTTAATGGAGCGTCCCACCGCGTCCGTAAGCGCCTTTGCCGTCTCGAATGCCTCTTTCTTCTGCATATCCGGATTGCGGAAAAAGTCAACCTTACCGTCAATCAGCGAAATGGCCGCCTGCATGTTGGCAGTTGATTTCTCATTGGAATAGCGGACGCCCTCCTTGGCCACGGAAAGGAATTCCCGCATAAAATGCTCATCCAGATATTTCTGCAGGTATTCGTTCAGCTCCCGGATCTCAAGCTCCGGAAGCGGCTGGTTTGCGAAAACCGCATAGTATCCCATTGCAAAGAAATTCGGCTTGGTATAGCCTGCCGCTTCCTCCAGGATTGCCTTCACCTGAGAAAGCTTTTCGGAAATGGCTGCCCAGTCGGCATCACTTGCCGTATCCTGTCTCTCACCGCGGTTAAAGAGCTGGCGGAAAAAGCTGCCCAACCGCTGTGAAAACGGAATCTTTATCAGGAGCTTAAGCTCTCCGAGAATGGCCGCCAGCTCCTCTGCCCGGCTGTGAACCACATAGCGCTCACGGGTATGGTATGACAGCTTGACAATTTCCGCAATATCGCGGCGCAGGTTCTTGTACGCATGCTTCTCTATGCGGAAGATAAGGTCCCCTACCTCGTCCAGCACATCGTCCATAGCCTCACGGGCCTTATTATAAGCATATTCAAATTCAAGATTTTTATAGACAAATTTGTTAAAATCCTGACAGACCTTTTTGTTCTCGGCTTTTAAGCTGCTGCCCCGTGCCTGGTCCATACACTGGTTGAGCATCTCCAGCTTCTCATTGAAGGCCGCCCTGCTCTCCTTCCGGGCAACCTTTCCCTTTATGAGCGTAGCCTCCGTCATCTGCTTTCCCACACGCATAATGGGATTCAGGCTGGACATGGGATCCTGGAAGATCATGGCGATCTTGTCGCCCCGCAGCCTGTGGAATTCCTCCTCCGGAATCTTCATCAGATCACGGCCGTCATAGATGATTTCACCGGCCTCCTTGATGGCATTCCCGGCAAGGATCCCCATGATGGCACGGTTGGTCACTGACTTTCCGGAGCCGCTCTCACCTACCAGCGCCAGCGTCTCTCCCTTGTACAGGTCAAAATTAATACCGCGGACAGCCTGTACCTTACCGCCGTCCGTGCGGAAGGATATCTTCAGATTATTCACTGATAATTTAATTTCTCTACTGTCCATATCAGCCCTCCGTACCACGTAAACTAGGATTAAATGCGTCTCTCAGTCCGTTTCCGAACAGATTGAAGGAAAGCATCAGCAGCGCCAGGAATATTGAGGGGAACATCGCCACAAAAGGCGCCGTTGCCAGGGATGCCTGCCCCGCCGCAATCAGGGTACCCACGCTGGTAATGTTTCCCGTCGCCAGATTGATGATTCCAAGATAAGACAGGCTGGTCTCGGAATAAATCATGAAGGGAATCACCAGTGCAAAATCGGTAACCAGCGTACCGATGGCATTGGGGAAAATATGCTTGAACATCAACCGTTTGTCCGAAGCCCCCAGCGTCCGTGCGGAAAGCACATATTCCTGGTTCTTGAAGCGGTAAAACTGCATTCTCGTCCGGCGCCCCATGCCGATCCACCCCAGGAGGAAGAACGTAATAAACAGCGCCAGTGCCTGGCTGGCAGTACCCATATGAAGCTTCAGCAGCGTAATGACAATCATGGTGGGAACCGCGCCAAGAATGTCCGTGATGCGCTCCATCACCAAGTCAAGACGGCCGCCGTAGTATCCGGCGATAGAACCGTATATCGCACCTACAATCAGATTGCTCACTGCCACTATGATGGCGAATATGAACGAAAAGCGCGCACCCGAGGAAAGGCATGTAAGGATATCCTTGCCGGTACCGGTGGTTCCGAACAGGAAGCTGGGATTGCCGATCCCGTCATTCAGTATCTCGGAATGATAAAAGGTATAATACTCGTAATAGTTAACGCGGACCTGCACCCCGCTGGGCGTTACAAGGGCATAGCTGTAATAGCAGGTCTGTTCGTCCTCAAGGAAGCCTTCCTCCCCTTCCACCCGCAGGGAGTTGTACTGGTCCAGGCCAATCCCGTTCTCCATAATGCTGGCCGGATAGGAATTATAAACCGGAATGATGTTTCCATCATCGTCATACACAATCTGGGTCTTGCCCCCTTTTGCCTCCGTCTTATAATAAATGTTTCCGTCCGCCTCATAGTCTACGGAGGTAGGGCGGTCCCGCTTGGCCACCATGGGATAAATCACCTGGATACCGGTTTCATTCTGATACTCCTGCAATGCATAATATTCTTCCATGGAGAGATTTTTGTACACCACACCGTTCATATGATAGGTGTCCAGGCGGAAATGGTATTCACCGTCCTCCGTCAGTGTGTACTCCTGATTTTTCACGGCGTTATGGCCCGTTTCCTGGCCCATGGCATAATAGTAGGTAAAGGTTTTCAGGTTCGTCTGCAGCTCCTTGCAGCCGTCCCAGAAAGAGGTATTCTCAAACAGGCTGCATTTCGGCTGTGTATACGAGAAATAGGTATCAAAATACGAAACTTGATACTGGGTAAAAAAGGGCACGAAAATTGCAAACAGAACCATAATGAAAATCACAATCGCAGCAACGATGGCTCCTTTGTTTTTGGCGAAGCGGCGTAAAGCGTCTTCCAGATAGCCCACCGGTTTGGTCTCCGGTTTTTTATCATGGGATATATCCTCTGTCTGTGCGAACACAAATTTTTCCAACGGAATCGCATCATACACATTCGTTTTTTCCATATCACTTCGCCCCCATTCTAATTCTCGGATCAATGAATCCGTAGCTGATATCAACAACAATACCGCCCAGAAGTGACACAAGGATATAAAAACCCGACAGCATCATAAAGAAATCATAATCCAGGGAGTTTACGGAATCAAGATACAACCGCCCCACCCCTGGAACCGAGAACATACTCTCGATGATCAACGAGCCGCTCAGCACACTGATGAACTCGCTCAGGATGGACGGAAAGATAACCACCATGGAATTTCGCATGGCGTGACGCAGCGTAGCCTGTCCTCTCGTCAAGCCCTTGGTGCGGGCCAGCAGCATAAATTCGTTGGTCAGAACCTCGGAAAGCTCCGCCCGCGTATACCGGGCATAGCCTGCCACCGAACCCAGGCAGAGCGACAGAACCGGCGGCATCATGGACCGGAACATGCTCCAGGTAAAGTATTCATAGCCGGAATTCATTGTAGTAGGGAACAATCCGGCCCTGAAACAGAGAAAATACTGTATAAGAAGCCCCATAACAATAGCGGGCATTGATATCAAAAGGATAATAAAAATATTGATCAGCTGATCCTGCCATTTATTCTTTTTCAGCGCAGCCAGAATTCCCAGCCCAAGCCCGATGGGAACGCCGATAAATGTAGAATAAAGGTTGATCAGGACCGTCGGCGGTATTTTTTCTACAAAAACATCCAAAACCGCACGTCCGCGATAGGAGGGGATATTGACCCCGATTCCGAAATCGCCCTTGAGAAAAATCTTTTTCAGGTAATTACCAAGCTGAATCATGATCGGCACACGTTCATAACTCCAAGTCTGTGTGGCGGGATCCATAACCGCATTTTGAATATATCCCCGTCCTTCCAGCTGGCGGACGATGACATTCGCATCCTGCCCCACTTGAACCGTGATGACAATCGGCAAAAGCTTTATCAAAACAAAACACATGAACATGATGATGGAGAATGTCATAATCATCAGTCCAAGCCTCTTCGATACATACTTAAACATATACATAGGCGATAGCTCCTGTCTTTTTGGTGGGTAAACGACAACTTAATTTCCGTAAGGTTAAAATTTGAGGCGGACGAAAAAGATCCGCCCGCCTCATCTCCGAGTTCAGTCAGCCGGCACTAAGGAAATGCCTGCACCGACAATTCCCAGATAATTACTCGACTTTCTTGTATTCAGCGCTCAGGTCATTGTTATTGGACTTAACATACTCAGCCCACGCCGCATCGTCATACATGGGACGCATATACTGAATGCCGCCGAACTCCTTAAAGAAATTGAACTCGTCAGTAATCTGCTCAAACTTCGCACTGTAAACAGTTGCTGTGAAATCAGATGTCGTCATGACACCATAGTACTTATTGAGATATGTTTCCTCCAGCATGGAAAGCACCTGCAGCCGTACATCCGCGGGAGCAAGGCTGTCGCCCCAGTTATAGGTCTCGGTACATCCTCTGGACTCGGCGAGACCGTTCAGGCAGCAGTACCAGTTATAGATGGACATGGTAAGCTCCTGGCCTGCGCCGGGGTAATCACCCTCAGGCATGGTATACGTAAGCATCTCGGACTCCATATCCCACCATACGGCATACATCAGGCCTGCCGTGGGATCCATGTAGCACTGCAGGAAACCGCAGGGGTCAAATGCACCGCCGCTGAAGCCGACGGTAACAGCCAGGTCATAAGCGCCGCTCTTGAAGTCGGAAGCCCAGCTCTCGCCAAAGGAACCGTCGAAGATAACCTCCACCTTTCCTTCCAGGGAAGTACCCTGCACCAGTTCGTTGAAGAATTTCACCATATACTCGTTGGCACGGCGGGTATTCTCATTGTCAACACCAGACCCCTGTAGGATAGTGATTTTCTTGTTGGGATCATAACCGTACTTATCCGCGTTCTCGGTCAGTTCTTTATATGCGTTCTCGATCAGCTCCTTGGCAAGGGGGCGGTTCATGCCGTTCATAACCTCGTAAGCATCCTCATAGGTAGCATACTTGTTGGTGCCGTCCGTCCAAGTGCCGTCATCGTTCTGGGTAAACCCGTAAACCCGCAGCAAACCTTCCTGTGCCTGCTGTGTATATCTGTACACGCCGCCGTTCTCAATGTCATGATAGTAAGAGGGACCAAGCAGGCCATAGCAGGGCTGATGGGAAGCAAACAGGGTGGAGTTGAAATCATCTCTGTCAAGATACAGGGAGATTGCCTTCCTGAAATCCTGAATGGCCAGGATGCCGTTGTTGCGCCCCGAAGCCTTCAAAACGTCAAGGTTCGAATAGATCATGGTGCCGAAGGTACCGGTACCGGGTGCAAATTTCGTATATTTGGAATCGCGGTAGTCATCCTTGTGGTCAACATCCAGAACAATGCTGTCGATCTCGCCGCCCAGGAACTTGATCCACTGAGTGGCCACATCCGATACCTGCTCACAGAAGATCTTGTCAATCAGGAACTGGTTCTTGTACTCATCCATACCGTAACCGTACCAGTTCTCATTCTTAGCCAGTTCATAGGATTTACCGGCCTGGAAAGCACTCACCTTGTAAGGCCCCCAGCTGGCGCTGGTTTCAATGGAGGTATTGTAATTGGTGGTCCAGAGTTCAGCGCCCTGCTGCGGCTCCTGCTTGCAGGATTCATACAGATCTTCCTTCACAAGCGGCAGGCTTGAGAAGCTGTATGCCGCTTCATAAGAGAGGGAACCGTCCTCCTTCAGGCACTTAATGGGAGCATCCAGGCAGACAACCAACTCATAATCGCTGGGTGCGTAAAGGCCCACATCCTCAAAGGACATCTCCCCGTAGGTAGTCTCCAGAACCATGTACAGGGGAACGTTTTCCACCGGTTCATGGCCCCAGCCGTCCGTATCAATAAGCTTTGCAACAAGGGCAATGGTGTCATCCGTAACCGGCACACGGCCGTCTCCATCCGCCAGCTCCTGAAGTGCCGCGAAGGCATCCGGATCAAGGTAGTCGGCTGCAATGTCCGTCACGCTGTAGTTGCTGCACTGCTTCAGCGCCTGTGTCAGTGCAAACCTGACGACAGTACCGTCGGCCATTGCATATACGCCGTCATCGCCCTTTACGAGATCTGCCACGGTAACCCCCGGCTCCCCGGTAGCGCCGTTGTCGCTCCATACGGTCTGGCCCTGATACACATAATCACGGGCACCCTTCACCATAATGTTGTTGTAGAATGTAGAAGCACGCATATTCTGGAACAGCGGATCCAGCTGCTGCTGCATGGTATAGACGAAGTCATGGGCATCAATGGCCGTGCCGTCCTCCCACTTCAGATCCTCTCTCAGGGTAATCTTCCAGGCGTAGCTTCCCATCTCCTTCTGCTCGTCGGTATACCCCCACTTTGCGTCCACTTCGGAAGTCACATCCTCCAGCTTCGTCGCTGCGGAATACATCACATCAAACTCACCCGGTACGATACCTTCCGCATTGATGGAGCCGTCATCATTGAACTTCTTGCCGTCCTCAAACTTGAAGTCATACGTAAAAAAGCTGGACCCCAGCCAGTCCATAATCTGGGCGTCGTTGGCATCCTCATAAGTCAACCCGTTCCAGTTGCTGGGCATGACGCTGGTATAAGTGCGATATGTAACTGTTCCGGATGCCGCAGGGGGAACATCCGCTTCTCCCTCATCGGACCCGCTGCTGCTTTCAGCAGGCGTAGATTCGCTGCCTTCAACGCTTTCGCTGCCACTGCTGCTGTTCGAAGGTTCATCTTCGCTGCCGCATGCCGCCATGGAAAGCACCATAGCCGAAGCAAGCAGCAAACTGATAACTTTCTTCTTCATAATTTTTCTCCTCTCACTAAATTTGCCACACATACTTTCACACTTTATTGCCATAAATTGTATAACTGCATAAAAAGGGATTGAATAATACCTTTATTCGCTCCCTCGTGAATACCTGTATACAATGCAGTGCCGTATGCAATTAACGTAGTATAGTATAAATTACAGTTTGTAAAATGTCAAGTTTTTTTCGATTTTTTCTTTTTTTGTCTTTTTTTACAGTGTTCGGCAGAGGTGGGAAACTTTCCCTTTTTGCCGGCATACAGTCACTTCCGAAAGATGCGCTGCGGGCCGCCTGTCCTGTTTCCTCAAAAACATATATGGAAGCATAAAAAATGGAAGCAAAGGGGGTTCGAACCCTTGGCCTCCCGCTAGTCAGGCGAACGCTCATCCCAGCTGAGCTATGCTTCCATGTGCTTTCGTATAACACAGATAATCCAAATTGGGAAAATGCTTTTTCAAATATTGGCAAAAGGTTTTTAAAGCCGGGGCGCCCGGCGGATCCCCCGGCTGCAATTCTTTCCCATAAAAAGCCTTCCGTTATCTCTTCAGCTGCACTTCATCCTCATACCGCTTCACTTCATCGTAGAAATCCCCGTCGGAAACCACGCCGCAGCGCTCACAGTACTCGTTCCACACGTCGCCGAAGGGCAGCATCTTCACGGCCTCCTGCCGTACCATCAGCTCTGTCATCCGGTTCTCGTCCTGCAGCTTTTTCAACGCTTCATTGGGCGTACACAATGCGGAAAGCAATGCCTTCTGCCAGCTGCGGAAGCCCATGGCCCACGCAGATACACGGTTGATGCCGGCATCGAAATAATCCAGCGCCATGTAAACCCTGTCCAGCCCGCCGCATCTGACGATTTCCTTCGCCATCTCCCTCGTCTCGTCGTCGAAGAGTACCACATGATCGCTGTCCCAGCGGATGGGCCTGGTGATATGCAGGGCAATCTCCGGATAGAAGCACAGCAGCGCCGGAATCTTGTCCGATACCACTTCGGTGGGATGATAATGCCCGTTGTCCATCAAGGGCAGGCAGCCTTCATGTGTGGCGGCAAAACTTAACGTAAATTCCGCGCTTCCCGCCGTAAATGCCTCCACGCCGATGCCGAAGACCTTAGACTCCACGCAGGGCTTTACCTTGCTCCTGTCAAAAGGCTCCGAGAGAATCTGTTCGATGGAATCCCTGTACCGCATCCTGGGTCCCATGCGGTCGGCAGGGATATCCTTATAGCCGTCGCCGGTCCAGATATTCATCACACAGGGAATGCCTGTCTCTTCCGCAAAATACCGGGAAATACGCACACATGCCTTACCGTGCTCTATCCAGAACTTCCTGGTCTCCTCATCGGGACTGGACAGCGTCAGCCCGTCTTTCACCTTATCATGGGAGAAAAAAGTGGGATTGAAATCAATTCCCATATTCCTCTCCCTGGCAAACTCCACCCATTTCGCAAAATGCTTCGGCTCGATTTTGTCACGGTCCACGAACTCACCGGGTTCAAAAATCGCATAGCTGGCATGGAGGTTCAGCTTTTTCTTACCGGGCATCAGGCGCAGGGCCATGTCCATGTCCTGCATCAGCTGTTCCGGCGTCTTCGCCCTGCCGGGATAGTCTCCGGTAGTCTGGATGCCGCCGGTCAGCGGACCGTCGTGGTCAAAGCCTGTCACGTCGTCCCCCTGCCAGCAATGAAGGGCTACCGGTGCCTCCATACATTTTACAATCGCCGTCTCCACATCCACACCGCAGGATGCGTAAATCTCCTTTGCGGATTCAAATCTTTCCTTTGCCGTCATTTTTCGTATCCTTTCTCATTCTGTTTCCATGTCACTGCTGCCGGCGGTACCTCCCGCGCCGTTTTGAAGCTGCCCTCTGCCCCGCATATACGGGATAAGCATCCGCCCGGCGCCGGGGAACGTCCCCGGAAGCCGCCCCCTATTCGTATATATAAATCGGGAAAGAGCGGAACACACAGCCCCGCGCGTCCTTCAGCCCCTCAAGCGCCCCTGCCGCGATCATCTGGGCCGCCACATTGCCCACCGCCGTAGCTTCCGTCGGTCCCGCATACACCGGGATCCCTGTAGCTTCCGCGGTCAGACGGTTCAGATATTCCGCGTTGGATCCGCCGCCCACGATATGGATACGCCCATATTTGATCCCTGTCATGGCCTCCAGCTCCTCCATGGTTTCTGCATAGCATTTTGCCAGGCTGTTATAGATAACGGAAGCCACCTCCGCCAATCCCTGGGGCACCTGCTGCCCGGATTCCTCACAGGCCCTGCGCACCTCTTCGGTCATATTGGCCGGCGCCAGGAAACGGTCGTCATTACAATCAACTATGGACGGAATATCACATTTCGAAGCCATCTCACAGATTTCCCCGAAGCCCAGATTCCCGCCGATTTCCTTCTTCACGGACTGTATCATCCACAGCCCCATAATATTCTTCAGATAGCGGAAACGATAATCGTAACCGCCCTCATTGGTCAGATTATTGGCCCTGCTCTCCGGCGAGCAGTCGGCCTCCGGCAGCTCCGTACCCATAAGGGACCAGGTGCCCGAACTGATATACAGTGCATTGTCGCTGTCCGTTGGCACCGCAATCACCGCGGAACCGGTATCATGGGCAGCCGGGACTACCACCTTACAGTCAAATCCCACTTCCCGCTGAACCTCCTCCGTCAGATGCCCAATCTCCGTGCCGGGGGTCACAACCTTACGGAAGATACGTTTCGGATATCCAAGCCTTTCAATCAGTTCCATATCCCAGTCCTTCGTAACGGGGCTGATCAGCTGACCGGTAGTGGCTTCCGTGTACTCCGTCACCGCCGTGCCGGAAAGCATGTAATGGAAATAATCCGGCATCATCAGCAGCGTCCGGGCCTGCTCCAGCTGCTCCGGCTTCTTCGTCTTCAGCGCCATCAGCTGGTAAATCGTGTTGAAAATCGCCTTCTGGATTCCGGTGCGGGCATACAGCTCCTCCTCCGGGATAATCTTATATACCTCCTCATCCATTCCCCTGGTGCGGCTGTCCCTGTAAGCCACCGCGTTGCCGATACGGCGGCCTTCCCCGTCCAGCAGCACAATGTCCACCCCCCAGGTATCCACGCCCACACTGACGGGTATCTTACCCAGTTCCCCGCACTTCTTCATGCCCAGCTTAATCTGCGCAAACAGCTCGTCCACGTCCCAGACCAGCTCTCCGTCCTTCTCCGCCGCCCCGTTGGGAAACCTGTGTACTTCCTCCAGCACCATTTTGCCGTCCTCCAGATGGGCCAGTATGTGGCGTCCGCTGGAAGCCCCAATATCAACCGCCAGATAATAGCCGGTTTCCGGTTCTGCCGTGTGATTCTTATCTGCCTCGTTCATCGCGTTCCTCTCCTTTCCTCCGGAACCATCCGTCCCCCTGCTCAAACCCGGGGCATCCGCCCGAACCGCTCCGTGAAACAGCCGGGTGCCGCAGACGGTTCCCTTATACACGCTCCGGTACACCAATGCATGCATTCCCGGATAAACCGCGTTTGCCCTCCGAACCAGGACAAGGCGGATGCGGAAGATGATGCGATGAACACGCCTGCCGACGACAACGCAGTACCGGGCAGACAGCGTGTGCTGATTGCGGGAGAATAAATGCAATGGTGTACAGGTATCCTAAACAGATTGTATCACACTTTCAAAAACAAAAAAAGGATTTTTTCACCTGTCCCGGGTTTTCTTCACGAAACCGCGGATTGCCTGCAGCGTCTCGCCGTATGGCTTGCCCTTGCCGAAGAGAAGCGTGGTCCCAAGCACAAAGCCTCTCACGCCCCTGGGCGCAAATTCCCGGATTTTATCCTCTCCGCAGGCGCCGTCCCAGTAAATTTCAAAATCCATTTTATCCTTAAGGTCCAACAGCCTGTCGTACTTTTCTCCTACATAGGGCAGAAACATCTGGGCCGCGTTGCCGGGATTTACCGACATGACCAGGACCTTTTTCACAATGCGCAGCAGCATGCGGACATTCTCCACACTGGTTCCCGGATTGATGGCGATTCCGGGAACCAGGCCCGCATTGATGATTTTCTGCAGTGTGGTGGAGGGATGGTACTCCGCCTCCGGATGGATATAGACGGTGTCACCTGGATGCAGGCTGTTGATAAAAAGCTCGATGGTGTTGTTTGGATGCTCTACCATCAGGTGGACGTCCAGCGGCCTGTGCGCGGCACTGCGGATATAGCGCAGGTCGTTTAAGGACATCGCGTAGTTCGGAACATAATGCCCGTCCATAATGTCAATGTGGAAGGAATCGATGCCGCCTTCCTCCAGTTCCTTTACTTCACGCTCCAGGTGACCGAAATCGGCGCACATCATGGAGGCTGTCAATTCGAAATCCATTGTCGGTACCCCTTCCCTTGTTTTCAGTGTACTTCCGCATTCTGTATCATGATCGGCTTTCCTGTCTGTTTATAGAGCCAGACAATGGAACTCCAGTCTCCGTAATAAGCGTCGCTTACGGCGATGGCCCGCTCCATGTTGGCGGAATCGTCGTAGATGCCGAATCCCGCCGCCCTGTAGCCGTCCACGATTTCCCTGTATTTCCGGTAAAGCTCCGGGCGCATGGAAGTCAGCGTGGCTTCCATCAGGGGATGGGGACGCCACAGAAGCGTGATCTCTTCTCTGTTTTCCTGAAAAATGCGGAGATTTTCCTTTATTTTCACCAGCATCGCCTCATCCTTTTTCAGAAATGTATCCACACTGGTATTATAAAAAATAACCTTCCTGCGGGTGCCGTCCTCCCTGACGATCAGTCTCTCCCATTCTTCGGGAAGCTCGAAGTCCTCGCTCCGCAGGCTGCATACCCTGTCCACCTTCGGGGAACCCAGGCCCAGGATTTTCTTCTCCCAGCGGGGACGTTCCTTCTCGCTTGTATATTTGGTCAATACATCCACATAAACCTGCCGCATGGACTCGGACTGCACAATCACGCAGTCGGCATTGACCACCCCCTCCGTAAGGCAGAAATGCTCCATTCTCCTGACGGACTCCTCATTGGCCGGATCGATATCTCCCAGGATAAAGTAGGGAATATAGACCAGCTTGTCCGTGTACTGCTTCAGGTTCTTCGCGTAAAAAAAGGGCAGCACACTGGTCACGTAGTTGCCGTCGTCATAGGGGTTGTGGATGAAAATCATATCCGGGTGACGGGACTCGAAGTCATAGGTGTCATAGCTTATGACCGGCACGTCCGGCGGGTATTCGTTTATCTCATAATGCATCTCCCTGACGGACCCGTCCGGATTTTTATCGTAATAAGGGATGGGAATCACCAGGGCGGTGCAGTCAGGATCCTCCTCCGCCGCCTTCCAGACAGACTCCAGGGAATCCCACATGGAAGCCTTATAAGGAAGAAACACCACCTCCCGCCGGGTGGGAATTTGGTGGCGGATGGCGGATTCGCACCGCGTTATCATTTTCTTCAGCTTTTTGGCGACCTGCCATATATTCACCGGGGTTCCCTGCTGCAGGTCCGTGTAGAGTCCGTAGACCTGTTCGCAGTAGGACTCCAGGCAGCGCACGGCCTCCGTGCCGTCGCCTTCCAGGCTGTCAATGAGGGTGCCTACGGAAATAGCCCCCTGCTGGCATTGCTCCAGAAGCGCCAGGGCGGAGGCGGATTGTTTCTTTTCGATGAATTTCGTCAGCTGGGCGTGGGCTTCTGTGAGCAGGGCCAGGGTTTCAAAGCATTGGGTTTTCTGGTATTCTCTCATATAATTAAGGTTCTCCTGCCTTTCCGGATTTTATTTTTGCGGATGCCGGCCTGCGTGTGCCGCGATAACCGTTCCTGACATAAGTACCTTATTATAACACCTCGCCGCCCGATAGTAAATGGACAAAAAAGCTTCCCCATGATCTAAACCAGAAAACGAATTCCCGCATATGCTATTTTCAGCCTGTGGCTGTGATACATAAAGTAAAGTATCTCCAGATTTTCACCTGCATACCCAATGTATCGGTTTGACATCTTCTTACCGTCAGGGTCATTTATTGCTTCTATCCTGAACAGGATCGGAAACAGCCACGCACAGTACTCGTACAATACATTTCATTTTGCCAGGATAATGTTGTAAGGAAACAGATATCCCTGTTTACATATATTCCTAAACGTTTTTTCGCATTCCAGATAAAGTTCATGCAGCGCCTGTAATACGGCTGTCCATTCACTGTTCATGCAAACACAGGCTGCAAATCCCGCTTCGCTTCCTGTCTTTGTCCCGGCTTCCCGCCTGCTTTCTATAACTACAATCTGGTAATGCACCCTTACTCCGCGTCCTCAATTTCTTTCCGCAGCATCTCTATTTCATCCTGAGAAAAGCTTGATATGATGGAGACAATCTCTTCTGTCGTATATTTTTTCCTAATCATCCTGATTACTGTCTGTTTCGCGTTTGTTCTAACTGCCTGCTGCTTTTCTTCCTCATGCTTTTTCGCCGCCTGCATCAATGCCTGCTGCTTTTCTTCCTCAAATATCTTCGCTACCTGTGTCATCTCAATCGCCCTCCTTATTCTATTAGCCGTCTCCATATCAATAACCTTATCCGCAAAAACCAGTATTCCCGCCAACGTAAAAAGCTGCTGTGTTCTGTCCTGAATCTGCGTCGCCAGCCTTACGGAATTTCGAATATGTGTTTCTTTGTCTTCTTTTTTCCGATAGGACAGCGGCAATATGATGAGCCTCATCAATTCCTCATCCTCCAGCAATTCATTCCTTTCCACTTTTTCTTTCAACCGGAGAAAAATACCGTCTGAATCCAGTTCTGAGAGAAATGCCGGTTCCAGGCTCACTTTAACTGCCCCAATATCATATTGAGCAGACACTTGCCCCCGTTTAATGTCTCCTGTATATATCACAATCATACGCAATTTGGGGCAGTCACTCTTCTCTTTTAAATAACGATTTGCGATTCCCGTCAAATAGTTGAGGTACTTTATCTTATCTTCCTTTTTATACTCGCTTTCATAATCCACTATGGCGATGCTGCCGTCAGCCAGTTCAAAAAGGTTATCCAGCCGAAGCTCATTTGCCTTAACTGTTGGTATATTGGTGGGCAATACCTGCTTAATCTCAGGCAGATCCAAACCATATACCTTAAAGGTCTTTCCTTTAAAATACTCGGCAAGCAATTTACTTGTAATATCCTTATTCTGATATGCTATCTCATCCTGACTCATACCATTCCCCTCCGTGCGGTTAAGTGTTCGGTGGTCCGTTCAATGCCCTTTCCTGCTCCCTCCCAGCTCATAGGGAGTCATTTGGTACACATAATAATTGAGCCAGTTGCTGTAGAGGTTATTGCTGTGGGAGCGCCACTGCAGCAGCGGTTTCTCATTCGGGTTATTGTCAGGATAATAATTGTACGGAATCTGGATGGACAGGCCTTTATTTAAATCCCTGATATACTCGTTGTTCAGCGAGTATCTGTCATACTCGGGATGGCCAGTGACAAAGATCTTCTTCCCTTCCTCCGCAATGGCAAGATATACACCGGCCTCCGGTGATTCCGCCAGCACAGTGAGTTCTTTGCAGGCATGGATAGCCTCCGCGGGCGTCTCGGTATGCCGGCTCTGGGGTGCCGGAAAAATATCGTCGAATCCTCTTACCAGCGGAATCTTCCGATTTCTGACCCTATGGTCATATACGCCGAACAGTTTCTGCGGGAGTTTATTCTTATCAATTCCGTAATAATGGTAAAATCCGGCCTGGGACGCCCAGCATATATGTAGGGTGGATGTGACATGACTCTCCGCCCAGTCAAAGATATCGCAGATTTCCTGCCAGTAATCCACCTCCTCAAAGGAAATATCCTCCACCGGTGCCCCTGTCACAATCATCCCGTCATAATTCCTGTCCTGTATCTCATCCCATGTGACATAAAATTTATTCAGATGGTTCGCCGACGTATTCTGGGATAAATGGCTCCTGGCATTCATAAAAGTGACATCCACCTGCAGGGGCGTGTTGGACAACGCCCGCAGCAGCTGCAGCTCTGTGTCCTGTTTCACCGGCATATTATTCAGAATCAGCACCTCCAACGGACGTATGTCCTGATGCATGGCGCGGAATTCATCCATGACAAATATATTTTCGTTTTCCAGAATTTCCTTTGCGGGCAAGTCCCGCTGCGTTTTAATCGGCATCTTTTTTCCTCCTGTTTCTAAAATCCACAGTTCTCCTACTCTGTATCCTCTGTGGTCAGGGAATTACTAACCGGGACAGTTTGTCCGGAGGCAGCATCCATATTATACTGCCTGACAAAATCCTCTTCAGACAGGACGGGAATTCCCAGCTCCCTGGCCTTCTTGTTCTTGGAAGAAGTCGAAGTCACATCATTGTTAATCAGGCAGGTGGTCTTGCCGGTGACACTTCCCGTCACTTTCCCGCCCTTTTGTTCAATCGCCTCCTTCAGCTCATTCCGGCTGGCAAACCTGCTCAGGGAACCTGTGATGACAAAACTCATGCCCGCCAGTGTCTGGCTGCCCTCCTCTATCTTCGGTATCTCAATCTGCAGTTCTTTCATCAGTGCGTCTATCTTTCGGAGATTGTCTTCATCCCGCATATAATTGACAAATGCGGTGGCAATGACCTCTCCCACCCCCTCTATGGCACTCAGACTCTCCACATCAGCTTTCTGCATTCGTTCCAGGTCGTAGTCAAAATACCTGCAGAGCATCTTCGCATTGGCTACGCCGATGTTGGCAATTCCCAGGCCGTATATCACCCTGGGCAAAGTGGTATTGCGGGCGCGGTTTATGCTTTCCGTCAGATTCTGATAGGACTTTTCCCCGAAGCCCTCCATTTCCACAATCTGTTCCCGGTATCTGTCCAGATGAAATAAGTCCGCAAATTCATTGACAAAACCCAAATCCACAAATTTTTCCAGAGTTGCCTCAGACAGTCCGTCGATGTTCATGGCATCTCTGCTGACAAATAATGTAAAGGACTTAATTTGCTTTGCCGCACACTTTTCATTGGTGCAGTACAGCGACTGAACGTCATTTACCTGACGGATTTCCGTTCTCTCCCCACATACCGGGCATACCTGCGGAATATCTACCAGCTTTCTTCCCCTTCTGTCTTCCTCCGCCTTAATACAGGCTTCCCCGGATTCCGGTACCGACTCCTCCCCTAACGCTTGCTGTACTGTAGCTTCTCCCGAACCGGGCGCTTCCTGTACTGCTGCTTCTCCCGAACCAGGCACATTCTCTCCTGTGGCTTCTCCCGAACCAGGCACACTCTCTCCTGTGGCTTCTCCCGAACCAGGCACA
>CAJULV010000044.1:24393-33226 GCA_910587555.1 uncultured Acetatifactor sp.
GGCTTCTCCCGAACCAGGCACACTCTCTCCTGTGGCTTCTCCCGAACCAGGCACACTCTCTCCTGTGGCTTCTCCCGAACCAGGCACATTCTCTCCTGTGGCTTCTCCCGAACCGGATGCTTCCTGCATCTGCCGCTCTCCGCCATCGCCAGGCATAGCCTGACCGGAAACCGCCTCTTCAAGTGCCTTCGCCGTCAGGTTCTCCGCAATCTGAGGGATAATCATATTTGCCTTATATACGGTAATCCTGTCTCCTATGCCCAGCTGCAGCGAACGCAGAATGCTGACATTATGGACAGAAGCACGGCTGACCGTAGTACCCTCCAGTTCCACCGGATCAAAAATTGCCACCGGATTAATCAGCCCCGTCCGGCTGGCGCTCCATTCAATCTCCCGCAACGTCGTCTCCCGCAGTTCATCCGCCCACTTGAAGGCGATGGCATTCCGGGGAAACTTTGCAGTCCGCCCCAGGGACTGACCGTATGCAATATCATTATATATCAGTACCAGCCCGTCTGATGGAATATCGTAATGCTCTATTTTTCCCTCAAACAGTGCAATGGTGTCTAAAATCGTACTCTCATCCACCAGGTAATGCTCCACCACCTCAAATCCCTGGCTCTCCAGAAAATCAAAGCTTCCCTCTACCAGGGTTTCGCTGTTCATCGCCCCCTCACTGCTTCCTGCGGCACTGACCAGGGCAAAGGCATAAAACCGTACATTCCTCCGGGCCGTTATCTCATTATTTAACTGGCGCACGGAACCGCTGCAAAGGTTTCTGGGATTTTTGTATTTAGCATCCGCATCCTCTATATCCGCATTGATTCTCTCAAAATCCGAATAACTGATTACCGCTTCACCGCGCAGCACCAGCTCGCCCTGAAAAGGAATGGCAAGCGGCAGATTCACAAACGTTTTCGCATTATTGGTAATCACCTCACCGATTTCGCCGTTCCCCCTGGTAACCGCCTTCTCCAGCTTTCCGCCGCGGTACGTCAATACGATAGTCAGCCCGTCCAGCTTCCAGCTCAAAACTGCCGGATGCTCCTGCAGCCAGTCACGCAGTTCCTCCCGGCTCTTGGTCTTGTCCAATGACAGCATAGGCGCCTCATGTCGCTCTTTGGGCAGTTCATCCACAGCCTCATACCCCACCTTCACCGTAGGGCTGTCCGCCATCACAATTCCCGTCTCCTTCTCCAGAGCCTCCAGTTCGTCGTACAGTTGGTCGTACTCACGGTTGCTCATGATTTCTCTGTTCTCCGCATAGTAAGCCCTGGAGGCTTTATTCAGAACTGCTGCCAGTTCTTTCATCCGTTCCATTTTACCTGATCTTTCAGCCTGCATATTACCTTCAACCATCCTTTTCTCTCTGCCGACAGGCCGCCGTTGGAAATCGTGCCGCAGCACTTCCATACCATGTCCGTATGTCTGCGGAGGCCGTCCCATATTTAAAGCCATCTATTGTCATGCCCTTCAGTACCCTCTTCAGCCCTTCCCCGTCAGTCCGCAGTCCCTGTAAAGCCGCTCCACATCCGCGCTGCCAAGTTCACGGTATTCCCCCGGTTTCAGTTCTCCAAGCGTAACATGCATAACCCTGACGCGTTTCAGCCCTGTGACCGTGTAACCGCAGGCCATGCACATTCTCTTAATCTGCCGGTTTACGCCCTGCGTGAGTACTATCCTGAAAGTATATTTCCCCGTTTTTTCCACCGTACATTCTCTCGTCGTAAGGCCCAATTCCTTCAGGTAAACCCCCCGGGCCATCCGCTCCGCAAAATCCGCTCCGATTTCCCTGTCCACCTGAACCAGATACTCTTTCTCGTGACAGTTCACCCCTCTCATCATTGCCTGGATCAAATCACCGTCATTGGAAAGCAGCAGCAGCCCCTCCGAATCCTTATCCAGGCGTCCCGCATAGGTGACACGTTCAGGATACTTCACCACGTCCGATACCTTTGTCTCCGCATGCGGGTCGCGCTCCGTACAGGTCACGCCGGCAGGCTTGTAAAATGCCAGCACCACCGTTTTCCCCGGGGCATGCACCTTCTTTCCCCGCACCTGTATCTCGTCCTGCTCCGAAACCTGCATACCGGGTTCCGCCGGCTGCCCGTTCACGGCCACTGCCCCGCCGGCTATCAGCTTATCCGCATCTCTCCGGGAGCAGACGCCGCTATGGGCAAGATATTTATTCAATCTCATACGTTCCATTTTTCCCCGCTTCCCGCTCCTGCCCGTTTCAGTCTAAAGTTCATCCACATGACAAACCTTGGGGATGCCGTTCCCCTCCCGCAGCCCGGCCTTGGCCGTCATGTCTGCCATTTCATTATAATACACATTTGAATGGGCGGCTACCTTTGTAAAATCAATTGCGATACTTTCTCCCCACCGGCGCATGGAATCGGCATACTTGCGGGTCAGTTCCGTCCTGGAACGCCACGCCCCCGTCACCCATTTCTCTATCCCCTCATAGTCATACCGTATCTCAATCCTCGAAAAACCGCTCACCATGGCAGTCCTCACGGCATACATGGCCCCCAGCATTTCCCCTGTCACATTTCGCTGCTGCAGGGATTGGGCATTGTCTCCATTTCCATACCTTGTCCTAACCCTGCCGTCCGGCAAAATAAATACGCAGCCAAAGGCATATTTTTTCAGGGAATGATCATAGCTGCCGTCTACATAGGCAAGCAGGGTGCCCTCCGGCGGACACTCTTCCGGTTTTGCGTTTTCCTGCTGTTTTTCCGGTTCCTTCTCCACACCGCCCTGCACTTTCCAGGCCAAATATTCTTCTGCGTCTTCTAGCTTTCCAAAACTCCGGTATTCGGCTCCGGGATACCCCTCCACCTCCGCCCTGCATGTATCCCAATCCATGAAAATACCGGTTTTACGTCCTTTTTTTACTGCATAATACTTCTTTGCCGCCATTGTCCCGCTCCCAAATCTTTTTGTTGAATATAACTATATCACATTCGGCCCATTTTATCCATATACAGAATACATCATATCAGAAATTACGTTTCACAGGCCGCGCCGCACTTATAAACGCTTCATTCCGCACACACTTACCCGCGGACGGCATATAGTAAAGATATCCAATATAAAAATCACAAAAAGGCTTGCAAAAATTCCAAAATTTCGTATCATGGTAATATACATAATTTTATGCGCCATGAAGCGCATGGGCGCAGATATATACGAGGAATTTCTGTATCGGCCCTTACCATGACTGCGGAATTGGCAAAGCGTTTCCTGTAGTCAAACACATCATTCCATTAATTCTAAAGAAAGATATGAGGATGCGAAATGGCAATTAAGAAACGAAAAGCAATACTAATGAAATCAGTCTCAGAACTGAAATCAGCCGATTACTCCCATGAGCCGGAGCTGAACGGCATCTATCAGCGACTGTTGAAAGGGAGAAAGCAGTTTGCGGATATTTTTGAAAAAAATATCAATGCCGTCATGCAGATCAGTTCCCTGGATCTGACCATGCAGCACCAGACAGAAAAAATCATAGAGATCTCCCAAAAGGTAACCAACGCTACGGAAGCCATTTTCGGTTCTTCCGTGGGGACTTCAAATAATCAGCAGGAAGAACTGACCAACACCATCGTCAAGGTTTCCGGCGCCACGGACGAAGTCTATCAGAAAATGGAAGCAGGCCAGAACGAACTGACCTCCATAAAGGAACTCTCCGAGCAAACCATCGCCATCTCCCGGGAAATGCAGAAGGATATGGACGAACTGGTAGATCTTGTTCAGCGTATCAGCAGCGTTATCTCCGGTATCGGTTCCATTTCCATGCAGACCAATCTGCTGGCCTTGAACGCCTCAGTGGAAGCGGCACGCGCCGGCGAAGCGGGAAAGGGATTTTCCGTAGTGGCGAACGAAATCAGGGAATTGTCCCAGGAGACGCAGAACCTGACCTCCAATATGGAATCCTTTGTCAAAAACATAAAGACCGCTTCCCAGAAAAGTGTCAATAGTTCCTCCCAGACCATTGAATCTCTGCTCACTATGACCGAGAAGATTAAAAATGTGTGGGAATTGAACAGCGAAAGCCAGCAGTACGTCTCCAAGGTAAATGAATCCATGAGTTCCATTGCCGCAGTCAGCGAGGAGATCAGCAGCTCCATGACGGAAATGCAGAACCAGCTGATGGAAAGCTCCGACTTCATGCGGAAGGTGGGAGAGGACTTATTTGATGCCGCAAAACCCGTAATCGGCATCGAGAAAACGTTGGACGACAGCATCAAGCAAATGGGAACCATGACTCAGGACGCATTCTTCCACCTGGAAAACGAGGAATTTGCCCAATATATGAAAAACGCCATTTCCTCTCATTCCACATGGCTGACTAACCTGAGAAAAATGGTGGACTCTCAGACGGTGATCCCTCTCCAGCTTGATTCCGCCAAGTGTGGTTTCGGGCACTTCTATTATGCAATGACACCAAGCATTCCCGGCGTGCTTCCGATTTGGAACGGTCTGGGACCCAAGCATCAGAAGTTCCATAAGTTCGGTGCCTCTGTCATCGATGCGATCCACAGCGGGAAATATTCGGATGCGGAGCAGATTTACTGGCAGGCGGAAACTTATTCCAGGGAGCTGATTGCCGATATGAAGCGGATCCTTCAGCTCACTATGGAAAACGGCGCATCATAAGCCCTGTTTCCTGTTTTAGTGCCGAATGTATTGTTCACGGCAGGCTGTTCCTCAACGACTGCAGAAGGCTGCCGTACATGATATTTCTCAATCGGGTAGGGGAACTTGTACCCCTACTCGCCTCGCGGCCCGTACGCCGCTGAAGCGGCAGGCTTCCAGGTGCGGGGAACCGCCGCTTCAGCGGCAAAACTCCACTGCACGGGCCTGCACATAAAAAACGGGATGCCGCGGTAAGCATTTACACGGCATCCCTTATTTCTGTTTACTGCATTTCCGTACTGTCCGGCATTTCGCCCATATCTTTTCTTATACGATTCCCTGTGCGGTCATGGCTTCTGCAACCTTCAGGAATCCCGCAATGTTTGCCCCTGCTACATAATTGCCTTCCATTCCATATTTCTTCGCGGCATCATCCAGGCTGTGGAAAATATTAACCATGATGCCCTGAAGCTTGGAATCCACTTCTTCAAATGTCCAGCTGAGACGCTCGCTGTTCTGGCTCATCTCAAGGGCGGAAGTTGCCACGCCGCCAGCATTGGAAGCCTTGCCGGGGCAGAACAGAACGCCGTTTGCCTGGAAGTACTCTGTCGCCTCCATGGTGGTTGGCATATTCGCACCCTCTGCCACTGCAAAGCAGCCGTTTGCCACCAACGCCTTTGCGTCCTCCAGGTTCAATTCGTTCTGAGTTGCACAGGGAAGGGCGATATCGCATTTAACGGTCCATACATTGCTTCCTGCAGCGCACTGGTGATACTGGGCACCGGGCCTTGCCGCCGCGTATTCGGTAAGCCTTGCACGCCTTACTTCCTTAACCTCTTTCAGCAGCGCCACATCGATTCCCTCCGGGTCATAAATCCATCCCGTGGAATCGGAACAGGTCACAGGCTTTCCGCCAAGCTGCTGTGCCTTCTGGATTGCGTAGATAGCTACATTGCCGGCACCGGACACTGCGATGGTCTTGCCGGCGATGTCCTTTCCATTGCATTTCAGCATTTCCGCAGTGAGATATAACAGGCCGTAGCCTGTTGCCTCTGTCCTGGCCAGTGAGCCGCCGTAAGTAAGCCCCTTACCGGTGAGAACGCCTTCATACAGCCCCGTCAGCCTCTTGTACTGGCCGTACATATAGCCGATTTCCCTTGCTCCGGTGCCGATATCGCCCGCCGGGACATCTGTATCAGCGCCGATATATTTATGAAGCTCCGTCATAAAGCTCTGGCAGAACGCCATCACCTCCCTGTCCGACTTGCCCTTGGGATCAAAATCACAACCGCCCTTGCCGCCGCCGATAGGAAGACCTGTAAGGGAATTCTTGAAAATCTGCTCGAAGCCCAGGAATTTGATGATACCGAGGTTAACGCTGGGATGCAGCCGCAGCCCTCCCTTGTAAGGCCCGATTGCGGAATTGAACTGTACACGGAAGCCGTTGTTTACCTGTACCTGGCCCTTGTCGTCCACCCAGGGAACGCGAAACAGGAGCTGTCTTTCAGGCGTTACCAGTCTCTCCAGCAATGCATCCTTACGGTACTTCTCCTCATTTGCCTCAATCACCACGCGAAGGGACTCCAAGACTTCCTTCACCGCCTGATGGAATTCGGGCTGTGCGGGATTCCTGGCAACTACCAGATCAAATACCTCATCAACATATGACATTTGTATGTCCTCCTTCTATAATAATATGTACGGGGCGCTGAACCCTGCCGCAGTCAGCCTCACAGAGTATTCACAAAATTCGCATATAGTGAAGGGGCACAGGATTCCGGCCCTGTGCCCCCTGACGCCATCGTCCTCATTTATTATACTCCAATTTCCGCAAAATCACAACACGCTTTCATGCACTAAACTGAAAAAGTTTTTCAGGCTTTTTTAGTCGAGTTGCACAAGCTTCTACAGATACTTTTTCAGGCTTTCAATATTTTTCTCCTCAAATCCGATCAGCTGCCTGGCCAGCGCAACCGAACCTCCCCCGGCCCTTTCGTTATGCTTCAGGGCTTTCTCCAGCCCTATGATGCCGTTGTTATTCTCCCTTATCATCAGTTCCGCAATATGCCCCAGGCTGGTATCCAGCAATGTATTATAATGAATCCCTGCCTTCAGAAGCGCATCCGACAGGGCGGTGCTCTGATAACGTTCCGCCTTTGCCTCCACCAGCTGCCTGGATGCTTCATTGTAGATTTCCGCATATTTCAGGGACTGCCTGGAAATCTGCAGGGCAAAGTCATCGTCATATACCTTTCCCGAAATGGTGTCTATTGCCTTCATGGCGTTTTCTGTATTTTTTTGAATCTCTCTGTATACGGCTGCTTCCTGTGATTTCATCATATTGATTCCGGTTCCATTTCCTGACTGTTTTTTATTTCGATTCCGTCCCTTTTCCTTCATTAGCAAAAAGAAACCTTCCATGGAGAAGCAATCTCTCTCCATAAAAGGTTTCCCGTCTTTTCCTGTTTTATTCCTGAAATCCGCAGATTACTTTTTCGGTGACACCCATCTGCCATCTGCAGCCCTTACTGCTGTGTGACATAATCCGCCTTTACATATCCCACTTTGCCGTCATAGATGACTTTGCACCAACCGTTTTCATTGCCCAGCAGCTCCAGGGAATCCCCTCCTACCATCAGGCCAAGCTGTTCTGCGTCCTCAGAAGCGGCGGCACGGATTTTAACATTCTCATTTGCAGTCACCGTCCCAACCACCTGCTGGCCGTCCGCACTTTCTTCCATATGAAGGTACTCCGACTTGATGTAGCCGTCGCCGCCTTCGAATACAATCTTGCTCCATCCGTTGAGGCGAACTTCCTGCACCTGCACTTTCTCGCCTCCGGCTACCTTGCCGAGTTTATCGGCCTGCTCGCTGTCGGAACTCCTGACGTTAACTGTGGTGGTGGCGGTGGCATAACGGGGTCCCATCTCTGCGGGCGCTTCCGGCTGTGCCTGGCCTTCTACGCCTTCCCCATTCTCTGCCGGGACATCGCCGCCCTGAGACTCACCTTCCGCAGGCTGTCCTTCTCCCTGGGTGCCCTCCCCGGGCTGTCCTTCTCCCTGGGAATCCGCAGGCTGCTCTCCCTCCCCGGGCTGTCCTTCGCCCTGAGGTTCTCCCCCTTCAGGCTGCGCTTCCGGATTCTGCTCCGCCAGCCTGACGCCGATCGCTGCATTCACCTGCTTGCCCAACTCTCCCATATACGTCAGAAGCTCCTGATGCTCCATTGCCAGCTCATTATATTCCACCGACACGCGGTTATTAAACTCTACCACATCATCCTGTCCGGAGATGGATCTGATATATTCCTTTTCCTCCTCCGTAAAATTCGCCTCATTCTTAATGTAAAGTCCGCCCTGTCCGTTATCGCACACATAAAATGTCTGCCAGCCGGGAACCTCCTGCTCCTCGTGGTTCAGGAAGCAAAGCCTGTAATATACGTAAACAACCGTGGTTTCCTCCGTCAGGCCGGGCTTGGTATAGATCTCCAGCGCCGGAATGGAACTCAGATACTTCGCCGTCTCTTCATAGCGCAACAGGTCATTCTCCGAAATCTCGTCATAGATAGAAGTCATCACGGCACTGTCCCCTGCCGCCATCGCATTGTAATACTGTAATATCAGTGTCCGTATGTCCTCGTCCTCGTTGACAGCCAACGGCGCTTCCTCGGGAGCAGGCGGTTCCGGTTCCGGCGTGGCTTCAGCCTGGACAACCGGCTCGTTCTCCCCCTCGGCACTCTCTTCCACAGACTCCGGGCTTTCCCCGCTGTCTTTCTGATTACCGGCATTCAATGCAAAAGACACTGTCAGCGCCACCGCTGCAATCAAAACAACAGGAAACAGAAACTTGGAATTTTTTACAATATAATCACGAATCGATGTCAATTTATCTCTCTGCATACTTGCACCTTCCTTTTCAATGTGGCTTCATGACCGCCCGTAATCCGGGTAATGTGACACAGCTTCCGGTCTCTCAATCACTCAGACATATCCTCGGCAGAATCCAATGCGATATCCCGCAGCGGATGACAGGGACGAATATCAAACAAGCTTTAGTAAGCGAAAGAGCCGCATGCGGCTCTTCGTACAAGGACATTATTAAAGCCAGAGTGATGTAAATGCATCCGACAGGAATCGAACCTGCATTAAAGGCGTCGGAGGCCTTCGTTCTATCCATTAGACTACGGATGCAA
>CAJULV010000045.1:0-106 GCA_910587555.1 uncultured Acetatifactor sp.
ACAGAAATACTTCCGCCGGAAAAGGCACAGCGGAGGGCGAATGCGGAACTTATAAACAGCAGAAGCCCGAAGCAGTGCCCGGAAGGAATTCTGGCCATGACCTAAG
>CAJULV010000045.1:206-20760 GCA_910587555.1 uncultured Acetatifactor sp.
ACAGAAATACTTCCGCCGGAAAAGGCACAGCGGAGGGCGAATGCGGAACTTATAATAGGAGGACTTACCGATGCCTTCACAATTTTTCGGATTAAATATCGCATATACGGGCCTGCTTGCCAGCAATGCGGCCCTGAATACCACCAACAACAATATAGCCAATGTACAGACGGAAGGCTACAGCCGCCAGCAGGTGAGCCAGCAGGCCGCGAATGCCATCCGGGTATTCCAGACCTACGGCTGTGCAGGCGCGGGTGTGGAGACGCTGACCATTGAGCGGGTACGCAACGAATTCTATGATTCCAGATACTGGGTCAATAATACAAAGGTGGGAGAGTACGGCCAGAAGCAGTACTATATGGAGCAGCTGGAAAGCTATTTTGATGACAACGGGCAGAACGCCGGCTTCAAGACGGTGTTTGACCAGCTGATGGTGTCCGGCCTTCAGGCATGGAAGGACAATCCGGATGACCTGTCCACGAAGGAGCAGTTTATCGGATATGCAGGTGCGCTGGCGGAATACTTCAACGGCGCCGTGGGAAATCTCCAGAAGCTGCAGAAGGACGTGAACCAGGAAATCAAGGCGAAAATCGACGAGATTAATTCCCTTGCGGACGAGATTGCCACCTTGAATAAGCAGATCAATACCATCGAGCTTAACGGCAATATGAAAGCCAACGAGCTTCGGGACAGAAGGACGCTTCTCCTGGACCAGCTCTCACAGATTGTAGATGTGGAGACCAAAGAAACTTCCGTCCGTGACGTGAATAATCTGAATCAGGATACGGGGGCAACCCGTTTTATCGTGAAGATTGCCGGCGGGCAGACGCTGGTTGACGGCAATGACCATTTCGAACTGGAATGCATAGCGAGGACGGCCAACGAGAAGGTGAACCAGACGGACATTGACGGACTGTATGATGTCAGGTGGAAGAACGGATCCAGCTTCAATCTGCATAATGCAGCTATGGGCGGTTCGCTGAAGGGCCTGGTGGAGATGCGGGACGGCAATAACAGCGAGTACTTTACCGGACAGATCAAAGAGATCGGGATGACAACGGACGAAAATAATGTAAACCACGATACGGTTACGATTGAAGTGGGACGGCATTATCTGACGAATTTGAACAAATGTAACCTGTCCGAGACAGGGGGCGTTATTTCACTGGGAAACAGGGAATACTATTATGACTCCTGGAGTTACAATGTCAGCTATGACGCCAACGGAGAGGCGGTTTATTCCTATACCTTTACCCTGTCGGCATCCAAGCAGGACGGCGGGCTGAATGACCAGAGACTGACAAACGACAGAGTGGGCAAAGAGGCAACCATCGGCAATAATATTTCCTATCAGGGTGTACCCTACTATATGATGCAGATCAATGAGTGGGTCAGAACCTTTTCCCAGAAGTTCAATGATATTCTGCGGAGCGGGTATTCGGGTGATAAGCCCGGCATCGATCTCTTTACGGCAGATATGACTACAGAGGACAAACAATATGCCTTTGAGGACTATGCAAACGAGACGGAGGAGGCGTATCTGGCCAGGGTGGATGAGATGCTCAAAGCGGAAGGCATAGACCCGGCGGATACGGCCAAGGTACAGGAAGTATGCCAGAGGGCCTTAAGCGATTATCGGTATGACAAGGAATCCAAGGCTGCATATGACAACAGGGTGGCAAAGCTGAAGAAGGCGAGCGACAAATACGGGCTGAACATGACAGATCCCGAGATAGAAAAAGCAGCCCAGCTGACGGTAACTGTCGGAAAGAATGTGACGGGCAAGGACAATTATTACCTGATGACAGGTAAGAACGTCAATGTATCTTCCACCCTGGTGAATGACCCTGACCGCCTGGCCAATAAGAGGAAAGAGACTGACGGCGTAGAGCAGAATGACCTGCTTCAGGATTTGGGCAATTTGGCTACCGATAAGGGTAAGATGAGTTTCCGCGGCTGTTCTGCGGCAGAGTTTCTGCAGTGCGTCCTGGGCGACGTGGCGCTGAACACCAAGCGGGCGGAGACATTTTATAAGAGTTACCAGGATATCGCCTACTCTATCGAGACACAGAGAATTTCCATCTCCGGTGTGGACGAGGACGAGGAAGCCGTGAATCTGGTGAGATATCAGAACGGATATAATCTGGCGTCGAAGATGATTCAGACATTGACCGAGATTTATGACAGGCTGATCCTGCAGACCGGCGTATAAGGATGACTGTGCCGGTCAACAGTATTGATACCGAAAGCGCTGTCTGAAAACCGATAAGGGAATTCCGATCAGGCCTGCCGGGTGGAGACATCTGCCCGCGGCAGGCGGCGGTGAATAGAAGAGGAGTTTTGGAATGAGAATAACAAACAGAATTATGCAGCGTAATAATCTGTCCAACATCAATACCAATAAGATGTACCAGGACAGGCTGAGTACGCAGATGTCAAGCCAGAAGAAAATCAACCGTCCTTCCGATGACCCGGTGGTGGCGATCAGGGCGCTGCGCCTGAGAAGCAATGTGACGGAAATTACCCAGTACTACAGCAAGAATATTCCCGATGCGGAGAGCTGGCTGAAGGTGACGGAGGATGCCATATCCAACCTGGCCCAGATTATGACGACAATGATTGCCAGATGCGAGAAGGGCGTCAACAGTGAATTTACCACGGAGCAGAGAAAGATTATTCTGGAGGAGATGCAGAATCTGGGCAAGGAAGTCTATTCCACGGGAGATGCGGATTATGCCGGAAGATATGTGTTTACAGGATACCGTACGGATACGTCACTGAGTTTTCTGGAGGCAAAGGAACAGAATTACACCATTACCGAGCAGCTGGATAAGAATGCGATTGATTCCATGAGCAAGGTGGAGACGGACCGGCTGCTTGATATCAATTCCACCAATTATAAAGATATCATCGTGACAGAGGACGATATCTCGGCGGCAGATGTACACCGGATACAGCTGGCTTATAATAACTGTTCCAATTATAAAGACTATGATGATATCAAGTCGCAGCTGAATGAATTGAAAGAGTCGCTGGAACAATATAAGGTGTTTTTCAAGGCGGCAGGATTTGATCTGGATACTCTGGATTTTAATAATTTGAGCCAGGAGAATCTGGATCAGATTAATCAGGCCGTGGCGGATCTTAGGGTAAAGGTGGAAGATGCTAATAGCGGAACTGTTACGCCCAACCCAGGCGGCGGTTCCGGCAGCGGCAGCAGTTCTGGCAGTGGTGGATCGATAGACGTAGATATATCTGTCATACAGCCGAACTGGAAGGAGATTGATGAGGACACATTGCAGGAGCTGGAACAATGGACTACGGAGTGGAGCAATATTCAGGGGAATGTGGCGGACATTGCCTCGCCCGTTATTGAGTTCACCGGTCCCGACGGCAAAACCAATGTGTGGAAGGGATTTGGGGGAGCGGCAACGGGTACCGTGACGGAGACGGATGAGTCCGTGACGGAAGAAGGCGTGATTACCCTGATGCATTCCTACGAGAAGAATCCCAACCCTTATGCTTACGCAGATGCGAACCCGGATGCTATCGTATATATTCCCGAGACCGGAGAACTGCTGTTTGGAAGCAACCGCTATGAAAAGCTGATGGCTACGAAGGACAGCGAGGCTACATCTGATGTGGATGAAGGGGAAATCCGTGTTACCTATGATAAGGGCAGCTGGAAAAAAGGCGACCTGCGCCCCGAGCATTATTTCTACTGCAAGGCCGACAAGGAGGACGGGAGCGGAGACCGCATCACATACAATGACAGTTACCTGGAGCATGGTGCGGAACGCCAGGTGATTGAGTATGACGTGGGATTTAACCAGACGATTCGGATCAACTCCACCGCGGACGAATGCTTTAAGCACGGCGTGGGCAGGGAAGTGGATGATCTGTTAAACGCCATGCAGGATGTGCTTGACCTGGAGGGTGTCCAGGAGGATATCAAGGGAATTATGAAGAAGGTGACGGACAAGGATGAACTGGCAACGCTCCAGAACCAGCTGGATGCCGTGGAGAAGGCCCTGACCCTTGCCAAGAAGAAGGAGCAGGATCTCTTCCAGAGAGGCATCACCTCTTTCCAGGGATATCTGGACGACGCGTCCCTCTGCGTTACCAACTGCGGTTCCAGAAGAAGCAAGCTGGAACTCATCCAGAATCGTACACAGAACCAGAAGACTACCTACGAAACGCTGAAGAGCGAGAATGAGGATATCGATATTACGGAGGTGGCAATCCAGCTCAATGCAGCGGAACTGACCTACGACGCGGCTTTGATGGCAGCGGGCAAAGTGATGCAGACCACATTACTGAACTTTATTTAACGACGGCAATTACTGAACGTTGCGTTCTCCCGTCTGTCTCATGAAAACGGGCAGACGGGAGATGCTTTTTTGCGGAAGCGGCAGAGGAGCTGCTGAGATATCCGGCAAAAGGAAACCGAAAAGTCCCAAAAAGTGAAAAGCCCTGGCGGTGGAGCCGGTAAAGGCACAAGGCGACACAGATAAGGAGAAAATATGAAAGTCAATACAAAAATTTTCGGAGAAATTGAGATTTCTGAGGATAAGGTGATAACCTTTCAGGACGGTATTATCGGGTTTCCCGATTTGAAGCGGTTTGCACTGCTCCATGACGAGGAGAGGGGAGACAAGGCCGGAATCCGGTTTCTGCAGTCCCTGGAGGAGCCGGGCTTTGCAATGCCGGTGATGAATCCGCTGGATGTGAAACCTGACTACGACCCTGTAGTAGATGATGAACTGCTGGCAGCCGCCGGCAGGGTTACGCCGGATAATCTTCTGGTGCTGGTGACGGTGTCCATTCCAGGGGATTTGACCAGGATGAGCGTTAATCTGCAGGGACCCTTCATCATCAATATCGAAGAGAACAAAGGCTGCCAGCTGATACTGGAGAACGGCGGCTATCCTGTCAAGTTTCCTGTCTATGACCTTCTTCAGGCGAGAAAGGAGGGTGCATAGCATGTTGGCATTATCAAGGAAAAAGAATGAGGCAATCATCATCAGCAACAATGTGGAAGTCACCATACTTGAGGTAAAGGGGGACCAGGTCAAGGTCGGTATCACCGCCCCCAAGGAAGTGCCCATATACCGTAAGGAGGTGTACCTGCAGATTCAGGAGGCCAATAAAGAGTCCGTAAATACGGACGGAATGGAAGCGCTGCGGGAATTGCTGGGATGAGCGGCAATGTGCAGGCAGCCGTATTCGGAAGGGCGGCGCGCTCCGGCATGAACGGCAGCCGTAATGTAATCAAAAAATCGGGTTTTTCGGTTAATTTTTCCGGAAAAAATCCGATAAAACATTTAGACGCAAAGGAATATCAGGAAGCAGGATGCTTATGATGTGCGGATTAAAAGATACAAGGAGGTGTATAAAGTGGCAATTGAACCGATTTCAAGTGTAATGACATTCCAGGCACAGGGAAATGTAGTACAGAAGCCACAGGCTCGTACGGAGACAGAGAAGCCGGAGAGCAGCAGCGTCAGCAGTACGGCTGCAGTCGAGTATGTAGACAGGACAACGGCGGTGGTGGAAAATTCACAGGAGAAGGGCCAGTCAGGCAGTGACCAGACCAAGGATCAGCAGGCTTATCATGACAAGATCCGCAAGGCGGTGGAAGCGCTGAACAAGAAAATGGCCAATTCCGAAGCGGTATTCGGCATCCATGAGGATACCAACCGTGTCACGATCAAGATTGTGGATAAGAACACCAAGGAGATCATCAAGGAACTGCCCCCCGAGAAGACCCTGGATATGATAGCCAAGGTTTGGGAGATGGCGGGAATCCTGATTGATGAGAGAAGATAGCGGGGAGTTTGGCAGGAGACAGAGAACTGGCAGCGGATCAGCAGGCAGGCTGTCTGTGGGCGGTTTTATCCGAGGACGGCTCCCGGAAAGGATGGATTGGATATGGCCATGAGATTGAGCGGCTTGATGTCCGGCATGGATACGGAGAGCATCGTAGCCCAGCTGGTGGAAGCCAAGAAGGTAAAAGTTACAAAAGCGGTAAAAGCACAGAAGACATTGAAGTATAAGCAGGACGCATGGAAAGCCCTGAATACCAAGATTGTGAGCCTGTATGACAAGGCCCTTGGGAATATGCGTTTTGAGAGTGCCTTCAGAAAGAAGATTACGAAGGTGTCCAACAGCAGCGTCGTGTCGGTTATCACCGGCGAGAAAGCCATGAACAGCGTGCAGAGCCTGCAGGTGAAAAATCTGGCGACCACGGGATTTCTGACCGGCGGAAAGCTTCCCAAGACGGTGAAGGATGTGGATAAGGACGGTAAGGAGATTGATGTTGCCTTATCGGGCAAAACCACGCTGGGCCAGCTTGGACTGAAACTGGGGGATGGCGGCACAGGAAGCTTTACGGTTTCTGCGGACGGTAAGAGTACAAATGTTACGGTGAGTGAAAGTACCACAATCGACAGCTTTATCAGTACGCTGCAGGAGATTGGACTGAACGCAAACCTGGACGCGGGGAACGGAAGAATTTTTATTTCATCCAAAGCATCCGGAAAAGACAATGATTTCAGTATTTCTGCAAATAATGCTTCGGGTTTTGCGGCGCTGGAGGCGATGGGACTTGGCTACGGCTACGATGCGGCGGAACTGAAGGCCAAATATGAGGCAGAGGCCCAAATAGATGCGAATGCCGAAATCAGCAAGCGGAGCGCCGACAAGCTGAAAGAACTGACCGATTCCAGAAATGCTCTGACAACCACGCGAAGGCAGCTGCTGGATCTGACAATAAATTTAAACGGCAAGCTTGTGAACAGCGGCATCACTTTAGATGAGAACTTCGATTATGACAAGCTGACCGACGAGCAGAAGGCACAGTTAAATACCGCCATTAAAGAAGTGGTGGAAGAAAAGAAAGACACCGATCCCGATACTGCCAAGGCGCTGAGTACATGGGTTTCCGACTGGAAGAAGAACGCCAATGCGCTGAAGAAGGTGGAAGGGCAGCTGGATTTGAGCGACACGGCCAATATAAAGCTCAGCGAGGCTGCTCAAAAAGAGGTCGAAACCCAGGTGAAGAATGAAATTGCCGGTGCGGAGGAGGCGTTACGCTGGCTGGAAAAGCATGACAAAATGACGGATGCTGAAAAGGCAGAGTTCGCCACCAGAAAAGCAGCCGGAGAAGACGCGCTGATCACCTTAAACGGTGTGGCATATACATCCGACAAGAACAGCTTTGAGATCAACGGCCTGTCTCTGACCGTAAGCGCAAAAACCGCGGAAGGGGAAACCGTCACCATCACCACCGAAGACGATGTAAGCGGTGTTTACGATATGATTAAGGGCTTCCTGAAGGACTACAACGCCCTGATCAACGAGATGGATAAGCTGTACAACGCGGATTCCGCCAAGGGATATGAGCCGCTGACCGACGAGGAGAAGGACGCCATGTCCGACTCCCAGATAGAGGAGTGGGAGACCAAGATTAAGGATGCCATACTCCGGAAAGACAGTTCCCTGAGTACCATTTCCAGCGCCATGAAGACAATTATGCTGGAAGGTGTAGAGGTAAACGGGAAGAAGATGTATCTGTCCAACTTCGGCATCAATACCCTGAATTATTTCAGTGCGCCGGAGAATGAGAGGAACGCGTACCATATTGACGGCGACAGCGACGACGCCGCTACCTCAGGCGAGCCAGACAAGCTGAAGACAATGATTGCCAATGACCCGGATACGGTAATTTCCTTCTTCACAAAGCTTGCCAGCAATCTCCGCGAGAAGATGTTTGACGTGATGAAGGGTACGGAGAACAGTTCCGTACTGACTGCATACGACGACAAGAAGATGCAGGTCGATTACGACGATTATACTGTTAAAATCAAAGAATTGGAAAAGAAGCTTGCAGATTACGAAGATAAGTGGTATGCTAAATTTGCGGCAATGGAAACTGCCATGGCGAAAATGCAGAACAATGCCAGCGCGGTAACTTCGCTGTTGGGCGGCTGATAGCGGCGGCGACTCTGTTGCAGGGTAAATTTAACTGCCTGCACAGCCTGTTTCCGTCGGGAGAGCGATTTGCTGCCCGGAGGGAAGAGGCCTGCAGGCGGAAGCCGGCAGAAACGCTGTTGTCCGTTATGGCAGAAATGATGAAAGGTAAGGTGTGGTATGGCGTTACCCAATGCATATGGACAGTACAATAACGGTAAGATTCTGACAGCTTCCCCGGCGGAGCTGACGCTGATGCTCTATGAGGGCGCTATTAAATTCTGCAATATTGCCATCGTGGCGGTAGAGAGCAAGGATGTGGAAAAGGCACATATTCATATCCAGAAGACGGAGCGTATCATCGATTACCTCCGTCAGACGCTGGATATGAAGTATCCGGTGGCAGAGCATTTCGAGCGGGTTTATACTTATATGGGCCAGAGGCTGATTGAAGCGAACATAAAGAAGGACAAAGAGATTCTGGAGGAAGTAAACGGTCATCTGCGCTCCATGCGCGATACCTGGAAGGAAGTCATGAAGAGAGGCAGGGATTAAGGGCATGACGGGAAACTATCTGATGCTCCTGGAGGAAAGCCTTCGGAAGAAGCTGCAGGTCATGGCGGAAGTTCAGAAGTATAATCTGCGTCAGCAGGAGCTTTTCCAGTCCGGTATGGCGGACATTGACAAGTTCGATGAATATGTGGAGGAAAAGGGACTTCTGATAGACAAGCTGAACGCGTTGGACAGCGGTTTCGACAAACTGTATGCCAATGTGGCTGCGGAATTGAAGGATAACCGCGCGCAATATGCGGAGCAGATTCGGAGGTTGCAGGGGCTGGTGACGGAAGTGACGGATGCAAGCGTTGCCATTCAGGCACAGGAGGCCCGGAATAAGAAACTGATCGAAGACTTCTTCCGCAAGCAGCGCGACGGCATACGGATGGGACGTAAATCTTCCAAGGCGGCTCTTGGCTATTACAAGACCATGAGCAAGTCCGCGGTAGTGACGCCTCAGCTTATGGATAAGAAAAAATAGCATACATGCTCCGGTAACCTGCGGGTTCCGGGGTTTTTTGCTTTATGCGCAGGTTTGCCGCCATCTGATAGAGCGAGAACCCGGCGGCCGTATTCCGGGTCCGGGCAGAATGGCTTTGCAGGAGAAATGCCGGGGCGGCGGAAGAAAATGAGATAAATTTACAATCCCATATAAATTTTTAAGGAAGACGGACCGATATAATAGAAAATAGGTTGGCATGGCATATGCTGTAACAGAGCATCTGTTAAAGTTCAACAGATTATAAAAAGCAAGAAGCGACCCGCGGGGGACGGAGTTTATTCAAGGAGGAATAAAGAATATGGCAATGATAGTAAAACACAATCTTACGGCTATGAACTCTAACAGAATGTTAGGATTGACGACGACTTCTCAGGCGAAGGCTACGGAGAAGCTGTCTTCCGGTTATAAGATCAACCGTGCGGCAGACGATGCGGCAGGGCTTGCCATCAGCGAAAAGATGAGAAAGCAGATCAGAGGCCTGACCCAGGCTTCCCTGAATGCACAGGACGGTATCAGTGCAGTGCAGACCGCTGACGGCGCTCTCAACGAAGTACACGACATGATTCACAGACTGGCAGAGCTGACCGTGAAGGCTGCCAACGGTACGATGTCCGAGACGGACAGAGAGGCGGTGCAAAGCGAAGTTAACCAGCTGGTATCCGAGGTTGACAGAATTGCGACGACCACGAAATTCAACGAGACCTACCTGATGAGAGGCAACAATAAGGGTGAGGTTGCGAAGCTGACATTTTCGTCGGCAGAGGTGTCATTGGCGAAAGATTTCGGCGGTGTTGCAGCCGACCACAAGGGAGACCTGGTTACCCCTACTCCCGGTACCGCAGGCGCACCTACGCTGATTAATGCAGGTACAGGTATTTTCAACATAAAAGTGAGTGCGGGCGTAACCGTTGTAGAGGCAGCGATACCCGCAGACAATCCGACGGCTCCCGCCGGTGTCCAGCCCACGGCCACAATGTCGATAAAGGGATTGGATATGACGGCCAGCAACAGTGCCGCGAATACACAGTATACCGGAAAAACCGTAGGGCCGGTAGGCGGGAATCCCAACGATGTCGTTTACGTTTTGGTAGAGAAGACGCTGGGAATTGCGGATCCGATCGACGACAAGCTGAGCGTAAGCGAAGTTGTAAGGAACATTAATAAGAGTCCGAATCCGGCGAATGCAGGCAATCCGGTAATAAAAGCGTTTTCCAGCATGGACGAGATGATGGCGGCCATAAAGGCAGATCACAGCGAGGATATCAAGACGGTTACCTCCTTTGTGTATCCCACCGGCAGCATCGGAATGAGGGCCGAAACCTTTGCGGATGTGAATGATGCAATCGACGTAAGCCTGCATGTAGGAACCGATTCCTCTCAGGACAATAAGATCCATATGAACATCGCGATGCTCAGCGCAAGAGGCCTTGGCCTGAACGGTCTGGACGTTAGCGGAGATACGGGAGATGCCGCTACCGCCGCTATTGACGTGGTGTCCGATGCATTACAGAAGGTATCCAACCAGAGAGCGGCCTTGGGTGCCATCCAGAACAGGCTGGAGCATACCATTGCAAACCTGGATAACGTTGTTGAGAATACCACCAGTGCGGAAGCTTCTATCCGTGACACGGATATGGCATCCCAGATGGTTGAGTACTCCAACAACCAGATTCTGGCACAGGCAGGCCAGGCAATGCTGGCGCAGTCTAACCAGGCTACATCAGGCGTATTGTCCCTGCTCCAGTAAGCAGTACGCAATTTATATTTGCGACCGTAAACATTTGCCGACCTCATTGTATAACGAGTGAGTATGTCATCTGTACCATAGATAAAATCAAGTCCCGCCGTATTTTCGATTTGAATACGGCGGGACTTTTCACGGTCCGTTACTGCCTGTGAAAAAACAAGGCGGAAAAAGCGAAAAATTTTAAAAATCCCCTAAAGTAATTTCAAATAGCTCCGATATATTTATCAAGTAAAGCAAAATGGTATGGATACTGTTTAATGCTTACATCCGGAAGTCCAAAGCAATGCGCACGATTGTGGGAGGAGGTTCCGGAAGATTGAGTACCGCGGGTAGGAACGTGCGAATCCGAGAGCGGGAGACACAAATAGCCTCAGGGAAGAGGCAATCTATTTCAAGGAGGAATATATAATGGTAGTACAGCACAATTTAACAGCAATGAACTCTAACAGAATGTTAGGCATCACCACAAATTCCCAGGCTAAGGCAACCGAGAAGTTGTCCTCTGGTTATAAGATCAACCGTGCGGCAGACGATGCAGCAGGTCTGGCTATCTCCGAGAAGATGAGAAAGCAGATTCGTGGTCTTACACAGGCTTCTTCCAACGCACAGGATGGTATCAGTGCAGTGCAGACCGCTGAAGGTGCTCTGACAGAAGTTCACGATATGCTTCAGAGAATGAACGAGCTGGCAGTTAAGGCTGCTAACGGTCCTATGTCCGAGAGCGACAGAGAGGCAGTGCAGAGCGAAGTTAACCAGCTGGTTACCGAGATTGATCGTGTAGCTATCACCACAAAGTTCAACGAGACCTACCTGCTGAAGGGAAACAATAAGGGTGAAGCAGGCAAACTGACCTTTAGTGATTCTCAGAAGGTTCTTACATCAGGAGCAAGCGGTATTTTCTCTACCTCTGTGAAGGGTGTAAATGATTCTACAGGTGTTTTGAAGGCAGGTACCACGACGCTGAAGGGTGACCAGAGTATTGGTGATCTGATTGGCGAAGCTAATCCCGATGATGTAGAAATCGGATATGACGGCGACATTCAGAAGTCCGTATTGTCAAGTACAGCTGTTAAGGGCTATAAGATTACTGTAGGCGACGTGACATATTATGCGATTGATTCCACAGCTGCAGTTGATGCTGCTGTTGGCGGCCAGGCATCCGTTAGCCAGACAGTTGATTTCCTGAACAAGTATGGTGCAGAGAATGACGGCAGCATTAAGGCATTTGCAAGCATGGATGAGATGATGGCTGCTATCAAGAATGACCATAGCACCGATATCAAGGCTATCAGCTCTTATGTAACAGATAAGAAGGACGATGGCAGTGACACAGACAGCGGAGAGAAAGAAACATGGCTGAAGGTTGAATCTTTCGCAGACCTGAACAGTGCTGTTGATTTGAGCCTGCATGTAGGTGCTGACTCTTCCACAGACAACAAGATCAACATGAACATCGCAATGATGAGCGCAAAGGGTCTTGGTGTTAACGGCCTGAAGGTTAACGGCGACAATGCTGACAATGCAACTGCTGCTATCGACACCATCGCAGACGCTCTGCAGAAGGTTTCCAACCAGAGAGCTTCCCTCGGTGCTGTTCAGAACAGACTTGAGCATACCATCGCTAACCTGGATAATGTTGTTGAGAATACTCAGAGTGCTGAATCTGCTATCCGTGATACAGATATGGCTACCCAGATGGTTACCTACTCCAACAACCAGATCCTTGCTCAGGCAGGTCAGGCTATGTTGGCACAGTCCAACCAGGCTAACCAGGGTGTTCTGTCCTTGCTCGGCTAATTTTTGTAAGAGTTTAAAGCTAAGCTGTAAAGGGAGAAATGTATTCATTATCTTCCAAATGAAGATTATAAAAGGAAAGGATCGGCGTAAGCCGGTCCTTTCTTGGTAATAGTGCTTGACATGGCAGTCTAAGAGTTGAATATTACTTTTTGAAGCTTATGTTAAGCTTTTCTTGCCTTTTTAGCAATATCCCCTTATAATAGTAATAAGTTCTTACTTGGGGGCAGGCCTCGAAACAGAGTATTTGATTCTGATATGCTGGGGAACGGAACGAAAGGAGCAGCTTATGTCACGGTTGAAACAGGAGAGTTATGACACTTCGAAGGACTACTGGAATCTTCCGGATGACGTACGGGCAGAGTTGATAGATGGACATCTCTATGATGTGGCGCCGCCTAATTTTCAGCATCAGAAGTTAGTTAGTGAACTTCATCATGCGCTTATGAATTATGTAAAGGCTAATCAGGGTGAATGTGAGGTACTTCCGGCGCCTTTTGCCGTAAACTTGAATGCTGATGATGAGAACTGGGTAGAGCCGGACATCAGTGTCATCTGTGACCGGAATAAGCTGTCCGACAGAGGCTGTGAAGGAGCGCCGGATTTTATCATTGAAGTGGTATCCACGGGAAGCCGTCCGAGGGATTACCAGACTAAGATGGTGATGTATGCCAATGCAGGTGTACGTGAATACTGGATTGTGGATCCGATGAAGAAAGCGACTACTGTATATTATTTCGAAGAAGATGTTGCACCTATCGTATTTCCTTTTGGACAGGATATCAATGTGGGAATTTACGGGGATTTGTATGTTAATATAGAAGCGTTGTTAAAGTGACCAAAGGGAAGGGGGCGTGGAGAAGGAAAAAGGTCTGGAGGGGCTGTATGACAAAAACGGTTGGAATAGGGCATCAGGATTTCGCGCAGTTGGTTGAAAGTAACTGTTTTTATATTGATAAGACAAGGTTTATTCAGGAATGGTGGGATAATAAGGATGTGGTAACACTGATTACTCGCCCCCGGCGTTTTGGTAAGACCTTGAACATAAGCATGCTGGAATGTTTTTTTTCCGTTGCATATAAGGGCAGAAGCGATTTGTTTGAACGGTTTTCCGTTTGGAAAGAAGAACGGTATCGTAAACTGCAGGGAGCCTGGCCGGTGATAAGCCTTTCTTTTGCTAATGTGAAATCAGGAAATTATGAGAATGCAGTGCTGCGCATTTGTCAGATCATAACAGAGCTGTACCATAAGAATGCATTCCTGCTGCAGGGGGATTTGCTGTCAGATGCAGAGAAGGAAGAATATTGCAGCATTTGCATGGAGATGCCCGAAGTGGTTGCCACTATGGCGCTTCGGAAAATGGCAGACTATCTTTCACGGTATTATGGAAAAAAAGTGATTATTCTTTTGGATGAATACGATACGCCTATGCAGGAAGCGTATGTAAACGGCTATTGGGACCGGCTGACAGAGTTCATCAGGAACTTATTTAATGCGGCTTTTAAGACAAATCCGTTTATTGAGCGCGCGCTTATGACGGGCATTACCAGGATAAGTAAAGAATCAATTTTCTCAGATTTAAATCATTTGATGATTGTAACGACTACCTCGAAACTGTATGCAGATGCTTTTGGCTTTACGGAGGATGAAGTGTTTGCGGCTCTTGATGAATATGGGATGGGAGACAGGAAACAGGAGGTAAAACTGTGGTATGATGGTTTTACATTTGGAAAATGCAGGGATATTTATAATCCCTGGTCTATTCTGAATTACCTGAAGGAAAGAAAAATAGCGGCCTATTGGGCGAATACCAGTTCTAATGCTTTGGCAGGAAAATTGATACGGGAAGGCAGCAGGAATGTAAAAGAGTCATTTGAACATATGCTTGCAGGGGAGCATTTGATTGTTCCGATAGAAGAACAGATTGTATACAGTCAGCTCGAAGAGAATGAGTATGCTGTCTGGAGTCTCTTTGTGGCTAGCGGCTATTTGAAAGTAGTAAATTATGAGGAATATGATACAGATACAGACATGGCTGTGCCAAAGTATGAACTGGCATTAACAAACCGTGAAGTCAGTGTGATGTTTCGGGGAATGGTGCAGGGGTGGTTTGCCGGAGAGGCCTCGAATTATAATGATTTTGTGAAGGCGTTGCTTTTGGGTGACCTGGATGCCATGAATGAGTATATGAATCGGGTTACAGGGGCAGTTTTCAGCTATTTTGATACGGGAGGGCGAACGTCCGGAAAAGCGGAGCCGGAACGTTTCTATCATGGATTTGTATTAGGGTTAATTGTGGAACTGGATAACAGATATGTTATCACGTCAAATCGTGAGAGCGGATTCGGACGGTATGATGTCATGTTGGAACCCAGGACAGACAGGTCGATTTCTGGAAAGCCCGGCGGAGATGCGATTATTATGGAATTCAAAGTGTATAATTCCAGAAGGGAAACAAGTCTGGAGGATACGGTTAAAGCTGCACATGCGCAGATAGAAGAGAAAGGTTACGAAAAGCTTTTGCTGGAAAAAGGAATATCAAAAGAACGAATAAGAAAATATGGATTTGCATTTGCAGGAAAAGAAGTACTGATCGGATAGCTACGCGGATTTGCGAGCTATTTTCCCATAATTCCTAAAAAGTGGCGTCAGTCAACATATGTGTTGGTATGACATGGAAGTGCCATAAACACGACATCCCGATATAACCAAAACTCGGAAACCAACACCATTATTGACTAACACCAAAAGAATTATCAATACAGTAAAGACAGAAATGGAGAAGAGAACCGTGGGCAGGAAAAGTCAGGGGAAGAAAAAACACAGCAGGAATCATTCCGGATGGAATTACTTTCAGAATAGTTCCGCTGTTTCAAATAGAGCGGTAAAAAACAATGCGAACCAGAAGCTGCTGAGCATTTCCATGCTGGTGTCCGGGCGGGAGGAGACTACGGAGAAATCCATAGATTCCCTGGAAAAGCTGCGAAGACGGGTACCCAGCGAGTTGATTCTGGTGGATACCGGATGCTCGGAGGAGATGCATGAGCGTCTGGCGCAGAAGGCAGATAAAATTGTCAGGTTCGCCTGGTGTGATGACTTTTCCGCTGCCAGAATGGCGGGATTGAAGGAAGCATCGGGACAGTGGTTTATGTTCGTGGACGACGACGAGTGGTTTGAAGATACGACGGAGTTGGAGGACTTCTTTCTCAAGGGAGCATATCTCCGGTACGAGTCGGCTTCCTATATACAGCGGAATTATCTGGATATGGAAGGGGATACGTGGCGCGACATGCATGTGACGCGCATGACCAGAATGCGTCCCCAGACCAGGTTTTTTTACCCGATTCACGAGTCCTTATGGCCGCTTTTGGAGCCGGAGAAATTTTTTGATGCCTATGTACACCACTTCGGTTACGCCTCCCCGGATCCGGAAGTGCAGGCGGCTAAGCGCAGAAGGAATCTGGGGCTGCTTCTGCCCACCATCGAGAGGGATCCCCAGTGCATGAAGCATTATCTGCAGGCTGTGGCGGAATATTATGCCATGCAGGATTACAAGTCGGCGGGAGAAATGGCAGACAAAGGGATAGCAAACTGTGACCCTCAAAGGGTAGAGAATGCCGTACATCTCGACGCGCTGCATGCCGCGGCCGTGAAGATGCGCCTGGAGCAGTGGCGCATGGAGGATGCGGTGGAACTGGGGCTGAAATACCTGAAGGCGCCGATTAACGAGCTGGCAAAGGCGGCCATTACCGGCGATATGATTTTTGCCTACGGGGAACTGCTGAATTATGACGAATGCCTGAACTTTGCGGAGCGCTATCTGGAATGGAAGGACTATTTTGATAAAAACAGAGATAAGCTGTATCGGCAGGATACGTTGATTCTGGATGTGACCTTTGACCCGGGGCGTTATAAGAAGGCTGTGGGATGGACGTTTGCAGCTGCCCTGGCGGTTGGGGATGCGGAGCGTGTGGAGAAGCTTCTTGCCGGCAAACCGTTGGATTTATGGCTGAATTCCGTTCAGGACTGGTATACTGCGATTGCACAGCCTCACAGGGAGAGGTGGAAGCAGGATTTCAGCGCGTTGATGGAGCATTTGGAAAAGGCAGGGCCGGCGAAAGAACGCAGGATGGACTGCTGGGATGAGAGAGAGGGAAAATATCCTCATCTGTGGCAGCTTTTTGAGATACTGACCATGCCGGAGGTGCCGGCAGAGACGGCGCAGGCTGGGCGGCCATGGGGCGGAGCGTCAGAGGCTGCTTATATGGCGGCACCGGGGAAGGCTTCAGGACAGCCGGCGGAAGCATCGGCTTGTGCGGGGGACGACGGAGCGCCTGCGGAGGATGTCCGGGGCAGAGACGATATGAGGCATTACGGAAAGTCGGGAAACGGGGAGGGCTGCACAGAGGCAGACAGCGGGCAGGGGATGCAGCAGGCCCATGCGGCGCAGGAAATTCCCGTGGAGCAGGAAATGGCGGATCTGGTAGCCAAGCTGAAGGAAAAGGTCAGGTTATTAATGAAGCAGGGACAGTATCAGGCGGCGCATGGGGTAATTTTGCAGTTGAGAGGTTTCTTCCCGCAGGATCCGGAGCTGATGGAACTGGAAGTGTTGAGTAAGGGCAGATAATGAGGCAGCCTGTCCGGCGGTGAGGGGAAGGAGCGTGCAAATGGGAAATTATCTGAATACGACTGCTGCATATGACGCTTACCGCAGGGAATATAACAGCCCTTACTTTGTTGACAAATCCGGGCTTTTGGATGAAGTGAGCCAACGGTTGGAGACGACTGCAAATTATATCTGCATCATCAGGCCGCGGCGGTTTGGAAAGTCTGTTGCGGCGAATATGATTGCCGCTTTTTTCTCCCGGGAATGTATATTTACGGATCAAACGAGTGAATGCTTCTGTGGCGTGGAACAAAAAGCAGCAAATGAATGCGCTCACGAGTATAAGCCGGCTGATCTATTTGAAAAATTGCATATAGCCTCACTGGAATCATACCGGCTCCACAGGGGAAAGTATGATGTGATCTTCATTTCCTTTAATGAACTTCCCAGAAAATGTGACAATTATGGACAGTATATTGACAGAATAACAGCGAGGCTGCTTGAGGACTTAATGCGCGCCTACCCGGAAGCAGATATCTCAAAGGAGGATGCAGTGTGGGACGCGCTGCTTTCCGTGTATCACGCCTATGACTCAAAGCGTTTTATTTTTGTTCTGGATGAATGGGACTTTATTTTCCACAGAAATTTTGTAACGGAGGGGGATAAAGCGGATTATATTGATTTTCTCAGTAATCTGCTGAAAGGGAAAGCTTATGTTTCACTGGCATATATGACTGGGATTTTACCTGTTGCGAAGTATTCCAGCGGTTCCGAACTGAATATGTTCCTGGAATATACAATGGCGACCAGGGAAAAGTATAGTGAGTATTTTGGATTTACTGACGAGGAGGTTGACGGGCTGCATCAGCAGTATCTTAAACTGGAGAAGCAGCCGAAGGTGAGCCGGGAAGGGCTGCGGTACTGGTATGACGGTTATCAGACGGCGGCGGGTAAGAGACTGTACAATCCCCGCTCGGTAGTCTGTGCATTGAGTGACAATCAATTGGGAAGCTACTGGACCAGCAGCGGCCCTTATGAAGAGATTTTCAAATATATAGGTGCAAATGTGGATGCGGTGAGGGATAGCCTGGCGCTTATGGTATCCGGCACGCGGGTACAGGCAAAGGTGCAGGAATATGCGGCCACCTCTATGCGATTGAAAACGAGGGATGAAATATTCTCTGCGATGGTAGTTTACGGCTTTCTCAGCTATGAAAAAGGGTATGTAAAGATTCCGAATAGAGAATTAATGGGAAAATTCGATGATATGCTTTTAAAGGAGCCGTCCCTGGGGTATGTGAACCGGCTTGCCGAGGTATCTTCACAAATGCTGAAGGCGACACTAAGGGCAGATACGGCTAAAATGACAGAAATTCTGGAGTTTGCCCATAATACGGAGACGCCGTTGCTGGAATACAACCATGAAGCTGCGCTGACAGCGCTTGTCAGCCTGGTATATCTTGCGGCGAGGGATTCCTATCGGGTGGAACGTGAAGATAAGGCCGGAACAGGTTATGTTGACTTTATTTTTTACCCGGAGACAGATTCCAAGGCAGACGGCATTATTTTGGAACTGAAGGTCGGGCATACCCCGGAGGAGGCTCTGAAGCAGATCAGGGACAGGAGGTATGCCTTGAAGTTTGAAGGGAAGTTAGGAGAAAAGCCGCGGTATACAGGGAGAATCCTTGGTGTGGGGATTGTTTATGACAGGGATACGAAGACACATGCCTGCAGGGTTGAGGTGCTGAGGGCGGCTTTGTGAGAGGAGGCGGATATATTGCTGGTGTGAAGGGCAGGCGGACAGATTGGAAAATCGGAATAAAATTGTAAACAGGATATTGAGTTTTGATTGTAACTGGCCGATATAAACTTATAGAAATGTATACTCACGCTCAATAACATTTGCCGGCATAGATGAATAACGAGTGAGTTCCTCTGCAAAGCCAGAGCAGAAAACGGCAGATGAATACGCTCACGAGTATAACAAATGGTGGGGAATCAGATATTTGTAAAACAATTTTCTGTTTCTGTTTATTAGTGTATAGAGGTAGGATATATGAAAAAAAGAATGAGAATAAGTATGGCAGTAGCTCTTGCATTGATTTTAGGGAGAAGCGGCTGTTTTCATTTCGGGAATGTGGCGGAGGCGGCTGAACAAGGGAGGATGGTATCGGAAGAAATGGGCGAAGATACAGCGGGGGAAACTCTCTCTTCGGCAAGTGGTAGCCAGGAAGACAGAAATGAAACTGTTGGGGCAGATACGGAGCAGAAGGTCTTTATTGGCATAGAGGACAGCGAGGAGCAGCAGGAAGTGCAGGAGTCTTTAGAAGGAACAGACTACAGTGAGGGCTCGGCCGGAGACGAAGGCAAAGAAGAAGCAGGCCAGACAGGTGGTGACTCTGTAGAGAGCAGCAAAGAGGAAAGCAGTATAAATGAAAGTTCAGCCGCAGACGGAAGCAAAGAAGGAAGTGACTTAAATAACAGTTCCATATCGGGAGGCAGTGAAGAAGAATCGAGCCAGGAAAGCGGCGAGGATAAAGGGGTGGGGAGTGTATCGGCAGGAGATGCAGCAGGTGATATTGAGGGTAGTTTAGGGGCATCAGGTGCCCGGGAGCCAGGCATAGATGAAAATGGGGTGGCAGAGGATGCAATGGGGCTGCAGATGCCTGAGGAAATAAGAGTTGTTATAGACCCATGGGAAATAGACGGAATGGGCCAGGTATATTCTGATGAATATGTGATAAGGAACACTGGAGAGACGGCAGTAAAACTGAATTTATATGGTCTTACCTGTAGGCCGAGGGAAGAGAACGGGGTTATAGTAAGGGTAGATAAAGAAAGCATACATGATGGTGACAATAAAGCTATCTATATGGAGTTGGTATTTGGTAACGGCGACAGGGTGATATTTTGGGAGGAAGAATCTGAATATACTGTTGAAGTGCAGCCGGGAGAGGAGTTGTTGCTGTATTTTTCGGGAGAGGTGAATGAAAATGCCGCACAAGCTTGGGCGGGTAGTGATATCATGGTTAGTATGTCCTATCGGTGGGATGATGGAAAGCAGGAAGGAACAAGCGCGGAGGAAAGGACTGGAGCGGAAGGCACGGAGGGAGAGATGCCTTCTGAGGCGGTACCCGACGAAAAGCCAGAAGGCAGTGCTACGGACGAAACTGGTGAAACCGCAGACGGGAATTTGGACCTGTTTCCGGACGGAACGGCAGAGGAAAGCGAAAGTACGCCTTCCAACACAAATCCTGAGGAGGGGAATCTGTCATCAGAAGGGGATGCTGTAGAGAGTGGAAGTGTCCCTGGAGATATGGGGATGGCAGATGACGGAATCCCATCGGTGGATGGCGAAGCGGCAGATGACGGAATCCCA
>CAJULV010000045.1:20860-32763 GCA_910587555.1 uncultured Acetatifactor sp.
GGCAGATGACGGAATCCCATCGGTGGATGGCGAAGCGGCAGATGACGGAATCCCACCAGCAGATACTGCTTCAGAGGAGAATGGAGGCACGTCGGCTTAAAAGATGAGTTTTCGGGTTCTGAAAAGTAATTGTGGTCGGATATTTATGTGGAGGATACTATCGTGTCCTCCAGAAATCCTTAGGAATTGAGTTCTTGAAGCGTAAGATAAAAAGAATTGAAAAAACCGAAAAATACTATAATGTTTTTTGCAGGAAGTGACGATATAAACTTTGTATTTCAGTAGAAGTTAAAGGTGGCGTTTATTTCTATGGTATATATATTTTATTATATATAATCATGCCGCATGCAGTCAGCAGATATATTGATTTAGCATGAATTAATGCGTTGTCAGATGATATGGAGAACATTAGTGATGTAATATAAAAAAGTATATATATTATATTATATATGCTAATAGTTGAGGTTCATGATTGATAGCGCATGAGATTGGAAGTAAGAGTATTGGATTTGCCTATGAACGGACAATGGAGAACACTGAGTGGTACAAAAAATAAGTGAAGGAGGAAAGGTAGAAGAAATGGACACGCCAAGTTCAAACAGTCAGAAGTCGGAAGAGAAAAAAACGGCAAATAAAAAAATGATTATACTTATCTTCGTATTTCTTCTTATAGTGGCTGCGCTGATAGGCGTAATCGCATTTTTACTATTGAAGAGAGAGGAAGCGCCTGAGGAAAAAGGCGGGGTTTATACGATGGAGGAAGATAATTACATACAGATTATGGATGAAATGTCTGCCAGGGTAAGCGAAGGCAATTTTGAGACTTACATGAACACAAACTGGATATTTGCGGACGGAACATCAGAGACTCAGAACGCTGTGTTGGGAAATTCGCCTAATAATACCAAGCCTATCAGATGCGAAGTAGTGTTGAATGACACAGGTGAAACGGTATTTACTACGGGGGTGATTCCTGTAGGGTCAGCGATTCCGCCGTTTAAGTTGGATGTGGACTTGGATGCGGGGGTTTATGAGGCAGTATGTAATGTTTATTTGTTACAGGAAGCTGAAGATGGTTCCTATGTGGAATATAGCAGTGCGGGGTTCGGCGTAACCATCACTGTGCAGGATTAATGGGGTAGTTACTGTGCTTTCCTTGCGGGGTAGAAGCTTTATTAGGCCATATGTTGACGGCAGGGAATATCCAGGGAAGGGAGCGGCAGTGGTTACATATACAATTTACAATCAAATTCATTTCAAGGAGGAAAAGAAAATGAAAAGAAAGAAATTATTGTCAGCTGCAATGGTAGCAGGATTGACAGCAGCACAGCTCGCAATGCCCGTTGCGGCAGCTGACGGCGGTGATATTGATGTGGATATTGACATCAAGACCGGTGTGATCAGAGTGGAAGTTCCCACAACAATTGATATTTCCGTCGATCAGTTTGAACTGGGAGGAAAGTCCCAGATCTATTCGCAGGATTTTTCAATGCTGAATAAGAGTCCTCTTCCTGTGAGGGTGGAAGTGACATCTACAGCAACGCTTGCTACAACTACGACGTTGGTGGCTACTAAAGCGGCGGCGGAAGAAGCTACTGACAAGAGCGTATGGATGGCCATGGCAGCGGCTACATCTAAGGCGAACAATGCGTATAATTATGATGATGTGAACACCGAGGCTCCCGAAGAAGTCAGAGATTTGACAGACAGCAGCGCCAATGTTACAACGTTTGATACTGCAAATAAGAAGGCAAAGCAGGTGTTTTATCTTGCGGCGGGTTCGGAGAATTTAAGTAATAAAGTGGCTACCATAGCTGATGCAGGAAAATTCCCGTTATCATATGCACAATTTTATGCGATAACTGAGACTACCGACTTGAATGATAGTGATGCATTAGTGGATACCGATGGCACAAAGATTACTGCTGCAGCAGCGACTCAAAATGTAGTAGAATTGGATGCAAATGGTGATGTTGTGCAGTATGTGAAAAAAGGTGAAACATCTACAACGGGTGTATCAACAGGCAACAAGGTATATGTAGTTGCAGCTACAGCAACAGAGGCTAATGGCTCTACTGCACCTGCTGCAGGAGGGAAGTATCTTTATAGTGAGGCTACATCTGCAGCAACAGAAGGCGGAGAGGCTGCTTTCTCCTATATTGGTAAATTGGCTGATCAGGATGAATGGGAAGTAGGTAGCGGAAAAGATTTTGAGAAGATTAACATTAAATATGACATTTTTGGCACAGGAGAGGCGGTTTATGCTGAACTTACGGGTGATTTAGTGTATGGTTATTATACTGCGCCTGCGGGACCTTCTATTGCAACAACCGCCTATACCTTGACAGCAGGACAGGCTGTTGAAATTGAACTCAATCTCGGCGCTGGAAGCAAGGCTGCTACGGCTCCGGTTTCCATGATTTGGAAGGAAAAGGGACAGGAAGTATCAAGTGTTCCGGGCGTATCATATGCAAATGGCGTAATAACCATTGGCTCAGACATTGTTGACGGTTTCTTGGATGATAGTGCGACACAATACCCTGTGACGATGACTATTAAGTTTAACGATCCTGCTGGGACAGAGATTGACATTACGATGAACAAGTAATGATTGGTTGTTTGCATTATGTGAGCGATACAAAAGAAAATGCTTTAGCTTGAGAAAGATGGGCAGAAGCGCATAGCTTCTGCCCATCTTTAAAAAATGCTTGGTTTGGAAGAAATCCGGGACATTGTTATGAAAAAGTAAATTTGAAGGCATATATCCGGGGAGGAACTCTATGGAAATGCAGCAAATATTTGTCACACGTCCTTCAATGCCTCCGTATGAGGAGTATGTCAAGATGATAGAGCCTTTATGGGAAAGTCATATACTAACTAACATGGGGAAGTATCACTGTGAACTGGAGGATAGATTAAAGGAATATTTAGATGTGCCGCAGTTGTCTCTGATGGTAAATGGACATATGGCGTTGGAATTGGTTATACAAGCGTTCTGTTTTCCAAAGGATGCGGAAATAATTACGACGCCGTTTACATTTGTCTCTACCACACATGCAATTGCAAGAAATCAGTTAAAGCCGGTATTTTGCGATGTAAAAGAAGCGGATGGGACTATTGACGAGAATAGGATAGAGGACTTGATCACATGTAAAACAGTGGCAATTGTGCCTGTTCATGTGTATGGACATGTGTGTAATATATCAGCGATTCAGCGGATTGCAGAGAAGCATGGGTTAAAAGTTATCTATGACGCAGCGCATGCTTTCGGCGTTAGATACAGGGGAAAAGGAATCGGATGTTATGGAGATGCATCAATATTTAGCTTTCATGCAACAAAAGTGTTTAATACGATTGAGGGGGGCGCAGTATCATTTGCCGAAAAAGAGCTATATGATAGATTGTATAATTTAAAGAACTTTGGAATCCGGGGAGAAGAACTGGTTGCAGAGATCGGAACGAATGCAAAAATGAACGAATTTTCGGCTGCTATGGGATTGTGTAATTTGAAGTATATTCAAACAGCTATTGAGCAAAGGAAAAGAGGATATGATCTTTACAAGAGGATGCTTACTGGACTTAAGGGAATTCGCTTTTTGAATGGTTCATCGGAAGCTACTGGAAACTATGGATATTTTCCAATTGTAGTGGAAGAAGAATACGGCGAGAGCAGGGATGCGTTGTATGACCGACTTAGAAAAAATGGTATACATTGCAGAAAATATTTTTATCCATTGGTTTGTGATCAGGAATGTTTTGCGGAGCAGTATAGGACAACAGAATTGACAGTGGCGAGAAGGCTTGCGCAGAATATATTGACTCTTCCACTATATGAAGGAATGGGAGAAGATGTGATTGAAAGAATAGTGAAGCAGTGCCTGCGAGCAGGGGAAAGGAAATAGAACAAGTATGTTTCTGAAAGAAGAAATTCATAATTTGGATAATTATGCGATTGTAGATGAATACAGAAATTGTTTAACATATAGAGAGTTGGAAGCGATATCAGAAGACTATGCGAAAATAGTACCTTCAAGGAGTTTGGTTGCAATTTTATGTGATTATGATATAAATACGGTTGCCTTTTATTACAGCATGATGAATAACAGCGCAGTTCCCATATTATTAAGCAGTACTTTGGATCAGGAATTGCATGGAAATTTAATTAACGCATATTGTCCTGAGTATATATGGACAAAGGCGGGAAATGACAGGTTGCCTGATGGATGGGAGAAGATTATTTCCAGAGGCAGTCATGTTTTGATAAAAACAGATTATGGAAAGACTGAAATTCATAAGGACCTGGCATTGTTATTATCAACATCGGGGAGTACCGGGAGTCCTAAGTTTGTTAGAATAAGTCGAACAAATTTAGTTTGTAATACAAAGGCAATGGCAGAGTATGTTGGTTTACGTATAGAAGACAGAGGAATTGCCACATTACCGTTTTACTTTTGTCTGGGAATGGTTACCATGCATATGCATTGGTACATGGAGGCGACTTTTTATATTACGTCCAGTACTATGATACAAGAAGAATTTTGGGATTTTGTTGAGAAAAATAAGATTACAAATTTTTCAGCAGTTCCGTACCAATATCAGATTTTAAACAGAATTGGATTTATAGATAAAGAATATCCATTTTTCAGATTTTCGGTAGTTGCCGGAGGCGCATTAGATAGTAAAATGTATCAATTGGTTGCAGAACAGTGGGGCCGAAAGGGGATTAAGCTTTTGGTTGCTTATGGACAGACTGAGGGCAGTGGGCTTTTGGCAGGACTTCCTTATAACAGGCTGCTTGATAAGGCTGGAAGTATAGGATTGGCTGCAGAGGGATTAAGGGCGTCCATTTATAAAGGAGAGAACGGAGAAGGGGAACTGGTCTTTGAGGGGACAAGTGTGGGACTTGGCTATGCGTCTGGCAGAGAGGATTTGAACAAAGGAAATGAAAACCAGGGGATTTTGCATACCGGAGACATAGCATATATGGACAGTGAGGGATACATTTTTTTGAAGGGAAGATTGAAGCGTTTTATTAAGCTTTTGGGTATACGCTTTAGCCTTGACGGGATGGAAAAGGTAATCAACAATGCATATAGTGAGGGAGAAGCGGTTTGTGTCGGAAGTGATGATCGGGTTATAGTGTATTATACCGGAAAATATGAGGCAGAGACCCTAAGGGAGTATTGCATTAAAAAATTTTCTATAAAAAAGACAATGATTCAGGTGAAGTATATTGAAAAAATTCCTCGTAACGAATCAGGGAAAGTCCTTTACTCTGCATTGATGTAATATGGAAGATGAAATGAAAGCGTTTGAAACAGAAAGTACATGCGGTTTGAATGGAGTTGCAGCGGTAAAGTTCAGACAGGATTGGACAGGATGACTGTAAGAAAGCGATTATATGGGCATATAGGAGAAATAAGACAGCATGAAGAAGATATTATTGCTTGGAGGCTCACATTTCCAGGTACCATCAATAAAAAAGGCTAAAGAAATGGGGTTTTATACTGTCACATGTGATTATTTGCCTCAGAATCCGGGACATAAATATGCTGATGAGTATTATAATGTCAGCACTACTGACAAGGAAGAGGTTCTTCGTCTGGCACAGAAATTGAAAATTGATGGAATTGTCTGCTATGCATCCGATCCAGCGGCGCCTACGGCAGCATATGTAGCAGAAAAAATGTGTTTACCTGCTAGTCCATACCAATCTGTAGAGATTCTTGCAAATAAAGATAAGTTTAGAAAGTTTTTGTCTGCCAATGGTTTTCACACACCGAAAGCAAGGGGATATGCATATGAAGAAGTGGAGCAAATGCGGAAGGATATAGGGGAATTTTGTTTTCCCGTTATGGTCAAACCAGTAGACTCCTCAGGCAGCAAGGGTGTAGCAAAAGTTGATGAGGTATCGGAGATTTTGGAGGCAGTGGATACTGCAGTGTCATATTCCAGATGCGGGCGCTTTATCATAGAGGAGTATGTAGAGAAGTCGGGCTATCAAATTGCAGGAGACGGATTCTCGGTAGATGGAAAGCTTGTATTTCGATGTTTTGCAAATGAGCACTTTGATGCGGACGGAATCAATCCCTATGTACCGATTGGGGAGAGTTGGCCATATAATATGCCCAAACGTGTTCATGATAAACTTCATAGAGAGATACAGAGGGCGTTGTCATTATTACATATGGGAACACAGGCATATAATTTTGATGCCAGAATTGATAAAGATGAGAATGTATATCTAATGGAAATCGGTCCGCGTAATGGGGGAAATATGATTGCACAGGTGACACAATATGCCACGGGAGTGGATATGGTAGAATATACTATAAAGGCTGCTATGGGAGAAGATTGTAGTTCGCTTCATATGGCAGAACCGCAGGGATATTGGGCTAATTATATGCTTCATACGCAGAAAGCTGGTATTCTGAAAGGGGTTTGGATAGAAGAAAACTTTAAAAAGAATAACTTGGTTGAATTTGAAATGATATATCAGGAAGGCGAAAAAGTTGAAAGATTTACAGGATCTAATGGCACGTTGGGAACCATGATTCTTAAGTTTAACTCTGAGAGTGAAATGCTTGAAAAAATGGATCACATGAATCGTTGGGTTAAGGTGATTACAGAAGCTTAAGATAAAGATAGAATATCTGTAAAGGTGTTTTGATAAAAAGTAAGTTATATTTTTGGTAAGAGGAAGGCAAATTAAAATGCAGATGTACGAAGTGGGGGGGTATTTGGAAATTGAAAATTATAATCTGCCAATGCTGCATGACACAGCAATCGGTTTAAATTGCGGGCGGAATGCTCTGGCATGGCTGATTCGCGCAAGAAACATCAAAAAGATTTTGCTGCCAAAACTGCTTTGTAATTCAGTATTAAATGTTTGCAGGCGGGAAGGAATAGAAATCAGATATTATGACATTGACAGCCTTTTTTTGCCGGCAAATATTTTTCAAGAAGAGGGGGAATGGCTTTACCTCGTCAATTATTATGGACAGTTATCACAACAGCAAATCAGCGAGTTTGTTATGAGGTTTAGGAATGTAATCTTAGATAACACACAGGCGTATTTTCAAATGCCATTAAAAGGGGTAGATACGCTGTATTCATGCAGAAAATTTTTTGGAGTTCCGGACGGTGCGTTCCTGTATACAGATGCTGTTTGGAATGAGCAGTTACCATGTGATGAATCATGGCAAAGAATGGATGCGATTTTAGGGCGGTACGAGCGAACGGCACAAGAGTTTTACGACAGATATATTGCAATTGAAAAACTTTTTGAAGATACTGCAATAAAAAGAATGTCTAAGCTGACAGCCAATTTATTGCGTGGAATTGACTATAAACAGGTTAAAAATATTCGTACTTCAAATTATTTGCGTTTACATAGCCTGCTTGGAACATTAAATCAATTGGATTTGCAGGAAGTGGAAGGGGCGTATATGTATCCGCTGTATATTGAAAACGGAATGACAATCCGAAGACGATTGTGTGAAAAAAAGTTATATATTCCAACACTGTGGAAAGAGGTTATTGAAAAATATGAGGGAAATAATCTGGAGCGAAGAATGGCAGAAAATATATTACCATTACCATGTGACCAACGTTATAAAAAGGAAGATATGGATTATGTTGCGAGAATTGTGATGGAAAGTTTATAAGTAATTTATAAAAGTTGCGAATTTAGATAGACAGGCACAGGAGGAAGTTATGGTTATAAAATATGGGTGTGTAGAGTTAAGGGCAATAGAAGATAAGGATTTTGAATTGCTGCTACATTTGATAAACGCACCTGAGATAGAGTGTATGACAGCAGGATGGTGTTTTCCTGTAAGTTCTGCGGGGCAGAAAGCATGGATGGAAAATTTCCGAAATTCCGATAGAAGCATAAAGCTTATGATAGAACTGGAGAATGCCAGAACGATTGGACTGATGGCACTGGAAAATTTAGACTGGAAAAACAGAACGGCGGCTGTGGGGTGTAAAATAAGCGCAAAACCTGAAGACCGGATCAAAGGGGATATGATAGATGCAATGAAAGGAATTCTTGGCTATGCATTTGAGGAGTTAGGAATGAATTGTATTTATGGTGAGATTTTGGAAGATAACTTGTTTTCCAGGAAATTATCCAGGCAGGCAGGATTTTCGGAGGACGGTATTTTACGAAAGCGGGTTTATAAAAGAGGACAGTTCAGAAATGTGGTGGCTGTATCTATTTTGAAAGAAGAGTTTATGTGCGTGAAAATATAGCTAATGGGAGGACGGAGGTTAGAGGGAAATGGAAGCATATTATCAGGTTTTTAGAGATGTGTTGGATATAGGGAATAAAGAAGAGATAGAACATGCTTCTATTGGTGAAACTGATGAATGGGACTCGTTTGCCCATTTTGAAATGATTACACGTCTGGAGGATGCTTATCATATTCAATTTACAGGTGAAGATGTAATAAATTTTAAATCATTTGAAAGCGGAGTTTGCTTACTTCGGGATAAAGGGATTTTTTAGTGTAGTATTAAGTAAACTGAATTGTATGCAGAAGGTGCATACTGATGGAAAAGAGATAGATAATATGGACTATTGTTCACTGAATGATGTCAAACGACGTATTGACCAAAATTATGAGTGTATAAGGCTGTTAGAAAAATTGATTCCGCTGCAAAAAACAGATGAAGAAAAGGCGGAGCTTTTAGCTGTTATTGGTAAAATGTATGCTGAGTACGTAACAGGACAGTATGCCAGTAATAAACTGGAACAGGAGATTATTGAAATTGGGAAAAAAATAAGTTTTCAACCATTCTGTGAACCAGAAAGAGGAAATATCCTAATAGTTATGAGCGAAGCTGGCGCTACCGGAGGGCATACGGTATTGGTTCATAACTGGATTAAATGGGATGAAGAAAACACTTATTCCATTGTGTTTTCTAATATGGATAAGACATCTGTTCCGGATTTTATTGAGGAAGCGGTAACGGAGTCAGGAGGAAATTTTTTTTATTTAACGGGAAATGCCATTGTGAAGGCCCAAACATTATTGGAGATTTCGCAAAAATTTGAGAGGATTCTGCTTTTCACGCATATGGATGATATAGTTCCTGCTCTGGCATATAGCAATAGAAATTGGAGTATCCCAGTATATTTATATAATCATGCTGATTTCAGGTTTTACTATGGTTTATCGATTGCAGATGTTGTGTTAAATTTGTGTGAATTTGATCTAGAAAAATCTATTCGTTATAGAGGAGTGTGTCAAGAGCATAGTGTATATTTTCCATTTCCGGGAAAGGGTATATTAGAAAGAAGAGAAAGACAAATAGAGAAGAGCAAATTAAGGAAAATAGTTGAAGAGAAATATAATGTTAAAGAGGATGAAAAATTAATTGTATCCATGGGCAGTGATTTTAAATACGAAAGTATCATAGGATATGAATTTGATGTATATGTAAGTGATCTGTTAGCCCAAAGCAGGGTTGAATGCAGTTTCTTAATCATTGGAGCTGATAAGGAGAAAGAGAAATGGATTAGGTTAGAAGAGAGAACCGAGGGAAAGGCTAAGGCATTGGGGATACTGCCAAGAGAAGAAGCAGAGTTGATTATTGCGGCGGCGGATTTATATGTGGTTGCATTTCCAATGTGGGCATCTGGATTAGGGGATGCTGAGCAGGCGGGTGTCCCTAGTTTGTGTTTAAATATAATTGGCAGGTATGTTGAAAAGGAACAAATAGGACTGGCGAATTCAATACCTGAATTAATTGAGAAATCCCTGGATGTTTTATACGGAAACGGCAATAAATATCTCCGTGCCGCTGTTACAGAAAAAATGTCAAGACAGGAATGGGTGAGTAGGCTTCGGGAAATATATAATCAATTTAATTATCATACGGTACATGCTTTTTATCCCACAAGGCTGATTGAAAAGCAGGAATACATAAATTGTCAATTAATGCAGAAGGAAGCAGGCCATGTTCTCTATCACTATTTAAAATCCTGTAGCATAAATGAAGTGGTATTGAAAGAAATTGATCGGCTTGACAGAGTCTATAACATGGGAATAGTTTATGCACAGGCAGAATATTTAAAATTGGTGTGCAGATCTCTGGAAACATTAGCTGATAATCGGCTTCGTTTATCCCAAAAGCATCTGGAATTATACAAAATCTCTTTAAAATGGCTTGCTGCAAAACGAAAAGGTAAAAAAATTGATCAATATCTCTATAGTCTGGGTTTTCATACAGTTGCTATTTATGGTATGGGCTATATGGGACGTAGTCTGATGGAAGAGTTATATGACAGTTTAATAGTAGAATTGAGATATGGAATCGACAGGAATGCTTCACAAATTTCTGCTGAAATACCCGTTTATAGTCTCTCTGATAGATTGGAGAGGGTAGATGTTGTACTCAATACGACTGTAATAGGGCAGGATGATATACTATATGCCATGGGAGATAAAGAAGTAAACGTAATGCAGTTTAGTGAAGTACTTGACAATATAATTGAAAAAGATTAATAAGTAAACCAAAGTAATCTGGGAGTTAAAAATGGAATTGTTTTTTTATGCTGGAGTGGAATACCAGGGTAGTATATTCTTTTCTGCGTCAGGGGAATTAAACGGTTTATTTGCAATGGATATAGAAACGGGGAAAGTACAGTTTCTGAAATTCTTTGAAGAAGAAAGAGCAACATTATGGCCCCATCGGGCAGCCTTTTTATATGAGGGGGAAGCTTGGTTTATTCCTCAGGAGGCCCAATATATAGCAAATGTAAATTTGAAAAGTATGGAAATTACATATTATGAGGTGCCTTTTCACAAGAAAAATGAGTTATCAATAAAGACCGATTATTGTACATATATAAGCGGGCATGTTGTTTGTGATAGGTACCTTTGTTTAGTGCCCAAAGACATAGATGCAGTGTTGGTAATAGATATGGAACTACACAAAATGTATCCTTTTTATAATGTTATCGATCCTGAAATAAACCTGGTACTGGATGGTTTTGTGAGCGGAAGAGAGATGTATTTATTGCCTCAAAAGGCAGGATCCTTGTTGAAAATTAATATGGAAACAAATGAAAGGACAAGTTTAGAATGGAATTATAGGGAGTATGCATTTGGCTCTGTCAGTGCCTTTGAAGAAAAAGTTTGGTTTTCACCGATGATGGAAGATTATATTATGTGTGTGGATAAGAGTAATTCATCTATGGTTAAATATGCAATACCAAAGCCAGGTGAAAGATATTGCGGAGAGGTATGTGCAGGTAATAAGTTGATTTTTCTACCATTTATGGCAAAACATTTTTTAGTATTTAATACACAAACTAAAAAATCAATGTTGGTAAGGACAGATGAAAGTGAGGCAATATTTTCAGAATACACAAATAAATTTACAGCAATTGACTCCAAAGACAAAATAATTATCACGACTGGACAAACAGGGCATCTTGTTTTTTGGAATAAGGATGCAGATAATTATACCATAACGCCGCTTTATATTAGTACGGCGTGTTTATATAAACAGATTTGTAAGTATGTGAAGGTTGCATGGAAGAACATAGAACCTTCTCTTTTTGAAATGTTAAGATATCTGATACAAAGAGAACATTTTATAATAGAAAATATGGAGTTATTCATGGAAATTATAGAGCTTAGATGTTGTTTGCAGGAATATGTGGGTGAGGAGTTTAGCAGAGATAGAACAAAAGTTTGTGCAGGAGACAGGATTTGGAATTATTTTGAACTTAATAAGTGAATTTTGAGTAGCAGAATTAGGACTTATTATATTAGGATAAGAGGTGAATAGGCATAAATCAGCCGTTTAAAAATATATGAAAAAGTATAATGTCGTTTGTATCTGGGAGGGATTAGGGAATCAAATGTTCCAGTATGCTTTTGCAAAAA
>CAJULV010000046.1 GCA_910587555.1 uncultured Acetatifactor sp.
CACATTTATCCAGAAAAATCATCTGTTTTCAACTAACTTTGGAAAGAACCTGTTTTTGAGAAAAAAGTGGGTGATTTTTGAAAAATAGGTTCTGAAAGCCCCATGAAATAAGGGTTGAAGATTCCGAGAAGTTATTTATACAGAAAGGAGGATATTACGGCGGCAACAGAAAAGAGATACCAGGACTGGGTGCAGGAGCAGCGGGCACAGGGAACTACGGTAAAAAAGAAAGGAAACACCTACTAATTCTATAAGAGGGCCTCCAGGTGTGTCCCCGGGAAGAAATACCCACAGCCGGTAGATACCTATATCGGTGTCATCACGCCGGAAGGGGCATAAAAAGCGAAAAGAAAAAATATCCCTTAGTGGGATATGAGGTGAGGGAATATGGGTTTTCCAAAGCCGTATGGCAGTTTTGCCCGGAAGGGTGGAAGAAGTCCTTGGGAAACGACTGGGAGGATGTCCCTTCCATCATCTTGTGGAAGTGGTACAGCTGGCAGGGAAGAAAGACTGCGAGAGCGTTCATCAGACAGGATTTTGACGGGATCAATAGCGGGGTTATAATAAAAGATAATTTTGGGTGCTTTGTGAAACAACCCTTATTGGGGCATTGAAACTGATTGACAAGCATCTGCTCTGTGGCTATAATCTACTTAAATATTAATATGTATTTTAAGGAACAGCAGCGGCAGGTGACGGAATCAGGGGCACCTCCGGTTACTATGGTTTCGGGTTAGGAGGAGTATGGCGAAGGTAAGGATGCAGGATATAGCGTGCCATGTGGGCGTGAGCGCGGTGACCGTGCATAATGCGCTTACGGGGCAGAAGGGGGTCAGCGACGCAGTGCGGGAGAAAATCCTGAATGCGGCAAGGGAGATGGGGTATTTTCAGGATCAGCGGAAGAATACCAGTCTGCGGCATGTGGGGGTGGTAATCTCGGAAAAATGGCTTGCGGATTACACTACCTTTTATTGGAAGCTGTATATGGAAATGGCGTTAGATGCTCCTAACAGGAACTGCATGGTGACGGCGGAGATTCTGAAACATGAGGCGGAAGAAGGGCTGCGGCTGCCTAATTTTGTGGGGGAAAATGCAGTGGAGGGTCTGGTGGTTATGGGGGAGCTTAGCAGACAGTATATTGATTTCCTGCGGAGCTGTGTGAAGATTCCTATTATTTACCTGGACTTTTATTATAAGGAAATTTCCGAGGACGCAGTGGTGACGGACGGCTTTTACGGCATGTACATGGTGACGGAATATCTCTATGAGAAGGGGTTCCGCCGCATGGCTTACGTGGGTTCCATTCATGCCACAAGCAGTATCATGGACAGGTTCTGCGGTTTCCAGAGAGTGCTGTTGGAGCATGGGCTGACGCTGCCGGAGGAGTGGCGAATGGAGGACCGGGACGAGGCCGGGGAGATATTTCTCACCCTGCCGGAGGAACTGCCGGAGGCATTTGTCTGCAACTGTGACCTGGTGGCCATCAAACTGATTGAGGAACTGGAACGACAGGGCCATAAGGTGCCGGAGGATGTAACCGTGGTGGGCTTTGACAATTATCTGTATCCCGGACTGCCGGACCGCAGGATTACCACTTATGAGGTGGATATGAAGGGCCTGGCCCAGGTGGCTTTGAAAAAGATTCTGAAGCGGATGGAGGACCCGGAAGCCATGAAACGTATGGATCTGGTAGCGGGACATATCGTGGAGAAGGACAGCGTGCGGCCCCCGGGGCAGGGGCAGACAGTATGAAAATAGATATGGTGATATTGCTTTCAACGTTAGTAAATACTGTGATAATTATAACAATTGCAGATATCTTCCTAATGGGTGGATTACACTTTCATTTTTCAATAAAATGCAGGAAAAAGGAGGTTGTTATTACAAAAGCAAACAGAATAGACCTGCAAAACGGATACCAATGTGCTGCATTTTCATCAGCCTATATTTTGAGGCATTGGGATATTGAAGAACATGGTGATAACTTATATGAGGTCATTCCCAATAAAAAGAAAGATGGATGTGTGTACCCAAGAGGGATACTGAATTTACTTTCCCAATATGGCTTTAACGTAAAGTATTGCGCCGGAAATATCGCTGCACTAAAAAATGAAGTCAGCAGAGGAAATCCTGTAATTGTGATGATACGTATACAGACGGATAAAAACTACTTACATTTTGTGCCTGTTGTTGGTTATGATGAACAATATATTTTTATTGCTGAATCTTTAGCGGATTTTGTTAATTCCAATGAGCAATATTACAACAGAAAAATACTCGTAAAAGAGTTTAAAAAACTATGGAATACAAGTATGCTGAAAATGCCGTTTTACAGAAATACATATATAACAATATCTAAAAATTCCGGTCTGTGGAGTAGCTGATGGAAACACTTTTCCGAAAAGGGAGATGTTTTTAGAGCGGTACGATAAGGGCATGGGGCAGAAACGTCTCATGCTCTTTTTCTGCTTCGATTGTCGGTCTCTGGCGTTTCGGAAGCTTTACAATGCCTGTTCCGATTCACTTTATCTGATTTTGCTTTTCCTTCGATTTTATAAGTATTCAAGTATAACTTTTTGTAAAAATATGGCCTTCATACCTGCTTTTATGGAGATTAAAAGCTTAAAATAAAGTTAATTGATTAACTTAAGGTTTCCTGTTAAACTTCTATAACCCTATCAAAACTTACCCATTATAGTTATAATAGACAAAAAATCAAGCTTTTTTATGAAATGGATAACCGCTATTTGTATAAAGTGTCAAAATTACACTTTGGTATTGACGAATTTATTAATTAAGAATATAATTAAATTAATCTAAAATATTAATTAAATAATTAATGTCAATAAAAGGAGGAGAGATGGATGAAGAAACGGTGGAAAAAGGGCCTGACCGGTCTTCTTACTGTCTGCATGGCTCTGTCCGTTGTCTGCCCGGGAGGCTATGGAACCCTGAAGGCGCAGGCCCGGACGGAGCAGTCTCTGGAGGGGTATAAGGACGTGCTGAACTATACGGCCGAGTACCAGGATTTCAGGGAATATCAGGAGCAGCATCAGGGAAGCGTCTACCCGGAGGATGTGTATGTCCTGGAGGGCGGCGACTTTGTGCGGTTCGAGGGCAGGGAAGAACCGGAAGTCCTGACGGATTACGAAGGCAGGGCGGGTACATCGGTTCTGACCCATGACACGGGGATGGTGGAGTATGAGGTGGACATCCGCACCGAGGGGATGTATCAGCTGTCTCTGACCTACTATCCGGTGGAAGGAAACGGTTCCTCCATTCAGAGGGCGTTTTTCCTGGACGGAGAGCTTCCGTACAAGCAGCTGTCGGAAATCGAGTTTTCCAGGGTATGGACCAATTCGGTCAGCGAATGGGCCTCTGACAATCAGGGAAATGACCTGAAGCCCACCCAGGTGGAGGCGCCGGAATGGGTGGAGAGTCAGCTTTACGACGCGGAAGGCTATGTGGTGGAGCCTTTGAGTCTGTACCTGACGCCGGGAAAGCATACCATCACGGTGGTCTCCCAGAGAGAGCCCATGGTACTGGGGGCGATAACCTTAAGGAACCGGAAGGCGCCGTTGGATTATCAGGAACAGTACAAGGCGTGGTTTTCCGAAGGGGCCAAGGATACTTCAGGAAAGCTTGTGGAGATTCAGGCGGAATACGCGGAGAAGAAATCTTCCAGTATGCTTTATCCAACCCAGGACCAGTCCTCACCGTCGGTTTATCCCTACAGCGCCAGGGCATTGAAAAACAATACCATCGGCGGCAACAGCTGGAGTCATACGGGGCAGTGGATTGAGTGGGAATTTGATGTGGAGCAGGACGGTTTCTATCATATCGCCCTTCACGCAAAGCAGAATTTTGTGAAAGGAATCTATGTCTCCCGGAAAATTCTCCTGGACGGAGAAGTGCCTTTCAGCGAGATGAGTCATTACGGTTTCACCTACCATTCCGACTGGGAAATGATGAAGCTGTCGGATGAAGAGGGAGAACCTTACCGGTTTTATCTCACAGCCGGACACCACACCCTGCGGATGCAGGCGGTTCTGGGAGATTTTGCCCGGGTGGTGAGCGATGTGCAGAATACGGTAATCAAGCTGAATGCGGTGTACCGCAATATCATCCGGATTACAGGCGTTTCCCCGGACGAGTACCGGGACTACCAGATTGAGAAGCGGCTGCCGGGCCTGGGCGAGAGCCTTGCGGAGATCAAGGGAGATCTGGACGGCATCCTTATCAGCCTGGAAGAGCTGAATGTCCGGGGCAGCGAGGAAAATGTCATCATCACCATGCGGGATCAGTTGGAAGATATCCTGGAGGATGTGGAGAAGGTTACCAGGATGGTGGGGGATTTCAAAACCAATGTAAGCGCCCTGGGAACCTGGATTACCAATGCCCAGTCACAGCCGCTGCAGTTGGACGCCCTGTATATTCTGTCTCCGGACCAGGATACGCCAAAGGTGAAGGATTCCTTTTTCAGCAAACTGGGACATGAATTTAAGAAGCTTTATTATTCCTTTATCGTAGATTACAATGCCATCGGTAACATTGCAGAGGAAGGCGGGGACAGCCCCACCATTACCGTGTGGGTGGGCAGCGGACGGGACCAGGCGAATGTGATAAAATCCCTGGTGGACGAAACCTTTACCCCCAGGAAAAATATCAATGTAAACGTGATGTTGGTGGACATGAACACCCTGCTGCAGGCTTCCCTGGCGGGGCAGGGACCGGATGTGGCGCTGCAGGTGGCCAATTCCGGAGGCTCCGTGGCTACCTCCGCAACAGGAACCACCGGCTCCTCCAACGATTTGCCGGTAAACTACGGGCTGCGCAGCGCGGCGGTAGACCTGACTAACTTCCCGGACTGGGAGGAGATTGCAGCACGTTTCCGGGAAAGCGCCCTTTCCCAGTACCGGTTCGAGGGTTCCCTGTATGCACTGCCGGAAACCCAGAATTTCCAGATGATGTTTTATCGGAAGGATATTCTCAACGAACTGGGAGTGGAGGTGCCCAAGACCTGGGACGACATGAAAGTGGTGATTTCGGAGTTGAGCAAGAACCAGATGAGCGTGGGGATGCTGCCTTCGGAGCTGACCTTTACCAGTCTCCTGTATCAGTATGGCGGGGAGCTGTACAATGAGGACGGATCGGCCTCGGCGTTGAATTCAGAGGAAGCCATCAATGCTTTTAAGGCATATTGTGAATTTTACACCGATTACAAACTGGACCGTGCCACCAGTGTGGAGCAGCGGTTCCGTACCGGAGAGTCTCCCATTATCATAGCGGACTACACCACTTACAATGTGTTGGAGGTGTCCGCGCCGGATATCAAGGGGCTGTGGGGCTTTACCACGCTGCCGGGGGTTGTGCAGGAGGACGGTTCCGTGAACAATGTGTCCGCCAGTACCGGGCTTGCCTGCATGATGATGAACGGTTCCGAAGATAAGGCTGCATCCTGGGAATTCATGAAATGGTGGCTGTCCGAGGAGACCCAGACCGCCTACGGCAAGGAGATGGAAGGCCTTATGGGCGAGGCGGCCAGGTATCCCACCGCCAATGTGGAGGCATTCGCCAATCTGCCCTGGCCGTCGGACGACTACGAGGCCCTGGAAGAACAGCTTGCCAATGTAAAGGGCTTCCGCCAGGTGCCCGGCAGTTACTTCACATGGCGTAATGTGAACAATGCTTTCTACACCGTGGTTGTGGCCGAGGACGACAAGAAAATGCAGCCCCGGGAAGCCATGTACGAGTACATAGAGTATATCAACGCGGAAATCACAGGCAAACGCCAGGAATTCGGAATGACGACAGAGGCAGAGTAAGGAAGGGGCTGTCGCGCAGCGACTAAAATAAAGTCGCGAAGGCGCGTGAGAGGAAGGTTCATGAGAGAACTTTCGAATGAAGCTTCCTCTCGGAGGAAAGCGCCGAAGGGACTTTATACTTCAGAGCTGTCGCGCAGCGACTAAAATAAAGTCACGAGGGCAAAGAAATGCGCCGAAGAGACTTTATACTTCAGAGCTGTCGCGCAGCGACTAAAATTAGGAGATTGATATGGAGAGAAAGACAAAATGGCAGTATTTAAAGCAGGATATCAGGGACAGCCGTATAAGTTATGTGATGCTTGCGCCCTATTTCATCCTGTTCTTTATCTTCACCGTATTGCCCGTGGCGGCTTCCGTGGTCATCAGCTTCACCGATTTCAACATGTTGGAAGCGCCGAACTTTGTAGGGTGGAAAAATTACATTAAATTAATGTTGGACGACGATGTGTTTAAAAAGGCGCTGAAGAACACGCTTGTGTTTGCGGTAATCACAGGTCCTTTGAGCTACATCATGTGTTTCCTGTTCGCCTGGGTTATCAATGAATTCAGGGGAAAGCTGCGGGCCTTCCTGACCCTGATTTTCTATGCGCCCTCCATTGCGGGAAATGCGTTTATGGTATGGTCCATCATCATTTCCGGGGATCGTTACGGATATCTGAACGGCCTTCTGATGAAATGGGGTTTTATCTATGAACCGATCCAGTGGATGCAGACGGAAAAATATGTATTGCCCATGCTGATTGTGGTGCAGCTGTGGCTTAGTCTGGGAACCGGCTTCCTGACCTTTATCGCGGGGCTTCAGACCGTGGATAAAAGTCTGTTCGAGGCGGGAGCCATGGACGGCATCAAGAACCGGTGGCAGGAGCTGTGGTATATCACCCTGCCTTCCATGAAGCCCCAACTGATGTTCGGCGCAGTGATGCAGATTACCCAGTCCTTTGCGGTGGCAGACATCTCCATCAATCTGGCAGGGAATCCCAGTGTAAACTACTCGGGCGCTACCATCGTGACCCATCTGATGGACTACGGCAGCGGCACCCGTTACGAGATGGGTTATGCCTGTGCCATTGCCACCATCCTGTTTGCGCTGATGGTGGGGACCAACCAGGTAATCCAGAAGGTTTTGAGAAGGGTAGGTGAGTGAGATGAGCGGGAAGACAAAAGAGCAAGGCAGGACCTATACCGTTGCCCTGAAAAAACCCAACCGGAGGTTCCTCTTTTTTAAGAAGAAGGAGAAGCAGCTGAACCGTTCCATGGCGGGCAACACAATCATGTTTGTGATTATGGCGGTATGCGGCGTGTTCATGGCGCTGCCCCTGGTGATGATTCTGAACAATGCCTTTAAGCCCCTGGATGAGCTGTTCCGGTTTCCGCCCCAGATTTTCGTGCGGAACCCTTCTGTGGACAATTTCGGCGATCTGTATGTGCTGATGTCCACCTCCTGGGTGCCTTTTACCAGGTATCTGCTGAATACTTTGATTATCACGGGATTCGGTACGGTGGGGCATGTGCTCTGTGCTTCTCTGGCGGCGTATCCCCTGGCAAAGCACAAGTTTCCGGGAAAGAAGATTCTGTTTCAGATGGTGGTGCTGTCGCTGATGTTTTCCTACAGCGTTACCTCCATCCCCAACTATATGATTATTTCCTGGCTGGGCATTAACAATACCTACCTGGCGGTAATCCTGCCGGCCTTTGCCTACGGATTGGGGCTGTACCTGATGAAGCAGTTTATGGAGCAGCTGCCGGATTCCCTTATCGAGTCCGCCAGACTGGACGGGGCGGGAGAGTTCCGGATTTTCTTCGGGATAGTGATGCCTAACGTGAAACCGGCGTGGCTGACCCTGGCAATTTTCCAGTTCCAGTCCATGTGGGCCAACACGGGAAGCGGCTTTCTGCGCAGCGAGCAGCTGAAGCCCCTGCAGTATTCCCTGTACCAGATTGTGGGCGGCGGTCCCGCCAGGCAGGGCGCAGGCGCGGTGGTGCAGCTGATTATCGCCGCCATACCGATTACTTTCTTCATTGTCTGCCAGAGCAATATCATCGAAACGATGACTACCTCCGGCATGAAGGATTAAGGAAAGGGGGAAGCAGATGAATAAGATACGGAACAGACTGTTTTTCGGGAAAACCCCAGGGAAATCCGCGGAAGCAGGGAAGGCGGAGAGAGTCCGCGCAGCAGGAGAAGCCTGCGGGAAAGCCGGCGGATACGCAGCGGGAGAAACCTGCAGAACGGAGCGTGGATGCGCAGCAGGAGAAGCCTGTGGGAAAGCGAACAGCCGCACAGCAGGTTCCCTGGTCAGAGCCGCAGCCTTGCTTGTGGGAACCGCGGTGCTGCTGTGGGACGGGGCGGCTGTCACGGTGCAGGCAGGACAGAACGTGCCCTATGAGACTTACAATTACGATTATTATGAAGATATCAAGTACACCCCGGCGGCCTATGTGCCGGACGGCATTGTCACAGGGGCGCAGATCGGATGCGGGAACCTGTCGGGACCCCAGGATTTGAATACGGATGAGGCTGGAAATGTCTACATTGCGGACACCAACAACAACCGCATTGTGGTCACGGACAGGGAGTTCAATCTGATTCAGGTTATCCAGGAGTTTGAACGGGACGGGAAGAAGGAAACGTTTTCCGCGCCCAACGGGGTTTATGTATCCGCCCGGGGGAATCTGTATATTGCGGATACCAACAATATGCGGGTGGTGGAACTGGACAGCGGAGGGAACCTGGTACAGGTGATCGAGAATCCAAAGTCCGATGTTCTGGAAGAGGGATATGTGTTCCGCCCCCTGAAGGTGGCAGTGGATTATGCGGACCGTGTGTATGTCATTGCCCAGAACCAGTTTGAGGGCATTATGGCCTTTGACGAGGCGGGAGTGTTTCTGGGATTTACGGGAACCATTAATGTGCAGATTACGCCCTGGGAGATTTTCTGGAGAAGATTTTCCACCAAGGAACAGAGAGCCAGGCAGCAGCTTTTTATCCCTACGGAGTTCACCGGCATGGAGATTGACGAGGACGGTTTCGTCTATGCCACCAATGTGGACGGGGAGGGAAAGCAGTCGGTGCGCAGGCTGAATCCAAGCGGAGAGGATGTTATCCAGAAAAAGGAAAGCGGGCTGTCCGGAGACCTGGACTGGCGGATTTCCGGTACCTATTCCGGTCCTTCCAGGATTGTGGATGTGGTGGTGCGAAACCAGGGGATTTACTCCATTCTGGATTCCGTCAGGGGCAGGATTTTCACTTATGACCACGAGGGCAATCTGCTCTATATTTTCGGGGGACTGGGCAGCCAGGAGGGAACCTTCACCGGGCCGGTGGCCATTGATACTGTGGGCGAGGAGATTTTGGTACTGGATGCCACCAGAAATCTGGTGAACCGTTTCCGGGCAACACGTTACGGCAGCCTGATTAACCAGGCGGTGGGACTGCGGTATGACGGCGATGAGGTGCAGGCGGTGGAATGTTGGAAGGAAGTGCTGAAACTGGATTCCAATTTCGAACTGGCCTATGTGGGAATTGGCAAGAGCTACCTGGCCGCGGGACAGAATAAGGAAGCCATGGAGTGCTTCCGCACCGGAAACAGCAAGCAGTATTACTCCATTGCTTACAAGCGTTATCGAAACGAGCTTCTGAAAGAAAATATGGGCACGATCCTCACAAGCCTGATTGTCCTGGTGATTTTGTGGATGCTGTGGAGCAGGTTGGGGAAGAAGCTGTGGAAGAAGAGGAGGGTGAGCCATGTTTAGGGAGAAACTGAAATATGCATTTTACACCATCGGGCATCCGGCGGACGGTTTCTATGAAATCCGGCACCGGGGACAGGGCAGCGTTCCCCTGGCGATTCTGTTTGTCTTTCTCTTTGGGCTGTGTTTTTCCGCAAACAGACAGTATGCAGGATTTGTAGTCAACAATGTGAATCCCATGGAGATTAACAGCTTTGCCGAGATGTCGGCCGTGTTTGTCCTGTTTTTCCTCTTCTGTGTGGGTAACTGGTCCATCACCTGCCTGATGAACGGGGAGGGAAGGCTGAAGGATATTGTGACGGTGTGCGGTTATTCCATGCTTCCCATGATTCTGACCTTTGTGCCTGCCATTGTCCTGTCCAGGTTCGTGGTGGCGGATGAGGAGGCGTTTTACTTCATTCTCATGGGTTTCGGCATTGCATGGTTCCTGCTGTTGGTGCTGTCCGGTGTCATGACGGTGCATAATTATACTCTGGGCAAGACGCTGCTGACCATTATTTTTACCTTTGTAGCCATGCTGATTATCGTTTTCGTTGTCATGCTGCTGTATACGCTGCTTAGCCAGGTGGTCTCTTTCTTTGTCAGTATCTATAATGAGCTGATGCTTCGAATTTAGGGCGGGAAGGCAGGCAGATGGAACGATAAAAAATGCAGAAGGGAGTTGCGATGAAACAGAAAAAGAAAGGCAGGATAATCGCTGTCTGTGCGGCGGCGGTGCTGATTGGGGCGGCAGCGGCAGTCATCTTTATCATCATGCGGTATTTCAATTACAATGTGTATCAGCAGTACCTGACTTCCTATGAAGTGGAGGAGGGAGGGGAGTTCAGGCCTCTGGAGGACGGCTCGGCGGATGTGCCGGGCATGGTACTGGCGGCGGAGAACGATGAGCTGAAGCTGTATACGGATCAGGAGACCTCGGAGATTGCCGTATACGAGAAAGCCACGGGACATATTACCCGGTCCAATCCGGAAGACCGGGACGGGGACGCGGTGGCGGCAGGGGTGAATAAGAGCCTCCTGAATTCCACACTGGATGTAATCTATTACAACAGCGCCGGAAACCGGGCGTCCATGAACAATTACGACATGAGTATCCAGTACGGGCAGTTTGAGGCGCGGGCTCTGGAGAAAGGTATCCGCTATGTTTACACTTTGGAGGACCCGTCCAATTCCACGGGCATTGTTCCCACCCAGATCAGCGAGGAAAGGCTTCAGACCCTGATTCTGGATAAACTGGGGGAGCGGGATGCCAGGAGCATGAAGGGGCGCTTTACCCTCCGGGAGGGTATTTACTATCTCAATGAGGATGCCATGAATTCCAAGGTAGGCATGCAGCGGATGAACGCCACCTTTGAGGAATGCGGCTACACGGAAGAGGATTACGCCATTGACATGGAGGGCGCGGAGGGTTCCGAAAATATATCCTTCCAGGTGACAGTGGATTACCGGCTTACCGATAACGGCCTGGCGGTGTCCATACCCGTGAACCGGATTCGGGAGCAGGGTGAAGCGAAGATCACCAGGCTCCGGGTGCTTCCCTTTTTCGGAGCGGCAGGCACGGAGGCGGAGGGCTACATGATGGTGCCGGACGGCTCCGGGGCATTGATTCATCTGAACAACGGCGCGTCCGCCGCGGCTTATATGCAGAATGTCTACGGCATTGACCCTGTGGTGCAGAGCTATGTGGTGACTGACCTGACGGAGACGGTGCGGCTTCCCGTGTTCGGCATGAAGAACGGGGAGCAGGCTTTCCTGGGAAGGATTACAGAAGGGGATTCCCTGGGAATCATCAATGCCGACGTGGCGGGCAGGACCAACAGTTATAATTACGTATTTGCGGAATTCAGCGTCAGGGAGATGGAGCTTCTGAACATGTTCGGGGTGTCCGGCAACAAGGCGGATGTGCCCTCCGTGGAGCGGGAGCTGTACGATGAAAACCTGACCGTAGTGTACTCTTTCCTAAGCGGGGAGGAGGCGGATTACTCCGGCATGGCGCAGTGCTACCGGGAGCAGCTGAAGGCGGAAGGAACTCTGGGCAGCACGGAGGCGGGAGACATTCCCTTCTATGTGGATATTCTGGGGGGCGTGGAGATTCAGAAAGCGGTGATGGGCGTGCCCTATGACGGAATCGTGGCCATGACCACCTACGAGCAGACCGGAACGCTGTTGGATATGATTTACCAGGCAGGTATCGGCAATGTGCGGATGAATTACCAGGGATGGTTCAACGGCGGCATTTACCATGACGCGGCGGACAAGGTGAAGCCTGTGGGCGCTCTCGGCAGCAAGGCGGAACTGGAAGCACTGGCCCGGCGCCTGGAGGAAAACGGCGGGCGGCTGTTCCTGGACGTGGCATTCCAGAAAGTACCGTACACATCCAAACGGTTTAACGATCTTCTGGAGGCTTCCAAGTATTATTCCGGCTATGTGGTGCAGCTCGGGGCGCTGAATCCCGGCACCATGCGGCAGACCAGTGCGCTGTCCTGGTACGATGAACTGGTGTATTATGTGATTTCCCCCAAATTCCTTCCCTGGTATGTGGAGCATTTTGCGGACAGGATGGAAAAATATGATGTGGGCGGCATTTCACTGCGGGATCTGGGGGATGTGATAGCCTCGGATAAGAAGCGCACGGAGGTCATCAGCAGGCAGGATGCGGAGGAGGTTATCAAGGCACAGTTCCACAGGCTGTCCCAGACCGGAAAGCAGCTGATGGAGAGGGGCGGAAACGCTTATACCTTCGGCTATGTGACGGATATTGTGGATGCGCCCACTTATTACAGCAAGTTTTACATTGTGGATGAGCAGATTCCCTTCTACCAGATGGTCATTCACGGGAGCATTGATTACACCGGAAACGCGCTGAATCTCATGGACCAGGATGTGGACGAGGAACTGATTCTAAGCTGGATTGAATACGGCGTTTCACCCAGATATACGCTCTCCTGGGAGGATTCCAGTCAGATTAAGTATACCTCCGCGGCAGATAAGTATTCGGTGAATTACACCACCTGGATGGACAGCGCCCAGAGCGTGTATCGGCAGATGAACGAAGCCCTGGCCCCGGTTCAGGGAGCGGCCATGGTTCATCATGAGGTACTGGAAAACGGTCTGGCAGTGGTTGAATATGACAATGGTGTCACTGTTTATGTAAATAAGACGGAGCAGGAGCTTACGGCAGAGGACGGCACCAGGGTGGATGCCATGAGTTATGTGACAAAGCAGAATAAGACGGCCCGGAAAACGGGGCAGATGCAGAAGGCAGCGGCGGACAGGGGCTGCCGGGAAACAGGCGTTGAGAGCATCAGCCGGAATCACGGAGAACCGGAAGCAATGGCAGGAGGTGCGGCATGAAGAAAAAGAAAAGAATCTCTCTCATACAGAAGCGTGCGATTACGGGACTGATTTTTATTACGCCGTGGCTTATCGGTTTCCTGTGGTTTTATGTGAAAGGGTTTATCCAGTCTGTGCGCTTCAGTTTGAGCGATATGCAGATGTTGGAGACCGGCGGCTATCAACTGGAATTTACAGGGCTTGCCAATTTTAAATACGCCCTGTTTCAGGACGCGGAGTACAACCAGATTCTGGTGAGTTCCATCGGGAACATGCTGATTGACGTGCCCCTGATTATTTTCTTCAGCCTGTTCATTGCCATTATCCTGAACGGAAAGTTTAAGGGGCGCACTGTTTTCCGGGCAATCCTGTTTCTGCCGATTATCCTGAATTCAGGAGCCATCAGCGCTTCCATTGCCCTGGCGCAGCAGGCTGTCACCGGCGGCGTGGCGGCGGTGTCCGCGGAGGCAGCAGGGACAGGCGGCATGAATATTGAGTACCTGTTTTATATGCTGGCGGATTTGGGATTTCCTGCAGTCCTGTCGGATTACCTGATTGCGGCGGTGGGGCGGATATTCGACATTGTGCAGGCTTCGGGGGTACAGATTATCATCTTTATCGCAGCCCTGCAGTCCGTGCCGGGCGCCCTGTATGAGGTGTCCCAGATTGAGGGCGCAACGGGATATGAGACTTTCTGGAAGGTGACCTTTCCCATGGTGTCGCCCCTGATTGTCACCAATGTGGTCTATACCATTGTGGATGCTTTCATGGAGAGCGAAGTGGTACAGACGGCATACGATATGGCGTTTACAAATTATAACTGGGGCGTCAGCGTGGCCATGAGCCTGATGAGTTCCCTGGCGGTGTGCCTGGTACTGGCGGTCATTGTGAAACTGATATCCAGTAAGGTATTCTACTACAATTAGGGGAGGTGCCTGGTGTGAAGACAACATTAAAACAAAAAGCGGATTCCCTGGACAGGGTGCAGATGAAGAAAAAGGCAAGAAAAGTCCAGGCAGTCCTGATGTGGATGCTGAAGGCGGTTATTCTGGTGGGCATCTCCTATATTATCCTGGGGCCTGTAATTTCCATGGTTTCAAGCGCTTTTTTTACAAGCAATGATCTCTACAATCCGGTGGTGGTGCTGTTTCCGGTGGAGGGCACACTGGAGAATTTCCGGGGAGCGTTTCAGACCCTTGTTTATCCCAGGACCCTGCTGACCACGGTGCTGTATGTGGCGTCCCTGACCCTGATCCAGGTCATCGTCTGTTCCATGGCGGGATATGGTTTTGCCAGGTTCGAATTTCCGCTGAAAAAGCTGCTGTTCGGGTGTGTTATCCTGACCATCGTGCTTCCCACGGATACGCTGATGCTTCCCTGGTATACGGAATTCCGTAATTTTGATATCTTCGGCATTCTGGGTCTGGTGACTGGGGGCGGGGTGAACCTGTTGAGCACGCCCATTCCCATGTACATTATGTCCCTGTTTGCCTGCGGGCTGCGCTCGGGGCTGTACATCTACATTTTCAACCAGTTTTTCCGGGGGCTGCCCAAGGAAATTGAAGAGGCAGCTTTCATGGACGGTGCGGGTTCCTTCTATACCTATTTCCGCATCATGCTGATGAACGCCATGCCTTCGGTGCTCACCGTAAGCATTTTCTCCATGGTGTGGCAGTATAACGATACTTTTTACGCGCAGCTCTTTGCCATCAACAACAGACTTCTCATGAGCCGGAGAATCGGTACCCTGCAGGCGACGATCGCCCAGGCCTATGAGATCCGCGACACCGGGGTGACCCAGCTGTATCTGTACGCGGGTATTCTGATGATGATTATTCCGGTGGTGATTGTGTACTGCCTGCTGCAGAAGCGCTTTGTGGAAGGGGTGGAGCGCAGCGGTATCGTAGGATAAGGCCCGGACTTTTCCGGGAGGATAAATCATTTCGTGAAACAGGCGGGCTGGGATTTCGCCCGGTTCGCCCTATCAAAATAATTTTAGGAGGTTTTATCATGAAAAAGAAAACATTAGCAACAAAAATCGGTGCGGCTTTGATGAGCGCTGTTCTGGCGGTGTCCATGGCGGCCTGCGGCAATGACGGCGCTTCCCAGGAAGATACTTCCTTGGACGGCAGCCAGTCGGAGAGCGGAAATCAGGATTCCGGAGAGAGCAGCGGGGATTCCGGGGAAAACAGCGGAGATGCTTCGGCGGACGCATCCGGCAGTGAGGATGCCGGGGAAGGAGAGGCTTCCGGAGACGGCGAAAACCAGGCAGGGGGGGCAGTTGTGCTCCATGAGCCGAAAGACCTGGGCGGGCGCACCATCAAAATCGGTCTCTGGTGGGATGAGTACTGGGACAGCAATTACCAGACCCTGGAGGACGTGACGGCAGCAGGAGGCTCTTATTCCAACTCCGAAACCATGCAGATGAAATTGGATAAAATACGCGAGATTGAGTCCAGATGGAATTGTAAAATCGAATGGGTAAACCTGGGATGGGACGGCATCATGGAGAGTATCAACACATCCATTACCGCCGGAACTCCGGACTGCGACATTTACTTGACAGACCCCCAGTTCGGCATTCCCGCCGTGCTGAACGGCTATGCCCAGAAGATTTCCGGTTTCGCGCCTGCGGATTCGGATATTCTGAATGACAATGTGGTGCTGACGCCGTTTTCCGTGCTTGGCAGTGACGAATACCTGATGTGCACTTCCGACAATTACACCATTCCCACAGGAGCAGCGTTCATGGCCTATAATGCGGATATGCTTGACAGCCTGAACCTGGAAGCGCCGGAGAAACTGGCGGAGAGAGGCGAGTGGACCTGGGAGAAGTTCGCCGAGTACGCACTGGCCTGCACCAGGGATACCGACGGCGACGGCAACACGGACACCTACGGATACGGCACTGTCTGGACGGACACGGTTTCCGCATTTCTGGCTTCCAACAATGCGGCCATTGCCAACTCCGCCACAGAGGGCTTGAGCGATTCCAAGACTGTGGAAGTGTTCAATTTCCTTGACAGGCTTTACAATGTGGACGGTTCCGCAAGGCCTTATGACAATGACGACTGGGATTATCAGCTGAACGGTATTTTCCAGGGGCAGGTGGCATTTTCCATGGTGAAGCCCTATCAGCTGATTGACCAGGCGGGAAACATTGACTTTGAGATTCATATATGCCCGCTTCCCGTGGGAACCAGTGGGGACGGAAGCCAGACGCCGGTTATGTTGGTGAACAGCTATTTTATTCCCATCGGTGTGGAAGACGCGGAGTCCGTATACCTGGTGTTCGAGGAGATGCAGAACTGGTTTGACGGAGATACTTATTACAGGGATGACCCGGAATGGTTTGAGTCCGCTTTCGCAAGCCTGGAGCAGGTGGAGCTTGGCTACCAGGAGGGCGCAAAGACCAATGACGATCTCTGGCACAGCATCGACTCCAACGGCGCGGTGGGCGAAGTGTGGTACGGCATTTTCGTCAACAAGGATATGACCGTGTCACAGGCCATTGAGTCCAAGAAGCAGGTGCTGCAGGATACTCTGGATGCGGCTACGGCGCTGATTAAGTAAGGAACAGGAGACGCCGGACGGGCAGGGCGCCTGTCCGGCGGGGAATGCGGCAGTCTGCAGGGAATGCCAGGCTGCCGTATCTCTTATGCGCAGGCTCGTGCGTGATTCTTTTCTGAAAAATATTCCACTTTAGCTCTTGGGTATGATATGATGTATTATGCGAGGATATAATAAAAACATAGTAAGAGATGGGAGTGTGGATATGGATAGGACAAGGCTGCTCGTAAAACGCTTACTTGCCTGTACATCAGAAGAAGACTGGTTTGAATTTAAAGATAGTTGGTATGATGCTGTTGGCATAGGTGAGTATATTTCGTCTATGTCAAATGCGGCAGCTATGTGTGGCAAAGAATATGCCTATATCATTTGGGGTGTAGATAATGAGACACATATGCTGACAAACACATCTTTTAATTACCATAAAGATGTAAAAGGGGAGCCATTAGAACACTTTCTTGCAAGACAGATTGTTCCTGACATCAATTTTCAGTTTGAAGAATCAAGCATTGATGGAAAGCGCATTGTTGTATTGACAATACCGGCAGCCAGAACGGTGCCCACTGCTTTTGGCGGAAACCGATTCATTCGAATTGGTTCAAGTAAGGTGAACTTAAATAAATATCCGGAGCGTGAATCCAAATTATTTGATATCTTGCGAAATGGACTGCCAACAGTGGAAAATGTGGAAAGCGATATCCAGGATTTGACTTTCCGAAAGCTGTTTCTTTATTATGAAGATAAAGGAATTGTACTTAACAAAAATACTTTTAAGAAGAATCTGCGCCTGCTTACCAAAGAAGGAAAATATAATCTGTTGGCACAGTTGCTGTCTGACAATAGCCAAATACCGGTTCGGGTCTCCATTTTTCAGGGCAGAGATAAAGCATCCCCGTTATATTCTGTTCGAGAATTTGGAAACAGCTGCATACTGATATCATTGGACAAAGTATTGGAATACGGTGATGTAATCAATATTATGCAGGCAGACGAGACAGACAGGGTTGTAGAGAGAAAAGAAGTACCGTTATTTAATCAGGGGGCATTCCGTGAAGCGATTGTAAATGCTTTTGTGCATAATTTATGGATAGATCATAATGCGCCAATGGTAACGGTATATTCGGATCGAATAGAGATTTTATCTCGGGGTACCCTTGCGCCGAATCAGACATTGGATGGGTTTTATCTGGGAGAATCCGTTCCTGTCAACAGGAGTCTTTCGGACATTTTCCTGCAGCTGCATATCAGTGAGCGCTCTGGCAGGGGAGTTCCGGTTATTACACAGATATATGGAAAAGAGGCATTTGAATTCAGGGAAAATTCAATTGTAGTAACCATACCATTTGAAAAAATAACTCTGAATGTGGGGGATAAACTTACGGATAGACAAAAAGTGGGGGATAAAGTGGGGGATAAAGTGGGGGATAAAGTGGGGGATAAACTCACGGACAGACAAAATTTAAATCCCACTCGCAGGCTTATATTAAAAGAAATGCGGAATAATCCCAACATCACTCAACCGCAGTTGATAGAAATTGTAGGAATAGGAAAAACGGCTATTCAAAATAACATTTCGTATTTGCGGGAAAACGGATATATTGAGCGTGTTGGTTCAAATAAAAAAGGGTATTGGAAAGTGAATGTTTGATATGATATGCGGCAGTCAATCAGGAGGCGGAAAATGATGAACAAAATATTCAGTCATGACACTTTTTTCTTCCGATTTATGAACCAGGCGGGCAATGTCATCATCGCCACGCTGCTGTGGCTGTTGGGCTGTCTGCCGGTGGTGACCATCGGGACGTCCACCATAGCTTTGTATTACACCACGGTGAAGAGCATCCGCCGGGGAGAGGGATATGTGAGCCGGGAATTTTTCGGCGCTTACCGCAGAAACCTGAAGAACGGGATTCCCATGACTGTCGTGTTTCTTCTTCTGGGGGTGGTACTGGCGATTGACAGGATGTATGTGGATCAGGGGCAGTCCGCTGCGGCTGCGGCGTTCAGCCTGGGGTATACGCTGCTGACTCTGGTAGTGATGAGTCTGGCCGTATATGTGTTCCCGGTGATGTCCCGGTTTACCATGAGTTCCTGGGAGTGTTTCCGGCTGGCGCTGCTGATGGTGTTCCGGCACCTGCCGTTTACGGTGATCCTGTTGGGGATGGCGATTGGGACAGTGTGCCTGGTCCTCCTGATTCCGGCGCCCATGCTGTTCATCCTCCCCGGGGCTTGCTGCTACGGCCAGTCCTTCCTGATGGAGCGGCTGCTGAAGAAGTATATGGCGAAGCCGCAGACGGAGGAAGAGGCGGAGAAGTGGTATTACAGATGAAATGAGGTTTGTAACCCGTTATCAATTGAAGCAGAGGAAAGAGAGGGATTTGCCATGGCAATTCACTATTTGAAGGAACACAATATTTTTCAGTTGGATACAGCGAACACAAGCTATCTCATCGGCATTGTGGATGAGGAGAAGTTCCCGGGGCACATTTATTACGGGAGCAAAATCCGGCCCGGTGACGCGTCCTATCTGCTGCGGACCCAGGAGCCGCCTTATGTGCCGTCGCGGAATAACCGGGAAAGGACGTCCTTTTATGATCAGTTTCCCTTCGAATATCCGGGAAATGGTCTGGGGGATTACCGGGAAAGTGCTATTGCCGTTGAAACGCTGCAGGGAAATACAGGCGTCATGGTGACTTTGGAGAGCTATGAGATACTGGAGGAGAAGCCGGTTTTGGAAGGGCTGCCCGCCTCGTTTGGAAATGAGGGAAAGACTCTGGTGCTGCACTGCAGGGATGGGGTGTTGGATTTGGAGGTGGACCTGCTGTACAGTGTATTTGAGGCGGAGGATGTAATCACCAGGAGCGTAAGGGTGCGCAACGGGGGAAGTGCGCCTGTTTGGCTGACAAAGGTGTATTCTGCCTGTGTGGACATGGACTGCCGGGATTATGAGATGGTGACCCTGCACGGTTCCTGGGCCAGGGAGCGGCAGATTGACGTGAGGACTCTGGGGTATGGAAAGCAGAGCGTCGGCTCTGTGCGGGGGGAGACTTCCCATCAGGAGCATTCCTTCCTGGCGCTGCGGGAGCGGGGAACTACGCAGGAACGTGGAGAAGTGTACGGTTTTCAGTTGGTTTATTCGGGAAATTTCCTGGCCCAGGCGGAGAAGACCCAGATGGACATGCTGCGGGTGGTAATGGGAATCCATCCCCAGGGATTTAAGTGGAAACTGGAACCCGGAGAGAGATTTACGGCTCCGGAGGCAGTGCTGACGTTCTCGGACCAGGGCATGGGAAAAATGAGCCGTAATTTTCATGATTTTCTCCGCGGGCATATGATACGCAGCCCTTACCGGGATAAAAAGCGCCCGATTCTCATCAATAACTGGGAGGCCACTTATTTTAATTTTGATACGGAGAAGCTGTTGGAAATTGCGGAGAAGGCGGCCCAGTTGGGCATTGAAATGCTTGTGATGGACGACGGGTGGTTCGGGCACAGGAACGACGACAATTCCAGTCTGGGGGACTGGTTTGTGAATGAGGAAAAGCTTCAGGGCGGGCTTAAGGCTCTGGTGGACAGGGTGAATGCACTGGGAATGAAATTCGGTATTTGGTTCGAGCCGGAGATGATTTCCCCGGATTCGCAGCTGTACCGGGAACACCCGGACTGGGCAATCCGGATACCGGGCAGAACGGCTTCCCTTTGCCGGAATCAGTATGTGTTGGATTTCAGCAGGAAGGATGTGCGGGATTACGTCTATAACAGTGTGAAGGCTGTCCTGGACAGCGCAAATATCGAGTATGTGAAGTGGGATATGAACCGTCAGCTGTCCGACTTGGGAAGCGCCGAACTGCCTGCGGACAGGACGGGAGAACTTTACCACAGATTTGTCTTATGCGTGTATGAGCTGCAGGAGCGTCTGGTGACGGATTTTCCGAATCTTTTACTGGAGAACTGTTCCGGGGGCGGGGCCAGGTTTGACGCGGGAATGCTGTACTATAGCCCGCAAATCTGGTGCTCCGACGATACGGATGCCATTGAGCGGCTGAAAATTCAGGAGGGGACTGCCATGCTTTATCCCCTTTCCACCATGGGCGCCCATGTGTCCGTGTGCCCGAATCATGCCCTGGGCAGGGTGACGCCTTTTGACACCAGGGGATATGTGGCTCTGGCAGGGACTTTCGGGTATGAACTGGATGTGACAAAGCTGCCGGAGGCGGAGCAGGCGAAGATTCCGGGGCAGGTGGCATTGTATCATCAGTACAATGACCTGGTGCGCAGCGGGGATTATTACCGGATTGCTTCCTATGGGCAGAACCATGAGTTTGACTGCTATATGGTGGTTTCCCGGGACAGGGATGAGGCTCTGGTGACTTATGTTCAGGTGCTGAACCGTCCCAATTACCGGAGTCGTCTGATTCGCCTGCAGGGACTGGACCCGGAGAAGACTTACCGGTTGGAAGCCGTGGAGGGCGGAGAGGAGATGGCGGCCCTGGAGGGCAGGCGCTTTGGCGGGGATTTGCTGATGAAGGCCGGTATTACCATACCCAATCCATGGGGGGATTTCCAGGGACGGCTGATTTATCTGCGGGCGGAGTGAAAGAATATCCATGGGAGTACAGGGGAAAACTGATTTGGTGAAAGGATGGTTCCTATGAATTTGAAAGAGATCATTACTGCATGCGTTCTTTTTTTGGTATCGGCAGGGCTGTTTATCTTGAGTTTTCGCTCTTTCCGGGAAAAGGGGTATCTCTTTAACAATGCCTATATCTATGCTTCAAAGCAGGAGCGGGAGCATATGAATAAAAAGCCCTACTATCGTCAATCCGCTATTATATTCCTGCTGTTGGGCGTTTACTTTGTGTTAGACGGAATGAAAGTTCTGCTGAACATGGACTGGCTGTTTTGGCTTGCGGGAATTATCATAGTTATTACTATTATTTATGCCATTGTTTCCAGTATAAAGATTCCGGGATAAAGATTGAGAATCACAGAATAATTGATTCTTGGCTGCAGGGCAGCAGCGGGAATACCTTTCCCGGCGGGGAGAAGAATATCCTGCAAGGGAAGAACGAAAGGCAAGAGAGCGGAAAACAGGTGTGGAGTATGAGAAAACAGAGTGGGATAGACGGCGTGGGGCGGACAGGGCTTAGGGGAGCTGCCTGGTTTGCGGCAATGGGCTTGTCCCTTTTCCTGCTGACGGGGTGTGGGCAGGATGGGGAGAGTACGGGGAATCCTGTCCCTGGCAGCGCAGGGAGTATTTCCGGGGCGGAAGGCGGATTTTCGGATGACGCGGACAGCAGAGCGGATTCTTCCGGGCAGGCTCCGGGGGAAACCAATGTAGGAAACGGAGTCGGAAGCGGGAACTCGGAGGATAACGGCTCGGGAAACGGAATTGGAAGCGGAAACTCGGAGGACAATAGCCCAGGAAACGGAGTCGGAAGCGGGAACTCGGAGGACAATAGCCCGGGAAACGAAATTGAGAGCGAGAGTCCGGAGGACAACAGCCCAGAAAACGAAATAGGAAGCGGAAGCCCAGAGGACAACACACCTCCGGAAACCGGGGATTTTCAGCAGATTTTCGACGCGGCGGAGGCGGAGACGGCAGGAAAAGTGCGCCTGGAAACAAAACTGGAGGGTTACACCGGCAGCGGATACCTGGCAGGTTTCGAGTCCCAGGAGGACAGCTGTTCGTTTCAGGTGGAGATTCCTGCTGCGGGAAGTTATGACATTATCGTCATAAGCGCGGGAATGGGCGGAGAGAAGACCAACGGCATAGCGGTGGACGGAGAGACGGTGGGAAGCTTTGTCACGGCTTCGGAGGAATTCGGGGAGGCGGCGCTTCAGCGGGTTTACCTGGAAAGCGGCGTACATACAGTGAGTATTACAACGGAATGGGGGTGGATCGGCGTGGATGCCATGAAAATCAAAGCAGCGCAGCCTCTGCCGGACAGTGTGTTCCAGGCGGAAGGAGATTTGGTGAATCCCAATGCCACGGAGAGTACGAAGGGGCTGATGGCATATTTGCAGGATATCTATGGAAAATACATTCTTTCGGGACAGCATTCGGATAAAGGCGTGGGAGGACCCGAGATAGTGGCGTTGAAGAAGGTAAACGGGGATAAGACGCCTGCCGTACTGGGACTGGATTTTATCGAATATACTCCTTCCCGGGTGGCAAACGGTTCCTCGGGGATTTCCACACAGTTAGCCATCAACTTTGACGCCATGGGGGGAATCAACACCTTCTGTTGGCACTGGAATGCGCCGGAGAAATACCTGACGGATGAGGAGCCCTGGTATCGGGGTTTTTATACGGAAGCTACGAATATTGACCTGGGGGCTATCATGAGGGGAGAGGATGAGGAGGGATACGGGCTGCTGCTGCGGGATATCGATGCCATTGCGGAGCAGATTGCCATTCTTCAGGAGGCGGATGTGCCCATTTTGTTCCGCCCGCTTCACGAGGCTTCCGGCGGTTGGTTCTGGTGGGGCGCTGCCGGGCCGGAGAGCTATATTGAGCTGTGGAAACTGGTCTTTCAGCGGATGACGGAGTACCATAAACTAAACAACATCATCTGGGTCTGGAACGGGCAGGATGGGGACTGGTATCCGGGGGACGAATATGTGGACATCATCGGGGAGGACATCTACCCCGGCAAACAGGTCTATCTCTCCCAGAGCGGGAAATTCAGCCAGGCGGTGGAGTATGCGGATTCTCCAAAACCCATTGCCCTGACGGAGAACGGCTGTCTCTTTGACCCGGAGCTTGCGTTCCGGGATCAGGCGCCATGGCTCTGGTTCTGCACCTGGAGCGGAGAGTTTGTGGTGAAAAATAATCTGCCCCTGCTTTCCGAGGAATATACGGAGGAGGCCATGGTCAGGAAAGTGTATGAAGACGAACGAGTAATCACCCTTGATGAGCTTCCGGACTGGAAACAGTATTGAGCATGCAGAGATGCTGCGGCGGACGGCAAACTTTAACATGGCAATTTGCAGAAATAAGCAGACTGCCATGTTTTTCTTTTAAAAGGCGTTTACCATCCAGCAGCTTTTAGCTTTTCCACAAGGAAAAGCAGCATGGCATCTTCGTGGGGAAAAGGTGGTTTTGCGTTGGGGCTGGCTGACAATTTGGGGCAGATTTCGGCTTGCGCAGTACATTTTTTATTGATATACTGTGTATGGAAGGACTGAAGAGGAAGGTAACGGATATGATTATACAAAAATTACATAATAATTGGAAAATGTCTGTAGCCGGAAGGGCTGATTACATTCCGGCATCTGTTCCGGGCAGTGTCTATAACGACCTGCTGGCAAACGGGCGGATGGAAGACCCCTATTACCGGGACAATGAGATAAAGGCACTTCATATTATGGAAGACGATTTTGAGTATGTGTCTGTATTTGACGCAGATGTGGAATTGAGAAACTGCGATGCAGTGCTGCTGCATTTTGACGGGATTGATACTATTGCCGATATCTGGCTGAACGGAAGCCTGGTTGGGGATGTGAAGAATATGCATCGGACCTGGGAATTTCCGGTGAAGGGGATTCTGCGTGAGACGGGAAATGAACTGAAGGTGGTGTTGCATTCTCCCACCAGGTTTATCAGGGAGGCGGACGCGCAGGAGCATATACCGGGGAGCTGGGATGCCATGAACGGGTTTCCCTATCTGCGGAAGGCCCATTGTATGTTCGGATGGGACTGGGGGCCGCGCCTTCCGGATGCTGGAATCTGGCGTGACGTACAACTGATCGGCTTCAATGAGGCGCGGATTGACAGCGCGTATGTCTCACAGGTGCATGACCGCGGCAGGGTGACTCTGAAGCTGGATGTGGACGTGGAGCGCCTGGGGGAGGAACATCTGCGCAGGTTCGGACGGGATGACGGCAGGCTGTCCGGCCTGTCCTGCAGGGTGACGGTGACGGAGCCTGGCGGCGGGAGGCGGATTTACAGCCATGAGGAGGCTATGGCGGGCATTGTGATAGAGGAGCCGCAGCTGTGGTGGCCCAATGGGTACGGAAAACAGCCATTGTATGGGCTGGAAGTGGAACTGGTTCAGGGGCAGGCGGGGGAAATGGACGCCGGTAAGAACAGTATCACGGAGGAAGCGGCAAAGAAGTGCGGGGCTGTCGCAGAGGATTGGGATTTTGCAGATAGGGCAGAGGAAAGCAGGGGGAGGAATATAGGGGACGGCAGAGTTCTGGATATTTGGAAACGCCGGATCGGCCTGCGTACCATGACAGTATGTACCGACAAAGACCAATACGGGGAACAGTTTTGCCATATGGTAAACGGTGTGAAAATATTTGCCATGGGAGCGGATTATATTCCGGAGGACAACATCCTGCCCCGAGTAACCCCGGAACGTACTTATAATCTGCTGCTCCAGGCGAAAAATGCAAATCATAACTGCGTCCGCGTCTGGGGCGGCGGGCATTATCCCGGTGACGCTTTCTGGGATGCCTGTGATGAACTGGGGCTGCTGGTGTGGGAAGATTTTATGTTTGCCTGTGCAGATTATGATCTGACAGAGGAATTCGAGGAGAACATCAGGGCGGAGTTTGTTGACAATATCAAGCGCATCCGCCACCATGCTTCCCTGGGACTGTGGTGCGGCAACAATGAGATGGAGAGCTTTATGGTGCCGGGCAGTTACTGGGCGGGCAAGGCGAAGTACACCAGCGATTATGTGAAAATGTATGAATACATCCTGCCCAGGGTGGTGAAGGAATATGACCCAAATACCTTTTATTGGCCATCCAGCCCGTCATCCGGAGGCGGTTTTGACGATCCGGGTGATGAGAACAGAGGGGATGTACATTACTGGAAAGTATGGCACGGCAATAGGCCGTTTACGGCATACCGTCAATATTATTTCCGGTACGTGTCGGAGTTCGGTTTTCAGGCTTTCCCCTCCCTGAAGACATGCGAGTCTTTTACACTGCCGGAGGACAGGAATATTTTTTCCTATGTGATGGAAAAGCACCAGCGGAATGCCAGCGCCAACGGCAAGATTATGAACTATATGCAGCAGACGTTTCTGTACCCTTCGGATTTCGGCACCCTGCTGTATGCGTCCCAGCTTCTTCAGGCGGAAGCTATCCGCTATGGGGTGGAGCATTTTCGCCGTAACAGAGGCCGCTGTATGGGAGCGGTGGTCTGGCAGCTGAATGACTGCTGGCCGGTGGCAAGCTGGTCATCTATTGACTATTACGGTCGATGGAAAGCGCTGCATTATTATGAAAAACGGTTCTTCGCACCGGTGATGCTTTCCTGTGCGGAAGAGGGGCTTCTCAGTCAGAACCCCAATGTCAATGCACAGCCCTATGAAGTGAAGAAATCCATTCAGCTGAATGTGGCGAACGAGACCATGGAGGAAGTCAAAGTAACGATCAAATGGGCTCTTCGGAATGCCAAATCGGAAATCAGGCGGCAGGGAGAATGCGAGGTGACGGTGCCTGCGCTTTCCAGCGTCTGGCTGGAGAAGGAGGACATGGCGGACGCATCGCTGTACGGGGACTATGTGGGCTATGAGTGCCTGAAGGAGGGTGCGGTAATTTCGGCAGGGACAGTGCTGTTCTGCGCACCGAAGCATTTTCACTTTGCCGATCCCGGGCTGAAAGTGTATGCAGAGGGAAATGAACTGGTGGTGACAGCGGAGGCTTACGCGAAGTCGGTGGAAATCTTGAATGAAGCGGATGATATGCTGCTGGAAGACAATTACTTTGACATGAATGCCGGGCAGCGGAGAGTGAAGATTCTGAAGGGAAGGCCGGAAGGATTGAAGGTGCGGAGTGTGTTTGATATACGGTAGGTTTTGCAGGGAAGTAATGACGGCTGCGGACAGATTTTTGCCCGGCAGCCGGCGCCTTGGCTGTATGGAAGAACTGAGGGCAGGAGGGGGAGGGAATGGCAGAAAAAGTATTGCATGTTCGAATGTTCGGCGGGTTCGCCATGTACTATGGAAGGGACGCCGTGGTTTTGAACAAAGCGGGAAGCTCAAAATCGGTTCGCCTTCTTCAAATGCTTCTGCTGTGTGTAAAAGGGGGAATTCCGAAAAACGAACTGCTTGACAATCTGTATGGATGGAACGATAAAAAAGACATCGCTAACCGCAATAAGAATTTGAACAATCTGATATACAGGCTGAAGGGGCAGCTGATTTCTGTAGGCCTGCCAGAGGACGATTATGTGGAAATCAATGATGGCATGTGCAGCTTTAAGAGCAGTATTCCCCTGGATCTGGACACAAAGCGGTTCGAAGAAACGGTAACCCTGGCACGCAAGCTAGGGGGGGGTGGCGCGCATACAGTTGTTTAGCAGGGCTAACGAAATGTACAGCGGAGAACTGATTCCGGCGAATCTATCCGATATGTGGTTTTTTCATAAAAGTATTTATTTCAAGGAACTGTATCTGGAAACCATACAGGAACTGGAGGCTGAATTTCTGCGAAGCCGGGACTACAAGAATCGGATGCTTCTTTATTCCAGGGCCGTGGCTATCTATCCTTTTGAAAACTGGCAGGTAGAGCTGATTAAGTGCAATCTGGAAATGTATCATTACAAGGAGGCCATGGATATTTACAACAGTACCATGGAGCTGTACGCAAGGGAACTGGGAAGTCCGCCGACGGCAGAAATGCAGGGGTGTTTTGAGAAGCCAGAACTGAAGGATGAGAATCACTGGAAGGACATAGGAGATGTGAAGGGCTGGAAAAATATGGACAAAGCCTTTTTGGGAAGAAAGGATGATATAAAGAAGGCCATATTTGGAGACCAGCGGACAAGGGGGGCGTACTATTGCTCGTATCCAAGCTTTGTGGACTACTGCCGCCTGGTGGCAAGAGCAAAGGCCAGAAACAAATTCGATGCGGTTCTGATGTTTCTCACTCTGAGCCGCAGGGAAAAGGATGTACAGAAGCAGATAGATCTGCAAAGCCAGATGCAGCTGTTAAAAACAGTTATCGGTAGATTACTGCGGATAGAAGACGCATTTACGAGATATGGAAACAGGCATTTTATTCTCATGCTGGTGAAAGCGGATGAAGAATCCTGCAGTGCCATTTTTCGGCGGATAGAAGAGGCATATCTCAAGAATGCAGGCAAAGGGGAATTGCGGTATTATGCAGATATGACCAGGCAATTGGATGAAAGTGTTTTTTGAAGCAAGGGTAATTTCAGGCGTTAATATAAAATACAGCGATCTTCTTTTTTAGAAGGTGGTTGTATTTTTTTGCGCAAAATACTGGGGGCTTTGAAAAACTTTTTTTAAAAAAGAAGATTCGAAATCAAATGAGGTAATTTACAGGATACATTTCTTGCTACAATAAAAATATTGTAAAAAAAGAAGAAAGAAGAAAAAATGCAGGTAATCGGCGTTGTTGTAAAATAAAACTGTGAAAAGGGCAGGGGACAGGTTCCTGTCCTTTTCCGCAGGGAAACGAAGGTTCATTTTGCAGTATTATGCGGACAGCGTGGAATGTCTTCTAAACAGGAACGGGAAGCGTAGTTGGGGAAATGGAAAAATCACAATGGGGACACCCAACGAGGTGGTTCTGTGTATCGACCAGGTGGAGGAATATCGATTTACAGGTAGGCTATATCATGCATACAGTGCGGCAGCTACGGTATTTTTGTGTATGGACGAAGCCGTCTTTGAGATGGAACAGCTGTATGATTCATTAAATTATCCTTATCCGGGGACTATTATCCGCAGTTTCGGAAAAAAACAGTTCTGGGAACAGGCGGTAAGGCAGGAAAGGAAGAGGGCCATTAGTGAAGAGGAATTACTCGGCAGGCATGGGTAACTCGGAACATTTATAATCTGTGCCCAACACCGCCAGAATAGCAGTTGGCAGGGACATATCACATGGACAGATAAGGATGCGACAGTCTACTTTCGATCTGTCTGAGAAATGGTTAAGCTGGTATCGGGAGCAATTGACGCTGTCAGTGTGCGGGAAGCGGCAGGAGAAGTGTCCTGGGATAATGCAGTGGATTGATTGACTGGCTGCGGAAGTATGGATAACAGGAACGGTGTATGTGTGGAAGATATCCATTCTATGAGGAATAATGCAGCCTGTCGGATGACAAATGTATCTTGCTGTTGAAGTGTGGAGAGGGGGAGAAATGGCGCAGGAAAAAGTATTGCGTGTGCAATTACTTGGGGGCTTCGCAATGTATTATGGAGATGAAGCGGTGAAGCTGAATAAAATGGGAAGTTCAAAGTCTGTTCGTCTTTTTCAGATGCTTCTTTTGTCCTATCCTAACGGAATTTCCAAGAATGAGTTGATTGATAATTTGTATGGTTGGAATGAGAGCCGTGCAGATACCGTAAACCGCAATAGAAATCTGAATAATCTGATCTACCGGCTGAAGCGGCAGCTTGTGGCATGCGGCCTTCCGGAGGAGGAATATGTTGAGCTGAACGAAGGGAAATGCTGCCTGAAGATCAGCATGCAGCTGGACACGGACACGCGGAGATTTGAAAAGGCTGTGGAGGATGCAATGGAATATCAGCAGAAGGGCTGCGGAAATGCGGCGGAGTGCATAGATATGCTTCGCAGGGCAAATGAGCTGTATTCTGGTGAATTGCTTCCGGTGAACCAGTCTGAAACCTGGTTTTTTCATAAAAGTGTTTATTATAAAGGGCTTTATGTCTATACGGTGCAGGAACTGGAAAAGGAGTATCAGAAGGGTAAAGACTATAAAAACCGCCTTGCCCTTTACACCAAGGCAGCTTCCATCTATCCATTTGATAACTGGCAGACGCAGCTGATCAAGTGCAATCTTGAGATATACCGGTATGAAGAAGCGATTGATATCTATAACAGTACCATGGAACTGTACGCCCGGGAACTGGGGACTCCACCTACGGCTGAAATGCAGGAATGCTTTGAAAAACTGGAACTGAAAGACGAAAATCACAAGAGGAACACGGGAAACATAAGCGACTGGCGGAACATGGACCGTGTGTTCATGGGTAGAAAAAATGATATCAAGAAGGCGATTTTCGGGGAAAATATTGTAAAGGGAGCTTATTATTGTACATATCCGAGTTTTGTGGATTATTGCCGTCTGGTAGCACGCGCAAAGGGAAGAAATCACTTTGAGGCGGTTTTGATGTTCCTGACACTGAGTCAGAAGGAAGTCAGGAGCGGACAGAAGCAGATGAATCTGCAGGATGAGATGGTGCTTTTAAAAAATGTATTGAGCGAGTCATTGCGTATTGGGGACGCTTATACCAGATATGGCAACCGGCATTTTATTTTGATGCTTGTCAATATTGAGAAGGAGTTCTGCAGTTCTGTTTTTTCGCGGATTGAGTCGGCTTATGTCAGGAGAGGCGGTAAAGGAGAACTGTGGTATTATGCGGATATGACACAGGAACTGCGCGAAGAGGAGCCGTAAAAGGGCAGCCGGCGAAGGCTTTCCCATTCTTTCAGAAAAGAAAAATATATCCGGAAAAGATTCTGCGAGACATTTTGCGAGATAGTGCAGCCATTATAGTAGGAAGAAGCAGGATCGAAACAATAGAATCCGGAAAGGAATTACGGCCAATGTCTGCAGAAGCATGCAGTTTGCTAATGGGATGTGTAAGGAGGCAGAGGTTTGGCCGGAGGATAATGGAAAGATGAGAGAATGGCAGCAGAAAGAGAGCGGCTTGGGTCCCGGCGCTGAAACGCAATACATAAATGAATGGCAGCCGGCACACGGTTATCGTGGCTGTGGAAGCTGGGAGGTTACCCGAATAGCTGTGGAGAACGCCTGTGTAAATGAGGGGTTGGAGCTTTCCCGGGGGGAGCTGGACGAGGGAACGAATATCTGGTTTTACTCAGGAGTGACGTTACAGTTTTTTAATTCGCAGTACGGATCCGGATGGAACGCTTTTATATCCTGGTTTGAGCGGGTTTCCGGAGAGAAGGTTCCGAACTTTGGCGAAGAGGAAATGATGGCACAAAAAAATATTCAAAAAAACATTAAAAAAAATTTTGCATGACACTTCGCGAGATACCCCCCTTGTTATAGTTGGTATAACTGATAAAGAAAATCGCGGAACCGTGATTATGACAAGAGAAATGGGGGGTAAAAAGGGACAAAGAGAAGGTATTTGGTAAAGTCAGAAGTTATGTGAATTAACCGGGAGAGGAGAAGAAAGAAGAAGGGTATGAAGAAAAAGGACATTTTAAAAAGTATTGCGGCAACCGGAGTAATGCTTGGCGGAGCAAATATGATTCAGGACTATAACGTTGTATATGCAGCGGAGATGGCACAGCAGGAAGAAGCTAACAAATTCCTGGAAGATTTTGAGTTTGAAGCTGCCACATCTGAGACGCCCAGCGAATTCCTTGAAATCATTGGTTCGGAAGAAATTGAAAAGACAGAGGAACAGAGTACGGCCAGTGAGGGCATGTCAAGCGAGGCGGCAAGCCTGAGCGAGAATACATCAACCAGCGAAGAAGCAAGCCAGAGCGACAACGTATCCGTAAGCGAGGAAGCAAATCAGAGCGACAGTGAATCGGTGAGCGAAGAAGCAAGCCAGAGCGACAGCGTATCCGTGAGCGAGGAAGCAAACCAGAGCGACAGTGAATCGGTGAGCGAGGAAGCAAATCAGAGCGACAGTGAATCGGTGAGCGAGGAAACAAGCCAGAGTGACAGTGCATCTGTGAGCGAGGAAACAAGCCAGAGTGACAGTACATTGGCAAGCGATACTGAGAACGGATCAGAAACAGAGGAAGATTCAGTATTTGATTCAACCGCAGAGGAAGAAACCAGCGACATGGATTCTGCCAGTGAGAGCGTGGAAGCGTCTGAGTCCGACAGTATGAGTGCTTCGGGGAGCGTATCGGAAGAGAAGAGTACGTCGGCGAGTGCGTCAGAAAGTACAAGCGTGTCCGGCAGTGCCAGTGCGTCAGAGAGCGTGAGTGCTTCGACGAGCGTATCCGTTTCTCATTCTACAAGTACTTCAGAAAGTGATTCTGCTGTAATGTCCGAAAGCGCTGCTGCAAGTGAGGCAATTGCAATGTTTGTAAATCGCAGCGCTGCAATGCTGATGGCAAGTGTGGACTTAAGTGATGCGACAGAGGAGGAAAAAGCAGAACTCAATAGATTGCTTCAGGAATACAAGGATAATCTTACTGCATTGGAGAAAGCCAAAGCAACTGAAGGCGCGGATGTGGCAGCAGCAGAAGCAGCTGTCGCGAAAAGCATTGTTGAGTATGAAATGGCCAGCAAAGGCGTTATTGGGACAACGCCCGTGTGGGATAGTAAGACAGAATCTTACATGGTTACTTATACGGATAAGGTTTCCGGAAAACCGGTTACTGAGTTTTATAAATATAATTGTGACGATGCTGGTGCTGTGCGCGTATATAAGTCAAATGCAAGCTATGTGTCGAAAGATGAAAACGGCAATATTAGTTCCTCAATCAACTATGAGATTCGGGTAGATGAAAGTGGTCAGCAGTGGATTAATGTAGATGGAAAGGACGAAAGAGTTCTATATGCATTGGATAACGATGGGGTAATTTCATATGTTATTAATGAAGTAAAGGCTGATGGAAGCGCTTTTGTTTCAGAGAGAACTGTGATTATCGTAAGTGCAGATAAGTCCTCAGTGCGTTATGTGACCCAGAAATTCGAAACTCCGAATGAACTGTGGAATAATGGAGGGGGTAAAACAGATACCGCAACGTATAAGGTGAATGGGCAAGGCTATGCTGTTGCTGGTGGAAACGGTAACGGAAGATTTGTTGTTGTTCAGGATGAAAACGGTAACTGGCATAAGCTTATTTTGGATAATGAGCTATTTTGGCTCCAAAACGATGCTCAACTTGTAATTGACAAAGATAATGGTACGTTTAAGGTTTATAATAATGGAAAAGAAATATTAAGCAAGAATCTGGGAAGAGATTATGTTCTAAAGACGGATGCAAATGGTAAATTTGGTTTGTATAGGGCTGGCAGTAATACACCTGATTACACATTTTCGATTTCAACTGGTGAGAATGGAAAAGGAGATTATCAGCCAAACGGTGATACATCTTCCACAAAAGACGAGACTGCCTATGATAGGAACGTAGAATCAACTGGTCAGGAGGCGGATAAGGCTGGTAACGCATCGACAAGTGAGTCTTTGAGTACAAGTGTATCGACGAGTGAGTCCTTAAGTACGAGTGAGAGCTTGAGTACGAGTGTAAGCACGAGCGAGAGCTTGAGTACAAGTGTAAGCACAAGCGAGAGCGTAAGTACGAGTGTAA
>CAJULV010000047.1 GCA_910587555.1 uncultured Acetatifactor sp.
GATCTCATTTTTACGAAATATTTAAAGGCAGATATTTCGTATCAAGGAGTAACAAGAGTAGAAACCTACCCTTTTCCAAAAGAGGCAATTAGGGAGGCTGTTTTTAATGCAATTGCACACAAATTTTACGGAGCATTAATTCCAATTCAAATCAGTGTGTATGCAGATCGGATTTATATTGCGAATGATTGTATTTTCCCGGAAGATTGGACAATCAATGATTTAATGGGGAAACATCGGTCAAGACCATATAATCCTCTGATTGCCAATACATTTTTAGAGCTGGTTTTATCGAAGCGTGGGGACGTGGAATTGAAAAAATCAAGGATAGCTGCAAAGAAGCCGGAAATCCTATGCCAGAATATACAATTAAACGTGAGGACATTATGGTTATGTTCAAGAGCTTGGTTAGTAGCACTGACCAAGATACTAACCAAGCTACTGACCGAGCGAACCAAGGTAACGATAATTCTGTAGTTACACGCATCTTGAAAGTGATTCAAGAGGAACCATCGTTGTCTCAGAAAAAGATTGCAGATAACATTGGAGAAAAGTATAGTACAGTTAAATATTATATGGAATCTATGAAAAAATCCGGAATCATAAAAAGAGAAGGTTCTAGCCAAAAAGGAAAATGGATAATACTTTAACTATCTGTGGCGTCTGATGATTGATAAACGCTGTCAGCATCATGGGTATGGGAGAGAGGCGGTAAAGCTTGCATTGGATTTCATCCGGACAAAGCCCTGCGGAGATGCGGAGTACTGCTGGCTGTCTTATGAACCGGATAACGAAATTGCGAAAAAGCTTTATCATTCTTTTGGCTTTGCGGAAACCGGGGATATGGATGGCGAAGAAGTTATCGCGGCTCTTAAGCTTTCGGCTCCGGAAACGGCCTGTCAAGGGACATTTTCATACGGTTCACAGCCAGTATAAGTCTTCCCAGTTGTCTTCTGCCCATCTGAAAGTATTCTCCTGATATTTCTCAATTCGCTCCAGAACCGTTTTTCAAAGGATGAAGCCTGCTTTTTTGGGATTCTACGCAAAATCTACGGAGCGTGGGTTGTATTTCGGAGGGAGATTCCGTATACTGGCGTCATCAGCCCAGCGAAGAAATGACAGTGCTTTTGAAAAATGATTTCTCCTGGACAGTAAAGTCGCAAAGGCATTACAGGTGCGTCGAAGCGACTTTACCCTTTAGTGCCGTCGCGAAGCGACTATATTTAGGAGGAAAAGAGATGGATCAGGTAAAAATCGGACAATTTATTGGCATATGCCGCAGAGAAAAGAATCTCACACAGCGGCAGCTGGCGGATTTGGTTGGTGTCAGCGACAAAGCAGTGTCAAAATGGGAAACCGGCAGGGGATTGCCGGAAGCGTCTTCCATGGCGCCGCTTTGTGAGGCACTTGGAATCAATGTCAATGAACTGCTCAGGGGTGAACGGATTCCGGGTGAGGAATACCAGGAGAAGGCGGAAGAAACAATGGTGAAACTGGCCGAAATGAAGGAGGATATCAAAAAAGTGAACTGGAAAATGGATTCAATGAAAAAAGGAATCGGATTTGGCGCAGCGTTGGCCATGGTAGTTTCCTACCAGACATACTCCTCCATCGCACTTGCCATAGTGCATGGGATATTGGGGTGGATTTATGTAATTTATCATGTACTCAGGTATTGATTGTGACTCTGTCTGACTGTATAATAGAAACAGCGACTGATGTGACAAAGGCTGCTGACATGCAGGACAGCTTTTTGGCAGAATTCGGTTCTAAGAAGTGAGGAAGGCCATATGGACAGACAGGTACCTGCGAGAATTGCAAATATTTTAATCAATGCCCTGAAAGGCGGTGTGGTGCCCAGGGCGGGACTGGAATACATCACGGTGGGCCGCGCCCGGGAAATTTCGGCCATACTGCATGATATCGATATGATTGAGGAGGGCGGCGCGTCTTTTCGCTTTATTGTGGGTAAATACGGCAGCGGCAAAAGCTTCCTGCTGCAGACCATCCGGAACCATGCCGCCGCCAGGGGCTTTGCGGTGGTGGATGCGGATCTTTCACCGGAGCGGCGTTTTGCAGGGACCAGGGGCCAGGGGCTTGCCACCTATAAGGAACTGATTCAGAACCTTTCCACCAAGGCAAAGCCAGACGGCGGCGCGCTGCCGTTGATATTGGAAAAATGGATATCCGGAATCCAGATGACGGTGAAGACCACTACGGCTCTGGAAGGGGCGGAATTCGAGGCAGAGGTGGAAAGGCAGATTTATGAGGTGGCCGGTTCCCTGGAAGGTATGGTGAACGGTTTCGAGTTTGCCAGGGCGGTGGCACTTTACTGGAAGGCCTACAAGGAGGACGACGCTGCCCTGAAATCCAATGTGCTGCGGTGGTTTCGGGGAGAATATCCTTCCAGGAAAGAAGCCAGGGAAGACCTGGGGATTAACTTCATTGTGAACGATGAGACCTGGTATGATTTCCTGAAGCTTTTCGCCGCGTTTCTGGCGGGGGCAGGCTATAAGGGACTGCTTGTGATTATCGATGAACTGGTAAATATATTCAAAATACCGAACTCAATTACGCGGGCAAACAATTATGAAAAAATTCTTACCATGTATAATGATGTTCTCCAGGGCAAGGCCAGGCACATCGGCTTTCTTATGGGAGGCACGCCCCAGTGCATTGAGGACAAGTATAAGGGGGTATTCAGCTACGAAGCCCTGCGCTCCCGTCTGGCGGAGGGGCATTTTGCCGCCGGGGAGGTGCGGGATTTTTCAGCGCCCATTATCCGGCTGCAGATGCTGAACCAGGAGGAGATGTATGTCCTGGTGGAAAAGCTGCGGGACATTCACGCGGGACTCTATAAATATGAACCGGTTCTGACCCATGAGGATCTTGTGTATTTCCTCACGGTGGAATACAACCGGGTAGGGGCGGAAAGCCATATCACTCCCAGGGAGATTATCCGGGATTTTATCGAATTGGTGAACATTCTCCATCAGAACCCGGAAAAGAGCGTGGCGGAAATCTTGGGAGATAACAGCTTCGAGATGGCCAAAGGCGGGCTTGCCGGAGAGGAAGTGGCGGATGAATTCCGGGAGTTTGAGATTTAAGGATTCAGAGCGTGTTTGAAAATTCATACCTGCTATCTGCCAGAAAGCAATTTTCAAACACGCCCCAGGTTGGAAGGATGAAACAGTCTGCTGAAAGGAATTGTGGCACATAGGAAGAACAGGGGAGATGTGGGAAAATGTCGGAACAGAAAAGCGGCAAAATTTTAGATAATAACAACAATTTGGACAATGACAACAATTCAGACAATAACGAAAACTTGGAAAACAGGGAAAATTCGAAAGAGAGCGGCAAAGACGCATTAAAGGACGGCTCTTACAGAACCGCGCTGCTTCAGTATGTGCAAAAAGCCTATAAAACCAAACCGGATTACCCCTGGAAGGGGGACCCGGAAAGCGCGGTACTCCGCCATGAGGACAATCAGAAGTGGTATGGTCTTGTGATGGAGGTGGACAGGGCGAAACTGGGACTTTCCGGGAAGGGAAAAGTCTGCGCCCTCAATGTGAAGACCAGGGATCAGATGTTTCACGACATGCTAATTACACAGGCGGGTTATTTTCCGGGATATCATATGAATAAGGAGAAGTGGATTACAATCCTCCTGGACGGCACAGTTCCCTTTGGGGAAATCTGCGGGATGCTTGACGCAAGCTACGAGACAACCGCGTCCGGGAAAAAGAAGCAGAAAATCCGGCCGCCCAAGGAATGGCTTGTCCCCGCCAACCCAAAGTTTTACGATGTGGAAGCTGCCTTTCAGCAGGCGGAAGTGATTGACTGGAAACAGGGCGCCGGTATCCGGACGGGAGACACGGTGTATCTCTATATGGCGGCGCCGGTGTCCGCAATCCTGTATCAATGTAAGGTTACGGAAACCGATATTCCCTGCCGCTATCAGGATGAAAATCTGACGATTACGTCCATGATGAAGATACGACTCCTGAAAAGGTATCTGCCGGAACAGTTTCCCTTCGGGCTTCTGAAAAGCGAATACGGGATTTTTGCAGTGAGAGGACCCAGGGGAGTTCCCGTCGGTTTAAGCCAGGCGCTGCGGTGTGTATGAAAATTGCGGCAGATGTGGGACGCAGTTTATCGCGGCCCATGGCGGGAATACGTTTTCGGACATGTCCCGGGAAAGGCGGGGAATGAAGCTTGGGCTGTTTCACCTTTTCAATTACTTACTGCGCATGGCTGTCAGCGAAAAGCAAAACGGCGCCCTGTGGTAACACCTTTCAGGCTGTATATCCTGCCTTTCAGGCCGTAAAGCCTGCCTTTGGGGCAGGGTGCCTTGACCGGAATAGGAACACTTGGTAAAATAACGTAACAAAAGAACCATCAGAGAGGAAAAGGATGATGAAAAAGAAGAAAAAAGCGGAGGAAGCCAGTCAGGCAGATCAGTCCGGTGGGCAGGGGCAGCAGCCGGAGGAAAAGAAGCGCACTGTCCCGGAAAACCTGCTGTACTGGATGCGGACGCTGTACCGGGAATCCCCCGGATTTGTCTGGCTGTATCTGGCGGGGTGCGGGGTGGCCGTAGGAATCTCCCTGCTTGGCGTATACATGCCTTCGGTACTGGTGGCGGATATCACGGAGGGCGGGAGCGTGAGAAGCATACTGGGAGACCTTGCCGTACTGGGAGGGGGACTGGTATGCCTGTACCTTTTGAGCAACTGGCTGGAGCGGACAAAGGGGATTCTTGGCAGCCGGATAGGACAGAGGCAGGCCCTGCAGGCTGCGGATCTGGCCCTGGAGACGAATTACGATAATATTGAACGGGCGGATTTTCCGGAGGAAATCTGGCAGTTGGTGGACCGTCATATGTGGAGCAGGGACTATAACACCGGATTTCTGGAAGCATTTGCCGCCGTGCTGACGGCAGTAGTGGGGATGATCCTTTATACGGGAATGCTTTCCGGGCTGTCTCTCTGGATTCTGCTGTTGGTCATTGCAGGGACGGCGCTGAATTATGTGGTGGGAATACGGTGCAATAAGTGGGATGCCAGGAACCGCCATAAGTGGATCACTTTGGATTACAAAATGGTCTATCTGTCCAGGAGTACCAGTACCTATGAGGCTTCCAAGGATGTCCACCTGTATTGGATGCCTCCCTGGCTTCGGAAGATGTTCAACCGGGAGCTGAAGCAGCGGCTTCATTATACCGTGCGGCAGCAGGGAAATTATTTTCTGGTGAGCGCGGTCAACGGTTTCAGCCAGATGGTCTGGGAGGGCGCGGCCTATCTGTACCTGATTTACCTGGTCTGTGAGGGCCGTCTGGATGCGGCGGGATTCGTGCTTTATATTGGGGTGGTCAGAGGTTTTGCAGGCTGGTGCGGCTCCATTGTCCAGGCGATACGGCTGCTTCACGAGAAAGCTTCCTATGTAGAAGAGCAGAGGCATTTTTTTGATAAACTGCAGCGGGGCAGAGAGAAGGAGAAGGAAGGGCTTGTGTTGGCGGCAGGGCATGTTCCGGAGATTTCTTTTGAACATGTAACCTTTCGGTATGACGGCTCCCAAACACCTGTTCTCAAAGACCTGAACCTGACGCTGAAGCCGGGGGAAAACCTGGCTTTGGTAGGGCTGAACGGCGCGGGAAAGACAACCTTTATCAAGCTGCTCTGCGGCTTTTATGACCCTACGGAGGGAAAAATCCTCATAGACGGCGTAGACCGTTCCAGGTACAGCAAGGACAGCTGGCTAAAGTATTTTTCGGGAGTGTTCCAGGATGCGGAGCTGTTTCCCCTGTCTTTGGAGGAAAATCTGGCCCTGGGGACGGCTCCTGATTCAGGGGAAGGTTCGGGAGAAGAGAAAGCCGCAGGAAGGAAAGCCGGGGCAGAGCAGGTCCGCCGTCCGGAGGAATCCTACAGGGGAAACCTGTCAGATGGGCAGAAGCAGTACAATGGAGAAGGCCAACAGCACAGTCCGGAACAGCAGGACAGACAGGGACAGCAGACTGGAGAGAGCAGGCAGCATAGCCTGGAACAGCATAATGCGCAGAGGCGGCAGGAACAGCACAATGACCAGGAGAACCACGGCACGCACATGGATGCATGTCTGAAAATGGCGGACCTGGAGGATAAGATCAAAAAGCTGCCCCAGGGCCTGAAAACCATGTTCGGCAAGGAGAGCTATGAGGATGCGGCGGACTTTTCCGGCGGAGAGATGCAGAAGCTGATGCTGGCCAGGGCCCTGTACAAGGAGGCGCCTTTACTGGTACTGGACGAGCCTACGGCGGCGCTGGACCCTCTGATGGAGAGCGAACTGTACCAGAAATACCGCCGGTTTTCGGAGCACAAGACCACGGTTTTTATTTCCCACCGTCTGGCAAGCACCCGTTTCTGCGACAGGATTCTGCTGATGGAGGACGGAGGGGTGGCAGAGAGCGGAACCCATGAAGAGCTCTTGGAGAGAGACGGGAAATATGCCTGGATGTTCCGGCTGCAGAGTAAATACTATCAGAAAAAGGAAGCCCAGAAGGAAGCAGGACTGGAAGGCGAGGAGGTGGAGAAGGAAATATGAGTAAGGCAGATAAAAAGGCAGCAAAACAGCAGGTCCAGGAAACGGAAGCAACTGCAGCGGCAAAAGCAGGGGCAGCGTCAAAGCAGATGAAACGGGCCATTGTTTACTTGGCAAAAGAATCTCCGGGCATCTTCCCGCTGGCATTGCTGCAGGCAGTGATGGAGGCTGCCTATCCCTACATCGGCATCCTGCTTTCCGCCGGGATTCTCACGGAACTGGCGGACCCGGGCAGAAGCATGTCCCATTTGTTCCGGATGGCGCTGTTGCTGGTGGGACTGAACTTCCTGGGCAGAAGAATGATGGATTTCGGGGGGCAGCTTCTGGACGTGCTGCAGTATACAGTGCTGAAACACATTGAGAGGGCGGTGGCGGAGAAAGCCTGGAAGATGGACTACGCCATGAGCGCGGACCCCAAGATTAACGAGACAAAGCAGAGGATTACCAGATGGCATTACAGCAGGGGCGTTCTGGCTTTGGTGGGACAGGTGAGAGGGGTGTTCCAGGCCCTGGTGACCATCGGCATTTCCATTGCCCTGGTGGCGGAATTTTTCCGGGCAAAGGCAGTGGGGGAGGACCGGACAGCCGCTCTTCTGAATCACTGGGCAGTGTCTGTGCTGTTTCTCGTATTGCTGTCTTTTTCCATTATTTACAGCATTAGCACGTCATTCCATATACAAAAATACTATTTTAAAACAAACGAAACATCGGAAAAACCCATAAACCGGATGATGTACCTGATGGACAGCTGTTTTAGCAAGTATCGAAACGGGAAAGATATCCGCATGTTTCATGCAAAGAAACAGATCTCCGGGAAGCTTCGGGCACTGGGCGGGGAATATCTCCGGGAGATCGAGCCTGCTTTTCGATATGAGAGAAGGAAAACTTTTTACTCCATCCTGATTTCCAGATGTTTTGACCTGCTTGTGTATCTGTTTGTGGGGGCAAAGGCCGTATTCGGAGCCTTCGGTGTGGGCAGCATTCTGAAATATACAGGGATGGTGACTCAATTGGGAGACGGCGTCACCAGACTCTGCGATACTGTCAGGGATTTTCTGCAGAACCTGGAGTATGTGGAGGTGTATTTCCGGTATCTGGATATGCCCAATGCCACGGCGGAGGGAACCCTGCCGGTAACACAGGAAATCTGGGACAACTACGAATTCGAATTCCGGAACGTGACCTTTGCCTATCCGGGAGCTCCGGGTCCCAGTCTCTCCGGCATCAGCTGCCGCTTCCGCAAGGGAGAGAAGATTGCCATTGTGGGCCGCAACGGCTCCGGCAAGACCACTTTTATCAAGCTTCTGTGCAGACTCTGTGACCCCCAGGAGGGGGAGATTCTGCTCAACGGCGTGGATATCCGGAAATATCAGTACCAGGAATATCTGTCCTTCTTTTCCACGGTATTCCAGGATTACCAGATCTTTGACTTTAAACTGGGAGAAAATGTGGCGGCGGAGAGCGAATATGACGGAGAGCGGGTAAAGGAAGCCCTGGAAAACGCAGGTTTTGGAGAGCGGCTGCGCACTTTGGCGGACGGATTGGACACGCAGCTGTTCAAGCGGTTTTCCGAGGATGGGGTGGAGCTGTCCGGCGGGGAGTCCCAGAAGGTGGCCATTGCCCGGTGCCTGTACAAGGATGCGCCCTATGTGGTATTGGATGAACCCACTGCGGCTCTGGACCCGGTGGCGGAGGCGGATATCTACCAGAGGATGAACCGCTTTACCAGGGACAAAGGCGCAATTTATATTTCCCACAGGCTTTCCAGCTGTCATTTCTGTCACAGGATACTGGTTTTCGAGGAGGGCAGGATTGCGGAACAGGGCAGCCATGAGGAGCTTCTGGCGGCAAAGGGGCTTTACCGGAGGCTGTGGGACGCCCAGGCGCAGTATTATGCGTAGGGGCGGACCGGAAGGATTGGATAAGCAAAATTGCAAAGCAGCGCCTCCGGAATCAGCCTGGAAGCAGGTGTTTCCCGGCTGATGTCCGGCGGAGGCGCTGCCGCTGTCTTGGGATTTATTTTCGGAATTGTGTTTAAAAGTTTACTTCCACCCATAAGAGATCATGATGCCGTATGTATGGGTCAGGGATATAGTTTCCCTGTTGTTTTTCAGATATTTCACAATGCCGTTCATCTGGCGGCAATAGTCTTCCGCTTCTTTCCGGTCCATGCCGTGGTTCATAAAATAGGAGATGGTGGTCTCGATCTCTTGATCCGTTTTTTCGTCGTTCCAGTGGTCCGCTTTTATGATGCTTTCCAAAAGATCACCATAGTCAGAAACTTCCGGTTCAAGGACGGTAACCCTGTCGTTCATCCGGCAGGATATATTTTTCAGTCCGGCGGCTTTCATGTAATGCGGGATTTTCATGGCAATGGAATAATCCCGGTTCTGCTGCTCCAGTTCCTTCTGCCATAGCTTCTTCAGCCCCTGGTGCCGGCACAGATCCATGTAATTCATGCCGCTGATGTACAGACCGTCCGTTTCGAACTCACGGTTGCACTCCAGGCTTACCAGAAGCCCGCCTTCTTTTACGAAACCTGCCATTTTGCGCAGAAGGTTTTCACCGTCATTGACATGCCGCAGAACTGCCTGGCAGATGACCAGGGGATAGGGTTCCTTCGGCCTGTAGTTCTGGATATCCGAAAAAATGAATTCGGCGGTAATATCCGAATACCGGTAATATTTTTTTGCCGCCTCAATCATATTTCGGGAAAAGTCGATGCCAATATATTTACTGCCTTTGGGGAGCAGGGGCATCATCAAAAGGCCCAGTGCTCCGTAACCGCATCCGCAGTCCAGGACAGTGATCGGTTCATGAATGTTCCACACATCCCGGATCAGAAACTGCATATAATCCCGATTCCACATGGTTTTCCGGGTATGGAGCAGATATTCCAGTCTGTGTTCCCAGTATTCTGCCGTTCCGGAATTGGAGGGTTTGTATGTTTCCTCCAGAGGGGCCAGTCCCAACAGGGCATCCACGGTTACACCAAAAAAGGCACTGATGTGGGGCAGCATGGACAGATCAGGGGAGGTGGCGCCGTTCTCCCATTTGCTGATGGTCTGATAAGATACGTTGAGGACTTCACCCAGTTCCTGCTGGGTGAGATTATGTTTTTTTCTAAGTTCTGCAAGTTTGAATTCAATCATATGGACTCTCCTTTTTGTTTGATGTTTCCCATAACATGATACCATGAGCGCAGAACATCAAGCGTCACCGAAGGAGACATTTGATGTGCAAGCCATGGGATGCGGTATAATGCATCGCAAAGCGATGTCAATACAGCGCCAGCTGTATTGCATTCTGCGTTAGCAGAATGATTATACCATGAGAGGATGATATATGTCTTTCAGTGATTTGGAGAATGGATTCTCTTTGTTGAAGAATGGGAAACCCCAGGAACAACGTCCATCTGTCAACACAATCCCAATCCGTGAAAGGCAGTCAAAGGGTTACTGTTCACAGTTGCCTCCGCGAAGTGTTTTCGTGCGTATTTTGCACGAAAATCACGAGACAGCAGGCGCCAAAATGAGCGTACTTTGCTCGTTTTGTGTGCATCAGTTACTGTGAACGGAGTGAACAGTAACGTCAAGGACGGCAATCTATACATTCCGGGGGATAGTGTCTTGTCAGGCATGGATTATTATGGTAAGGTGTTTATGAAGGACAATGTACGTAAGGAATAGCCCGTGCGGAAATGGTTTTCGGCAGCGGGCGGAAAGGTGTGAATATGGAATATTTGGAATTGGGAAATCTGGTCAGGGATATAGACCCGGATATGCAGGCAGGAAACCCCAGGAACAGCGAGGGAACGTTTCTGGAGACGAAAAAGGACGGAATTCTGTTTGTTTACAGCCGTTTTCGCGGCCAGGATCCGGCGGATCATGCTTATGCGGATCTGTGCCTGATGCGCTCCATGGACGGGGGCAGAACTTTTGACCAGGGTACGGTGATCCTGACCTGCGAGGGGGAGGAAGGGGTGAACATGATGTCCCCGTCCCTGATGGAGATGCAGGACGGGGAGGTGGGACTCTTTTACCTGGTCAGGATAACTTACGATATAACGAAGATTTTTCTGCGGAAGTCTGCGGACGGGGGCAGAACCTGGGGGGAAAGGGTCTGCTGTACGCCCCAGGATGATTTCTTTGTGATAAATAATGACAGGGTCCTGCGCCTGAACAGCGGACGCATTGTGGTTCCGGTGGCAAGCCACAGGGCAAGGGGCGGAATTCTGGACAGCCGTTCGGACATTCAGTGCTTTCTCTCCGATGACGACGGAAAGACATGGAGGGCGGCGTCGGGCAAGTGCAGCCTGCCCCAGTCTTCCCACTGTATTTCAGGGCTGCAGGAGCCGGGAGTGGTGGAGCTGTCAAACGGGGTGCTCTGGGGATGGGCCAGAACGGAACTGGGAAGACAGTATGAGACATTTTCAATGGACGGAGGGGACACATGGACTGTCTGTCAGCCATCCAGGTTTACTTCCCCCAACAGCCCTCTGTGCATGAAGCGGGGATATGACGGAAGGCTTTATGCCATCTGGAATCCCATCCCGGAGTACAATGGCAGGGAGAAGCCGGATTATTTTACCGGAGGCAGAACGCCCCTTGTCATTGCATCCAGTGGGGATGAGGGCAAAACGTTTACCGATCCTGTGGCTTTTGAGTGGGACGGGGAGAGCGGCTATTGTTACTGTGCCATCTGCTTTACCCGGGAAGCGCTGCTCCTGGCCTACTGTGCGGGAGGCAGGAAGGAGCGCAGCTGTCTGGTGAAAACCCGCATCCGCAGGGTGGAGAGAGACGAGGTTGTGAAAACGGCGGGCAGAGCGTAAGGGGAGAGAGGAGGAAGATCTGGCGGTCATCAGGGAAAACGAGGAGCAGCTGACAGTGTGCGGCGGTGAACACTGCGGTGCGCTTTACTGGTATATGGTGTCGGAACCGGCATGTGGAAAAGTGCCTGCAAAAGAATATTATGCGGCACTGGGGAAGAGGGCGATTCAGGGAGATCTGCCTCCGGATATTCAGGGATATGCGGCAGAAAGAGGGGATAGGGGAAATCTGATTTCCCCTTGCTTCCCTATATTTCCCTGCCCATAAAGCGCAGGGGATTCCCGCCCGGATTGACGGCAAGAACGGCTGTCAGGATTTCTTCCCTGCGGCTTTCCGGGTCAGGCAGGCTGCAGACAATATCGTTCAGATCATAAGGGCCGTACCGGAAGTGGCCCACCGATGCGCCGCAGAACCTGCCGTCGATGAGCAGATACTGGAGAGGCTCGCAGTCGTAGGGAAGTCCTTCCGTCAGGTCTTTGACCATCTGTTTCAGCAGGGGCTCCCGGGACTTGAAAAGGATGTCGTTTCGGTGGAGGGCATAGACGGAGCTTATGTCTTTCACCTCATAATCCTCCAGAAGCGCCGCATCACTTTTCAGCAGATAGCCTGATTCCCATGAAGTTAACACCCCTTCTGCAGTCAGTTCCGCAACGGCTTTTTGGATCTCTTTTCCGGGCATGCGGTAAAAGGCTTTTGCCATGGCGGCATCAAACCACACCATCCGATAGGCGAACCGCTGCAGCAGGATTTTCAGGGCTTCAGTTCTGGTGTATCGCTGTGGATTTACCTCGGGAAACATTTCCTCAAAGCGATACCATCCCCGGTCCCATTCCCCGTCGTACTGGTCCTCATAGAGCAGAAATGCCTCCTGAAGCCTGTGGAGGATGGGGGTGATTTGTTTCACCAGCAGCCCGGTCTCTTCCTTGAGCTGCTGAATGTTGAAGGGTCCGGCCTTTTCAATGAGGGTAAGGATCTCCGTCTGCTCCGGAGTGGGAGCGGCCAGGGGCTTGCGGTAAAGGGAGGCGAAGAGTTCCATGTCCTCGCACATAATCCACCCAAGATTGCCTCCGGCGAAGCGTCCCTTTACCAGTTTCCGCTTCAGTTGCCGGTGCCGGTTGAATTCCATATCGTCAAAGGCGGCGCGGAAGGAGAGGACAGGAGGCTCTCCGAAGCCGTGCCAGTAGACGTTCTGGCCGGGCTGGGTGTCCCGGTAAAGGGCTGTGTATTCGGTTTCGTCTGCCTTTTTGAGCAGGCATTGCCGCTCCATGCGCAGGGAGAGAATTTTTTTGTCCATATTGTTCATTCTTTCTTTTTGGTTTCTGTGTTCGGGAGTATGTTTGAAAATGCATTGTCTGTTTCAAACAGTGTTATGCCCTGTCCGGATTCAGGTTTCCTGATCTCTCTGCCAGATTTTACATTGTTCGATTCGGGCGCCGTGGGGCGTATCGCCATGCTCCGGGTCACAGGAATACTTTGTCAGCATGTCGCAGGGGATTTGGGGGCATTGACCGCAGTGAAGGAAGCCTTTTTCCTGGCAGCAGGCGGCCACGGGACATTCGCCGTGGAAAGGTTGTCCTTCCGTCTCAATACAGCCGCCGCAGCCGCAGGTTTCCTTGTACGTGCATCCGGTGCAGTGCAGTCCGCATCTTGAATCAACCATCTTTTGTACCTCCGTTTTCTCATTGTGAGCCCTTCTCATAGGGGGATTTTGCATCGGTTCAGTTACCTGTCTGAACAATTGCGCATGAATTATGGAAGGGTTGCAGGTGGTTCCCCGGGGGACAGTGTGCCTGGGGATTTCCGCCATTTTTATGATAGCACACCGAACATGCCAACAGTATGTCATGTTTCATGCATATGGTATTGCAATGATGTAATATTCCGTGAAAATGACAGTATATGCTCGAAAAATCAAGGGGCTTATTATTTTTCATACAGATTCCGGGCTGCGTCCAGGGCAGCCTTTATCCGGTCTACCATCTCCGGCGGTTCCAGGACCTTCACCTTATCGCCGAAGCCCAGAAACCATTCCAGGGCGCGTTCTTTCGTGGTGAATCCCCACTTTGCATATAATCTGCCGTCCTCCCGTGGGGTAAAGCAGCGGGGGCCGTATTCTTCCACCAGGCGGTATTTCAAGGAGGAATCATAGAGAGCGGCAACCATGTAGTCATCTGTCATGTGGGAGCCGAAGCGGGTTTTTTCTTCCGGAATCTCCCTGGGGGAGAAAGGTTCCCGGGTAATCTGCAGGTCCCACAGGCGGCGCAGCTTATACAGGCGGAAATCCCGGCGCTGCCTGCAGAAGCCGAAGACATACCAGTCAGACCATTTAAAGACGATTTGGCAGGGTTCTATCAGCTTGTCCGCCTCCCCTTTTTCATAATAGTACCGGAAGGCAATGCATTTGGAGGTCTCAATGGCAGATTTGATCTGTTCCAGTTTGGAAGTCAGGTCATCTTTATAATGGGAGGCCAGATCAATGGTCATATGGCCTGCGGCGCTGACGGCCTGCCTGCCGCCGATTTTCCGGGCCAGGTTTTCCCCGGAAGCGGAACGGGAAACGCTGTCCAGAGATTTTAAGCCCGTGAAGACAGCGGCCAGCTCCTGCTCTGTGAATACCGTGGTATCCAGGGAAAATCCTTCCATGATGGAGATGCCGCCCCCTGCTCCCTGGGTGGTGACCAGGGGAATGCCGGCTTTGCAGATATCCTCAATGTCCCGGTTGATAGTTCTGCGGGACACCTCGAACTTCTCTGCGAGATAGGGAGCGGTGACGGTTTTCTGCTGCTGCAGAGTTGTAATAATGCCGATTAAACGATATATTTTCATCTGTATTCTGTATCCTTGTTATTTTTGAAAATTTTGAAAAATTCCCACAGACAGAATTTTTTGGTTTATAATGATTAAGGGAGTCGGGTTTGAAATGATTATAGTATTTCCGATCAGGTATGTCAATGTGGCCGGCTTCGCCGGAACTTCCCAACTTCTTTATGTTTCATAAAACTCCTTTTCGGAATTATGTACCCACTAAAATAGGCTTATGGGTTGTTGCGATGTTTGTCATCCAAAGGTTGAGAATTGAAAAATTGTGGAACAATTTGAAATTGCGGGATTCCCTGTTGCCAAACCTTAAGTGCATGGGATATAATGTTGGCATATTAAGTCCATGGCGCCCGCCTTGTATCAAGTATCCATTACCCTGGGCAAGTTCATGGTGTCAGGCAGGGAAGCCAAGGAATATATGGAAGGAAGTAAAGCAGAGGGCAGGAAGTTACTCTGGGCAAGCTTATGGCGTCAGGCAGGGAAGCCAAGGGATATATGGAAAGAAGCATGGCGGGGGACAGGCAACGAGACAGAGCGCCCACAGGATAGTAAAGAAACGGAGTTGAGAAGGACATGGAAAGAAAAAATAGAGACGACCTTGCATGGGAAGAGGTGGAAGTGGAACATATCGTCCAGGATGAGTGGATAGATTTCAGACGGTCAGCGTACCGTCTTCCTGACGGGTCGGTGTTTGAGCCGTATTACAGCTATAGCCGCAGGGACTATGTGGTTATAGTGGCATCAGATTGTGAAGGGAATTATCTGTGTGTGAGACAGTTCCGGCAGGGGATCAGGGAGGTCACCACCGAGTTTCCTGCAGGGGGTGTGGAGCGGTCTGACGGAAGGGAATACGGTGCCGGCGGCCAGAGAGGGGTGGCCGAGGAGGAGCTTGCAGCGGCGCAGAGAGAGCTGCTGGAGGAGACGGGATATTCCTCCGGCGAGTGGGCGCATCTGCTCACCGTTCCCTCCCACGCCACCATAGCCGACAACTATGCTCATATTTTTGCGGCAAAGAACTGCCGTAGGGTGGGCGGGCAGAACCTGGACGAGACGGAGTTTCTGAATGTAGAGCTTCATACGGCTCAGGAGATCGAGGACCTGATCAGAACCGGAGGGTTCCAGCAGGCGGTTCATGTGATGGCTTGGCTGCTGGCGAAGGAGAATAATTCCTTGAAGGTTCCGGGCATTTCTGCTACACGAAAGCAATACCATAGCTTGTAAAGAGGCGGTCAGGAAAAAGGCCATGGCCGACCATAAAAAAGGAGAGAGGCGCAGCATGAAAAATTGGAATAGAAGACATAAGAATATTTTATTTGTGCTGCTGGTGCTTCTGGCATTTTTGTCTATGCCCCTGTATTGGACTACCTGCCTGCAGCGGAGCGGCTTGGAATCTATTTTCTGGAGACAGAGGGCATAAGGGGGCCTTTCCTTTGGCTCCCGGCGTTGCTGAACCTTGGGGGGATAAAGCATAGGCCTGTTGTAAACTCTATATTTTTCTCGTGAATCTGGGGGGCTGCTGGCCTCGTCCTATTGCTTTGCCCGGGTGGCCAGGAATTGTTATGCTGGCCTTGCGGCAAGCTTCTGCTACTGTTTTTCCGTATATTATGTGTATATCTATATGGTGAGGGGACTCTGGGGGAGATGACTGCCTTTGTCTTTTTTCCGATATGCGGTTTGGGGCTGTGGAGGCTGTATACATGGGAGACAGGGAGAAAAGACTATTGGAAGAGTGGTGTTCCGCTGACACTGGGACTGCTGGGTATTTGGCTGTCCTGTGTGCCTCTGGGACTCGTATTCAGCGGATTTATGTTGCTGATCGCATTGTATGCAGGATATGGAGGCGCTGGGAATAGGCCTGATGTGGTTTTTTGGTTATATGAGGAAAAGGACGGGACTGGTCCTGGGCGCAAAGCTTGCGCTGCTTTTTGGGGGCGGCGCCATGCTTATGAGTTTGTCGAGTTTTCCCTGGACAAGGATCCAGTTCCTGAACGGCGTGACGGAAAAGCTGGTCTCCAGCATTCAGTACCCAAACCGATTTTTTATGATAGCCACGCTGCTGCTGTCCTTTGAGGCCGGGTCCTGCGTGGTGGTGTTGGGGGAATGCTTCGGGAAAAAGGCGATGGCAGGCGGTGGGGCGGCGTTCGTGGCCTTGGCGCTGATAACCGCATTTTTCTATCAGAGCAGCATCGTGAGAGACGAGGACACCTTGTATCTGTATGATGAAAAAGGAATGGGAACGGGGTATTTGTCGGGAGCGGAATATCTTCGCTATGGAATAGGGCAGTTTGATCTGTCTTTCCACGGTCCCGTGGAAGGGCAGGGTGTTCAGGTGCTTGACTATGAGAAGGACGGCCTGAACGTGAGGATGAGCATCCGAAACGAAAGCGGTGGGGAAAGCTACGTGGAAGTGCCACTGCAGCATTACAAGGGATATACTGCAGTGGTCTCTGCCACAGGGGAGAGGCTGGAACTGGAGGACGGTTCCCATTTTGATATAAGGATTCGTGTGCCCAAGGGTTTCGAGGGAGAGGTGTCCGTGGGGTTTGTGTCTCCGTGGTATTGGCATTTGGGAAACGGAATCTCCATGCTTACGCTGGCAGCGGTTTCCGTGGGAATTTTTACGAAAAGGGATTTATAAAAAAGTATGTCACAAAGACGCAGAAGGGTTGTCTAATAAAGCAGGAGGTACAAGTCGATGAATCAGAAAACCAATGAAGAATTACAGACAATGGCGGAAAAAGCCACGGCAGGGGATAGAGAAGCCCTTGAAGCGCTTGTGGCCGGCGTGCAGGACATGGTGTTCAATTTATCCCTGCGGATGCTGGGCACTTTTGCGGACGCGGAGGATGCCGCCCAGGACATACTGCTGAAAATGATTACCCATTTGTCCGCTTTTAGAGGGGAAAGCGCATTTACCACATGGGTGTTCCGCATTGCGGTGAATCATCTCAAAAACTATAAAAAACATATGTTTGCCCACGCGGGACTCAGCTTTGCCTACTATGGAGAGGACATCGAAAACGGAAAAATACAGGATGTGCCGGATGTAACCCAGAATGTGGAAAAGGATGTTCTGGCGGAGGAATTGAAAATGTCCTGTACCAATGTGATGCTGCAATGTCTTGACACGGAAAGCAGATGCATCTTTATATTGGGTACCATGTTCCGGGTTGACAGCCGTATTGCAGGGGAAATTCTGGAAATAACCCCGGAAGCCTATCGGCAGCGCCTTTCCCGGGTGCGCAGAAAAATGGCTGATTTTCTGGGACAGTATTGCGGAGAATACGGCAGCGGCAGATGCCGGTGTAAAGACAGGGTAAACTATGCAATACAAAATCACAGAATAAACCCGCTGCAGCTGTGTTATACCACGGCAGAGGAAGCCCCTGTGGAGACCATGCTTGCCGTGAAAAATGCCATGGAGCAGCTTGATGACTTATCCATAGAATTCTCGTTCTGTAAGGCATATCGGTCCACGGGACGCACCAAACAGCTCATACAGGAACTGCTGAATTCCCCGCAGTTTTCCCTAATTCGAAATTCGTAAAGGAGTCGCCGGAAGATGAATACACAGATAATAATCGAATACTTATCGGAATTAAGTGCAAACAATAACCGGGAATGGTATCATGCAAACAAGGAGGATTACAAAAAGGCCAACGCTGAATTTGAGGGGCTGCTGCAGGCCCTGATATGGGAAATCGGAAAGTTTGACAGCAGTATTCTGCATAATCGTCCCAAAGACCTTACGTTTAAACTGGTGAGGGACACCCGCTTCAGTCATGACAAATCGCCCTATAATCCAGCCTTCCGCGCCCATATTTCCACGGAGGGAAAGCTGCCTGTTCCAGTGGGATACTATCTGATGATAAAGCCCGGAGGCCAGTCTTTTTTGGGCGGCGGTCTGTTTGCGGATATGTTTAAGGACGCAACGAAGCGGGTACGGGATTACCTTGCCGGAAACGGAGAGGAATGGGAGAAGATAATCCATGCGCCGGAGTTTGAACAATATTTCACTGTACAGGGAACGGCGCTGAAGAATGTCCCTGCGGGATATGAGAAAGAACATCCCCAGGCACAGTACCTGAAATATAAGAGCTGGTATCTGGAATATCCGGTGAAAGATGAAGAACTGGGGGATGGGGAAGCATTTCTCGCAAAGGCGGCGGAGATTTTTCGAATTATGAAACCATTCAATGACTATCTGAACAGAGCGCTTGCCGGATTTCAAATGCCTGTCTGAAAATACTGTTAACAGAAACAAAACGGTTGTTCTTTTACAGAATTTCCGGCTTGGGGAATAGAAAAGTTCCAAAGGCCGGGAATTTTTTGTATTTTTATTCAAGTACTGAAAGCGGCAGTACGGGAAGACGGCAACGCCACAGGCTTTCCAGAAAGTACCCTCTTTTTTGTGCAATCGCAAAATTTATGGAAAAGTTTTTGCATGGCGGAACAATATCTGCTACAATGGGCATAAGGATTTTTATGGCTGCACGGTTTCCGGGCGCGGGCAGGGAAATTTTCCTGTCTGCCGCCAGGGCTGTTTTCAGGCAGGTATCCAAGTCTGAAGTTTGCGGAAGGGGAGGTTGGTCTTAGGGTGGGCTGGAGATTAAAGGTATCAGGGTATGGAAAGATCGAGAGTGCCGAGATTGAGACAGCGCCGCTGACTCTTTTTGTGGGGGATAACAACAGTGGGAAGAGCTACCTGCTGTCTTTGCTGTGGGGAATCCGGAATCTGGGTATGGAAATTTTATTTACCGGCGGAAGCGAGCCGGCATCAGAGGCAGAAGACCGATTGCTGTGTTGGGTAAGGGAACAGGTGAAGGCAACCGGAGAACAGGGCAGGTGTACTGCCCGGGTCAGCGAGATCGGAAGGGAACTGCAGGCTGCTCTGCAGGAGAGAATAAACCGGAATAAAGACAGGTTTGTGAAAGCCATTTTCAACAGCCAGGATGTGGAACTGGATGAGCTTCAGATAACGCTGACCGGATTAGAGAATGTATCGTTGGAGTTCAAATGGCAGAAGCTTTTCCGGCGAATCTATCTATCTTTGTCACAAACGGACGGTAAGGTAATCAGACTGGAGTTATCCGAAGAGGAACGAGAGACCGGAATATTGGAGGATGATAAGTATCAGTTTATCATCAGTAATGTAATGGATCTGGTATTGGCGCATGATAATAGCGGATTAGAAAGTGAAATCTATTTTCCGGCAGCGAGGACCGGGTTTATGCTCACCAAGGACGTGGTCAATAAAGCGGGCCGGAGGGTAGCTTTTAACGCGGCAATGGAACAGGAAACAATGGTTCCGTTTGTAAGGCCGGTGAATCACTTTCTGGATGTAATAAACGACTTGACCAGTCATAATGAAGTCAACCATAAATTTGCGGAAGTGATAAGGTATCTGGAAAAGGGGATGGCTGACGGAATTGTGGAAATGAGTTCACTGCCAAACAAGGAGGTAAGGTATACTCCCAATGGAAAGAACACCGGGATGCCGTTGAGAACCGTATCGGCAGTGGTGACGGAATTAACGCCGCTGATCTTGATTCTGAAACATCAAAAATATGTGGACGCCTTGTTTTATGAGGAACCCGAGATGTGCCTTCATCCGCAGCTGCAGCAGAAGATGGCGAGAGTCTTGTGCCAATTGACCAATGCGGGAGTACAGATGAATGTCACTACCCACAGCGATATTATCCTGCAGCATATCAACAACATGATTCGTCTGTCCGAAAGGGAAGACAGAGAGGAAATATGCCGGCATTTGGGGTATTCAGACAGAGATTTGCTGCGTCCGGAGGAAGTGAGAGTCTATCAGCTGACGGCAGAAGCAGGGGCAAAAACGAAAGTTGAAGAACTGATCTGCGGGAAAAACGGTTTTGCGGTTCCCACATTCAACGATGCGTTGGACCGGATTATGGATGAAGCATATGCAATTCAGGAGTGAGGTACCATGGGGAATCGAAAAAGGGAATTCGTGATAAAGGATTTGATGGCGCCGGATTTTGTGGTGTGCGAGGGCCGGAAAGTACTTTTGACAGAGACCGAGGAAAGCGGAAAAAGCCGACTGCAGGTACAGCTGATGTCCGAAGAGAATTTGTGCATTGCAAATATAGATAAGAAAAAGACGGAATTTCACTTCTTTCAGGAGGGGAAAGCAAAATCCTTGTATAAGAGAGTAGACCACATGATTTTTGAGAGAAAAAAGGAAAATCTGTGGAAGCTGCATCTAATTGAAATGAAGGGCAGTGTTGGTCAGGAAAAATGGGTGGAGATCAAGGGTAAATTCCGTGCCAGTTATCTTGTGGCCCAGGCTCTTGCAGGTATGCTGGAACTGGATATTTCGGAGACGGTAATGTATACCACGTATGAGAGAGTAGAATTTGGCCATTCTGATACCATGCCCGCAGCCAGGCATGGGAGGTCCGGCATTCCGCAGGTGAGAATGGGAGAGGAATGGGAGGGAGATCGGTTTGGACTGCATTTTGGAGAACGCATTTCGTTTGCCCATGTACCGGTTAAGATGGAAAGGGACAGAGAAGGCATATTAACGGGATTTCTGGAACTATGATTGTGATAGAAAATCAGCAGACTAAAAGAATGGAGCATTGACGAAATAAAATGAAGGAGGAAGATTACATGAAGATTGTGATCATCGGCGGCGTAGCCGCCGGTACAAAAGCAGCCGCAAAGCTGAAACGGGAGAATCCCAATGACGAAATCGTCATTTATACAAAAGGAAAGGATATTTCCTATGCAGGGTGCGGGCTCCCCTACTATATCGGAGGAGCCATTGAGACGGAAGGGGAACTGATTGTGAATACCCCTGCCAAATTTATGGGACTGACAGGCACCCGGGTACATACGGAGCATGAGGCAGTGGCTGTGGACCCGGAGGCTAAGACCGTGTCCCTCCGCAGGAATGGAGGGGGCACAGAACTGCCGGAGACAGAGACGGTTAGCTATGACAAACTTATCATTGCCGTAGGGGCGGAAAGTTCCGTTCCCCCTGTGGAAGGCACAAAGCTTCCGGGGGTATTTACCGTGCGCACGCCCCAGGACGCCATCGGATGCAGGAAGTATGCGGAAGAACAGAACTGCAGACGCGCCGTTGTGGTGGGCGGCGGCTTCATCGGGTTAGAGGTGGCGGAAAACCTGATGGCAAAGGGCCTTTCCGTCACGGTGATGGACATGGCTCCTCAGCTGATGCCCAATATTTTTGACGCAGACATGGCGGACTACATCCGGCGCAGACTCCAGGCAGGGGGCATGCGCATTCTCACCGGAACGGCTCTCAACGCCATTGCAGGTACGGACAAGGTCACCGGTGTTCAGACCGGGGCAGGCACTTTGCCCGCAGACATGGTGATCCTGGCTGCAGGCATCCGTCCCGCCACCAGATTCCTGGCAGAAACCGGACTGGAGATGGACAGGGGCTGCATCGTCACGGACGAATTTCAGCGCACCAATCTGCCGGATATCTACGCGGCAGGGGACTGTGCATTGGTGAAGAACCGCATCACCGGAAATCCCCAGTGGTCTGCCATGGGTTCCACCGCAAACATTGCCGGACGTGCCCTGGCCCTGTCCTTAGGCGGTCACGAGACGGCATATCCGGGCTGCCTGGGCACCGGCGTGGTGAAATTGTCCTCTGATTTGAACGCGGCCCGCACAGGCCTTACCGAGGAGCAGGCCAAAGCGGCAGGATTCCGGGTTATCTCCGCTTTGTGCGTCACCGACGACAAGGCTCATTACTATCCGGACTCCGACATGTTTATCACAAAGCTTGTTGCGGATGGGGAAAGCCATAAGCTTCTGGGCCTGCAGGTGATCGGCGCAGGCGCTGTGGACAAAATGGCGGACATCGCCGTCACCGGGATCTCCTTCGGGGCCAAAGCGGAGGATTTCCTGACTCTTGACTTTGCCTATGCGCCGCCTTTTTCCACTGCCATTCATCCCTTTGCGGCGGCCTGCGGCGTGCTGGTGAACAAGATCACCGGAAGACTGGAATCCTTTACCCCTGCAGAATACGCGGCAGGCGCGGCAGCAGGGTACAAACTCATTGACGCCCATCCGGCACCCACGCTGCCCGGCGGGGAGTGGTTTGATCTGACAAAACCGGAAGAATATTCGGCAAAATATGACAAGGCGGAGAAGCTGCTGCTGGTCTGCGCCAAGGGCAAGAGAGGGTATCTCACCCAGAATAAGCTGAAAGCTCTGGGATTCACCAATACCCGTGTACTGGAGGGCGGCGCTGCTTTCAATGTGATCAAGAGGGCCGTTCCCGCCGGAGGAAAACTGCCGCCCGAAGAAATCAAGCGGGTGAAGGGCCTGGGCTGTCTCCAGGATAAGCGCTACGGCGACGTGTTCAATGTCCGTGTGATCACCAGAAACGGCAAGATTACCACGGAAGAACACCGGGCCATTGCGGAAGGCGCGGAGCGTTTCGGCAGCGGGGAAATCACCATGACTACCCGCCTTACCATGGAAATTCAGGGAGTGCCCTATGCAAACATTGATGCTTTGATTGCCTTCCTGGCAGAGCATAACCTGGAGACCGGCGGAACAGGTTCTCTGGTGCGTCCCGTGGTTTCCTGCAAGGGTACCACCTGCCAGTACGGGCTGATCGATACATTTGACTTAAGCGAGAAGATTCATGAACGGTTTTACGAAGGCTACCACAGCGTAACCCTGCCCCACAAGTTCAAAATCGCCGTGGGAGGCTGTCCCAACAACTGTGTGAAGCCTGATTTGAACGATCTGGGCATCATCGGCCAGAGGGTACCCCTGTTTGACTACTCCAAATGCCGGGGCTGCGGAAAATGCCAGGTGGAGACCTCCTGCCCTGTCAAGGTGGCAAAGGTGGAGGAGGGCTGCCTGAAGGTGGAGACCGACGCCTGCAACGGCTGCGGACGCTGCAAAGGCAAATGTCCCTTCGGCGTCACCGAGGAGTACATGGACGGCTGCAAGATCTACATCGGCGGCAGATGGGGCAAAAAGATTGCCAACGGACGCCCCCTGGACAAGATTTTCACCAGTGAGGAGGAAGTTCTGGATACCATAGAGCGGGCCATCCTGTTCTTCCGGGACGAGGGCATTACCGGCGAGCGCTTTGCGGATACGGTGAGCCGTCTGGGATTTGACTATGTACAGGATAAACTGCTCAATGCGGAGATTGACAAGTCCGCCATACTGGAGAAGAAAGTGAAGGGCGGGGCCACCTGCTGATCATATTGCTCTGTAGAACCACATCCGGTCCGGATGTAAGAACGGCTGCCGCACCAGAAGGGATTTGATTTCTGGTGCGGCAGCTGATTTTGTGTTGTTGTCGGGAATTTTATAGATAACTTAAATTTTTCAAATTTTCTTAAATCAGCAACCATGACATTCTCGGAAAAACATAGCATTTATACGGCTTTCCATGTTTCATGCAATCCCCGGAAATCCCGGTGAAATCTCTGCTGGTGTAATGGCCTGAATATATTTAGTTAAAATGCTTTTCAGCTGTAATGCCGAACTTAGGGTAGGGCGATGGCTTCCGGTGCCGGAAATGCGCGGGAGGCATTTGCCGCCGGGATTGCCGGGTTGGAAAAGGAATGGACACAGTAACAGGACTGTGATAGAATGAAGAGGAAGATTATTCCCACTATGGTTGCTGCATTCCTGACAAAATGTCTGACCGCAGGTATGATCGATACGATGAGAGGAGAATACGAAAATGGCGAAAACGGAAATTGCTACTAAAGAGCTTCCCAAGAAAATCAGATTCATCATGAACAAGCTGATTACGGCAACATGGGAGTGGGGTTACGCCGACCCTATCAAGACCATTTATGGCTATTGTGTAACTCCGGACAGGCTGGAAATGTTTGTCAAAAAGATTTACTGCGAGAAGCTCGAAGTCGGTGAGCGTTATGATTTTGAGATAGCCCCTTCGGATGCGGAAGAGGCAGGCGGCGCGGTTTCCCTTGTGTATCTTCCGTCAAAAAAAGCAGACGACCTGATTCGCTTTACCTTTTATGGAGAGGATCGGAACTGCGACCTCTCCATGGGAACAAAGCTGATCTACGAAGAAGAAGAGAACGCATATTGCGACGTCGATTATGACAAGTGTCTGCATCTATGCCTGGCGGACCAGCCGGATTATGTGACCGTAAGAGAGGGAAAAAGAACGCTGTTCCGCTGGACACCGGAGGAATTCAGTTCCGACAGCCTGATTGAGACCCTGCAGATTCCAAACAGCAACTCTCTGACGATTCTGGATAAATACGCGAAAATCGAGCCGCAGTTACGGCAAGAGACAATGGAGTCGGGAATAACAAAAGAAGTATTCGTGCAGGTGAGAGTTCCCAAGCGGGAATTGGTCAGCGAACTGCGGGACAGGCTGGAGGAACAGCAGCGCCTCTCCTATGAAAAAACGGAGCACAGGGAGGGACGGAATTCCCACGAGATTTATGGAGACCTGTGGGAATATGCCGAGGCAATCAATGACGAACATTTCACAATTGAACGCGACGTCCTGTTTCAGATCATGCGGGAATTGGCGCCCTGGCTCCACGGGAGGGAGCAGGCGGAAAAGCAGGAAGGGGCGGCCGCAAACAAAGCCAACCTGCCGAATCTTGTATTCTTCGGAGAGCCAGGCACAGGGAAAAGCGAACTGGCGAAGCGCATTGCGAAAAAGATCTTGAAAGCAAAGTTTTCAAAAGTCACAGGCGGGGCATTGAAGGCGCCTTACGAGGGACAGACCAGCGGTGAAATCATCAAGAGATTTTACGCCCTGCAAAAGGAAGCCGGGAGTGAGAATGTCCCTATTGTTTTGTTTATTGACGAGGCATATGATCTCTTTAACAATCGGACGGACAGCGCCGACTTCAATGGGGAAATCATCACGATGCTGCTGACAGCCATGGAGCCGGGAAAGCGCACTTTGTCGGCTACGACTGTTGCCGGAAACAGCTCAGGCCTTGTGTCGGTCACCCTGAACGAGAACACCGCGGTCTGGATGGCCGGTTATGAGAAGGACATGCGAAAGGCCCTGTCGTCCAACAGCGGCATGTACCGACGGGTAGAGTCCATTACCCTCCCCACACCTGCGCAAAGCAGTCTGTGGAATACCTTCCTGCAGACTCTGAAATCAGGCCTTTCGGATGAGGCGATCCAGGAGGGAAACCGGAAGCTGTGCGAGGAATGCGAAGGCATGATCAACGAGTATTTCCACTGGGGCAGGTCCAAAACCTACACGGAGTTCTTCGCCAATTATGCCGGCGCCATCAAGCTGGCACAGGAAATGGAAAAGAGTTCCTTACTGAATCGCCGGCCGCTGACAGCAGGCGAGCTGACCGTTCTCATTGAGCAGCAGAAAAAGGAAATCCGCGCACAGTATAAGCAGGTGGTGGAAGAGAATTTTGGACGCCTCCCCTTCATGGTGTACACCGATGTCAGTGAAACTATCGACAAGGACTACATCGGAGCGGAAGGCGCCACGGAGAAGCTGAAGCAGGTGATGGAGATGATCTGCGATCCGAAGGCGTATTCCGGCTGCTCCATTCCCAAGGGCGCGCTGATGAAGGGTTCCCCCGGCACCGGCAAGAGCTTCCTCGCCAGGTGTATGGCCGGTTCGGTTATGAAGGCCATCAAAGAAACCCAGGGCAATCGGAAAGACGTTGCCTTTATTAAAGTGGCGGGGACCGATCTGAATTCGGCGGAACTGGTCAAGGCACTGTTCTCCGCAGCCGAGGAATACGATCAGGTGATCATCTTTATTGACGAGATCGATGCCATCGGGAAACGCCGGGAAAGGCTTTCCAATGACGGCGCGTTGATTCAGCTGCTGAATGAGATGGACGGCTTTGAGAAGAGACGCAATGTATTTGTACTGGCCGCCACGAACGCGCCTGAAACCCTGGACGCAGCTCTGCGGAGAGCGGGCCGCTTCGATATGGAAATCGAGATTGAGAATCCGGGAGATGACAGCCGCCGGGAGATGGTGCGCAGGAACCTGTATCTCCATCTGCCCAATATGTCCGGGTTCGACAGGCTGTTTAAGGAACTGGTGGGGGAATTGTCCGGGCAGCTCCGGGGCTGTTCCCCGGCAGAGATTCAGACGATCCTGAACGAGACCGCCATCCTCTATCACGACTGCCAGCGGAAGCTCTCAAAGAAGCAGGAAGCGGAGTGGAAGCCATGGTTTGCCCAACGGGAGTTCAGAGGCGATTCCATTCCCGAGGGCGTTCAGATCGTTCAGCTGAAGGAGAATTTAAACGTTATGGTCCTGGATGACAGCAAGGATGCGGACAAAAAGGCCAGCGGCTGTAAAACGCTGTTCCTGCTGGATTTCAAAGAGATACTCGCTAAGCGGAGCGTCGGGGAACGCAGAAAGCCGGGAGAACTTTCCGGGGATTTCTCCTCAGGGAGAAACGATGGCAGCCTGTCCTCCACGGCTGTCCACGAGGTGGGCCATGCCCTGGTTTCCGTCCTTTATGGGAAGCCGTTTGAGAAAATCACCGTCCTGACCCGCGGCGGATTTCTGGGCTATGTGGAATCCAATTCGGAGCAGAAGATGTTTACGAAGCAGGATTACCTGGAGCAGCTGGATATCTGCTTTGGCGGACGTGCCGCGGAGGAGCTTATCTATGGGGCGGACCAAATCTCCGGCGGCGCGCAGCAGGACATCCAGCAGGCCAGCCGTCTCGCCCGGTTTATGATTCTGCAGCTGGGTATGAGCGATAAGGTAGGGCCGGTGTCTCTGGAGGCCGGTATGGGAGGTTACCTCGGCGGAGAGACCGTAACGCTCACAACGCAGGCCACCATGACCATGGCGGAGGATGAGGTGCGCAGGCTTCTGAAGGAGCGGTATTCTGCCGCCGTGGAGATGCTGCGTGCCCATCGGGATACTCTGCTGAAGCTGGCCCGGCACGTCTTTGAGAGAGAAGAGCTGACCGGTGCGGAGTTTGAGGGCCTTTATCGGGACAGTGAGTGAATGGAGGATGGAGAGAATGTGGGAAAAGAGATATAAAGCCAATCGTTTATTGGATCTCCTGTTTGAGATTGCGCAGAACTCGGCTTCAGGCCCGGAGAGAGTCTCAGCGACGCATTTGTTGTATGCCTGCACGCAGATCTTGCTGATGCCAAGGTCGGAACTGCTGGCGGAAGTGGGCGGCGGCCGGGAGAAAAACTCAAGGGTGCTGGGTTCTTTGACAGTCGCGGAGGAAAACCTGAAAGAGAAGCCGGGCAGTGACAAGCAAGTCAATGTCCAGGCTTTGAACGAACTGCTCCGGGCGTATCTCCCTGAAGTCGAGCGGCAGGGAATGGACAGCTCCGGCAGGCCGTTCATGGAGGCAATTCAGAAAGAGTACCTGAAAAAAAAGAACTTGTACGGTGAGGAAATGGCGGATGTTCTCACATTTGCCTGGGTCCCGCAGATATTGTTTTGGGGTTATGGCATAGAGGACTATATTAAGAAACGGGAAAGCTCCGGCCAACCGGTCTCTTTGGAGGAACAGGATCAGCTTGCCTCCAGCGTTCTGTTCCATAGGGAAGCTTTCGGAAGCATTTCGACAAATAAGGGCGCTCAGGTTGTCTCCGCGGATCTGCGAAAGGATTCCGGAGAGAAAGTGGCGGAACGTGCGGGAAAGCTGAAGGACGCGCTGGAAAGCACCGTGTTCGGACAAGACTACGCGGTCAAAGCGTTTCTGGACGCGTATAAAAAGGCGTGCTACTTCAAAAACCGGGAGGGAAAGCCGCTGGCAGTCTATCTGCTGGCAGGGCCTCCCGGCACCGGCAAAACCCTGATGGCGGAGACGGCGGCCAGGGCGCTGGGCATGCCCTACAAACGGATTGACATGAGCGAGTATGGAGGCGGCTCCAAAGATACAGTCCAGGGGCTGGTTGGTTTTGAAAGGACCTGGGGAAACTCCGAGCCAGGGCTTCTGACAGGTTTTGTGGATAGCCACCCTGACGCGCTCCTTCTGTTTGACGAGATTGAAAAGGCCTCGGAGACAGTGCTGAAAATCTTCCTGCAAATTCTGGAGGGCGCCAGGCTGACGGACAAATATACGAAGAGAACGGTTTCCTTTGAGAAGACCATTTTGATTTTCACCACAAACGCAGGGCGGGAGCTGTATCAAGACAACTATAATGAGAATCTTTCCGTCCTGTCCGGAGATACGGTGGCGGCCGCCCTGCGGAGGGACAAAAGTTTTCCCCAGGAGCTGGTTTCCCGTTTTGCCTCCAATACGATCATCATGTTTAACCATGTCAGCAGGATGTATTTGTCGAAAATTGCCCTCAGCGCCATGAAACGCACGCTGGAGGGCCTTGACCGTAGCGTCTGGTTATGTGACAGACCGGAACTGCTTTTGCTGCTTCATGAAGGGGCAAAGCTGGATGCCCGGATGGCAAAGTCCAAGGCGGAGGATATGATTTCCCAGGCTCTGGTGGAGTACATGGATTTTGAATCGGCGCAGCAGATACCGAGGTGCGATCCCATCGAGCTGTACGTTGCCGAAGAGGACGCAGGCAGCGAGGCTGGACGGTATCTCTTCCCCTGCGCGGACAACCCGGTTTATATCCGATACATCTCAGAGCAAAGCAGTTACAGTGAACTGGACTGGCTTTTGGATTATTTCTATGAGCCGAAGGATAGGCGTTACTTATCCGAGGAGGAGTTGGTGGACTATTACGACGACACCGGCAAACTCTTGGAGTATTATCAGGAATTCCGAACCGGATGTCCCTGGATCAAGCTGGCCTGCTCCGGCTTCTATGAGTATGACATAGAAGAGATGGAGGAAAAGGAGTTCATGGATCTGCATGAGCGTGACCATTATGACATCACGGTTGTAGATCTGGGTCATCCAAGCGAGAAAAGTCCCGGCCTTCCCGAGGAGGACCCTCAGGGGAATAAATTTTTGCAGGCAATCCTTCAAAACCCGGGCAGGAACCATATTTATGTGGCTTATGATGGGAGACTGGATGAACAGTTGGCCAGGGGGCTGTTCCAGCAGGGGGTGGAGGGCATCCTTCCCCGCCATCCGGATGACGAGTGGATCGAACTGGCGTCCAGTTACTACGCGCTGCGGAGCCTTGACCAGCTCAGCCACGAAGGGAAGGTGCTGGATTATCAGACAAAGGTCAGTAAGGGATTGATTGTGTTTACAAATTTCTCCCTGCGGAAGGCCATCGTGGAGGATGCCGCCACCAGGAAAAAAGATCAGGACCTGATGGTGTCGGACTGGGAGCGCCCCAGGGATCGCTTTTCCGATGTGATCGGCGCCGAAAATGCGGTCCGTGAGCTTCGGCAGTTCATTCAGTATATCAACAAGCCTGAGTATTACGAGATGATGGGGGCTGATATGCCGAGAGGAGTCCTGCTCTACGGACCTCCCGGCACCGGCAAGACCAAACTGGCCAAAGCCGCCGCGGGAGAGAGCGGCGTGTCCTTTATTGCTGTCAGCGCGTCTGATTTCGCGCAGAAATACATAGGGGATGGTGAGCAGAAAATACGGGAGCTGTTTGCTGCGGCAAAACGGAACAGCCCCGCCATTATATTCATCGATGAAATTGATACCATTGGCAAAGAGCGCACGGGAAGCGAGTCCACCAGTCACGCAGAGAAATTGCTGAATGTCCTTTTGACGGAGATGGATGGTTTTGCCGGCCTCAGGAGAAAACAGGTCTTTGTGATGGCGGCTACCAATTTTGACATAGACGGCTCCAAGTCCGGCAAACAGGTGCGAATTGATCCGGCGTTGGTGCGGCGCTTTCCGACGCAGATCTATGTGGATCTGCCCAGCCGGGACGAGAGGGCTGCGTATATCAGGATGCACCTGGAAAAGAGGGCGGAAAAAACAGATTTGATAGAGGCGGAGCAGATTGCCGGCATGGCGGAGAGCCTGGCGGACCAGACCGTGGGGCAGAGCCTCGCGATTGTGGAGAACATGCTGGAATACGCGTGGCGGCAGTTTGTGATGAAGCAGGACGTCTTAACGAAAAAAGAGAAGTTCACAGAGGCAATGCTGCTGGAGGCCGTCCAGGAGATGCGGTTTGGGGAGCGGTCCGCCGCGCCGGAGACCGCCACGGCTTATCACGAGGCGGCTCACGCATTCATGGCCTGGAAGATGGGGGCGACGCCCGCGTTCCTGACGATCGTTTCCAGAGGCGACTTCGGGGGGTATGTACAGAAGAAAGAATCTGACCGGAGCGTCCATACGGAAGAGAGCCTTCGCAGCCAGATCAAAATTTCATTGGCAGGCCGGGCCGGAGAGATGATATTTTATAAATATTACGCGGAGAATGCCGGCGACGCAGAGCTGATGAAGAAGGCGGTCAATACCGGGGCGGGCAGCGATCTGGAACATGCGACCTGGTATGCCAGGCAGATTGTGTCGGGGCTGGGCAGGACCAGCGACAGCCTGGCGAGAATTCCTGAAAGCCAGCGGACTGCGGAGATGAACCGGGAGCTGCTTGAAGAGCTGAACCTTCTCTTAAAAGTGGAATGGGATCAGACCCTTCAAATTGTGGAGAAAAACCGCGAGTTGGTTCACAGGCTGGCTCTGGAGGCCATTGATAAGACCCAGTTGACCCAGCCGCAGATTCTTGACATTTTGAAAGCAGAGGACTTGGAATAACATCCGGGCAGCGTTCCGGCGTCAGTTCGGGGAAACGGTATTTTTGCGGAGAGGAGAGCATTTTATTATGCGGTTAGCAGAAAAAGATGTGACATACAGAGTAACAAAACCATGTCCTTTCTGCCGTGGAGCCGGCAGTGAGGTCTGCAATCGCTGCGGCGGGAGAGGCATGGTATATATACCCATTTACGGCAGCGACCAACAATGCCCGAGCTGCGGCGGGTCAGGGATGGTCAGGTGCCTAAAATGCTGCGGGTCAGGGACGGAGGAGACCTATGAAACCAGAAGAGAAACCGAATGGGTCAATGACCCAGACGAATTTAAATCAAGTTCATATACCTCAAGCCCATACACCGCAGGCTCATCGGCGTATTCTTACTCCCCGTCATCTCACCCTTACCGAAAACGCCGGTCCGGCGGCAGCCGGATCGGCCGCTATGTGGTTGCCGGCATCATCGGTGGGATGCTGGGCAGTTATGTTGGCCATGTATGGCTGGGTTGCTTTTTGGCTATCATGATAGCCGCCTGCAAGAAAAAGCGGTGATTGTTACTTTTGTATCAATATCCTATGAACAAGTTCCCGGCTTTTGCTGATAAAAAATTTCTTTCGCTGTGTTTTCTGCGGCGTTAGAAATTTTTTTGCGTAAAAAACGATATAGAATGGCTGCAATTATTATAGCCCGGGAATCCAGGGGTAAATTATCATGGAAATCAGGAAGTGTTGCCTTTGAATCGTTCATACTCTGTGATTAGTTCTTGAAACTCTGAGGAGTTTTGCAATAGAGGTTCTTTTTCCATTGCAGAAAGGATTACAGGAATCATTTGCTTTGGCTGAGGCGCTTGCGCAGGTATGCGATTAAATAATAGGGTTTTATCCATATTCCATGGATTGCGCATTGCTGCAAGCATTTCTCTCAAAATGAAAATACATTTATCGGTATCCTTTTCCGCAAAGGTGATTAATCCCAAACTGGGGTGTTTTGGCGTATTGGGATTTTTGGGGTTTGCCGGTTTTTGGACATACTCTGTGGATGGTACAGTTTTTCCGTTTGCGTTTTTCCTGTTCTTCGGTTTTTTTGG
>CAJULV010000048.1 GCA_910587555.1 uncultured Acetatifactor sp.
CCCGGGGCGGGCAGGAGGGTGTGAGATGAAACTGATATCATGGAATGTAAACGGGCTGCGCGCCTGTATGCAGAAAGGGTTTATGGATTTTTTCCGGGAGGCGGATGCGGATATATTCTGCGTGCAGGAGACGAAGCTGCAGGCAGGGCAGATTGTGATGGAACTGCCGGGGTACCATCAGTACTGGAATTACGCCGAGAAGAAGGGCTATTCCGGCACGGCGCTTTTTTCGAAAAAGGAGCCTCTGAAGGTAACATACGGCATGGGTGTGGAAGCACATGACCATGAGGGGCGTGTGATTACGGCAGAGTATGAGGATTTCTATGTGGTGACGGTTTATGTACCCAATTCCCAGAGAGAACTGACCAGGCTGGACTACCGCATGGAGTGGGAGGAGGCTTTCCTGAAGTACCTGAAAAAGCTGGAGGAGACGAAGCCTTTGGTCTACTGCGGGGACCTGAACGTGGCCCATCAGGAGATTGACCTGAAGAATCCCAAAACCAACCGCCAAAATGCAGGCTTCACGGATCAGGAGCGGAAATGCTTTGGAAGAATTCTGGAGAACGGCTTCGTGGATACCTTCCGCCATTTCTATCCAGATTTGAAAGACTCCTATTCCTGGTGGTCCTATATGGGGCAGGCCAGGGCGAAGAACGTAGGGTGGCGTATTGATTATTTTGTGGCGTCCGAGGCATTGAAGGGACGGCTGGCGGATGCCGGGATACACGCGCAGGTGATGGGATCGGACCACTGCCCGGTGGAACTGGATTTGAAGGATTGAACGGATGCTGCGGTGTATGGGGCGGTTCCGCTGAAGAACAGGGATGCTTGTGTGAAAGTATGCCCGGTTAAGGAAAAGGTATGGAGAAACGTGGTTGAAGCGTTTTTCCATGCCTTTATTTTTTTGTGTCTGAAGGCATGGAGGAAATGTCCCTCATAATAATATATTAGGAAAATCTTAGCCGGGAATTTACGATGGGGTAACATCTGGCTGTTATAATGTTTTTCATCGCAGAGGAGATACGCCGGCGGGTGTGGCCTGCCGGGAAGGGATACAGGGAGGAATGATTTCATGATGAGGTTGAGAAGCAGGTTTGCGGTATTTTGTGCAAGGCTGGCCTGTACGGTGATTCGGAAGACGGGCAGAGGGAGCGGTTCCGCCTTTCCCGGGTATGTGGCAAGGCGGATTGACCCGGAAATCCTGTCCGTGATGTCCGGCATGGTCAGAAGGAAGGTGATAGCCGTGACGGGAACCAACGGAAAAACCACCACGAACAATATTCTGTACCATGCCCTGAAGGCAGAGGGGTATCAGGTTCTGTATAACAAAATGGGCGCGAACCTGCTGGACGGCGTTATCACGGCGTTTGTCATGGCAGGCGGTAAAAGCGGGAACCCGGATGTGGATTATGCCTGTATCGAAGTGGACGAAATGGCGAGTGCAGGCATTTTTCCGAAACTGAAGCCGGACTGCGTGGTTGTCACCAATGTTTTCAGGGACCAGCTGGACAGGACGGGGGAAGTGGACATTATCTGCGGCAGGATTCGGAAGGCGATTCGGGAGGTGCCGGATGCGGTGCTGGTGCTGAACGGGGATGACATCTGTTCCCGGATGCTTTGCATGGGGTGCCTCAACACCGTGGTTACCTACGGAATCGGCGAGAAGATGGGGGAGGATATTCCTGTTGGGACCGCGGAGATGATATTCTGTCCGGTTTGCGGACACAGGCTGGCGTATGACTTTTTCCAATACGGGCAGCTTGGCGTATACCGCTGTCCCGCATGCGGTTTGGAGCGTCCCCACCCGGATGTCAGTGCCGCAGAGATTGCGTGGAAGGATGGCGCCTGTTTCTTTACATTGGCCGGGATGCGCATGAAATCAGGAACCCGTGCCCCTTATAACGTATATAACACGCTTTCGGCTTATGCGGCCCTGCAGGGGGCAGGCATTTCCCGGGGGAAGTTTGGGGAAATGATTGCCGGTTTTGATTACGGAAACCGGCGTGAGAATACCTTTACCATCAATGAGGCCCGGGTGCAGCTGTTTCTGGCGAAGAATCCGGTGGGGTTCCAGCAGAAAATTTTCTTGCTGATGAAGGATCCGGAGCCGAAGGATGTGGTAATTCAGATCAATGACGCCAGGCTGGACGGGGAAGACGTGTCCTGGCTCTGGGATGTGGACTACCATTATCTTGCCGGCGCAAATACGGCCACGGTCACAGCAGGGGGGGTACGTTGCTACGATATGGAATTATGTCTTAAATATGACGGGATTGCATGCACATCCACTGGGGATATTCGACATACCGTAGAGGAATTGACGGTAAGAGGAAGCAAAAATTTATACATTATTACGAATTACTCAGGGCTGTACAGGACCAACCGGATGCTGGGAGAGCTGCAGTCCGCCGGGAAAGAGGGTGCGATGCCATGAAGCTTTCGATAGGGCATCTGTATCCGGAACTGTTCAATCTGTACGGTGACAGGGGCAATGTGCAGTGCCTGCTGAAGCGCCTCCAGTGGCGGGGAATAGACGCCGGGGTGACTGTGCTGCCGGCAGGGGAGAAGATTGATTTTAACGGATTGGATATCATCTGCTGGGGCGGCGGCTCCGACAGGGGGCAGGAGATGGCGGCTGGGTATCTGCGCGAAACCAGGGACGATTTCCGGGGATATGTTGAAGACGGAGGCGTAGTATTGGCGGTATGCGCTGCCTTTCAGCTGCTTGGGAATTATTACAGGACGGAAAAAAGGACCATAGAGGGGCTGGGGATTCTGGATATCCGTACGGAGTGGAAGCCGGGGCGCCTGGTGGGCAATGCGGTGCTGGACAGCCCGCTTTTTTCCGCTCCTGTAGTGGGATTTGAAAATCATGCCGGGCGGACGGAAATTGGCGATTATACCCCTTTGGGAAAAGTGCTGTTCGGGTACGGCAACACGGGGAAGGGCGATAACGAGGGGCTTGTCTATAGGAACCTGATTGCCACCTATCTGCACGGCCCGCTGCTCCCGAAGAATCCGGAGGTCTGCGATTGGCTTCTGGAGAGGGCGCTGAGGCGAAAGTACGGGAAGGAGATTGTGCTGGAACCGCTCCCGGATGTGCAGGAGCGCAGGGTGAACCGGAATATCGTTGAAAGATTTACAACATGCCAGGCGGGAGGCGGTGAGAAGGCCGGGAACAGGGATGTACGCGGCGGGAGGAGATGACCGCAATGGAAAATAGCAGGATTCAAACGGGAAAACAGGAGATACACAATATGGCAGAGCAAGAGGAAAAACGTCTGATACAAAGCGGAGAAACAGAGCAGGGAAAAACGGGGGGGCATAGGGCGGACAGGCTGGCTGGCTGCATCATCATTGCCCTGCTGGCGGGAATGTTTCCCTGTCTGGATGCTGCGGCAGGGGATATGGCAGAATGGGCGAACCCAAGGAACATTAGAACATGTTCGAATATCCAGTCCCGCCACCTGCCGGAAAGCAATTTTCAAACACGTTCCGGTTCAGAAGAAACCGTGGAAGCGAAAAACAGAATAAAAAAGAACGGAAATACAAAGAGCGAAAAAAATGGAAAATTCGGAAGACAGGACTGGATTCCGGGGCAGGACGAGGTTTCGCATCCCAAGTCCGATTTTTTCCGTCAGGCAGCCTGTAATATCTGGGAGAAGGATTGTCAGTTCATTACGGCGGACGAATACGCCGAGCTTACATCCATACAGATTGACACTTCCGCAAAAACGCTTTCTTTTCAGCTGAATCATGGCGCGGTGCAGACGATGTCCTATGGAGAAGAAATCAGGATGGACACTGCAGACCTGGCTGTTTTCACCGGGTTGGAGTGGATTTCAACCAATACGAAGCTGTATCCCGGAGATTTACAGGGGCTGGAGGGGCTTTTTGGTCTGTACGCACAGAATACCATCAGGGAAATGGCAGATATCATTCCTTATCCGGAAGCGATAACCGAACTGGGGATTGCAGACAGGGCAGCAGCCGGGGAAGCGGACGGCAAAGGAGAGAAGGATTTGGACGGAATAGAGCGTTTTCCGAATCTGACATATCTGTCTGTGGACTATGCGACACTGGAAGATATCTCGGCACTGCTGAAATTTCCCGGCCTGCAGGGCCTGATGCTGGAGGGGTGCAGCGCTTTGAGCGACTACAGCCCGTTGGCTTCGCTGGTCAATCTGGAATGGCTGAAGATAGCATCCGGTTCTCTTGAACATATTGACTTCGTCGGTTCCATGGGAAGGCTGGCCGGTTTCAGTATCGAGGGGAGCCGGGTGAAATCCCTGGATATGCTGAAAGGCTGTGACGGGCTGACATTTCTGAATCTGACAGACAATCCCATGATTGAAGATTATGCCGTCATCGGGCAGCTGTGCGGGCTGGAAGAACTGACACTTGAAATGGGGCATGGAGGGAGACTGCCCTCGTTTGAACGCCTGGTGAAGCTGGAGCGGCTTTCCCTGAAGGATGTGGAAGATTTATCTCCGCTGAAAGATGCCGCGAGTGTCATTTCCCTTTTTCTGGATCACTGCTCCGGAACACAGCTGGATGCGGTTGCCGCCATGCAGCAGCTGAACACGCTGGAAATACACCGTTTTTCTACAAAAGTGGAATCTCTGAGTTCTCTGACAGTATTGTCGAATCTGGTGTCACTTCATTTACATGACGTTGCCGTCAATGGAAATATCGAAGCGTTATTCGGCATTCCGTCTCTGAAAAGCCTGCACCTGGACGGGTGCAGGGTGGGGATAAACTTTGCGAGGCTTCCCGTCAATGAGAATCTGGAGATATTATCCATGAATGGAATCAGGATTACAGACGGTTCAGAGACAGAGGGGGAAGGTGGGAAAAATGGGGATGAAATCAGATTGTCGGAACATTATGAAATGTTTGACTGTTTTCCGAATCTGACGGAACTGTACCTGGAATCCCTGGGACTGGAGGATATTGCTTTTACAGGCAGGCTTCCCCATCTGCGACATCTGGATGTCAGGGACAATCCTGTGGCAAGCCTGAAGGAACTGCAGGGCCTGGAGGAAATCAGGACCGTGTGGTATGGGGGAGGGACGATTGTGTTCCCGTGAGGTATATGTCTGGAAGGGCCGTCTGGTCCATGCGTGTACCTACCCCGGGACTGCACCCCTCTGTGCTTGCCCAACGGGCATCTGACAAATTCTTACAGATCATTTCGGTGCCCTTTACCGCGTGGCGGAACTGCTGTCCAAGCCTACTGCCTTTGGTATCTTTCAGCAATGTCTTGGCTGTAAACGAGGCTTCAAGGGGGAATTTGGTTCCAGAAAGAGTTTACCAGGCATTCAAATATTGCTTATAATGAACATTCAGGGTAAAAGAAAGTGATTGTAATTCCCATAAATACTCCCTATAATAAAATCAAGAATGGAGGTGCGGAGATGGGCGCATTAAGAGGATTTCAGTAGATGAAAAGATCCGCAGGAATATATGGCGCCGGGCAGGAAGAGGCCGGACGGACGGCTATGCTTTCGTGATTTGCACTTGTGGGGGAGCGGAAGAATTGACATCAGATAAAGGGGGAATTACATATGGCGGTTTATCGATTGGGTGACATGGTCCGTATGAGGAGAAATGCCCTTGGGATGACACAGGAGGAACTGGTTCAGATATATGACGGAAAGGAAACGGAAGCACAGAACGGGGTTCCAAAGGGTTCATGGCTGCGGTACCATGGGCGCAGGCAGGCTTGCGACATGTACAGGGACAAAAACGAGATATGCTCGGTACAGGTTCTGCGGCGGATAGAAAACGGCGGTGTGAAGAGGGTAAAAATAGAGGTATTCCGGCGTCTCATGATGAAGATGGGGGTGCTGCCGGAACGGTTCTATGCATCCGTTATGGTTACGGAATGCAGCGGGTTTAGGCTGAAAACCTTGATTCATACACATGTGATCCGAAAAGCATACCAGGAGGCAGAGATGGAGCTGCAGGGGCTGGAGTCCGTTCTGGTGCCTGGGTATCCCAGAAATGAGCAGTATTTGATGGCGATAAAAGCGTTGCTTGACTGGAAAAAAGGAAAGATAACAGCGGGGGAATATCTGGAAACACTGCTGAAGTCGCTGCGGTACACGGTTCCGGATCTGGATGATATTGATATAGCAGGATGGCCGTTTAACAGGAATGAGTTTGATATCCTGATTGAAGTGGCCAATGCATATCATTCTATGAATGAGCAGGAAAAATGGTTGGAATTTCTGCTGAAGCTGAAGGCAAATGTGGAGCGGAATTATATGGACTGGGATCACTATGTGGTGTGGCATGCAGTGATCTTGGCAGACTTGTCACAGCTTATGTGTATGACAGGCCGGTATGATAAAGCAGCTGAATACTGCGACACGGGGATTTTGGAATGCAGACAGCAGAGAATATTGGGAGATGTGCCGTATTTTCTGTTTGACCAGGCATGGATTAGGGAAAATCAGTTGAGGATGGGGATTTATCCCAAAACGGAATCTCCGGAACAACAGGATGATGCTATTAAAAAAGAACGAGCGTTTTGCAGAAAACAACTCGTTCAGGGGTATTACCTGAGTGTGGCACAGGGTGATATTCATGGGGCTATGAGAACAAAAAAATATACGAATACTTTTATCCGGATGGGGCTAAGCTGCTTTAGCAGTATCGGTGGAAGTCGGGTGATTAATTGCCTTATTATCATCTGGATATGGGGCAGGTGCAGGATTTCCGTCCGACACGAAAATAGTCTCACAAGAAATTTTTGTGTTCACAACTGTTGTGGATGTTGCAAAGACGAGAAGCGCTGTGCTTGCAACTTATGCGAGGGATGTATGTGCCGCATTGGGAAGTATTATGAAATAAATTTGCAGGATTCTGACAGGAAACGGTAAACCAGAGTTTCTGTTTCGAAAGGGCAGAGTTATTTCTTCATAGTTCCCGGAAAGCAGAAAACAATCCGAATAATTAGTGATATCATATCAATAGTAACTTGTACATATCAAAATTGGAAAATTTTATTTTCTAATTTTGATATGTACAAAAGGTAAGTAAAGTGATATGCTGAATATGTAAGTTGCAGGTGCCTGAAATTTCGAAGTTACTTAGAATTAATTTTTAATGAAAAAAAGGGGAAGTGTTTTAATGAATCTGAAAAGAAGAATTGGAGTATTGATGTGCTGTATGGCTGTTATGGGGGTGTTTTCTTTTGGTGTGCTTCATACGAAGGCTGCCGTAATATGTGATCATACAGTATTACAGTCAGAATTGGATATAGAAAGGGGTTATTCTTATGAAGCGAGTGGACATTACAAAGTGTATGGAACCAAGCTTTCTTGCCCCCCGTTGCAACTATACGCGTTGGGAAAATGAGTATAAGGTGTTTGCAGCCCCTCATAGGTTTAGTGGAAACATTTGTGTTGAATGCTACTATGTAAAGTGATTTGTCCATATCTTAATATATTACGAAATAGTATTCGTTAGAGGTTTCAGAGTTGGAAGATGAGATGGAGGGTGGCATCAGCTGTCTTCCGTCTTTCTTGTATTGATAAAAACTGGAATATTTCTTCATTTTGTTCAGAAATGTCATATCTGGCAATTAACACTTCAAGAGAGGCGAAACACAGGATGAAAAAAAACGCATTTATACGAGGTGTTTTTTTGGCCTGCGGGCTTCTGACAGCCTGCGGAGCCAAAACAGACCAGGAAGGTCCCTGGATAGGCATTGCCCCCGGTTCCGACCTGACCGCCGTAACGGAACGGACGGAGTATTATGACCTGGCTGTGGAGACGGAGGCGCTTTTCGACCTGGGTCTATGGGAGAAGAATCCGGAGGAATATGATTCAACTGATATACAGGAACGCGGCATCACTATATACAATCTGCTGGGCACCCAATTCACAATGGGGGAACCGGCACAGCTCTGGTCCGAAGCGACTCCTTTGGGGGTGAATCTCTATCTGTACAGAACAGACGGCAGCCGGGAACTGCTGGTGTCGGGGCTTCCTGATGATGATGACGATTTTGCGGATGCGATATATGAGGGGTATGTGGATCAGGATAAGAACTGTTATCTTTACTATATAAACTGGCCTGAGATGAACGGGGAATACACGCCTGTGAGTACTGTTATGAAGCTTCTTCCCACAGGTGAGCTCTCATATCAAAAAAGTCTGGAAGCAGGATTCAAGCTGGAGGATATCTGTCAGACAGAGGACGGCAGGCTCTATCTGCTGTTGAATGAATACGAGACAGGAAAAGAAGTACTTGAAGAATTTAACGCAGAAACAGGAAAGGTAATTCCGGAGTCTCGCATGGAGTGGAATTCGATTGATGCATGGATAAGCAGTCTGGGGACTGCAGGTGTCTCTCCTGCACGGACGACTCTTCGGGGGATTGATTCCGTGGACATGGCGGCACAGAAAATATCTCCGCTCCTGTATTTTGACGGAACAGGCTATAGCTGGCATATTTACATGCGGCTTTGGGATTTTCGGGTGTTTGAAGACGGTACCATGGAGTTTCTCTGGACAGATAGGTCCGGGCAGAAGTGCATCCGGGAAAGGATGCATATGGAAAAGGTAGAAAAAACCCCTGTGGTTTTGCGCGGCGTTTTTGAGCAGGATAGCTGGCTTTCGGATATCGTTGCGCTGTTTAACCGGAAAAGCAAAGATTATCATGTGGTTCTGGAGACCTGCGGCTCCGGCAATGATGCGGAGGATTTTGCCCGGCTCACCAGTGTTCAGATAGGGGCAGGGAAAGGACCGGATATTCTGTGCGGCAGTGCGCTTTTGAGCGATTATATTAGCGGAATGCTGGAAAAAGGCGCTCTGGAGGTGCTGAATCCCTATATGGAGGCTTCCGGCATACGGGAGGAGGATTATTTCCCGCTGGTGTTTTCCACATGGCGTCAGGGGGCGGAGATTTACAGCGTGACGCCGAGGATGGAGGTTTATTGCGAGGAAATGGACCAGGAGGTACTTGGAAGCGGATCGCCGCCGGAGATAGAGGAGCTGGCGAACGCATTGCTGGCTCGGGAAGGAAGCGGGTTTTACAGAGAAGGGCTTACTTCCGGAGAGCTGCTGCATACATTTCTGCAGGGTTCGGAAAGCCTCTGGGGAATGGTGGACTGGGGAGCCGGGGATAAAGATTCTCCGGGCAGCTGCGATTTCAATACACCTCTGTTTGCGAAGCTGCTGGAAGCCGCCAAAAGGTACGGCTATGAAGACAGAAGAGCCTTGGAACAGGAAATTACCCATAGAATAAATCTTTCTGGCTTTTTTAGTTTCAGCAGTCCGGCAGAACAAAAGGAAGAGGAACTCGTATCTGTGGGAACCCTGTTTGACGACGGCTGCCATGCAGTGTCCTATCCGCTGTATACCATGGCTGTCAATGCCAATTCCGCAAACAAGGAAGGCGCATGGGAATTTATTGCCTTTTTGCTTGGGGATGAGATTCAGTACAGGGAAGAGGCTCATCTGCCTCCCGTACACAGACAATCCTTTGACAAGTGGCTGGAATGGGAGCTGGAGATTCTCACGAAAAAGGACCGTATTAAAGGGAAGGAGTTTTCGCCTGTTTATTACGGTGAAAACTCCTCGACAGAAAAGCGGAATGCTTATAAAAAAGCCATCGAGGATGCCAGACCCCTGCCCATGCGGACCGCTCCCATCCTCGCAATCATTCAGGAGGAGGCGAAGGACTATTTCAACGGCAGCAAGCGTGTGGAAGAGATAATTCAGGTGATTAACAACCGGGTGCAGCTGTATCTGGATGAGAGGAAATGAAATGGCATGCCGTCCCCATGCGTCCAATGAACACAGGTCATAACACTACAAATTAATCATAATAAATTAGCTTTTTTATTGTATTTTTCCAGAATCTGGAGTACAATTGGATCAGAAATACAGCTTTGGTTACTGATGTTTCAGAAATTGTAAGACGAAAGGAGAATTTGTATGAAACTGAAAAGGGGAATTGGAGTATTGATGTGTTGTCTGACTGTTATGGGAGCATTTTCTTTTGGAGGGCTGCAGACCAAAGCGGCGGCATGCGACCATACGTTTTTGTTGTCACAGCCCGAAGTATTCAAGACTTCTACATATGATGCATCAGGGCATTATGATGTGTATGCAACCAAGTCTTGGTGCCCCAAATGTGATTATGTACGTTGGGAGAATGAAATTAAGAAATGGACTGGTGGTCATACATTTAAAGGCAACAAATGTACCAGCTGCACATATGAAAGATAATTTTCAAACACACTTAAGCAGAAATAATAGAAGTAAGATATAATTTCAATTATCGGTTAAGATGGAGGATGGCATCAGCTGTCTTCCGTCTTTTCTATATTGCTAAATACAAATTTTTTCTATCCCTTTTAAAACCTGTCCAGCAATTATCATATCATGAAAGGCAAAACACAGAATGAAAAAAATAATAATCACACTGACAGTCCTTCTGTCCTGTGCGCTTCTGGCAGCCTGCGGGGACAAGGCGGAGCAGGAAGGCCCCTGGATAGGCATTGCCCCCGGTTCTGACCTGACTGCAGTAACAGAGCGGACGGAATACTATGACCTGGCCGTGGAGACGGAAGAGCTTTTTGACTTAGGGATATGGGAGAAGAATCCGGAGGAGTATTATGCGGGCGATATTGAGTTATTCGGTCTCACCGTATACAATCTGCTGGGCACCCAGTTCGCAATGGGGGAACCGGCACAGCTCTGGTCCGAGCTGTCTCCTGCGGGAGTGTCCATCTATCTGTACAGGACGGACGGAAGCCGGGAGCTGCTGGCTTCCGGGCTTTCTGACAATGACAACGCCTTTGTGGAAGCCAGATACGAGGGATATGTGGACCAGGATAAGAACTGCTATTTTTACCGCACAAACCCCCACAAGATTGACGGACAATACACGAACATAAGCACTGTTATGAAGATTTCATCCACTGGCGGGATTCAGTACAAAACCGCCCTGGAACCGGGTTACATACTGGAAGATATCTGTCAGACAGGGGACGGAAGGATTTTCCTGCTGCTGAGTGACTACGAAACACGCATGGAGATTCTGGAAGAGCTAAACCCGGATACCGGCCAGCCGGTTCCGGAATCCCGGATGGAGTGGAATTTCATTGGCGACTGGTCAAGCAGCCTGGGGACTGCAGGGAGCTCTCCCGCACGGGCAAGCAGCCAGAGGATTGATTCCCTGGACATACATGCGCAGAGCGCATCCCCCCTTCTGTATGCTGACGGCACAGCCTTTGCACTGCGTTTTGACTGGGAAATCCAGGACTTCCGGGTACTGGAGGACGGTACCATTGAATCGCTTCTGGCCCACAGGGAAGCCCACAGATACACCATGGAAAGGATGCATATAGAAAAAGTGGAAAAAACCCCTGTGGTGGTACGGGGAATCTTCAATGAGGAATACTGGCTTTCCGAGAAAGCAGCGCTGTTTAACCAGAAGGGCAGTGACTATCATGTCATTCTGGAAACCTGCGGTTACGGCAATGACGTGGAGGACTATGCCCGGCTCACCAGCGTCCAGGTAGGGGCAGGGAAGGGGCCTGACATCCTGTGCGGCAGCGAGCTCCTCCAGGATTATATCAGCGGAATGATGGAGAAGGGCGCCCTGGAGGAACTCAATCCCTACATGGAGGCTTCCGGCATCCGGGAGGAGGATTATTTTCCCCTGACTTTCTCCGCATGGCGCCAGGGAGATAAAATTTACAGCATTACACCAAAGATGGACATTTACTATGAGGAAATGGATGCGGAGGTACTGGGATGCGCGGAGACGCCGGACATTGAGACTCTGGCGGACGCACTGCTGGCCAGGGAGGAAAGTTCGGTTTACAGATACGGACTTACCTCCGGGGAGCTGCTGAATACATTCCTGCAGGGTTCGGAAAGCCTCTGGGGGATGGTGGACTGGGGCAGCGGGAATAAAGATTCCAAGGCCGCCTGCGACTTCAATACGCCCCTGTTCGAAAAGCTGTTGGAAGCTGCCAGGAGGTACGGCTACAACGACAGAAGGAGCCTGGAACCGGAGATTACCCACAGGATAGGTATGCATAACTTTTTTAAATTCAGCAGTCCGGCAGAACAAATGGCAGAGGAAACGGTATCTGTGGGCACCCTCTTTGACAGCGGCTGCCATGTGGTATCCTATCCGCTGTATACCATGGCTGTCAATGCCAACTCCCCCAACAAGGAGGGGGCATGGGAGTTTATCGCCTTTCTGCTGGGAGAGGAGATCCAGTACAGGGAGGAAGCCTACCTGCCTCCCGTGCACCGGGAATCCTTTGACAAATGGCTGGAATGGGAACTCTGGTGGCTTACCGAACCCCGCTTTGAGGATAATGGAAAGGGATGCATTCCCGTTTACCACGGGGAAAATACATCCGACGAAAAGGTGGAGGCATACAAAAAAGCCATCGAGGACGCCAGACCTCTGCCCATGCGGACCGCTCCCATCCTCGCAATCATTCAGGAGGAGGCGAAGGACTATTTCAATGGCAGCAAGAGCGCGGAGGAAGTGAGCCTGGTAATAAATAACCGGGTGCAGCTGTATCTGGATGAGAGAAAATAAGCTCGCCGGGTTTCATCAGGAGGCAGGGAATCGTATGTTTCCGGAAACGGAATTTCGGCGCAGCTGCAAAAAGCCAACGCAATGATTGCTGATTTCTGCTTTGTGTGATATACTTATCCGTAAGTTCGGCATTGAAAAGGGATATTTGCGCAGCTTCAGCCCTGTGTCCATAGAAGGAAGCGGCGTGAAGAAAGCCGGATGAGAAACAAAGGATGAGGAGGACTGTAATGGTATTATCAGACAGAACAATCTATAAAATGCTGGAAAGCGGGACTTTGCAGATTAGGCCCATGGAGAAGGACCAGGTGCAGCCGGCCAGCGTGGATATCCGGCTGGGCAACACGTTCAGCATTGTGGAGGATTCTCCCACCGGTATCATTACGCTGGATAAGGAAATCAAATACAAAACCATCAAAAGTGACACCTATGTCCTGCTGCCGAATCAGTTCGTCCTGGCGACCACCATGGAATACTTTGAACTTCCGGACGATTTGACCGCCTTTGTGGAGGGCAGAAGCTCCCTGGGAAGGATGGGGCTGTTCATCCAGAACGCAGGCTGGGTAGACCCGGGTTTCAAAGGTGAGATAACCCTTGAACTGTACAATGTGAACCGCTGTGCCATTGAGCTGAAGGCAGGACGCCGGGTGGGACAGCTTGTCTTTTCGCGGATGGATGATGTGGCAATGCATCCCTATAACGGTAAATACCAGGGGCAGAGGGGAGCCACGGGTTCCAGGGCTTTTCTGGATGCGGATACGGTGATGTAAGTAGCTTCACCGCATACTTTGCGGGCCTGGAAAATTTTGGCACGCCCGGGACACCGTGAGCCAGCGCACTTATCCTGCCGATCAGTTGGGAAAATGAATCAGCTGGGAAAATCAAGGCACGCCCGGGATACTGCTGCTGCACATCGCTCCAGGCCGTCCCGGTCAGCTTCCGTGAACCGGTGAAAGACAGGGCTGTCGATATCCAGCACGGCTGTCAGTTTTCCCCCATGAAACATGGGAATGACGATTTCCGAATTGGAAGCGCCATCGCAGGCGATATGCCCCGGAAATTCATGCACATTGGGTACAAGCTGTGTGACGCCGTCGGCGGCAGCGGTTCCGCAGACCCCTTTTCCGAAGTCGATCCGTGTGCAGGCAGGCCTCCCCTGGAAGGGACCCAGTACCAGCCGGCCATCCTTTACCAGGTAGAATCCCACCCAGTTAATCTCATTCAGGTTCATCTGCAGCACGGCGGCAGCATTGGCAAGGTTGGCGATGGTATCAGTTTCAGATTCCGTCACCGCTTTCAGCTGCGCCAGAATAAAATCATAATCCGTCTGATATTTCATGGATAATCCCTCTCTGTCGGTTTATTGCCATGCAGCCCCGATTTATGGGGCTACCGTGATTTTCAATGTCATCTTTTCCGGCAGCACGCCGTCATCCACCACGAAGACAATCTCATATTTCCCTGTCTGTCCCCTGGCGGGCGTCCATGAAAAGCGGCGGCTGTCAGGCTCAAATACGGCGCCCTCCGGCAGATTTTCACAGCTTAAGGCAAGCGGCACGTCCATACCTTTCACGCCGTAATTCAGGCGTGCGGCCTGTTCGTTGTAGATAATGCCGTTATCCGCTTCCGGGGAGATATCGCTGGCGGGATTGCGCACCGTCAGTACCACGGAATAAGCCTGTCCCGCCGCAAGACGTACCGGGGCAACAGGATGGATAAAGGGGCGGTACACCGTAAGCGGAAGCGGATAATCGTCCGTATCCACTTCAAAGCGATACCCCGATTCCGCACAGGGTACTGTGGGATAGGGATACAGGCTGTCAGGGGGTGTACCGGGGGCAGGGGCGTTGATCTCCGCTTCCTGAACCCAGGGGACGTTTGTGTCATCTTCCGTATGTAAGATCAGGGGCTTTAAAATCGACAATCCTGTCACTTTTGTGGTGAAATAAGGCTGGCCGGGGACATTTTCCGCATTGGTGTGCCTCCTGTAATGGTCGGTGACCACCGCAATGGGAGCCAGGCCCGCTTTGCAGCAGGCTTCCAGCCCGTCCACGGATACCCCGTTTACATCGTCAAATACACATACATGCCTGCCGTCGGGCACCCGGTAGGAAAAACGGATGTCTTTAAGTGTCAGATTGTCCACATGCTTTGCAAAGAGCCCGTAAGCCGGAAGGATGCCCCAATTGCTGGACTCGGGATATACTTCGGGAAGCTCCGGCACATTGTAGGGATTGTCACGCCAGCAGTTCTTCACGGCGTCCCAGTCTGCCCGGGGCAGCAGCCCTTCGTTTTTCAGGAAAAAGGTGTTTACCAGCCAGGGAAGGCTCTGTACATGCTCTTTCGCGTGGAACTGGGCGTATTTCCATTCCGTATTCAGCTGCCGCTGCTCCACGGCATGTTCCATGGAGAGCCCGCCTCTGTATTCCACGGAAATATTCTCCAGGACGACATTTTTAATATGGGAATCCGTTAATCCCATAAGGAGGATGGGATAGCGGGGATCTGCATTTGTGACGGTTATGTCACGAATTAAAATATCTGACACATATGCCATTTTTTCACAGCCAATGGCATTGGCATACAGAGGCAGGTCTGCTTCTGTAATCTCTCGGCTGTCATCGGGGCAATAGCTTCCCAGGACGCCGGTGCCGGCATCATTACCGGTTCCGGGCGCCGCGTTGTCCCTGCTGCATGGCGCTGCTTCGGCGTCGGCCGCCGTTCTTGAGACATTTTCCCCGGTTTTGCAGGATTGTGTTTCTGCGTATGCCGCGCCGTGCCAGGTTTTCAGATAAAAATGCCAGTCCCGTTCCTCATAATTGGCCGGATTGCATTCCGTGGGGTGTGTGCCGTCAACGATTTCGAAGAAGGAATGCCCGTCAACGGTGACTGTCCTGGTCCGATTGTAATGGGGAGCGTAGCGCTTTGCGGGATAAGCGGGAAAGGCCTTGGCATTGGGCAGAATCCAGTTCCGGTTATCCAGCCGTACCTCTCCGGCGGGGGCGGGGTATTCCGTGGAAGCGCCGTTTCCGGTTACGGGGAAACGGCCCCTGTCACCCGCCCGTATGTAGATGGGGGAACTGGACACATTGTCAAACCTGCATTCCTCAAAAATCACGTCCGTCAGGGAAGAGCAGTCCACGGCTTCCAGGCAAAAGCCCCGGGAACGGTGGAAATTTACCCGGCGTATGGTCACCCGGTGATAGCCGCAGGTGGATTCCGTGCCGAATTTTACCCGTCCGGTGGGACCGCAGCGGTCCAGCGCGATCAGCTTGTCCCGGGTATATTCTCCGGCATGGACACTGCCCGCGTCATATCCGCTGACAGTGCAGTCTTCAATCAGCACGTTTTCCAGCGGTTTGAAGATGCCCGCGCCGAAGGAAGCCTTCAGGCACAGCGCGTCGTCGGTAAGGGAATTGCAGACGGTATGGCGTACGGTGACGTCACGGCAGCAGTCGATATCGAAGGCGTCCCTTGTGGTATCCACCAGAAGATGCTCCGCGTACAGATTTTCGCAGCCTTCGGCAATGACGGCAAAATGCCCCCCAATCGTGACGGCAAAATCCTTCAGAACCACATTTTGACAACGGACCAGGGCGATGCCCTTATTGCCGAACCATTCTCCCCGGTGCCCTCTCGCCCTGCGGGACGTGGGCTCTGCCGGGTCGCCGCCCTGGAGTACATATTCCAGAATGCCGTCTTCGTCAAAGCGTCCGCCGGTGAAAAGGCCCTTTCCGTATATCATGACGTTTTCCAGGTCAACGCCGTATACCAGGCTGTTGGCGAAGTAAGTATGCCCGTGATCCTGGATTCCCACGCAGGGATTTATTTCCGGCTCTTCATAATTGCCGCCTTCCCCCTCCTGCTTCTGGTAGGAATGGCGGATATCGGTCCTGGCTGCGGCCAGGACGGACCCCTCCTCCAGGAAGAGGTTCACGTTTGATGCCAGGAGGATGGTGTAGACGGAATAAGTACCGCCGGGGATCACCACGGTACCGCCCCCTGCAGAGGCCGCCTGGACGGCGCGGTTGACTGCCATGGTGTTTCGGACGGGGGAAGCTTCCGGGGAAGCCCCGAAATCCGTAATCGGATAGAAATTTTTTTTCATCAGCCGTTCCGGCCGGATGGAGGCGCCGGAGGCTTCTTTTATATTATATGCGGACATGCAGGCTCCTTTGTTTCCCGTTTTCCGATTTCATTGCGTCGCTGTCCCATGGGTTTTCGGTTCCGCAGGCTGTGGGCTTTCGGCGGTGGCAGCAAACTCCGGCCTTGCAGGTTAAAAAAGGGAATCGAAGCATGGAGTTTCGGAATGAGATTTAGACGGTTTGGATTTCATACCATTGTGTTCGGGAAATTTGTATGTTTTATAGATACAGGATAGCACAATTCCTGATATTGTCAAGATTTTTGAAGATTTTACCGGATACGCTATTGACAAATCCCCTCGGCTGCGTTATTATCTTAAAAAGTTTGATTATCAAATAATTTGAAAATCAAACATATTGAGTCTTATACTCTGATACATGGTAATCAAAACCATAACACAAATACGAAAATGAAATCAGGAGGAGAAGAAATGTTTGACAAATTAAAGGCAGTCATCGAAGAGAAATTAAACGCAGAAGGGGCAGAAATCACGGAAAGCACCCGTTTCAAAGAGGATCTGGAAGCGGATTCCCTGGATTTATTTGAGATGGTTATGGCATTGGAGGATGAATTCGGCATAGAGATTCCCTCCGAGGACCTGGAGCAGCTGCTCACCGTAGGGGATGTGATGAAGTACTTGACAGACAAGGGCGTGGAACTGGACTGAATGAGGGCGGATATGAAGACAAGGGTAACGGAACTTTTGGGAATAGCGTATCCGGTCATTCAGGGCGGTATGGCATGGGTGGCTGAATATCACCTGGCTGCGGCTGTCTCCGAGGCCGGGGGATTCGGCATCATCGGTGCCGGCGGAGCCGGTGCGGATTTCGTGCGGGAGCAGATTCGCCGATGCAGGGAACTGACGGATAAGCCCTTTGGCCTGAATATTATGCTGATGAACCCGGAAGCGGACGAAATCGCCCGAGTGGCGGCGGAGGAAGGCGTGAAGGCGGTGACCACCGGCGCGGGCAACCCCGGCAAGTATATGGCCATGTGGAAGGAAAACGGCATAAAGGTGATTCCCGTGGTGGCCAGCGTTGCCATGGCGAGAATGATGGAGCGCGGCGGCGCCGACGCGGTTGTGGCGGAGGGGATGGAGTCCGGCGGGCATATCGGATCCACCACTACCTTTGCACTGGTTCCCCAGGTGGCGGACGCGGTGCGGATTCCGGTGATTGCGGCAGGCGGGATTGCGGACGGCAGAGGGCTTGCGGCGGCATTTATGCTGGGGGCCGAGGCGGTACAGATGGGAACCCGCTTCGTCACGGCGAAAGAGTCCGTGGTACATCCCAATTATAAGGCAAAAATCATTGCGGCCAAAGACATTGACTCCGAAGTGACAGGTATGAGCCACGGACATCCGGTCAGACAGCTGCGCAACGCCATGACCCGGGAATACCTGAAGCGGGAAAAGGCGGGGGCACCCTTCGAGGAGCTGGAGCAGATGACGCTGGGCGCACTGCGGAAGGCCGTGGTGGAAGGCGATACCGTGAACGGCACTTTGATGGCAGGACAGATTGCGGGGCTGGTGAAGAAGGAAGAGAGCTGCAGCGAAATCATCCGCGACGTGACAGAGGGCTGCAGAAGCGTCCTGGGTGAACTGCAGACAGCGTTATTTTAAGTAAAATAAAACAGCATCCACCTGCAGCCGGCAGGAAGGACGGATGCGGAATTGGATAAAAATTATGGGAAAGACAGCATTTATTTTTCCGGGCCAGGGTGCCCAGTACTGCGGCATGGGAAAAGATTTCTTCGATGCCTTTGACACGGCGAAAAAGGTCTATGTGGCGGCGGGCGAGGCAACCGGGCTGGATGTGGGGGAACTGTGCTTCACGGAAAATGACAGACTGGATGTTACGGAGTATACGCAGATTGCCATGCTGGCCACGGAAGTGGCAATCCTGAAGGTTCTGGAGGAAAAAGGCCTTCGGGCGGACTGTACCGCGGGCTTGAGCCTGGGAGAGTACGGCGCGCTGGCAGCGGCGGGCGTAATGGAACTGCCCCAGCTGTTCTGGCTGATTCGGTGCAGAGGCATCTATATGCAGGAGGCTTATCCGGAGGGAGGCGCCATGAGCGCGGTGCTGGGGCTGGATGCTGAGAAAATCCGCAATATCTGCGCCGGGACCGAAGGCGTCGTCTCCATTGCCAACGACAACTGCCCGGGCCAGATCGTCATTACCGGGGAGGCAGGGGCGGTGCAGGCAGCTTCCGCCAGCCTGTTGGAAGCCGGGGCAAAGCGGTGCATTCCCTTAAAGGTCAGCGGTCCCTTCCATTCCGGGCTGCTTGCCGGAGCCGGGGCAAAGCTGGCGGCAGAACTGGAGGGGGTCCAGGTAAGGCGTCCCGTGATTCCCTATATATGCAATGTGGAAGCTTCCTACATAACGGAGTCCGCTCCCATAAAAGAACTCCTGGCAAGGCAGGTGTCCTCCACCGTGAGATGGCGTGAGAGTATGGAGCTGATGCTGGCAGACGGCGTGGATACCTTCATCGAGATAGGGCCAGGAAAGACCCTTGCGGGATTTCTGAAGAAAATGAGCCGTGACGTGAAAGTAATCAATGTAGGAACGGTGGAAGACCTTGCGTGCATTCCGGATTGCCGGGAAGGCAATTAAGATTTCGTAAGGAGGCTGTGGCGGCAGGGCATTCCCGGTGAAAGCCGGCTGCGGTGGTACTGCCGGGGGCAGGCAGGAGTTAAGGCAAGATCGTGGAAATGAAGTAAGAGAGGACAAGGAAGAGTGGAAAAGGAAGCAGCAGAAAAGCGCACATGCCCGTCCGGGGGAGAACTGGCAGGCAAGGTGGCGCTGGTGACCGGTGCAGGCCGCGGGATTGGCAGGAGCATTGCCCTGACACTGGCGGAAATGGGCGCCGTAGTGTTGGTAAACTATAACGGTTCCAGGGAACGCGCCCTGGAAGTGGCGGCAGAGATTGAGAAAGCGGGCGGACAGGGGGAAGCAATCGGCTGTGATGTATCCGATTATGATGCATGCGGCAAAATGGCGGAAGAAGTCATCCGGAAGTATGCCCGGCTGGATATTCTGGTGAATAACGCGGGCATTACGAAAGACAATCTGATTCTGCGTATGACGGAGGCGGAGTACGACAGGGTATTGGACACGAACCTGAAAGGGGCGTTCAATACCATACGCCATTTTTCCAGGTATTTTCTGAAGCAGCGCAGCGGCAAAATTATCAATATTTCCTCCGTGACGGGGGTGATGGGAAATGCCGGGCAGGCCAACTATGCCGCGTCCAAGGCAGGGCTTATCGGATTGACGAAAAGCGTGGCCAGGGAACTTGCCGGGCGCGGCGTCTGTGTCAATGCAGTGGCACCCGGCTTTATCAATACGGAGATGACAGATGCCCTGAACGAAAAGGTCAGGGAAAATATGCTTGCAGCCATTCCCATGGGAAGAATGGGAAGCGGGGAAGACGTGGCCGGTCTGGTGGCGTTTCTGGCGGGCGGCAGATCGGACTACATCACCGGCCAGGTCATCTGCGTGGACGGCGGTATGGCTATGTGAGGCGGCTGTGGGGTTGGACTTCCCTGAAAGCCCAGGTGTCTCCTGACGAATGCCCTGCAATTTGCGGGGAAATAACTGTAAAGGACAGGATATGAATATGCGGAAAAGAGTTGTAGTGACGGGCATGGGGGCGGTGACGCCCATCGGCACCGGTATGGATGCGTTCTGGAACGGTATCCGGGAGGAGAAAACAGGTTTCGCGCCCATTGCCGGGTTTGACACTGCCGATTATAAATGCAAGCTGGCTGCGGAGGTCAAAGATTTCCGGGCGGAAGATTATATGGACAAAAAGACAGCCAGGCGGATGGAAGTATTCTGCCAGTATGCGGTTGCCGCTGCAGGCGAAGCTATCAGGGACGCGGCACTGGATATGGAGGCGGAAGACCCTTACCGGATAGGCTGTTTTGTGGGAAGCGGCGTGGGAAGCCTGCAGGCAGTGGAGAGGGAGTACGGCAAAATGCTGGAAAAAGGGCCTTCCAGGATAAGCCCTCTTTTCGTGCCGATGATGATTTCCAACATGGCGGCGGGAAATGTAAGCATTGCCTATGGCCTGAAGGGAAAAAGCCTAAACGTGGTGACTGCCTGTGCCACCGGGACGAATTCCATCGGGGAGGCTTTCCGTGCCGTCCAGTACGGCGAGCTGGACGCCTGTGTGGCAGGAGGGACGGAAGGGTCGGTGACGCCCCTTGGCATTGCGGGATTTTCGGCATTGACCGCCCTCTCCGGAAGCACGGATCCCGAGAGATGTTCCATACCCTTTGACAAGGACCGGAGCGGGTTTGTCATGGGAGAGGGTGCGGGCATCGTGGTGCTGGAGGAGCTGGAGCATGCCAGAAAGCGGGGCGCGCGTATTTACGCGGAGGTGCTGGGATACGGCTGTTCCTCGGATGCCTACCATATTACGTCTCCTGCTGAAGACGGATCCGGCGCTGCCAGGGCCATGCTGAACGCCCTGGAGGACGGAGGCGTAAAGCCGGAAGAACTGACTTATATCAATGCCCACGGTACGGGAACCCATCACAATGACCTGTTTGAGACCAGGGCGGTGAAGCTGGCCTTCGGCGAACATGCAGGGAAGCTTCGCATCAATTCCACCAAGTCCATGATAGGCCATCTTCTGGGCGCGGCAGGGGCGGTGGAGTTTATTGTGAGTGTAAAGGCTGTGCAGGAGGATTTTATCCACAGGACGGTGGGATTGCGGGAGACCGAGGGCGAGATGGATCTGGACTACTGCATGGAGAGCCATGAGGAGGCGGTTCCGTTTGCCCTGAGCAATTCCCTGGGATTTGGAGGGCATAATGCCAGTATTCTGGTGGGCAAGCCGGATGCCTGAGGAATGCACGGCACAGGCCGCGGGTTCCGGGAGGCAGGCCGGCAATGGGAAGCGCCGCGGGCAGCGTATGGCCGGGTAAGATAAGGGCCGGAAAGCCGACGGCGCCTGTGGAGCGCTCCGGCAGCACATAGAAAAGAAGAAACAGGAGTGTTTGATATGGCGATATATAATACACGGGAAATCATGGATATCATACCTCACAGATATCCGTTTTTGCTGATAGATACAATAGAGGAGCTGGAAGCAGGGGTACGGGCCCTTGGAAAGAAATGTGTTACCGTGAACGAACCTTTTTTTCAGGGGCATTTTCCGGGACATCCCGTGATGCCGGGAGTACTGATCATGGAAGCCCTGGCGCAGGTGGGGGCGGTTGCCATTCTCTCACTGCCTGAATGGAAAGGGCATACTGCTTATTTTGCCGGAATCGACAGGGCAAAGTTCCGCAGGAAGGTGGTTCCGGGAGATGTATTGATGCTGGAGACCGAGATCATTAAGATGAAGGGAGCCATGGGTGTGGGCAGGGCCAGGGCATTCGTGGACGGAAAAGCGGTGGCGGAAGCGGAACTGACGTTTGCGGTAGGAAAGTAACAAACGCGTCGGCATGGGGGGAAGTATGTGCAGGAGGCATTTATATAATGAAGAAGTCGATAAAAAAGACCGGCAGGGAGAAAAGGGCTGCCTTTTTTACAAGGCTGGCGGAGCGGCAGAAGCCCGCTGAAAATACCCGGATACAAACAGATAACGGAAAGAATAATACCGGAGCGCAGGAGGGGGATGACGGTTATCTCATCCGCTGTCCCAAATGCGGCAGGATGGTAGACCGGGGCCGGGTGGCTAAACGGAAGTATATTTGCTATGAATGTGAAAGTTACTTCAGGGTCAAGGTGCCTAACCGCATCCGCATGGTGGCGGACCCTCATACGTTTGAACCCTGGTTTACGGATATGCCCATGCGCAACCCGCTGGCCTATGAGGGCTATGAGGAGAAAATCACGGCGGCAAGGGAGAAAACCGGCCTGGACGAGGCTGTGGTGGTGGGGCAGTGCAAGGTGTTCGGGGAAGATATTGTACTGGGAATCTGTGATTCCAGGTTTCTGATGGCAAGTATGGGCCAGGTGGTGGGGGAGAAAATCACCGCCGCGTTGGAACGGGCCGTCGAAAAGCGGCTGCCGGTTTTCCTGTTTTGCTGTTCCGGAGGCGCCAGAATGCAGGAGGGGATTATTTCGCTGATGCAGATGGCCAAGACTTCCGCCGCAATCCGGAAGCTGGGAGAGGCAGGGCTGCTGTATACCACCATACTCACCGATCCCACCACGGGAGGCGTAACGGCGAGCTTTGCCATGCTGGGCGACGTGATTATGGCGGAACCGGGGGCGCTGATCGGTTTTGCGGGACCCAGGGTCATTCGCCAGACCATCGGCCAGGAGCTGCCGGAAGGCTTCCAGACTGCCGAGTTCCTGGTGGAACACGGTATTATAGACGGCATTGTGGAGAGAAAAAATCTCAAGAAAACCATTTATTTCCTGGTCAGGGCACATCAGTGCCGGGAAGGGGAATACGCGGATTTTGCACCGGGCAGCGACTTTCATTTTATCCTGAACGAGATCCTGAAAGAGAAAGAGTGGACGATCCGGCCCAAGAGCGTCTGGGAGAAGGTCAAGGCGGCCCGAAGGCTGGAGCGCGCCGGCGCGCCTGACTACATGGATGTCATATTTGACTATTTTGTGGAAGCCCACGGGGACAGATGCTTCAGGGACGATCCGGCGATTATCGGCGGGATTGGCTTCCTGGACGGCCAGCCGGTGACTGTGATTGCGGACCACAAGGGGAAGGACATGGCGGAGTGCCAGCGCCGGAATTACGGAATGCCCATGCCGGAAGGCTACCGCAAGGCGCTGCGCCTTATGAAGCAGGCCGAGAAGTTCAACCGTCCCATTGTCAGCTTTATCAATACTTCCGGCGCCTTCTGCGGCATCGAGGCCGAAGAGCGGGGACAGGGGGAAGCAATCGCGAGAAACCTGTGTGAGATGTCTGCCCTGAAGGTGCCGGTACTGTGCATTTTCATCGGGGAGGGCGGCAGCGGAGGCGCATTGGCTACCGCCGTGGGAAACGAGGTATGGATGCTGGAAAATGCCACCTATTCCATCCTGTCCCCGGAAGGTTTTGCTTCGATTTTATGGAAGGACGCCTCCAGGGCAAAGGAGGCCAGCGAGGTTATGCGCATCACGGCCCAGGATTTGAAGCAGCTTCATGTCATAGAAAAAATCATTCCCGAATTCGGCGGCGCCGACCAGGATACGGCCGAGGCAATCGGCGGCTGCCTGAAGGAGCAGATTAAGATATTTCTGGAACGCTACCGCGGCATGACCGGGGCGGAAATCGCTGCACAGCGCTACGATCGTTTCCGGAGATTCTGACGCGCCGATGCGCAACTGGAAAACGGCATCTGCCCTTCCGGTATCCGGGTGAGGGTACCGGGAGGGGTGGTGCGGAACTGGAAAAACAGCATTTGCCTTTCCGGCATCCGGGTGAGGGTACCGGAAGGGGCAATGCGGAACTGGAATAGGAAAACCAAAATGTCAATACGAATATTAGGAACGGGGAGCGCCCTCCCTGAAAGGGCGGTTACAAACGAAGAAATCACGGAACTGGTGGACACTTCCGACGAGTGGATCAGGGAGCGTACCGGAATTGCCGGCAGGCATATATCAACAGGGGAAACCGTCGCCTCCCTTGCCTCCCGCGCGTGCGTTCTTGCGTTGGAAAATGCGCGTAAAAGCGCGGATGAAGTGGAACTGATCCTGGTGGCAACCTGTTCGCCTGAAAATGTGGCGCCCTGCGCGGCATGCCAGGTACAGAAAGAAATCGGAGCCGGGAATGCCGCGGCATTTGACCTGAATGCGGCCTGCGCCGGCTTTTTGTTCGCCCTGCATACGGCGTGGGCATATGTGGAAAGCGGGATTTACAGGAATGCGCTGATTGCCGGCAGTGAAGTGCTGTCCAAGATAGTGGACTGGGAGGACAGGGGGACCTGTATCCTGTTCGGCGACGGTGCCGGCGCGGTGTATGTGGAAAAATGCGGGGACGGAGGGATCCTGGGATTTGTGCAGCATTCGGACGGGAACAAGGGAGATGTGCTGTCCTGTGTGGGCAGGACTCTGGAGAATCCGTTCTTTCGGCGGATTTCAGAGAAAAACTATTTAAAAATGGACGGCAGGGAGATTTTTTCATTTGCGGTGCGCCAGATTCCAAAGACCATTGAAGAGGCGCTGGAAAAAGCGGGGATTGCTGTGGGGGATGTGGAGCTGTTTGTGCTGCATCAGGCAAACCGCCGTATTATAGAGGGAATATCCAAACGCCTGGGGGCGGATGAGGTGCATTTTCCGACGAATCTGGAGCGGGTGGGAAATACTTCTTCCGCGTCTATACCGCTGCTGCTGGATGAACTGAACAGAAAAGGCGAACTGAAGCCGGGAATGCGCCTGGTACTCTCCGGTTTCGGCGCAGGTCTTACCTGCGGAGCCTGTGTCCTGGAGTGGTAAAGTTTCTATTGACTTTTTTGTAAAAGTTGGTAAATTTATATTTATATGGAATTTGGGTATACTGGTACGGAATTCAGGATGTACTCCGGAGAGGATAAGCATAGACGACATGGTGCAGAATACAAAACGCTTCATAAACGAACTGCTGGTGAGTCTGTTCAACCATGTGATGGATATGGAGGCGAAGGCAGTCATTACGGAGGAATACAGCGACATTACCAATAATGACATGCACATTATAGAAGCAATCGGTGTGGAAGAACCCAGAAACATGTCACAGATAGCCCACAGACTGGGTGTCACTGTGGGTACGCTGACTACGAACATGAACGGCTTGGACAGAAAGGGTTATATTAAGCGGGAACGAAGCGAGAAAGACAAACGTGTAGTATACATTCTTCTCACGGAAAAAGGAAAAAAGGCTTTTTACCATCACCGTGATTTTCACAAAAAGATGATTAAAGCCATTGTGAGAGATTTGAATGAGGAAGAAATGGAGATACTGTATCGGTGCCTTGTAAATCTGGACGGATTTCTGGATCCTGAAAAGGGTGTAAAGAAGCAGTAGTTAGGGCCGGGAGATAGATCATGAAGAGTACTTTAAGCATGGGAGAAAGGGTAAACGCGACGATAAGCGGGATTAAGACTGTTATTTACGGCAGGACGGCGATGATTTTGCTGGGGTTTCTGGTGCAGCTGGCGCTGATGTGTGTGGGATATATCCTCCTGCGGAATTACAGTTACCTGTTTTATGCCCTTTTCCTGTCGGTCAGTGCCGTGGCGGTGGTGTATATTTTCAATGATCCGGGCAATCCGGACCTGAAGCTGTCATGGATGCTGCCAATTGCGGTCTTTCCGGTGTTCGGCGCTATTTTTTATGTCACCATCGTAAGCCAGCCAGGCACGAAGGTGCTGTATGCAAGGCTTATGGAGCAGTCGGAAAATACGAAGAAGTATGTGCGTCCAAGGGCGGCAGTCAGGGAGCGGCTCCGCAGGTCCAACCCGCATATGGGACAGCTGGCGCATTATCTGGAAAAATGTGACAACAGCCCCGTATACGACGGCACGCAGGTAAAATATTATCCGCTGGGCGACAGCCAGTTTGTGGATATGAAGGAAGAACTGAAGAAAGCAGAAAAGTATATTTTCATTGAATTTTTTATTGTGTCCAGCGGCGATATGCTGGGGGAGATTCTGGATATACTGAAGGAAAAGGCGAAGCAGGGCGTGGAGGTGCGGTTTATGTACGACGGTACCAATGTGCTGTGGAATCTGCCAAGCTTCTTTCCGGATATGCTGGAGGAAGAAGGCATCCGATGCAAAATGTTTGCGCCCATAAAGCCCGTTTTCTCACCGCACTATAACAATCGCGATCACCGCAAAATTCTGGTGATTGACGGAAAGACGGCATTTACCGGCGGCATCAACCTTGCGGACGAGTATATCAACCGGAAGGACCGCTTCGGGCACTGGAAGGATGCGGGCGCCATGGTGAAAGGCGATGCCGTGGAGCGTTTTACTTACATGTTTCTGGAACTGTGGAACGAATCACAGCGCCTGCCGGAGGCTTATGAAAAATACATGCTGCCGCCGGACGCGTCTCTGCCCGGCGACGGTTTTGCCATTCCCTACAGTGTCTGCCCGCTGGGACCGGAGCGTGTGGGAGAGATGGTTTATCTGGACATTATCAATACGGCGCACACTTATGTACACATTATGACGCCATACCTGATTCCGGACGACAGGATGATTATGGCGCTGACGTACGCGGCAAAAAGGGGCGTGGAGGTCATTATCATCATGCCTCATATTCCGGACAAAAAGTATGCCTTTATGCTGGCGAAGACCTATTACAACCAGCTGCTGGAGGCAGGCGTCCGGATCTTTGAATACGAGCCGGGATTTGTTCATGCGAAGGTATTCGTGTCCGATGATGTGAAGGCGGTGGTGGGGACGGTGAATCTGGATTACCGCAGCCTGTACCATCATTTTGAATGCGGCCTGGTTCTCTACCGGAATTCACAGGTCGCCGTAATGGAACAGGATATACAGGATACCCTGAAAAAGTGTATCCGGGTGGAAGCGGAGGACTATAAGAAGCTGAAGCTGACGGACAGGGCGCTGGGAAGGATTATGCGGCTTGTGGCCCCGTTGATGTGAGGCGGCGGAGGCGTTGACAGTAAATACATGTTTCATCTATGAAAGGATTGCCTGTTTTGCCGGGGCAATCCTTTCCGGCATATGGGGGAAACCTCCGCGGGGACGTGGGACTGTAAGATTTTTGGGACAGACGGAAACTATTGCCGGCGGTTGTCGTCTATAGAGGCAGAAAGGCGGCGGGCATCTGTATTTGTACAGCATTTGTACAGGCGGTTTTCGGGATGTGAACAGGGGCGGAAAAAGGGAACGGAGAACGAAGAGCGGGAGGGCGGACATTGAGAGATACGGAGATACTGGATTTATACTGGGCCAGGGAGGAGCGGGCGATTTCCGAGACACAGCTGTCATACGGGAGTTACTGCTACAGCATTGCCTGGCATATCCTATATGACAGGGAGGACTCGGACGAATGCGTAAATGATACTTGGCTGCGGGCATGGAATGCTATACCGCCCAGGCGTCCTAATCGGTTGGCAGTGTTTTTGGGAACGATTACACGTAATTTATCTCTGGACAGGTGGAAGGAAAAGCATACCATGAAAAGGGGAAAGGGTGAAATGATGCTGGCACTGGACGAACTGGCCGAATGTGTGCCCGATTTGCGCAGTACGGAGGAGGAAGTGGAAGCTGCGGAACTGGAACGGATGCTGAACGATTTCCTGCATACGCTGCCGGAGCGGGAATGCAATGTATTCCTGCGCAGATACTGGTATGTGGAGGAATACGGCGAGATTGCAAGGCGTTATGGCATGAAGCTGAATACGGTGAAGACTTCGCTGTTCCGCACCAGGGCAAAGCTTCGGGAGTATCTGGAAAGGGAAGGCATAATATTATGAAGAATAACGGATATGAGGAATCTGAAAAAGGGATGCCTTTTCGCGGGGAGGACAGGCAGGGAAAGGCGCTGAGGCTTATGGAGGCTTTGTCCGGTGTGGACGAAGAACTGCTGGAACGTGCCGAGGGCGGCGAGGCGCGGAATAAATCCCGGTGGCGGTATGCGGGACCATGGGCGGCTGTCCTGTGCCTGGCTGTTGTGGGGGCGCTTGGATGGGGCGGTTATAAATTGACTCTAAAAGTCAATGAAAACGCATCAGGAGAAGGCATGGATAATATGGCAATAGAGATTGCGTCCGCCGAATCGGAGGGCGGTGCCGCGCCCCAGGAGGCGGGGACGGCGGAGCGCGCAGCAGGAGACACGGCGGCGCAGAAAAGCGATGACCTGATGAGTCAGGAAAATGAGAACGGTTTTGACATAGACAGTGCAAGTGACGGGGCCGCTGGGGATACCATGGGAGACACCGGATCGGTGCAGCATCCCGGCGTGGAGAGGGCGCCCGGTATGGGAATGGGACAGGAAAATCATGAAGAGGAGGCGTCACATGAAAAGGCAACGCTTGACACAGAGAGCTGTTCGGTATTGAATCAGAAAGAACTCACCGAGGAAGAAGCCAGAAATCAGGAGGGGCTGGGGGCTTACATTCCCAGGGAGGTGCCCCGGGGATATACCTTTGAGAGCGCTTACTGCAACCAGGATCTTCAGGAGGGAAATCTGACGGTAGTCTGGAGCAGGGGGACGGATATTATTGTGTGGAGTGTTGCGCAGGCGCAGGAGGCACCGGAAACCGTGGACATAGGCGCGCCCGAGACGTATGACGAGTACTTTTATGAGATTCCCCATGGGGAAAACGTGCCCCAGGAATACCGGCAGAGCATGGATAACCCTACATTTGCCAGGGAGGATTTTACAATGGAGACGGTGAGCAGCCGTATGCTTTCATATGATGACAGCGGGGATACGGACACACCCAGGGGGAACTTTTCCGTGCTGTACCGGGATAATATCGTAGTGAACTTTAACGGAAGGGGAACCGCGGAGGAAATCTGGGAGATGTTTGTGTCCATAGAAGAGGCGGAGTGAATTTTCCCGCTTTTCGGGGCGCTGTTTCTTAAATCTTAATGCAGCCCTTGCACAGTTTCCGGCGGGAGGCTATAATAGACAGAAGCAAAGCATAGGAGACAGTGCATGAAAGAGCGGACGGTATTTTTAGATAAATTGAGAGTTGCGGCAACCTGCGCGGTGGTTCTGCTGCATACGGTTACAGGCGTTATGGATCACACGGATATGGGGGCCTATCCGTTGGAAAAAAAAGTTTTTCTGGTGATATTGGACCTGGTTTGCTGGTGCGTGCCTGTGTTCCTGCTGATTTCGGGCTACCTGTTCCTGAATCCGGACAGGGAGTTAGGCATGAGAAAAATGCTGTTGAAATACTGCAGGAGGATAGTGTTGGCACTGTTTGTATTCGGAGTACCCTACGCCTGTCTGGAGCAGATTGCCGCAGAGCGGTGCTTCCGGTGGGAGATGACGGGAAAGGCGTTTCTGATGGTGGCGCGGGGAGAGAGCTGGTCGCATTTATGGTATCTGTACCTGATTTTGATCCTGTATCTGCTGACGCCGGCGATCAGGAAGCTGCTGGCAATTCTCCCGAGGCCGGTGCTATATATACTGCTGGCGGGATTGTTTGCAGGCAGCAGTGTTCTGCCCTGGCTGGCAAAGCTTCTGGAGACTGAGACAATCCGGGGACTGCCGGACTGGGGGATTTATTTTTTCTATTATATAAGCGGCTCTCTCTTCCGGCAGAAAAGCGGCAGTCTTGCGGATACCGAATCCCCGGGTGCGGCCAAAGCGATTGCAGGATATGCCTGGACGGCGGCTGCGGTGCTGGCGGCCGCCATGGCGTGCAGCAGGCTGAACGGAAATTATACCGTGCAGATGGCATACAACTATCCGTTTACGACGGTGCTTTCCCTGCTGATTTTTGGCGGGGGAAGCACCCTGTGCAGAATGGTTCCCCGGGAGGGCAAAGCAATGGACGGCTTCTGGAAACAGGCTGCCGGTTTATGCTTTGCCGTGTACCTTGTGCATCCGGTGTTTTTAAATACAGCTTATAAATTCCTGCATGTGACACCTCTGTCATTTCCTATAGGAATCTCCCTTCCGGTATTCTGGGGAGCTGCGCTGCTGCTGTCGGCGGCTGCAGCCCGGATACTTTGCGGGATTCCGACGCTGAAGAGATATGTGCTGTGAGACATGGACCGCTGCGGGTGAGCCGACAGCGGTTTTCTTTCCCTCGGAAGTGCGGGGGAGAACCGGGAGCATTATTTCTGCCAGCGCCCGGAAGCGCCACAGGGAAGGACCAGGCCGCTTTCTTCCACGGGCAGCCCGATTTCTTCGGCTTCCACGCGGCCGCCGGCCCGCGTCATAATCGCGCGGTTTATCAGATAGGAGAGGACTGCCGGCTGTAATCCCGTTGTGTAAGAGTTGATCAGGAAGAACAGGGCGTCTTCGGACAGCAGCTGAGAGACCAGCTCCATAAATGCCCAGATATTTTCTTCCATTTTCCAGACTTCCCCTTTAGGCCCTCTGCCGTAGGAAGGGGGATCCATGATAATGCCGTCATACTTATTTCCGCGCCGTATTTCCCGCTCTGCGAATTTCACACAGTCGTCTACCAGCCAGCGGATGGGAGCGTCGGCCAGGCCGGAAGCGGCGGCATTTTCCTTTGCCCAGCCCACCATGCCCTTGGAGGCGTCCACATGAACCACGCTGGCGCCGGCCGCGGCTGCCGCCAGCGTGGCGCCTCCCGTGTAGGCGAACAGATTCAATACCTTTACGGGCTTGTCCGCCGGCCGGTTTGCCCTGCGGATGATGTCCGAAAACCACTCCCAGTTTACGGCCTGCTCCGGAAAAAGCCCCGTATGTTTAAAGCTGAAAGGCTTCAGGCGGAAAGTCAGGGGACGCCCGCTTTCGCCTTCGTTTCGTGCGGCGCCTTTTAAATGGTAGGAAATGCTCCATTCGTCCGGCAGCCGAAAAAATTCCCATTCGCCGCCGCCCTTTGCGCTTCTGTGGTAATGTCCGTTTTTCTTCTTCCAGCCGTCGTGGCTGTGTGGGGTGTTCCAGATCACCTGCGGGTCGGGGCGGACCAGTATATAATTTCCCCAGCGCTCCAGCTTCTCGCCGCCGGAAGCGTCCAGCACTTGATAGTCTTGCCAGTTGTCTGCAATCCACATATTGTTCTCCTAACTAAGTCGCTGCGCGACGGCTCTAAAGTGCAAAGTCCCATCGACGCACCTACATGAGAGGAAATTTCATTCGAAAAGCATGTATGAAATTTCCTCTCGTGCGCCTTCGGTACTTTGCAACTAAGTCGCTGCGC
>CAJULV010000049.1 GCA_910587555.1 uncultured Acetatifactor sp.
CTTTCTTCCCACGACAGGATCGACCAGTGGTTTGATGTAAAGACGCGGATTCTTTCCCCCAGAGCAAAGGCCAAATTAAAAGAGAAATGGGCTAATATGCAGAAGATCTACAGTTCCCGATCCAGACTGGAAAGGGTCGCCTGGGATATCATGCAGGATTTTGACTTGAAAGCCAGGCTCATGGACGGGAATGGCAATGCTATCCTTGTGGCAGACCGCATTTATACTGCCTGCAAGTATTATGAAATATTCCAGCAGCGCGGGTTCAGGCAATGCGCCATTATTTCCTCCTACACGCCGCAGGCCGGAGATTTGCGTACAGATACAGTGAGCCTGGAGGAGGACACAGAAAAGTTTGAAAAATATGATATCTATTTGCGTATGCTTGGATTGGATCCAGACCATCTTCCGGAAAAGCTTTCCATCCAGAAAAGAGTGGAAAATTTTGAGACCGAGGCAAAGGAGAAGTTTATCAATGAGCCGGCGAATATGAAGTTGTTGATTGTTGTCGACAAGCTTCTGACAGGTTTTGATGCTCCGCCATGCACCTATCTGTACATAGATAAGAAAATGCAGGATCACGGGCTGTTTCAGGCAATCTGCCGCGTCAACCGTCTGGATGGAGATACGAAGGAATTTGGTTTTATTGTTGACTATAAGCAATTGTTCGGAAATCTCAAAGCGGCTATGGACAAGTATACATCAGGCGCTTTTGAGGGGTATGATCCGGAGGATGTGGAAGGCCTGATCAAGGACAGAAGCGAAGAAGCCATCAAGCATTTTAAAGAAGTGTATGAGGAACTGGAAGAACTGTGCGAGGGTGTGGAAGCATCAAGGGAGGATTTGCAATATATTCACTATTTCTGCGGTGAAACGGGGATGAGTGAAGATGCGGATGAAATCTATACCCGCCTCCGGGGAAAACTGTACAGGCTGGTCAGCATTCTGGTTCGCGCTTTTGCGGAGGCGAAACCGTATATGGTGGACATATGTACTGCTTTTGAATGGAAGAATTATGAGGAGAAAGTTCGCTTTTATATTGAGCTAAAGCAGATTATCGGCAATAAAAGCGGGGATTTTCTGGATTTGAAAGCTTATGAGCCGGATATGAGGAAGCTGATCGATAATTATATTATTGCCAGTGACAGCATCAAAGTCGGAGAGTTTGACGATCTGACGCTTCTGGATTTTGTGAATGATCAGGGAAATACCATGACGGCCGGACATTCCACATCCGGGCAAAGGCAAAGCGCGGCGGAGGCGATTGAGAACAATATCCGGCGTAAAATGGTGGAGAGGGTTACGGTCAATCCGAAGTATTACGAGAAGATGTCGGCCATCCTAGAAGAACTGATTGAAGAGAGGAAGCAGGGAGTTGCTTCTTATAAGGAACTGCTGGAAAAATATATTAATTTGGCAAAGGATGTGGATTATCCGGAAGAGAATGAAGCTTACCCGGAAAGCATCCGGAAAAGCAGAGCGCTGCAGGCCCTCTATGATAATGTGGGCGAGGACGAGGAATTGGCAATCAGATTACATGATGCAGTGATGCGCAGTAAAATGAACGGTTTTCGAGGAGATACAATCAAGGAAAACCGGATAAAAAGGGCGATGCTGGTTATCCTCAAGGAGGATTCGGAGATGGAGCGCCTTTTTAAAATCATCAAGAAGCAGGAGGAATATTGACTGATGCGGCTCGTGGTCTCAGGCATACCGATTGAGGTTCAAAAAAAGAATATTAAGAATATGCATCTGCAGGTGAAACCGCCGGATGGACATGTGGTTATTTCTGCGCCCTCGAGCATGGATGATAAAGCGTTAGAAGTGTATGCAAGGACAAATCTTGGTTGGGTGAAAAAACAGATTGAAAGGTTCCAGGAACAGCCCCGCAGTGCGAAACGGCAGTATGTCAGCGGGGAAACGATGTACATCTGGGGAAAGCAGTATTTTCTGACATTTATTTCAGATGCACAGAAGAACAGCTTTGAAATTGTTGGAAATAAAGTTTATCTGCACATGCGTGAGGAGAGTTCTGTAAGACAGCGCGAAAGCTATGTTCGTGAGCAGCATCGCATTATGCTGAAAGGAGAAATAGAACGTCTGTTGCCCAAGTGGGAGCAGATTACAGGATTGTGCTGTGAGTCCTGGCAGACAAAATATATGACAACTTGCTGGGGGACTTGCAATACGGACAAAAAGCGGTTGTGGTTTAATCTCCAGTTAATACAGAAACCTGTGGAATGTCTGGAATATGTAATCCTCCATGAACTGATCCATCTGCGCGAACGGACGCATAATGAGGTGTTTACAGCATATATGGATTTATATATGCAAAATTGGCGTGAAATTCGAAAACAATTGAACGACTCAATGCTAGATTATTATGATGCCCAGGATGAAAGGCCGCTTCAAAAACTGATTGACCAGAGACGTTATGAAGAAATAAAGAATGCGGTATCAAGTCATCTGGGAGGAGAAGTGAAGCAAAAGAAAGCGATGCTGTCCGATATAGAAATACAGGATGTAGTTCATATCGAGCAGCCGGAAGAAGGATATATTTGTTTTGACATTATTGTATCATGCCTCATGGAATATTCCGCACCGAAGTCTGACAAGACATCAGTTCAGGAAAGATGGCTGAGGGTACATTGTCAGGTATTGCTGGGGATTGAATTGTCTGGGTTTCAAATTGTCTGGGTTACGGAATGTGAGCAGATGGAAGAAGCAGGGAATAAAAAATTTTCCGGGGAGTTAGTACCTGTTATTTCCAGAAGTTCTTTCGAGGATGAAGCAACCGGTTTTTTGGAGAAATATTATCCGAAAGCCTTAAAGGAAGCAGTACCGGTTCCCATCAGGCAGATTGCTGAAAACATGGGGTTGACTATTATTGAGAAAGAACTGTTTTCTGATGGATCGGATGTCTTTGGGATACTTTTTCTTGAGGATGGAAATATACAGGATAAGAACAGGAATATTGCAATTCGCAATGCTAAGCGAGGAATGATGTTTATCGATTCCCGGCATTATCATGCGTTTGGAAACGTCAATGATATGATTGCCCATGAGTGCTTTCACTGGTATAGGCATCAGCCATATCATTTGTTGATGAAAATGCTGGGGGTTAGAGGTGACATAAGCGTTATTCGCTGCGGGGTTAATCTTGACGATAGATACACTGAGGAGTGGAAAACTGTAGATTGGATGGAATGGCAGGCAAACGGTATTGTATCGTACCTGTTAATGCCTGCAAAGACAACGACACGAAAGATTGAAGAGATGTTAAGAGAATATCATATTGATTCTGATGATGCGGGGAGCGGGCACCAGATGGAAGAATTGATTTCTGAACTGGCCAGTTTTTATGGGGTGTCTAAACAGACCGCAAAAAGTCGAATGAGAGAATTGGGATTCCATTGTGTGGACGATGTTCCTGGCTAGGTGTCCGGCGGCATAAAAGATAGCTCAGAGATAGAGACGTCGGAAACAAGTGGAGTTTTTCACAGTTAGAACCAGAAGGTATCATACACTTATTTAGGATATCTCAACAGAAAACACCAGGAGGAAAGAGTATGGAAAAAAGTAAAAAAATGCATGATTTTCTGGAAAGAATTCATGGGAAGCTGATTGTATCCTGCCAGGCGGTTCCGGGTGAACCCCTCTATGTGGAAGAACAGTCCGTGATGTATCTGATGGCGAGGGCAGCGGCCCAGGCGGGTTCCCCGGCCATCCGCACAAGCAGCATCCGGGACGTGGTAGCAATCAAGAAGGAAACGGGACTTCCGGTAATCGGCCTGGTAAAGGTGCAGTATGAAGGCTATGAGGCTTATATCACGCCGACCATGAAGGAAGTTGATGAGTTGGTGGAAGCCGGCTCCGATGTGGTTGCGCTGGACTGTACCATGCGCAGGCGGGGCGACGGCAGAAGCATCAATGAGTTCCTGGCGCAGATTCGGGAGAAATATCCGGATATCATCCTGATGGCCGATATCTCTACGTACGAGGAGGGGATGAACGCCTGGAAGTGCGGCGTGGATATCCTGGGGACCACCATGAGCGGCTACACATCCTACTCGCCCATACTGGACGGGCCGGATTATGAACTGATGCGCCGCCTGTCACAGGATGCGGACATCCCGGTCATCGGGGAGGGACGCATACATGAGCCTGCCCAGGCAGTGGAAGCACTTCGCACCGGAGTCTGGGCAATTGTCGTGGGCGGCGCCATTACCCGTCCGCTGGAAATCGCCCGCCGCTTTATGAATGCCGTTGAGGCGTTATAGGGCAGCGGAAACCGATGACTGTAGACAGCAAAAGCCCTGAATAACCGGGGCGAATGCGGAACTGGAATGGTAAAAGGATGAAAATTGCAGTGCTTGATATAGGCGGGACAGCCATAAAGTCCGGTATTTGGGACGGAAATGAGATCGGGATGTTTCGGGAATGGGAAACAAGGGCTTCTGAGGGCGGCAAAGCCCTGATGGAACGCGCAAAGGCGATTTTGCACGGCTGTGGGAGTTTTGACGCAATCGGCATCAGTACGGCGGGACAGGTAGACACATCCGCAGGAAAAATCCACTATGCCAACGACAATATTCCGGGCTATACGGGAATGCCGGTGAGAGAGATACTGGAACAGGAATTTCATGTGCCGGTGGCGGTGGAAAATGACGTGAATGCGGCGGCGCTGGGAGAGATGTACAACGGAGCGGCAAAGGGGCTTTCGGACTTCCTGTGTCTGACCTACGGTACGGGTGTGGGGGGTGCCATTGTCATGGACGGAAAGGTCAGACAAGGCAGTAATTACGGCGGCGGAAGCTTTGGCGGAATTGTGGTTCATCCGGAAGACTGCCGTGCGGGCGAGCTGTGGAGCGGATGTTATGAAAAATATGCATCTGCCACCGCGCTTGTGCGCAGAATGGAAAAGATTGCGCCAGAGCTGGACAGCGGACGGAAAATTTTTGAGTCCATTGAGAGAAAAGAAGTCAGAGAAGCCGTGGACGGCTGGATTGACGAAATTGTATATGGGCTTGTTACACTGATTCATATATTCAATCCTGCGCACATTCTGCTGGGAGGCGGTATACTGGCGCAGCCCTATGTGATAGAAGAGGTTCGGAGGAAGGTGATGCCGCTGATCGGACCGGATATGCGGCATGTGCATATCATCCGGGCATTGCTGGGCAATCTGGCGGGGATGACAGGTGCGGCCATGCTGGCGTCTTTCCTCATTGGCGCCGGGCATGGAAAGGCAGACACATTTTGCGGCTGAAATACCTTAACAGGGCGACGCGGATGTATACAATTTTTTTCAGGGACAGGTATTGACAGTCTCTAACACATATGTTACATTAAAACAACAATTGAAAATACCCGTGAGGGAGTAGTGGCGCGTGATGCGTGACAAGTCAACAACCCCGGCCTTTGGTCTGGCTTGTCTTAATGAACGAGGCTCATACATAGGCAAGTGTTGTACCCGCGTTTCAAGGGTAAAGCACTTGTTTGTGGATGGGTTTTTCTTTTGGAAAAATACCAAAGAAAGAGGGCGGAAAAATGGAACTTGCAATGATTGTTTTCCTGTTTATTGTAGGCATTGTGTTTATCGTAAAGGGCGGAGATTACTTTGTGGATGCGGCTTCATGGATTGCGGAGGTCAGCGGTATCCCCAAGCTGATTATCGGTGCTACTATTGTCAGCCTGGCGACGACGCTTCCGGAGATGCTGGTTTCCGTTATGGCGGCGGCAAGGGGCAGCGTGGATATGGCTATCGGAAACGCGGTGGGAAGCGTGACTGCGAACATCGGCCTGATCATGGGGATTTCCCTGGTGTGCATGCCGGCAGTGATTAAGCGGGGGGATTACCTGTTCAAGTCCGTGCTGATGCTGGCCGCGGCAGCCCTGATTGTGATTTGCGGCTTTCATGGAGAGACGGGAATGGTTATCTCTGCCGCGCTGCTTGTGATTTTCATTCTGTTTTTAGGAGAGAATGTCACCTCGGCAAGGCGTTCCATGAAAGCGGAAGACAGCGGGGAGGAAAAGAAGAAAATCAGCGGGCGGAAGGAAGTGGCCGTAAATCTGATTAAATTTGCAGTGGGTGCGGTGGGAATCGTCTGGGGAGCCGATCTGCTGGTGGATAACGGCAGTGCGCTGGCAGTCATGGCAGGCATTCCGGAGAGGGTTATCGGTGTAACGATTATTGCGGTGGGAACCTCCCTGCCGGAACTGATTACCACAATTACCGCCATTATGAAGAAGCAGTCGTCTCTTTCCGTAGGAAATATCCTGGGGGCGAATATCATTGACCTGACGCTGATTCTGCCGCTGAGTGCGTTTGTGTCCGGTAAGGCATTGCCCATTGCAGAGACATCCGCGAGGCTGGATCTTCCTGCGTGCCTGGTTGTGGGATGCATTGCGGTGATACCGGCCATGATCTGTGAAAAGTTCCGGAGATGGCAGGGAATCCTGCTGCTGGCAGTGTACGCGGGTTATCTGTTCCTGACATTGGGGGCAGTGTGAAGGCAGAGGGAGAATCCGATTCCGGTTACGGCCTGTGGGCAGAGAGTGCCGGCGGAATACGGTTAAGAGAAAAGGGATGTGGGGAAATGGAAGCCGTACATATGACAGCCATTTCTCTGCATCCCTTTTCCGTATAGATCAAGGCGTTGAAGCGGGTATCCTGTGAATTTGCGGAAACCGCGCCGTCCCGATCTGCGGCAAAACCGCGCCGTTCTATCTGTCTGAAGTAATTACGGTGATGGGGCTGTCCTCAGGCAGATTCTCCAGAATGGTATTCTGTCCGCACCACACGGTTCGGAAGTCGCTCAGGTTTTCCAGAGGCTTTAAGCTGGTAATATTGTTGTCCGTAATGTCCAGGTACTGCAGCCGTGGAAGCTTTTCAACGAAGTCGATACTGTCCAGATCCAGCGACGACACATATAACTCTGTCAGGTTGGGGAAGTGCTCAAACATGTCGTAATGGGCTGACAGGCTGACGGCGTCCGGGTTGTTATAGCTAGGGTCATTGAGGATGGTGATGTCGTTCAGGGATAAAACCTCCAAGGTTTCATTGGTGGGTAAATTGTCGAAGTCCATTCCCACCTGGCAGTCATCCAAATACAGGTATTGCAGTGTCGGAATGCCGAATATTTCCTCAATATTACCGAAGACAGGGGTGTCTTCCAGATCCAGCAAGGTCAGATTCGGAAGGCGGGTCAGCGGCTCCAGGGAATCCACATAGGACGAGAAGTCGTTGATTACCAGTGCGGTCAGATTCTGCATGGCGGTAATGGACTCCAGTTCCCATCCGGAACACTCTTCCAGGGACAGATAGGTGACATTGGCCGCATCCTTCAGCGGGGTGAGATCACCGGCGTACTTTACGGAAAGCCATTGCAGCTGCGCCAGGCCCGCAAGAGAGGGGAGCGTTCCGCCGTAGTTTAATTCCAGTTCCATTTGGGTGAGCTGGGTCAGCCCGCTGATAACGGAATAGTCGTCGATTTCGGTATTGTCAAGCAGGGACAGATAGCTCAGCCCGGTACAGGACTCCAGGGCGCTGATATTGGACACCTGGGTATCCTCAATGCCGAAGTTGGTCAGATTCGGCATCTGCCTGATGAAGTCGATGCTTTTCAGCTGAGAGGACTGTATGTTCAGTTCCTCCAGGTTTGTCAGGGTCATAAGCGGGCTGTAGTCGTTCACGTCATCACAGTCGATGAGGCGCAGCCCCAGCAAATCAGGATACTGTGAGAGGGCAGAGAGGTCTTCCACCGACTCATATTCCAGAGACAGGTACAATAAGTTCGGGAAAGCGTCTATCCCTTCCAGGCTGCGTTTAAAAATGCTGTCATATACGCCCAGATCGGTAATGTTCTCCGGATGAGGGATGATGTCTGCCAGTTCCTCAAAGGTATTTTCCGCATAGACGCCATATAAATGCTCCAGGCCTTTCAGGTCGCCTTTTTCCAGGTCATCGTCTATGGAAAACCACTCCAGCCCCGTAAAGGAAGACAGGTCCGACAGCTCCATGCCGAAATCCGTCTGGTAAGTCAGCGTCTGCGTGTCTCCGTTGGAAAGCTGGTAGTGAATGGTATTGTCATCCCTGTTAATCTGAAGGGCAGTGAGGCGGGCAAATTCTTCCGCCGTAATTTGCTGCAAGGGCTTCTGCCAGATGGCCTCCGCAACCTGGCAGAAGAAATCAGATTGCGGTATGGGGGCGTCGGGCGTGTCGTCTTTCGTGAAATCTGTGATGCCGGACGCCTGTGAGGCAGCGGAATCCTGTCCGGAATCGGAGGCTTCTTCTTCCCTGTGGACGGCAGCGGGACCGTTTCCCAAGCCGCCGCCCGTAAACAGATTGTCCAGGGCGCCGGCGCGAAAGAGGACGATTCCTACAAGAGCGGCCAGAGAGACCACGCCCAGGGACACCGCCGTCACAATGGTTACGGTGGAATTGGTGTCGCCGCTCTTTCCGGGCGGGGTATAGGATCCGGAGGCGGATTGCCGCGAAGTGCCGCCGGCCTGCTGTCCGGAGCTGTAGCCGCCGTTGGTCTGGTAGCCGGCCTGCTGTCCGGAGCTGTAGCCGCCGCTGCCCTGGTAGCCGGCCTGCTGTGAAGAATTGTATGCTCCGCCGTTGAAAGATGCGTCCTGTTCGCTCTGGCTCCTGATATAGTAGCCGCATTTCTTACAGGTCATTCGACCGTTTGTCATTTTCAGTTTTGTGCCGCACATGGGGCATTTGGTGGATTCATTCGCCATGGTATTTCTCATCTCCGTCTTGTTATTGTCAGGTTTTTGCTTTGCCGCAGGGTGTTTACGAAATTCATTATAGCAGATAGAAGGCGTTTTGCAAACCGGGTACTTTTCAAATTTTCCGGAAGCAGATGGAAGGCCTTTTGTATCTGAAACGGTTGCCTTTGTCCCGGAAGTCTGGTACAATTTTCAACAGAGTAAGGGCGCCGAAGTGGCTTTGCCGTTTAGGGCTGCGGCGCGGTGATGATGAAATCAGGAGGAGAAAGAATGGCGGAAGAAGGAAGAAAACAGGATATGGGCAGCGGCAGCATTCCCAGGCTAATGCTGAATCTGGCGGTGCCTGCAGTGGTGGCACAGCTCATTAACATGCTGTATAATATCGTGGACAGAATTTATATCGGGCATATACCGGAGGCAGGGGCGTCTGCGCTTACCGGCGTAGGATTGTTTCTTCCTATTTTGATGATGATTAATGCATTTGCCATGCTTGCGGGTGCGGGCGGGGCCCCGCGTGCCGCCATTGCCATGGGGAAGAATGACAGGGAAGGCGCACAGAAGATTCTGGGAAACTGTTTTTCAGTGCTGATGCTGTTTGCGGCAGTGCTTACAGTCCTGTTTTATATCTTCGCGCCCCGGCTGCTGAGGCTGTTCGGCGCCAGTGATGTGACACTGCCCTATGCGTTATCCTATGCGCGCATTTATATTTTAGGCATTGTATTTGTAATGATTGTCATGGGGCTGAATCCGTTTATCACCACGCAGGGATTTGCCAAATTCAGCATGATTACCACAGTGGTGGGAGCGGTCTGCAATATTATTCTGGATCCCATACTGATTTTTGTCTGTGATATGGGCGTGCAGGGGGCGGCGGTGGCCACTGTCATCAGCCAGGCTGTCAGCGCGGTGTGGGTGCTTTGTTTTCTGAGAGGTTCCAGGACGATGCTGAGGCTGACACCGGCTGATATGAAAATTGAGCCGCGGGTTATTTTGCCTTGTCTTGCCCTGGGTATCTCTACGTTTGTCATGCTCAGCACGGAGAGCATACTGAATATCAGCTTTAACAGCAGCCTGTCCCGTTTCGGCGGGGATGTGGCAGTGGGGGCCATGACAATTATTTCCTCCTGTAACCAGCTCGTGACGCTGCCGCTGCAGGGAATTTGTCAGGGAGGACAGCCGATTATGAGCTTTAATTACGGGGCGGGGAACAAAGAGCGGGTGAAACAGGCGTTCAAATGCCAGTTTTTTGCATGCACATCCTATGCCGCATTGTTCTGGATACTGCTGCTGATAGTCCCCCAGGTATTTGCGGGCATATTCAGCAGTGATTCCGCGCTGGTGGAATATACGGTTTGGGCAATGCGGATTTACATGGCAGGTATTTTTTCCACAGGTGTGCAGATCGCGTGCCAACAGACCTTCATGGCTCTGGGACAGGCAAAAATCAGCCTCCTGATGGCATGCCTGAGAAAACTGGTGCTCTTGATTCCGTTGATTTTTGTTCTGCCTTTCGTGTTTACGGACAAGGTGTTCGGTGTATTCATCGCCGAGCCGGTAAGTGATATTATCGCGGCGTCAGTCACAGCCACCATGCTTTTTACGCGCCTGAACAGGATTCTGGAGGAAGGATCCGGAAAGCGCAATGCATGATTCGGATGATTTGGGAACGGATTTTACGGAGAGACGGATGAGGAGAAACGGATGGAAGTGATGAATCTGCAGCCCGGAAGGCGTCTGGGGCGGGCGTTTTTTACAAGAGACGGGATTACGGTGGCAAAGGCGCTGCTGGGAAAGGTTCTGGTACATGAGACGTCCGCGGGCATCGTCAGGGGGATTATTACGGAAGTGGAGAGCTACATGGGCGAAAGTGACAAGGGTTCCCATACGTACGGCGGAAAGCGGACAGAACGGACCGAGCCAATGTACCATGTGGGAGGAACTTCCTATGTCTATCTGATTTACGGTATGTACAACTGCATGAATATTGCGGCCATGACGGAGGGCATTCCCCAGGCCGTGCTGCTCAGGAGCGTGGTGCCGGCAGATGAAGATTCCAGGCGCCGTATGCTTTCGCTCCGCCTGGCGGCGCTGAACCGGAGGCAGGATAAGAAGGGAAAGGCGCCCTATACGGCGGACAGCTGCCCGGCTTCCGTGAAAAGGCACCTGGCGGACGGCCCGGGCAAAATGTGTATTGCCATGGGGATTTCCAGAGCGGATAACGATGTGGACATGGTGGAGAGTACTGCTTTCTATGTGACGGAAGGGATTGCCGTTGAAAGCAGGCAGATTCAGGCGGGAAAGCGGATTGGAATCGACTATGCGGAAGAGGCCGCGGATTATCTGTGGCGCTTTTCCCTGATTTTATCCGGCAGCGGGCAAAATTGATGTCCGGAGGCTGCCGGAATTTTTGAGGGATATATAAGTATGAGCCTGCAATTTTATTTCGGTCCCTCAGGGGCTGGCAAGAGCAGAAAACTTTATGAAGAGATTACCAGGCGGGCGGAAGCCGGGAAAAAGAAGAATTTCCTGATTATCGTGCCCGACCAGTTTACCATGCAGACGCAGAAGGAGCTGGTACTGCTGAATGGCAGCGGAGGCATTATGAATATTGATGTGCTAAGCTTCGGGCGCCTGGGACACCGCATCCTTGAGGAAGTGGGAGGCGCGGAGATTCCCGTGCTGGATGATACGGGAAAGAGCCTGGTGCTCCAGAAGGTGGCAGCCAATCTGAAGGAAGAACTGCCCACGCTGGGAAGCTTTCTGCACAGGCAGGGCTACATTCATGAGGTGAAAAGCGCAATCTCTGAATTTATGCAGTATGGTATCGGCACGGATGATATATCGAAACTTATCGCCTATGCGGGGAAACGGGGGGCGCTGGTCCGAAAGCTGCAGGATTTGGAGACTTTGTACCAGGGATTTATGGAATATATCCGGGATAATTTCATCACCACGGAGGAGACGCTGGATGTGCTGAGGCGTTCGCTGCACAAATCCAGGCTTTTGCCAGGGAGTGTGGTGGTGTTTGACGGATTTACCGGATTTACGCCCATTCAGACAAGGGTGATTGGGGAGTTGATGAGGCTGTGCGGGGAAGTGATCGTCACATTGACCATGGGTGCGGAGGAGGACCCTTATCAGCCGGACGGGGAGCAGAGGCTGTTTTACCTGAGTAAGAAGACGGCGGCGGATTTGGCCGGGATGGCGAGGGAACTCGGGGTGGAACGGGCGCAGGATGTATTTGTCCTGAATAATCCATGCCACCGTTTTCAAAACGCGCCGGCACTGAATTATCTGGAGCGGCATTTATTCCGTTACGGAGTGGAGGCCTATGGGCAGCCCCAGGAGGAAATCAGGATGTTTGAAACCACCACACCCAGGGAGGAGGTTCACCAGACAGGGCTGGAAATCTGCCGTTTTGTCCGGGAGGAGGGGCTTTATTACAGGGATATTGCCGTGATCCTGGGGGATTTGGCGGGGTATGCGCCCTATGTGGAGACGGAATTTGCCCGGATGGAAATTCCCTGCTATATAGACAGGACCCGGGGGATCATCCTGAACCCCATGATTGAGTACATCAAGAGCGTGCTGGAATTGTATACAAAGGATTTTTCCTATGAGGCGGTATTTCATTATCTGCGCAGCGGCCTGGCGGACCTGACGTGGGAAGAAGTGGACAGGCTGGAAAATTACTGCCTGCAGACGGGAATAAAGGGCTATCGCAGCTACAGCAGGCTTTTCACGCGGAAAACACCGGAGATGGAGGGGCGGGAGGAACGGCTGGCTGAGCTGAATGCCCTGCGGGAGCGCATGATGGGGCAGGTGGAAATGCTGCATCTGAAGAAAAAGGAGGCGGTGAAGACTTATGTGGAGGCCCTCTATGATTTTCTGGTACAGAACCGGGTCCAGCAGAAGCTGACAGCGTTTCAGGCGCGTTTTGAGGCGGAGGGGGAACTGGCGCGCGCCAGGGAATACGCCCAGATTTTTCGTTTGGTGATGGAGCTTCTGGATCAGATCTACGCGCTTCTGGGCGACGAGTGCATTACGCTTAAGGAGTTCGGCGAGATTCTGGAGGCGGGCTTCGGCGAGATACAGGTGGGGACGATTCCGCAGAATGTGGACAGAGTGCTGGTGGGGGATATGGAGCGGACCAGGATCAGCCAGGTGAAGGTACTCTTTTTCCTGGGAGTGAATGACGGCAATATTCCCAAGGCTGCTTCCGGAGGAGGCATTATCTCGGATATGGACAGGGAGTTCCTGCGGGAGTCCGAGCTGGAACTGGCGCCCAGCCCCAGGCAGCAGATGTATATACAGCGCTTTTACCTGTATCTGAATATGACGAAGCCTTCCCACAGGCTGTATCTCTCCTGGTGCAGGGTGAACAGTGCCGGGAAGTCCGTCCGCCCGGCGTATCTGGCGGATGTGGTGCGCAGGCTTTATCCGGATATCACGGTGGGGCATCCGGAGCAGCGCAGCCCTCTGGAGCAGATCGTTACGGGTCAGGAGGGACTGGGCTACCTGGCGGAAGGATTGCGGGAATATGCGGAAGGGGGATTGTCCGGGGAAAAGGAAGCGGAATTTTATACGATATACAGGGTGTATGGAGACGGTATATTGGGGGAAAAGCGGAATTTTCTGACGGACGCGGCTTTCAGGAGATATCGGGATACAGGATTGTCACAGGCTGTTGCAAGGGCTTTGTACGGTGTACAGCTGGAGAACAGCGTTACCCGCCTGGAAACATATGCGGCATGTGCTTACCGGCATTTTCTGCAGTACGGGCTTGCGCTGAAGGAGCGTGGAGAATTTTCCTTTGAGAGCGTGGATATGGGTAATGTGTATCATGCGGTATTGGCGCAGTTTGCGGAAAAGCTGACGGAAAATCAGTATACATGGTTTGATTTTCCGGAAGAATTTGCGGCGGAATGCGTGCGGGGGGCACTGGAGCATCTGGCGGCAGATTACGGCAGCACTGTCCTGTACAGCAGTGCCAGAAATGAATATGCGATTACCAGAATGGGGAGGATACTGACCAGGACGGTGCTGACACTGCAGAAGCAGCTGCAGAAGGGGCGTTTCAGGCCGGATGCCTTTGAGATTTCCTTTCAGTATGCGGATCATCTGGAAAGCGTCAACGTGGCCCTTTCGGGGCAGGAGAAAATGCATCTTCAGGGGCGGATCGACAGGATTGATGTGGCGGAGGATGAGGAGCGGCTGTATGTGAAGGTCATTGATTATAAATCGGGAAATAAGCGGTTTGATCTGGCGGCATTGTATTACGGCCTGCAGCTTCAGCTGGTGGTGTATATGAATGCGGCAATGGAGATAGAGGGCAGGCGCCACCGGGACAGGGAGGCTGTACCTGCGGCGATGCTTTATTACCATATTGACGATCCGTCCGTGGAGACGCCGGTGGAGCTGACTCCCGAGGAGATAAATGAGCAGATTGGGGAGAAGCTGCGGATGAACGGAGTGGTGAACAGTGCGCCGCATATAGTGGAAATGCTGGACAATACAATGGAAAGCAAGTCCGCCGTCATTCCGGTGGAGCGGAAGAAGGACGGCAGCTTTTCCGCACGTTCCTCGGTACTCAGCGGCCCGGAGCTGAAGACAGTGTCCGACTATGTAAGCCGTAAGATTGCCGAGATCGGGAGAGAGATTCTGGACGGCACCATCTCCCTGAATCCCTACGAGAAGGGCAGCGAGGAGGCCTGTACTTATTGTACCTACAGGAAGGTGTGCGGCTTCGAAGCTTCCCTGCCCGGCTGCGGGAAGCGGAAGCTGGAGGAGCTGGACAGGGAGGAGGCTCTGCGCAGGATGGAGGAGTGAGACGGGGAGGAGACTCTGCGCGGGATGGAGGAGTGAGACGGGGAGGAAGCCCTACCCCGGTTAACATCCTGCATTCTCCTCGTCCAGGCGGTAAGCCCGGCTTTTTTCCAAACGGTCTTTCATGATACCTTCCAATCCTTCCTCTGTCGGAAGATAATATCGCCTGTCTTTCAGGCTTTCCGGAAGGCAGGTCATCCGCGCCATTTTTTCCGCGGTGTCATGGGCATAGACATATCCATCCCCATAGTGCAGTTCATCCATCAGCCGTGTGGGAGCGTTGCGGATTACCAGGGGAACAGGCTCCGATAGCTGAAGCAGCGCATCGGTTTTTGCTGTTTCGTAGGCGCGGTAGAGGGCGTTGGAGCGGGGCGCCAGGGAGAGGTAGACAACGGCCTGGGTCAGGTTCAGGTTACATTCCGGCATCCCGTTGAAATGGCAGGCCTGATAAGCCGCAACCGCAATCTGCAGCGCCTGGTTGTCCGCAAGCCCGATATCCTCGCTGGCAAAGCGGATGAGTCTTCGGGCGATGAAGAGCGGGTCTTCTCCGGACTCCAACATTCTGGCCAGCCAGTATACGGCGGCGTCAGGGTCGGAATTGCGCATGGATTTGTGGAGGGCGGAGATCAGGTTGTAATGCTCCTCGCCCTTTTTATCGTATAATAAGGCCTTTCTGCCCAGGCACTGCTCCAGGGTTTCCCTGCTTACGGTGATGGAACCGTCGGGGGAAATATCCCCGTTGAGTACGGCCATCTCCAGTGTGTTCAGCGCCCTGCGGGCATCACCGTTGGAAAAGGCGGCAATTGCGGGAAGGGTGTCTTCCTCCATGCGGACGGTAGTGTTGCCGAAGCCGCGTTTGTCCGCCATGGTCCTGCGCAGCATTTCGGTCAGTTCTTTCGCGGTCAGTTCCTTCAGCACGAATACCTTGCAGCGGGACAGAAGGGCGCCGTTGATTTCAAAGGAAGGATTTTCCGTAGTGGCGCCGATAAGTGTGATGCTGCCTCTTTCCACATAGGGGAGGAAGGCGTCCTGCTGGGCTTTGTTGAAGCGGTGGATTTCGTCCACAAAAACAAGGGTGCGGATGCCGTAATTTCGGTTTTCTTCTGCCTGCTTCATGATTTCCTTTATCTCTTTGATGCCGCTGGTGACGGCGCTGAAATTCAGAAAATCCGATTTGGTCCGTCCGGCGATGATTTTTGCAAGTGTGGTTTTGCCCACGCCGGGAGGTCCCCAGAAGATCATGGAACAGACCTGATCTTTTTCCAGCATCTGGCGGAGCAGCTTTCCTTTCCCAAGCAGATGGTCCTGCCCCACATAGTCGTCCAGGGAGCCGGGACGCATCCTGTCAGCCAGGGGGGCCATGGCTGGGGATGGGGAATATTCATTTGAAGTGTCAAAAAAGGATAACTGCTGCATGGTGAGCCTCCTTGTGTTTTCGGATCCTGCTTTTATCATATAGGAAATGCGCCTTTTGTGCAAGCAGAACATGGCGGCCAGGTTGATTCCCGCGGGCAATGAGACGAGGGGATGCGCCGGCATCCATTTGGCGAATGCCGCGAGGGTCACGGTTATAAGAAGTTATGAAATGTTATGAAAAGTAATTGGATTTTGGGTTGACTTCTCGATTGGGATGTGCTATATATAAGGATATGGTAACTGTGTGACAGCAGTTAAGCAGTACAATTTTGAAAGAGGAGGTTTTGTATGTTAAGCATTGTGGGAGAGGAGAACAGGGCAAAATAAAGATTGCCGGACAGAATATACCGAAGGTGGGTGTTTCCGACTGTGCGCGGGGACAGGCAGCCGGGTAGGCGTCCGGTGGTAGGTTTTTGTAACAACTCAAACAGCACCTGCTGCGAAATAATAATTGCAGGGTGTCCACGGACACATTTCTGTGCAATTTTAGGAGACTGGTGTTTGTCTTGAGAGGGACGGGAATCTATCGGTAGATCTGTCTGAACAGGTGCTTAACATATTCCAGTGATTCATAGATAGGGGACAGCAGAAAGCAGGATAAATCTGTATTCTGGTGTTTGTTGAGGAAGCGGAAAAAGCATGGCTGTAAGGCCATGTTTTTTTCGGTCTTCGGCATTTTTGTGCTGTCCCTTTTGATGCGGCATATTCTTTTGCTGCGCAGATGATGATGACCATGGTGGAATGTGCCCTGAAAGGCAGACACCATGGTTTTTTTATGCACAGCGATAATTTAAGAAGGAGAAAGAGTATGAAGATCATAGAGACGAGAAAATTGTCCAAAACATACCGCAGAGTCGTCAGGGGCGAGGGGCTGCGGGGGAGTATCCGCAGTCTGGTTAAAAGGCAGTATGAAAGCAGGGAGGCCGTAAAGAATCTGGACTTAACCGTGGAGGAAGGGGAGTTTATAGGACTTATCGGGCCAAACGGCGCGGGGAAAACTACCCTGGCCAAAATGCTTACCGGGATCATTGCTCCCACAGGGGGAGAGATCAGCGTAATGGGTTATTATCCTAACGATTTAGAGAATGAATTTAAACGTCAGTACGCTATTGTTATGGGGCAGAAGAGTCAGCTGTTCTTTGAACTGACGACGAATGATACACTGGGATTGTTCAGGGAGATTTACGGGTTGAGCGAGAGGGAGTTTCGGGAGACAAAGGCGTATTTTACGGAATTGTTCGGGGTGGAAAAGCTGTTGGACGTTCAGGTGCGGACGCTGTCTCTGGGAGAGCGGATGAAGATGGAGCTGATGGCTGCGCTGCTTCACAATCCCAGGATTTTATTTCTGGATGAACCCACTATCGGTCTGGACGCCGTCGCCTCCAGGCAGATTCGTAAATTTCTGTGGGAGATCAACCGGAAGAAGGGCACTACCATTCTGCTCACTTCCCACTATATGGAGGATATCAGGGCGCTCTGTGACCGCTCCATTGTGATTAATCACGGAACCAAGATCTATGACGGCAGCACGGAGGCGCTTTTTGAAAAATACCAGAAGGAGCGTCAGATTTCCGTGAGCTTCCGTCAGCCTGTGGGGGAGATCGTCTTGCCGGAAGGGGCGGCGGTCAGGGAGGAGAGTCCTTACAAAAAGGTCATTCGCATCCGGAAGGAACAGTCGGGAGAGCTTCTGCAGAGACTGATGGAATACCATCCAAGCGATCTCACTGTGGAGGAGGATGAGATCGGAAGGGTTGCGGAGCGGATTTATGCCGAGGGCGTTCTGGGACAGGAATAACCCGGGAGACTGACAGCGGGAGAAAATATGCGGAAAAATATAAAAAGGAGTGCGAAAAAATGAGAAAATACAGAGAGGTGATGCGCGTTTATCTGAAGGCGCAGCTTGCATGGCGGGCAGATGTGGCCTTCAGTATGCTGTTTACCGTGTCAAAGGTTTTGTTTGCCTGGCTGTTGTGGGGGATGGTTTTCCGGGAAAGGGATACGGTGGCGGATTTCACTTTTCATGGGATGCTGTCTTACTATATTGTCAGTTCCTTTTTGCACCAACTGGAGATGTCCCGGGGCATCAGCGGGGAAATCAGCGCCAGGATAAGAAACGGCACTTTGTCCAATTATCTTGTTCTGCCTGTGAATATGGAAGGGTATTTTGCAGCCATGGAAGCGGGAGTGGTGCTGTTTTACTTATTTTTTGACCTGTCTGCCGCTGTGGTCTGGGTGTTTGTTTTCCGGATTCAGCTGACGTTTACTCATAGCGCGGGACTCTTTATCTGTGCGATGGTGATGGCCCTGATGGGACTGTTCTTTATGGTGCAGCTGAACTATTTTCTGGGAATACTGACATTAAAATACGAGGAGATCAGCACATTTCTGATGATTAAGGATAATCTGGCAGCTTTGGTGACAGGAAGCCTTGTGCCGTTGGCTCTGTTTCCGGAAGCTCTGGTGGCGGGGATGAGGCTGCTGCCCTTTTATTATGTGACCTATCTGCCCTCCATGCTCTTCACCGGGCGATGCGGGGACGAGGCAGTGAGAGGGCTTGTAATTCTGGGCGCCTGGTGCGTGCTGCTGCAGGGCGTAATCCGGGTTACATGGAGAAAATACCGTATAAAATATGACGGTGTAGGGACATGAGGAATCCACAGGCGGTTATGGAAGCAGGGGTAAGGAGTAGGCCCCGAAGAGACCGGGGTAAGAAGCAGGCCCCGAAGAGACCGGGAAAAGAAGCAGGCCCCGGAGAGACCGGGATAAGAAGCAGGCCCCGGAGAGACCGGGAAAAGAAGCAGGTCCCAGGGAGACCGGGAAAAGAAGCAGGCCCCGAAGAGACCGGGGTAAGAAGCAGGCCCCGGAGAGACCGGGAAAAGAAGCAGGCCCCGTAGAGACCGGGGTAAGAAGCAGGCCCCGGAGAGGCAGATGGCAGAAGGGTTGGAATATGGTTACAGGGAGGCAGCATGAAAAATTTCAGAGTATTTAAAGCATTATTGAAAATCAGGTTCCAGAACCTGATGATGTTCCGGTTGGGGTTCTGGGGACCGTTCTTTGTGGACGGCAGTTTGTTTTTGATTCAGTTGGTAATATTTGACGCGATTTATGCCAATGTGGAGCGGATCGGCAGTTGGGGACGGGGGGAGATGATTCTGTATATCGGCACTTTTTCCCTGATCAATGCCGTAAATATGGCAGTGTACTTTTTCGGGGTCAACGGAATTGTGGGAAAGATTAAGAGCGGGGCAATGGATCTGTACCTGACCAAACCTGTGAGTCCTCTGTTCCGCCTTACCTTTGAATGCATGAATCCGGGTTCTCTGCCGCTGCTGCTTTTGAGCGGAGTCATTATCGGCTACGGGGTCCGTACGGCGGGCATCAGGCTGACATGGGGAAGGGTTTTGGTATATCTCTTTTTCCTGGCGCTGATGATTCTGCTTTATTACGAGATGGAAGTGCTTATCCGTTCCGTGGCTTTTTATCTGGTGTCCAATGCCAGAATGGAGCAGCTGGAGGAAATGGGACTGGAATTATGTATGAATCTGCCCGGAATAGCGTTTTACGGCGTTTACAAGGTGATTTTTTACGGAATCCTGCCTTACGGGATTATGGCCACCCTGCCGGTGCAGGGACTGTTGGGAGAGATGAGTCCGGGCCTGGCGCTCCACGGCGTGGGGGTGGTGTGCGTTTTCAGCGCAATTACGGCATTTGTCTGGAGAAACGGAATGCGCCATTACAACAGCGCCAGTTCTTGATTTTTTTGATAAGCGAAAGGAGAAACGAAAATGATACAGACGGAAATCAGTTTGGAATTTGACAAAATAAAGACAAAATGGAGGGAATGCGCCCTGACGGAAGCGGCCGGGAAGAAAATAGAGGACGCGGGCATGATTCTGTCCGAGACGGAACTGGCCGGGAGGCTGCGGGAGACCACAGAGAGCAGGCAGATGTTGGAAAAGTGCGGTACGCCGCCTTTGGTCTCCCTGGAGGGGATAGAGGAGATCCTGACTGCAGCGGAGAAGGGGATGTGCCTGACGCCGGAGGAACTGGAGCAGATGGCCGGGGCCTATGTGGCGGTAAAGCGGCTGAAAGATTATCTGGAGCGGGGAAAATCCCAGGGAATTCCCCTGGCCTATTACGAGGAGAACCTGGAGCCTCTGGAGGAACTGCGGGAGCAGCTGCGGTATCAGATCTGGAACGGGCAGGTATCCGACAATGCCTCCCGACTGCTGAAAACCCTCCGGGGAGATATCCTGCGGGCGGAGGACAGAATGCGGGAGAAGGCGGAGGCTGTCATGCGTGCCAATAAGGAATGTATGTCCGATCAGTTCAGCACCATCCGAAACGGCCATGTGTGTATTCCGGTAAAAAAGGAGTATAAATTCAAGATCAGCGGAATTCTCATCGACAAATCTTCCACGGGGAATACCCTGTTTATAGAACCCTCCGCCGCGGGAAAGTTTTATGAGGAGCTGCAGGAGCTTCGCATTGACGAGGAAAACGAGGTTCGGCGGATTCTGTATGAGCTAAGCGCGCTGATTGCGGAGAACGGGGAAGCCATGGTACAGAACATCCGGATGATGGAGAAGTTGGATTTTATTTTTTCCAAGGGGAAGCTTTCGGAAAGCTACGACGGCAGGGAACCGAAAATCATCGGCGAAAGGCGCATTTTTCTGCGGAATGCCAGACATCCCCTGATGGACCCGGAGGTCTGTGTGCCGCTGCAGTTTTCCCTGGGAGACGGCGTAAACGGAATTGTGATAACCGGACCCAATACGGGGGGCAAGACCGTGGCATTGAAGACCGTGGCGTTGAGCTGCCTGATGGCCCAGTGCGGGCTTCACATTGCCTGTGAGGAGGCGGAGATCTGTATGAACCGGAATATTCTCTGCGACATCGGGGACGGCCAGAATCTGTCGGAGAATCTGTCCACCTTCTCGGCCCATATCGTGAATGTACTGGATATTCTCCGGAGGGTGACCCCGGAGAGCCTGGTGGTGATGGATGAGCTTGGCTCCGGCACGGACCCTGCGGAAGGCATGGGGATTGCGGTGGCCATTCTGGAGGAGCTGAAGAAAAGCGGGGCGCTGTTTCTGGTAACCACCCATTATCCGGAGGTGAAAACCTATGCGGAGCGGGAGGAAGGAATCGTCAATGCCAGGATGACCTTTGACCGGGAGAACTTAAAGCCCCTGTACCGGATGGTGATCGGGGAGGCCGGGGAGAGCTGCGCCTTCTATATCGCCGAGAGACTGGGGATGCCCCTTTCCATGCTGCGCCGGGCCGCAAGGGAGGCCTACGGGGATGACAGCTGCCGGGAGGGTGGTTTGGAAGGGCAGAAGGAGAGACGGCAGGGAGACACTGGGAGAGACAGAGGGAAAACATTGGGGGACGGAGAACGCCGGGAGGAATGCCCGGCAGCGGAAGCGGAACGAAAGGACGGGGCATGTGCGCAGGGCCAACAGCCGGAGAGTGCGTTTTCCCTGGAAGGACTGAAAAAAGAGTTCGTTCCCCGTATAGAGCGGGCCAGAACCGGAGCCTCGAAAAAGCAGGCCGCCTCATTCCGCAGGGGCGACAGCGTCATGGTCTATCCGGACAGGAAAATCGGCATTGTCTGCGAGCCGGTGAACGATAAAGGCGTGCTGCGGGTACAGCTGCCCGGGAAAAAGATCTGGATCAGCCACAAGAGAGTGAAGCTTCAGGTGGCAGCGGAAGAGCTGTATCCGGAGGATTACGATTTTTCGATTATTTTCGACACGGTGGAGAACCGGAAGCTGCGGCATCAGATGGAGCGGAAGCATGTGGAAGGGGCGGAGATTCGGGAGGACAGTTAAAAATCAATCCCGGCGGCTGCAGGCATTTGCGATTTCGGTCTATACAGACATATGTTCGTATGTTAGAATGGAAGCATATCGAGCATAAGGAATGCGGAGGCTGAATATGGCGGATTTTATGGAAAATCTCAATGAGCGGCAGCGGGAGGCGGTTTTGGAGACGGAAGGCTATGTGCGGGTAATTGCCGGAGCAGGCAGCGGCAAGACCAAGCTGTTGGTAAGCCGTTATGCCTATCTGGTACAGGACTACGGAATCGATTCTGCAAACATATTATGTGTTACTTTTACCAATAAGGCCGCCGGGGAGATGAAGAAAAGAATCAGGGGGATTATCGGGGAGCACAATGATGTGAGTCTGATCTGTACCTATCACGGCTTCTGCAACCGGCTTCTGCGGGAGAATCCGGAAAAGCTGTTTCTGAACAGACAGTTTCAGATCATTGATACGGGACAGCAGAAGGCAATTTTGGGTGAAATCTACCAGAAACTGGAGCTGAAACTGGATCATGCCACATTTGAGTCCATACTGCGGAAGGTGGGATATGCCAAAAAGGATATGCGCTATGTGGCAAAAATGTGCAATCCGCGCCCCTGCCGGATTCTGGACGAGATGAAAGACCGGGATGACCAGATTGTCGAGGAGTTTCTTCAGAGACAGAAGGCCACCTATTCCCTGGACTTTCATGACCTGATCGCGTTTGCCATCTATCTGTTGGAGACGGACAGGGAGGTGCGTGAGAAGTGGCAGGAAAGGCTGAATTACATTATGGTGGACGAGTTTCAGGACAGTTCCTCCGTGGAAATGAGGTTGGTGGAAATCCTGTCAGGCATGTACCGGAACCTGATGATTGTAGGGGACCCGGACCAGAATATTTACGAGTGGAGGGGATCTGATGTGGGGCTTCTGGTGGATTTTGACAAGAAGCATGTACCCACCAAAACCATTATACTGAACCAGAATTACAGATCCACGCCCCAGATTCTGCAGTGCGCAAACACCCTGATAGAGAAGAACGAATTGAGGCTGAAAAAAGATCTGTTCACAGAGAACCCGGCAGGCGCGCCGGTGGTCCACTATCATTCCAGGGATGACTATGAGGAGATGGATCAGGTCATTGCCAACATCAGGAAACTGCAGGAGAAGGAGGGCCTGCAGTATTCCGATTTTGCCATTATCTACCGTTCCGGTTTTCTGTCCCGCGTAGCGGAGAAGAAGTTGGTGGAGAAGAATATTCCCTACGAGATATTCGGCGGCGTACGCTTTTTTCAGAGGATGGAAATTCTGGATATCTTGGCGTATTTGAAGCTGATTGCCTATGATGACGACGCATCTTTCCGCAGGATTGTGAACACGCCCAGGAGAAGATTCGGGCGGGCGAAGATGAATCTGCTGGAGCGGCTGCGGGAGCAGAACGGACAGGCATATGAGACGGCGTCCCTGTTTGCGGCGCTTGCCGGGGAGCTTGGGCAGCGGGAGTTTCAGGGAAGCGATGTGGGAGATTTTGTCCGGTTTATTCAGCAAATGCGCAGAAGCTATCGGGAGAAGCGGATATCGGATATTGTAAACCAGGTAACCAGTGAAACCGGCTATGAGAGCTATATCCGGGAACTGGGAGATGAGGAGCGTTTGGACAATCTGGCGGAATTTAAGCGGCTTGCCAATGAGTTTGAGCGGGAATTCGGCGAGAATGTGAGCCTGGAGGGATTTCTGCAGCAGATTGTCCTGCAGTCCCAGGAGGACAGTGATGAAGACCGAAATACAGTCAAACTGATGACAATCCATTCCGCCAAGGGACTTGAGTTCCCGGCGGTGTTTATCCTGGGCTTTACGGAGGGGGTATTTCCCTCTGCAAAAACCGTTGGCGACAGGAAGAAGCTTGGTCTGGAGGAAGAGAGAAGGCTCTGCTATGTGGCGATCACCAGGGCGGAAAGGCATCTGTTTTTGATGGAGTCCGAAGGCCTCTCCGACAATGGGATGAAGAAACTGGTCTCCCGTTTTCTGGAGGAAATAGGAGAGGAAAATTATGTGAGAATCGGGCGGATTTCGGAGGAGCTGAAACGGGAAAGCAGGGGATATGCGGCAAAAATAAACCGGGAAATGCAAATTGAGCCTGTGGACGGCAGCAAGGCCGTCGGGGATGCCGTGGAGCATCATGTTTTCGGCAGAGGAACGATTCTGGGGATCGATGGGAAGCGGGGAAGTTATTCCATAAAATTTGACAAACTGCAGTTTCCCAGAAACATTTCCAGTGCTTATTTCCGAAAGGAGCATGTGGATCTGCGGCAGGGTTCCGGAGAGCAGCCCACAGGGGAAACCGGGAAAAAGGAAGAGACAGAACCTCCCGGGGAGTCCTGCGGACTGACCCGTAAGGAGCCGGAGAAGCCAAAGGCTTCCAATCTGTGGAAGCGGGAGGATGTGCCGCATTCGGGCTGGACCTGTGTGGGGGTGGAGGATTTGGGCGCTCCTGTGGGGATCTGCCAGATGTGCGGCAGCCAAATCATCCGCTATGCCCATCAGATGGAGCATCCCGAGTATGGCCGCCTGTCTGTGGGATGTGTCTGCGCAGGCAGAATGGAGGGGAACGCGGAGGCTGCAAAGCACCGGGAGGCAGAGTTTAAAAAGACGCAGTCCAGGCGGCTTCGTTTTCTTCAGCGCAAATGGAAGCAGTCCCAAAAGGGAAATGAATACCTCAAGACGGAGGGGCATGTTGTCGTATTGTACTGCTGTAGTAAAAACGGGTGGGATTCACAGAATTCCCGGGAGGGGAATACCATGAAGGGAGCGTCCGTGTGGAAATATGCCGTTGATAATGTGTTCTGCCGGAATGTGTACACAACCAGGGAGAAGGCGATATCAGGAGCTTTTGACGCATTGGAGGAACTGCGGAAGAAGCAGGGGTAAATATGATTTTATGGCAAAGGAGAACAGATGAGCAGAATATATAGATCCGTTGATGCGCTGATCGGCAATACGCCGCTGTTGGAGCTGACGCGCATTCAGTGGGAGGAAAAACTGAAGGCCCGAATCCTGGCGAAACTGGAATATCTGAACCCGGCAGGCTCCGCCAAGGATAGGGTGGCCAAAGCAATGATCGACGACGGGGAGGCCAGGGGACTGCTGAAGCCCGGGTCCGTTATCATTGAGCCGACTTCCGGCAATACCGGCATAGGCCTGGCTTCCGTGGCGGCGGCCCGGGGATACCGCGTCATTATCGTCATGCCGGATACCATGAGCCAGGAGCGCCGTCAGCTGATGAAAGCTTACGGGGCGGAACTGGTGCTTACGGAGGGGGCACAGGGAATGAAGGGCGCCATCGCCAGGGCGGAGGAACTGAAAAAGGAGATACCGGACAGCTTTATTCCGGGCCAGTTCGTGAATCCTGCCAATCCCGCAGCCCATAAGGCGACGACAGGGCCGGAGATCTGGGAGGACACGGAGGGCAGTGTGGATATCTTTGTGGCAGGCGTGGGCACAGGCGGCACCATAACCGGTGTGGGCCAGTATCTGAAGAGCCGGAAGCCGGAGGTGAGGATTGTGGCTGTGGAGCCTGCGGCGTCTCCTGTGCTTGGCGGGGGCTGCGCAGGCGCCCACGGGATTCAGGGCATCGGCGCAGGATTCGTTCCGGAGGTCCTGGACACGGATATTTATGACGAGCTGATCGCGGTGGAAGACAGGGACGCTTTTGCCGCAGGCAGGCGCATGGGCAGGAGCGAGGGGATTCTGGTGGGTATATCCTCCGGCGCGGCCGTGTGGGCAGCCCTTCAATTGGCAAAGCGGCCGGAGAACCAGGGAAAAACCATTGTGGCGCTGCTTCCCGATACCGGCGACAGGTATCTGTCCACGCCTATGTTTGAGGAGTGACAGCAGCACGGATTTTCTTTCTCCTCAAAGTCTAACACATTAGACGCAGATTGTCAGGAAGGCGCTGTTTTCTCCTTGATGAAACCGGGTGCGTAGATAGATGGGAGGCAGGGAGGACAGGCCTGTGCCGCGGCAGCGGAGGGGCCGGAGGGGCGTTTTATGCTGACCATGGGCAACGGGACCACGCCGGACTGGAAAGCGGAGAGCCTGGAGGCTTTATATGATGAGACTGTTGGATATGGAACTGAGATCGTAAAAAAGTGGAGAAAGCCATAAAGGAAGATGTTTCCGGGACTGGGAATTCAGGGGATAAATTTTTTCTTGACAGCACTTGGATTTTCCCGTATAATTCATTTAATTTCATAGTCAAGCGATTGATTCTAAAAGCAATGACAAGAAGAAGTAGCACATGGTGGAGCATACAGAAAGCAGCCGGCTGATGAGAGGCGCATGGGAAGCCTTTGTGTGAATACATCTTTGAGCTTCGCACCGAATCTCCCGGGGGAGTAGTAGGCTGCGACGGTTCCCGCACCCGTTATCGTGCTAGGGTATCACCCGTGAGAAGGCGGTTTTCCGGAATCCGGCGGACAGGAAGCGTTTTTGTTTCTGCTGTATGGAAAAGCCGGAGCTGACATCGATATTACGGACGTACCCGAAGAGGCAGGCAGTGTGAGCTGTCTGTAAACATGAGGTGGTACCGCGGAGTTTTATGGCTCTCGTCCTTTTGATAAGGATGGGAGTTTTTTTGCTGTGGGGAAGTACAGACAGAGGCCTAAATTTTGCGGTTTAAATCGGAACACGCAGAGGATGAAATCACCCGGATCCGGCAGGGACGGAGGAAAGGGAAATGAAGGAAACAGGAAAGGAGACAGGAGAGATGGAAGGCATGGAGAAACACACGACTATAACAGAGGAGACAAAGACAATGGAGGAAAACAGCCCGGCAGCGGAAAAGGCGGAGGCGGAAATGACAAAAGATCAGGTATGGGCAGAAGCCCGGGAGAACCCGGAACTGACAAAAGATCAGGCATGGGCAGAAGCCCGGGAGAATCCGGAACTGGCCGGGCAGGTTCGGCACCAGATGCGGGTGATCCGGCAGGGGGCGGAGGAGCTGATTGGAGAGCCGGAACTGGAGCAGAAGGTTGCCCGGAGTATCTCCACGGGCAGGCCCCTGATCATCAAATTCGGCATGGATCCCAGTGCGCCGGATATTCACCTGGGTCATGCGGTTCCCCTGCGGAAGCTGAAGCAGATGCAGGATCTGGGGCATACCATTGTGATTGTGATCGGGGATTTCACGGCAAAAATAGGTGATCCCACGGGAAAAAGCAAGGGGCGGAAAGCCATGACTGAGCAGGAGGTATTTCTCAACGCCCAGACTTACCAGGAACAGATTTTCCGCATTCTGGACAGGGAGAAGACGCAGGTGCGTTTTAACGGGGAGTGGCTGGAGCTGCTGAACCTGAACGAGGTACTGCAGCTGGCGTCTACGGTTACGGTGGCAAGGATGCTGGAGAGGGATGATTTTCAGAATCGGTTCCGGGGAGGCATACCCATCGGGCTTCATGAATTTTTCTACCCCCTGATGCAGGCATATGATTCCGTGGAGCTGAAGGCGGATCTGGAGTTAGGGGGGACTGACCAGACCTTTAATATTCTGATGGGGAGGCAGCTGCAGCGGGACAGAAAGCAGGAACCCCAGGCAGCCATGTTCATGCCGCTTCTGGAGGGAATTGACGGGGTGGAGAAGATGAGCAAGAGCCTGGGCAACTACATCGGCATCAGCGAGGACGCTCGCACCATGTTCACCAAGGTGATGCAGGTGCCGGATGCTTTGATCGTGAAATATTTTGAGTTGGCCACGGATATCCTGCCTGAGGATCTGGACAAAATCAAGGAGGCCCTGGCGGACGGCTGCAACCCCAGAGACTGCAAACTGGTCCTGGCCAAAACCATCACCTCCCTGTACCACAGCCCGGAGGATACGGCGGAGGCGGAGAATTTTTTCCGGGAAGCCTTTACCGACAGAAAAGTGCCGGACCAGGCGGAGATCCTGGAGGCGGTTCTGGAGAGCGGAACGCTGTTCGACTGCGTCAGGCCCCTGGTGAATGCGGGGATTGTGGAGAGCGGCGCCCAGTTTCGGAGGCTGATTGCCCAAGGCGGTGTACAGAAAAACGGCGTCCGTGTGAATCAACTGGAGGAGCCTGTCCAGAGCGGCGATGTGCTGAAGGTGGGAAAGCGGCGGTTCGTGCAGGTGAAGATGTGCTGAAAAGGTAGGGCCCGCTGGCTGTGATAAAACGGGAAATCCTCTTGACTGTGACACGGTGTCGCACTTTATACTTCAGTGAAGGAGGTGGGGGAGTACTCCCGGCTTCCGGAAAACATCCATATGAAGGAGGAACTGAAAATGAGTGAAAGTCACACCTACAGGCAGCAGCTCTCTGATTTGGGGCTGTGCAGAGGGGATGTGGTCCTGGTCCATTCCTCTATGAAAGCCATGCGGACAGAGCGTACTCCTGAAGAAGTGATCGGAGATATGCAGGCCGTTATCGGCGAGGAAGGCACGCTGCTTATGCCGGCCCTGACCTATGAGAATGTGACGCCTGAAAACCCCGTTTTCGACAGTGAGCTGACACAGCCCTGCATAGGACTGCTGCCAGAAACCTTTTGGCGGATGCCCGATGTAGTCCGCAGCGTGAATCCCACACACTCGGTATGCGCGTGGGGAAATCTTGCCCATACCCTTACTGTGGGACACAGAATGGATAACACCGCCGTGGGCGTCCACTCTCCGTTTATGCTGCTTCCCTGCTATAAAGGAAAATTATTGTTTATCGGTGATGTTTTAAACGCATGCACGTTTATGCACGGCGTTGAAGAGATCGTGAAGCCGCCTTACATTCGCCCGGCAGCCGAGCGATGCTATATCGTAAACGGAGAGTCCAGGAAGTATGTCATGGGAGATGCCTTTGGCTGGGGATCGGAATTCCAGCGCATCGGTGAGATATTGGAAGAACCCGACATACGCAGGGGAAAGATCGGTGAGGCAAATGCCTTTCTGATAGATGCCCGTGCCCTTCTTGCGGCGGCACTGCTGAAAATGCGTGCAGACCCATACGCTTTTGTGACAGATATCTCAAAGTGGATATAGTGCGTTCCCTTTTTGGGCTTTCCTGTAAGGGGGATGTCGCATTCAGGCATTCCACACAAGATACAGGCTGTCCGAAAGGGAAGTGAGGATGGCATATATGAAGATCTGGGAATGTGAAGCGGCTGTCAGGAGAAGGGCAGTGGCCAGGGGAAAAGCGGTTAGTATCCTTCATATGCGGGAAAGGCAGGGACCGGTTTCCGAGGAGAAATGAAGAAAGTAGTTTTTGATACTACATAAAAGAAAGGGGAACTTATAAAAAGAGATATAGAATAACACAAGCTATTGATATTTTCTTCAGGAAGTGGTATCCTATACATGCATGTGGAGGAATTGCCGTGAAATGTTGTGTGGGTTTCCGGCAGTTCTGATCTGTAGGGAAGGTGGATGCACATATGAAGGAAAAGTATCATATTATCAGCGACGGCTCCTGCGATTTGCCCAGGGAGCTGGCGGAGGAAAAGAATATCACGGTTGTGCCGTTTTATGTGTCTTTTGATGACGAGAATTATCTGAAGGAAAATGTGGACATCGGAATCCGGGATTTTTATCAGCAGATGGTGGACCGCAAAGGGGTGTACCCCAAGTCTTCCATGCCCTCGGCCCAGGACTATGTGGAGGCGTTTCTGCCCTATGCCCGGGAGGGAATCCCGGTGATCTGCATCTGTATTACCACCAAATTCAGCGGTTCCATGCAGTCTGCCTTAAGCGCCAGGGGTATTGTGCGGGAGAGCTGTCCGGAGGCGGAGATTACCGTAATCGATGCCACGGTGAATACGGTGCTGCAGGGACTTTACGTGCTGGAGGCCGTGGCCCTGCGGGACAGCGGCATGGAATATAAGGCGGCAGTTGCCCGGCTGGAGGAGATCAGGAGAACCGGAAGGATCTTCTTCACCGTGGGGGACATGGAATACTTAAAGCATGGGGGGCGTATCGGCAAGGTATCCGCTGTGGCAGGCAGTGTCCTGGGCATCCGGCCCGTGATCACCCTGAAGGAGGGGGAGATCTTCCCTTCCGGTATCGGCAGGGGCAGGAAGCGCACCACGGAGAAGGCCATTGACCTGCTGTTGGACTATCTGGAGGAAAACGGGGGAAGGATAGAACGTTTCAGCCTTTGCATCGGATTCGGATATGATTACCAGGAGGCTGTGGAATTCCGGGAGCATACCCTGGAAAGACTGCGGGAGAAAGGGTATTCCATTGAGAAGGACATGCTTCCCATCTACCAGATCGGCGCAACAATCAGCGTCCACACAGGGCCTTACCCCCTGGGATTCGGGATTATCGAAAAAGGCCTGTGAATGCACTGGTGTACCGGGTAAAACCAATGGAGCAGCAGGGATTTCACAGGGGCGGATGCGGCGGTTTTGACAGATTACAGGGCTTCGGTGCAGTGCATCAGAAGCTCTTTTACATTGGCAAAGCAGTAGTCGGCAGGATAGGGGGTGTCCGCCATGTCCTCCGGCTTTGCCTCTCCGGTAAACAGTACGCAGGTATCCACTTCACCGTTTATTCCGCAGGCGATATCGGTATAGAGCCTGTCGCCCACCACCAGAGCCTCCTCCCGGGAGAAGCCGGACAGCTCCAGGCACAGATCCACCACCGCACGGCTGGGCTTGCCCAGGTACAGGGGCTTTTTTCCCGTGGAATCCGTGAGCATATTGCAGATGGCGCCGCAGTCGGGGATAAAGCCGAAATCAATGGGGCAGCACAGATCCGGATTGGTGGCGTAAAAGGGCGCGTCGCCTGTGGAGAGCACTCTGCATGCCTGAATCAGCTTGTCATAGGTAAGCTCGCTGTCATAGGCCGCAACCACGCAGTCAATGTCCGCTTCGGCAGTCTCCGTCACATGCAGGCCGTTTTTGCGCAGCTCTGTCACAAAGGAGGCGGTGCCCAGGACGAAGATTTTGCCCTCCCGATACCGCTCCTTCAGAAAGCGCAGGGTCATATAGCCGGATGTGATAAACTGGTCTTCTGTGGTATTTAGACGGAAGGCCCGGCGGAACCGCTCCACATAATCCCTGCCGCTGCGGGTGGAATTGTTGGTGATAAAATAGGCTTTGCCGCCGATTTCGTCAATGTGGCGAAGCAGGTCCGCGCTGCCCTCATAGAGGGTGTCGCCTACGGCCAGCGTGCCGTCTATGTCGAAGAGAAAGAGTTTTTTCTTTTTTAAACTGGCTGACATGTTGGGATTCATATTGCCTCCGATGCTGTTATTTTGGCCTGTGGGGTTCTGCTGATTGCCTCCGCTGCTGTTATTTGGCCTGTGGGGTTCTGCTGATTGCCTCCGCTGCTGTTATTTGGCCTGTGGGGTTCTGCTGATTGCCTCCGCTGCTGTTGTTTTTGTCCGCAGGACCCGCCTGTCCGGCTCTGTCGGTCTGCTTTCTTTCGGACAGGCAGCTATTATCATATCATTTTTCTGACGTAAATACAAGAATCTTTAGGAAAAGCAAAAGGCGGTAAAGCGGCAGGTATATTTACGTTGCCAATTTCAGAGACTTTGTGTATAATGAAAAGCGGATGAAAAACAATACCGAAAGAACCGATTGCAGATGCCCGGGGCGGGCAGGAGGGTGTGAGATGAAACTGATATCATGGAATGTAAACGGG
>CAJULV010000050.1 GCA_910587555.1 uncultured Acetatifactor sp.
CTCAAATTTCTTTTCCTGCACGATATTCAGTTGTCAATTTTCAGTTAGAATCACACTCATTGAGATTCCGAGAAGTTATTAACTTACTATACATTCGCAGTTTAACATATTAGATTTTCTTTGCCCCCCTGCTCCCAACACCTGGCGGAATACTTCCGTGACGCCTCCGCAGGCAGCGGCATCTTCATCCTGGGGAATGAAGCAGCTTCCAAAATCGCCATACCGGAGCAGGAATGGGATGAGCACGCAAATTATGTAATCAGGGTCAACGGGGACTCGATGCTTCCTGATTATAAGGACGGGGACAATGTTATGGTTTCCCAGTGCGTTGAAATGAAATATGGTGACGTAGGCATATTTGTAGTGAATGGCAGCGCGTATATAAAAGAATACGGCCAGACAGAGCTGATCTCCCGTAATCCGGAGTTCCCCAACATCCAGGTTAATGAATCCGACAATATTGTCTGCATGGGGAAAGTCATCGGGAAACTGGAAGGGAAATATGAGATTATAAACGAGTAAGGTTCAGATTAAACCGCCCGTGGCGTTTTAATAAAAATCTAAAGAAAAGGGGGAAAATATTATGGCAAAAGAAAAACCTACTACCAAACAATGCAAATTTTGCAAGTCAGAAATCAATATCAAAGCAACCGTCTGTCCCATCTGCAAAAGAGGACAGAAAAAAGGACACGGATGCTTGATAACCATCCTCATTTTTGTCTTACTTATGAGCGGCGGCATCGCTGTTGCTATAAAAATGGGGGCCTCGGTACAGCAATCCATATCCGGTGTAAAAAATGATTCTGAATACATAACTTTGGAGGAATACAACAAGATTGAGACTGGCATGACATACGAGGAAGTAGCAGAGATTGTCGGAAGTAGCGGGACTGTCTCATCACAGGTTGAATCTAACGGCTTAAAAATAGTAATTATTACCTGGTATGGGAACGGAGTTGCCGGCAGTAATGCAAATGTTACTTTTACGAACAATGCTGTATCTGGCAAAGCTCAAGTCGGCCTAAAATAACTCATTTCCCACAACGAGAATAAATAACATATACCCGGATGAAAAAGAGATGGATACCATTGGAATAGTTCTGGGGAAAGTAGGGGACTGATTAATCCGTCCATACAAATTTTTTTATCGTTACAACAAATATTTTTGCCATACTACTTGTGTTTTTCTAAATAATTGCATATAATAGGGGTACAATATGAATGTCGCCCCAGAGCAGGGCGACAATAAAATAAAGACGGCTCGATGGATGACTCTCCTTGTAGAGCGCAAGGAGCTTAAACAAAAAAAGGCTCAATGGATTGTACCCTCTGCACACGCAGGGGGTATTTTTATAGGAGCAGATATGCAGCTGAAGATACTTTCCGAAAAATTTTATGCCAGATATGCCCACTGCAACGAGATACTCAAAAAGGAGAACCGACCTTATGCCTGCCTTACCATAGAGCTGGGCGGCCTGCTCTTCGCAGTCCCATTCCGGCACCACATCAGGCACCAGTATGCGTTCCACACAATCGGGGAGGCCGGTCTTGATTACACAAAGTCCGTCATAATTACGGACGCGCTTTTCCTCTCCGATGACAAGCCATCCATAGAAAGCAGGGAATTCGCAGTCGTAAAAAGGGAAGAGGGCAAGATCCGCTATGGCCTGGCGAAATACGTCAACCAGTACAGAAGGGCGATGCGGCACCGTAACAATCCGAGAAGCGAGAACATACTGAGATACAGTACGCTGAAATATTTCGAAGAGTACTTATAAGCAGAATCGGTTGCGACGTCGCAACACCCGCACCATGACAATACAATATGCTTACCAGGGCAGCCGGGAGGGCGTGCAGCCATTCGTTCCGAGTCTTGCGGAAGGAGTGGTGCTTATGAGTACATCTGAGGAATTCATGGTCATCTTGACTGTGGCATTGCTGATTGTAGCGATTCTGAATCTGAAAAATAAGTAAGCCGCCCTGCTCCCTGGCCGGAATAGGCGGCTTACTTAGCTAAATATCTTCGCCGGGACGGATAGGCTTCATCTATCTTCCGGCTGTCTTGTTAAGCATATTATATACCATGGAGCAGAAATTTACAACCAAATTCTGAAAAAACCGCCCGGTGCGCCAACACCGAACGGCTTCAGATATACCCCGGAGGGATACAGTTTATCACAAGAATTATTGTATCATCTCCGGGAGCAGCTTGCAAGCGATTTTTCGCGGGCTGTTATTTTTGTACCCCTTTATACAGATCAGCCAAATTTTAAAGCTAAAATATCAGCTGATCGCTGTACACAATTCACAAGGAGGATGATGCAATGAAAATTGAGAAAAGAGACTCTGGCAACTACCGGATCAGGAAAATGTACAAAGGCCAGATGTACACGGTTTCCTTTGACCACAAGCCCGCCCAGAAGGAAGCCTTAGAAGCAATCACAAAAGCTCTGAATAAAATAAAGACCGGTAATGAAATGATGACCTTCCGCCGGGCGGCGGAAAGCTATGTGGACATGAAGCGGAACGTGCTTTCCCCCAGGACGATAAAGGAATATTCGGAGGCTGCCAAGCGGCTCCCGGAATGGTTCTGCGTTCTTCCGCTGTCCGACATAGATCAGGTGCAAATAAATCGTCTGGTAAACGAACTGTCAAAAAACAGATCCCCAAAGACCGTAAGTAATTACCATGGCTTCGTATCAGCCGTTCTGGGAACCTTTTGCCCGAACCTTAAGATTTATACCACCCTGCCTCAAAAAATCAAAAATGAGCCATACACGCCCTCGCAGAACGATGTAAAGCGGATACTGGCAGAGATAAAAGGAAGCCAGTTTGAAATCCCCATTACCCTGGCTTGTTATGGGATGCGCCGATCGGAAATATGCGCGTTGGCTGTGGAAGACGTGGATGGCGATGTAGTCCATATAAACAAGGCCCTGGTCTTGAATGAAGATAAGCAATGGGTGGTGAAAACCACAAAGACCACTGAAAGCACCCGGGATATCATCATACCTGCTGAACTGGCAGAAAAAATACGGGAGCAGGGGCATGTCTACAAAGGCCATCCTGGCTCCATCACGAAGTGCCTGGAACGGCTAGAACGAAAGCTTGGGATCCCAAAGTTCCCCCTGCATAAGCTCCGCCACTATTTTGCCAGTGAGATGTCTGCCCTGGGCGTTCCTGAAGCAGACATACTGCGAATGGGCGGGTGGGAAACCGATCATGTCATGAAATCCGTGTATAGACACTCCATGATGGATAAGCAGGAACAGGCAAAAAGGGATGCGGCCGAAAAGCTACGCAATGCCCTTTTTTCTTAAGACAAGCCGGGACAAATTCGGGACAAAAAGTTAATAAAATTTTGCTTTATCCACATAAAAAGCAGATTTACTTTAAAGTACGAAAATAGCCGCAAACCCTTGATTTTACTGGAAAATCTCGGATTTGCGGCTACAATATGACAATCGGGGTGACAGGATTCGAACCTGCGACTTCCTGGTCCCAAACCAGGCGCTCTAGCCAAGCTGAGCCACACCCCGACGCACACAGCTGTTTTATTAGATACTTGCTTAGTATACCGCATCCAATGCCGCATGTCAAGAATTTCCCGACATAAAATATCAGCCATAAATATCTAAAAACCGTGTCCCCCTACCAGGAAGGTTCCTCGCAGCTGTCTTCGGAATTGCTGACAGAATCCAGCGCATCCGCCACGAGCTTCATCATTTCAAGAGCTGATCTAAAGTATACCGTTTTGTTCTGGTCCATCCAGGTGATGCGTCCCTGCCAGCTGCTGTTCTGGCGATGCTGTACGTGAACCAGAAAAGTTCCCAGGTCTCCGTGCTGACTTAACAACTCTTCATCTTTCATAATAACCCTTCTCTCCTGTCTGTTTGTTTGCCGTTTCTCTTCCTGCTGAAATCTCCTGCTGTTGGTTGTAGGATAGGGAAAGTTCAATTCATCAAAGAACTGTTCCATTTGTAATACTGCCTCCTCCATGCTTGAGAAAAGCATCGCTTCTCTGCTGTAGGCATGGTACAACCTGCCTGCTGCCCTGCGTCCTTGCCGTATGTCCACACACAACACAATCCCATTTGGCTTGCCTACATACCATCCCATCTGACTCATTTTTTACTTTATTTCCTTTCCAAAAGGCTTCTTTGCTTTATCCGGTGAGCAGATTACACTGCTTACGTAATACCGGACTCCCGTTCGCTGACGCCCCACCAGAAAATTCCAATTGATACGTTTCTGTATAATGCTGCAGTTCTCACGGGTAGTATTCACTAACAGCACCAGATACTGCCCTTTTCCGTACTTGCTGAGTACATCGCTGTGCCGCACGGACATACGAATGGCATCTCCGAGCCTTATGCTCAATTCATCCAGCACGGTCCCGTCTTTCATAGGATTCCCCTTGCTGTCCACAACCCGGCAGAGCATCAGGTAGACTGACTGGCCGCCCCTTTCCATCATCCTCACCATCATACGGTATATCCCCAGAAACACCGGATATGCACACACATATCCGCCGTCAAAGTCCTCTGCTTCCTCCTCCAGGCTCTTCTGAATATTATCCAGGGTGTCATATTGATGATTCATTTTGGAACCGAGATCATTAAACAGCTTCATGAGCCTATCCGAAGGCCGCAGCCCCTGTTCCCGGAAATACATCTCCACCGTGTCGTCATACAGCTTCTGTGCTTCCTCATACTGCCCCATGGACATCAACGCCTCCATGGTGACCGTCTCCCAGTCCGACATGGGATTAATCTGCGCCGCATACATGCCCAGTTCTTTCATCTGGCGGAAGTCTCCTTCCTCCCGAAGCAGCGCAACCGCCTTTTCCACACAGACACAGAACATTCCCCGGTACTTCTTGGTCTCCTGAGCCACCCACAGGGTTGCCGCCTGGTTTGCCAGGAAATCTCCCGTATAGCATTGACAAGCCTCCAGATACAGCTGCAGCCTCTTCCCGGCGTTTGTCTCCGCATCTGCCTTACGGCAGAGTTCCTGGAACTTCTCCGCATCCTCCTCCACCGGGACAGAGCCTGACCAATAGTAGACCCCCTTCTTCTGTATGATGTGTTTTCCTTCCGGCAGCCCTGCAGCCTTCAGTTTCCTCTTGGCATTGTATATCACGCTCCTCAGGGCATGGTGGATATCATCGATGTCCCTGTCCCCAAACAACACCTGCTCCAAATTATCTCTGCTGACACCTTCTTCTCTGTTGTGCAGAAGCATCTGCATCAAGTACATAAACTGCGATTCACTGGATTTTGCGCTTGCATTAATCCGCTTCCCATCCCAAAACATGGAAAAACTTCCGAACATCTGAACCTGCAGGCATTTCCCCTCTCGCTCCGTTATCTTCCCCATAGAAATTCCCGCCCTCAATCTTTCTTTTTCACTCCTGCCGTGTACCTCCCCCACGTATAAATTCCACTGTTTGATCTTTCATGCCCCATAGGGCCATTATACCATGAACACAGCACCGCTCATAGTCTGATGGCCATTCGGCCGTTTCCTGCCTGCAATAATGCCATTATACCATAGTTCCGTGCGCATCGGCGTATATAGAATATAAAAGTTACGGATTGCCTGATTCCTTCGCGCCTCTGAGTCGGCCGGCAAGGATATTCAGCATCGCCCCGCAGCCTGCAAAGCAGATGGCACAGACTTTACCCATTGTACTGGTATAGAGTACAAGCAGAGAACCCAGCATGGGAATATGGCCGGACACGCTTCCGATAAGGTCAGAATAAGCCGCAGCCCGGATATCCTCCGCACCATTCGCATCGCCTTTCGTGACAAATTCCCTTGCGTCCGTCTTATTTTCCACCACACGGTGTACCACCACGGAACGGCCGCTCCAAAAGGCAATCACATCACCTGCGGCAATTTCCTCCGGCCGCGCAGGTTCCGCATATACCAGGCTTCCTGTCGGAATCACCGGTTCCATGCTGCCGCTGACCACATGGTATACCTCATTCCCCTTGATATGGGCTATCGTCACAGGCAGGCAGGAAGCCGCCACCGCCAGTATCATCAGCGTACCGATGATATGGCAGAAGGCGGGAATCCAATTCCCGCCCTTTGCCTTCCGTCCATCAGGCATCTGCTCATTCTGCCTCATGTTTTGCTTTCTCCTTCTTCCTGAAACGGATGGCCAGGAAAGCGATTATTACCGCCGTGAAAACGACCACACCGACGCTGATTCCTACCTTGGCAGCCGTAGGCAGCGCTGCCAAAGGTGTGGCGAAATCCTCCATGCTTACGTTTTCCCTGCTCCCGCTCTCCCCGTCCCCGCTGCCGCTGTTCCCGTTTCCGGGGTTCTGGGCCGTCGGCGTCCGATTATCGTCCAGGTTTACGAACTCCTGCGGCTCTGCCTGAGGTATCGGTTCGTCCGGAATCTCAACCTCCTCTTCCGGAGCCGGTACCGGTTCCTGCCCCGGTTCAACCACTGGAGGAGCAGGCTCTACAGGAGGCGCTTCCGGCTCTGGCCCGGGTACTGTAACCGTTTCGGTAATCGTCACAGTCTCGGTAGTGGTATTCACGATTTCGGGAAGGGGCGTGTATACAAAATCAAACACGTTCTCCGCCTCGTTCTCCGTCAGCGTCTTTCCCAGGTTGTATGCATAGGGCTGAAAACCTTCCACATATCTGTAGGCAACCACTGCGAAGTCTCCCGCCTTACCGGAATACCTCTGGGAAGGAAACAATGTATTTCCCGCCTGGTCCACATAATTAACCGTGTAATATGTCATGTTGCCCCTGATGCCGTAAGACACCACGTAGTCCTTATCCTCCGTCACCTCAATGGTGGCAACATTGATCTCCGCCCCGCTTTCGCGGACGCCGGTAACATAATATTTCGATGTGCCTGTAGTTTCGTCCGCCTTCAGAGAAACGGTTTCCGCCGTCCCTTCGGGCACCAGCGCATTGAAATCGATTCTGTCCTTATATGTCAGCCCGCTGATTTCCACACAGGAACCGTTGTCTCTGATTTCCACTGTGGCTCCGGCAGGTACCGACACCACATCCGCGCTGTCGGCAAATCCCTGAACTCCCATGTAGAGACGCACGGTATAGGTGTAGGGAGCCGCCTGAACATCCGCCGGCACCAGGCCTGCCAGGCACATTGCCAGGCACAGTCCCAACGCCGCACCGTTCTTCTTTAATTTCTTTCGTTCCTTCATGCTGATGACCGCCAGAATCAGGAGAAGGAGTCCGCTTATGCCTGCTGCAGCCACGAAAGGAATCATATTGCTCTCGTCGCTGGTCCGCACCACATTGCCGTTCCTGCGCCCGCCGCTGCCATTTCCGCTCTCGTCCGTGCCGGAATTGGTATCGTCCACCACTTCCACGGTTTCCACACGATTGACTGTATCGGTCACATCCCTGGTTACGGTGGTATCCGTATCCACCGCAAAATTCATCTGCAGGTTCGCCGCCGTTCCCTGGTAGCTGTTGCCCTGGGTTTCACCGTCCAGCCCTACCTGAAGCGTGACTGTCCCTGTCCAGCCGGACTCCAGTGTCTCCAGGAAAATATACTCCTCCAAACCGCTGGTAGCCCCCTTCAGACCCACTCGGTCATCCACCGTGGCACCGGTGCCGCCCAGTGCGGTACTTCGGAACAGATCCGTAGTACTGCCTGCGGAATCCGTATAGGTCAGCACATACTCGTATGCGCCCCCGCTTGCGTTGGTTCCCTCGGTATCCTCCAGGGAACTCATGACCTCATTGGTCATATAATAGTTTGCCGCCTGACCGCTTGTATTGGCCACCTGGATGCTGATGATAATCTCATCCCCGGGCTGCATGGCGCCCACTGCCGCATTCAAATCCGCCGTTCCGTTACTGTCCAGCTTATTTTCCGCAGTGAATTCCACGCTGCCCGTCACAGTGGAAACTTCCGCATAAGCCGTGCCCGGCATGGAGAGGAACATCGCGGTGGCACACATCAGTGCCGCTATTTTCTTTCTCATCGTCTCTCCCTCCTTAATTCAGGCTTAAGTAACCGTTTTCGTCTATGGTAACGCTGCGGCCCCATGCGCTGAGAATGGCATCCGCCGCATTGTGATCCTGCACGGCATCTACTTTCACATCCAGGCAGAACTCATATTCGTTATAAGCGTAAATGGTTGTGATTGTGGCACCATTTTCGTCCTTGACGATATCCTGCCTGATTTTCGCCGCCACAGAGCCGTCAATGGATATCTGGTCTGCAAAAAGGCTGCTCTCTCCTGCGGGAGTTCCCGCTTCGCCATCTGCCGCCTCCAGGGGCCTGTTATAATAGAGTACCATGCGCTCGTCAGTGGAAGCGCTCTGGTCAAGCAGCCATCCCGCCTGGTTCAGCGCCGCGTTTCCGCCCTCGGTACCCAGTACATTGCCCTGCAGCAGGAGCCTGATCAGCTCCGGAGACAATTCCTGTGTCTTATCCCCTTCGCTTCCGTCCTCTTTTGCAGGTTCTTTCCAGTATTTATAGACATTCACTCTCACATACTGGCCGATGCTGCCCATATTGCGCACGCTCAGCTCCTCTGTGTAGCGCTTGCCCAGCTTCAGTTGTTCACCCTCTCCCAACATATTTGCCAGCAGCATTCCTTCCGCAATACTGCCGTTCTCCAGCAGCCCTACTCCAATCTCAGACATCTCGATATCCGAACTGTAAGTTTCGGAGAAGAAAGTCAGCGCCGCCCTGGCGCCTCCCACCGAACTGAACAGGAGCAGGCCTGCCGCCAGTGCAAAGGACGCAACCGTCAAAACGGGCGATGTCAAAATCTTCTTAAATCTTTTCATCCGTTGCCTCCTTCCTCAGTTTCCAATACAAGCTCCCAGTCTGCATAAGGATTGCCTTCCGCATCATACTGCACCGGCGTGGTCTCGTAAACCACCACCACATTAAAACTCTCCGGCTCCGTCACTTCCTCCGGGACATTTTTGATTTCCACCAGCAGCTCCTGTGTACTGCCGCCTGCGTCCAGGATCTCTCCGTAATAGTAATAACCGTCCTCCGCGGCCTCCCATCCCGTCCCTCCGTAGTTCAGCGGATATTGGCTGCCGCTGAAGGCTCTCGCCCTCACATATACGGAACGTCCCGTCTCATCTGTATTGGTCACCACAAGGCGCTTAGTCCAGTCATTAAAGCTGAATTCCTCATCCACCGTGGTTACCTCATTTGACAGGCTGACGGCATGGCTGCCCTGCGCACTGGTGTTTGTTGTAAAATAGGCCCAGGCATTTCCCAGTCCGGAACTCAGCACCAGGGAAGCCGTAAGGGCCGAAAGCCCTGTGACAGCCAACCTTAGATTCCTTTTCTTCATCTCATCCACCCCCTCAGTTCTCTGCGTTTTCCGCACCGTGCGTCACCACATTCTCACCTCTGGAGTCGAAGCCGGACTGTGTCCATGTCCATCCGCCCTCCGGGTTGGAATCAAAGGAGTTCACCACGGAACCGCCGCCGTTTCCGGAATTGTTATATTCATTGGTAAAAAGCACCGTCACTGTGTCATTCCCCGTATCATCCACCTGAATCACCGCGTTCTGCAGGCTTGCCGTACCGGCTGCGGGCGTATAGGCGGAACCGGAATAAACCTCCTCCACGCTCACTGCGGCTCCCATGGGGAATACATTCTCCAGAAGAATCTCCTGGCTTCCCGGACCCGTAAAGTTCAGTGCCACTACATTGCTGTAGTAAAATTCCGAGCCAACCCGATCCGCGTCATCCGCATATGAACATTCTACCTGAAAAACAAAGGTAGCAGGGTTCCCGCTCTCGTAGCTGGTCAAATCCTTCACAATCCTCAGGGAACCGTACCGATAGGAAGTGCTGTGCTTGGGATTTACCGCCACGTTATATGCCCATTCATAGCCGCCGTCCTCCGTCGCCATGTGTTCCGGCAGGGACACCAGCACCGGTATGAAATTGTATTCGTAATGCTGGGAAAGCACTCTTGTAACCATACGGGAATCGCCGTCCTCGGTCACCACATCCTTAAAGTAATCCTCCAGCCCCGCCTGTCTGACTATCATCAGATAGAGTCCGGGACCCTCAAGCGCTATGGCCGCATCCGCATTTCCGGAAGCTGCAGGTGCAGCCTCAACCGACTCCCTGACCACACCGGCCACATCCTGTGCCAGCCGGTCCCAACTCTCCGCTGTACCGCTCTCTGCCTGAAGCAGCTCATTTGCCGCGTCCTGGAGATTGGTTCCTCCCTGTGCCTCATAGATGCCGAAACTGCCGTACTTATAGTCATCGTAGCCATCTGCCTGCTCTATATCAGCCACTTTGTATAAGTCGATAACGATACTGTCCGATGCCAACTGGGACAATTCCGCTTCTTCTACCGCCTCCGTCTCCGTGCCGACTACATTGGCTGTAAGGCTGCATGCCGCCTCCAGATCCAGCGGCGCGTTGTTTCTCACCGCCGAAGCGTTGAGCGGCAGGGCCAGTATGACGGCGAACGCTGTCGCTGTCAGCATCCGCATCCACTTTTTCTTCATTTTCATAGATGACTCCTTTCATTCCAGTTCCGCATCCGCCCTCCTGTACCCAGGCATGGGGGATGGATTTATGACCGCGTAGAAATGCGTTCCTAAATCCATCCGGGTACCTCCGGGCGGATGCTGTTTTAATTTAGTTCCGCATCCGCCCTCCTGTACCCAGGCATGGGGGATGCCCCTTTCTATACTATCTAACCGCCTTTGGTTCCGGCATTATTTCTTCCGGTTCCTTCTGCGGAACAGCAGCCATATCATCAACGCCAGGAAAAGAGGCACTGCCACTACCAAAGCGGCCACCCACAGCGGTATACCGGCCGTAATTCCCGCAGGCGCAGGTCTTTCCGGCTCCGCCTCTTCCTGTATCTCCTCAAGTGCGTTCTCCGTGCGCATTCCCCTCACCAGCAGCCTGTGACTGTTCACCCCGTAAGGAGTGCAGGTAACTAAGGTGCAGTAATCCTCCCCCTCTTCCAGGTTCAGCGCCTCCATTTCCTCCGGTAATACCGTAAGAATCTGGTCAACCTCATATGTCAATGTCTCTCCCAGTATTTTCAGAAGGAAAGTATCCCCTTCCTTGAGCTGGTCCAGGTTTGTAAACAGCTTTGCCGAAGGCAGCCCCCTGTGTCCCGAAAGCGCACAGTGTGTACTCTCGCCTCCCACCGGAAGCGATGTCCCCTCGATATGTCCCACCGCAATCTGCAGAACATCCTCCTCGGTGCCGTGATAAACCGGAAGGGAACATTTGATAGACGGAATTTCGATATATCCCATAATGCCGTTTCCCGCCACATCCAGCTGGGCTTCGTACTCTGCTCTCTCCTTATCGGAAAATTCATATCGGTTGCCCTTACTCCACAATTCCGCATTGTACTTATGTGCTGCCGCCCAGATTTCATCGTGTGTCTCCTGGGGCAGCTCCGCCACCGCTTCCTCATAAGTGCTGATCAGCTGCGCCTGACGATATGCATTCCATCTATCTGATATGGTAGGATAAAGCAGAATTCCCAGTCCTACCAGAAACAGCAGGCCGAATAAAAAACCCGTGATTTTCCTTATCATGACTTCTTATCCTCCGGCGATTCTAACGCCGACATTTTTCCGGTGTCGGTATCCAGATCCAGTACTTCCAATTCCCTTTCAGCCTTCCGGCATGATTCAGCAGAATCTCCGCCTGATATCTTAACGGATGCGGTGCCGGCACGTTTGCGCTTACGTCTGTCTATCAGGTAGAGCGCCAATATAAATACGCCTGTAGTTGCCAAACCTACGAATACCCATAAGAGATAATTTGTCCTCAGGCTGGGTGCTCCCAATACGGAGGGAACCGTCTCTTCCACTGCTTCCGGCTCATAGGATACCCTATGCCCCCGCACCAGCATCCTGTGGCTGTTGACTCCATAAGGCGTGCAGGTCAGGAGCGTCGCCAAATCCTCCCCCGGCACCACCGATAACACTTCCGTCTCCGTGGGTTCCACCACCGATATCTCATCTACCTGATAGCAGAGGATATCGTCCAGGATGTAGAAAAGGAAGTAATCCCCTATCTCCAGCTGGTCCAGATCCGTGAACAGAGTCGCGCTGGGCAGCCCCCTGTGTGCGGAAATTACCGTATGCGTATTCTCACCTCCCACCGGAAGCGAACTTCCCTGCAGATGCCCTGCCGCAGTCTGCAGAACTTCTTCCGAAGTGGTGTGGAAAACAGGTATCTTGATATTAATCTTCGGAACCTCCACATAGCCCATCATTTCGTCGCCTGTGAGGTTCAGGCAGGAAAGGTATTCCTCATCCACTTCCTCTGCCTCCGCTACCGCAAAGGAATCGGGAAGGATATATGGCACCAGGCTGTCATTGAAGGCTTTCGCCCTCTCCCATTCCGCCTGGTAATCAATGCCGCCGGACTCTTCCAGATCGGCAACCGCAGTGTCGTAGCTGCTTATCAGCTGTGACTGCCTGTAGTTATTCCACTGGTTCGCCACGAAGGGATACAGCAGCAAGGACAAGCCGGACAGAAACATTATGGGAACTATGATAATTGTCATTACCTTTTTCATCCGGATTCTCCTTGTTGTTGCATTTTCCTTTCTGATTTCCTGTCTGCTTCTTTTCATTGGATTCAGTGGGCGGGATGGAACCCACCCACTGTCTCTTCGTATTTACATAAATTTTAAAGTAACTATGCTTTGTCACCTCAGCTTATTTCTGCAATCTTACTTGGAAGATTTCTTGCGGGTTGCGAAGAACAGGCCTGCCGCTACTACCATGATTGCTACGCCGCCGATGGTGAAGATCGTGGTACCGATACCGCCGGTAGAAGGAAGGGCGTTGAGACGAGTATCTGTCATGGATGTTGCTGCTGTGAAAACAGCTTCTGCCTTCTCACCTTCATAGCCAAGTTCTGCAGTTGCCGGCTCTTCATTAATGCTGTATCCTTCCGGCGCTTTTACCTCAATAAATGCATAAGTATTTTCATCTAAGCCTTTTACGGTAGCTTTTCCGTCTTGCCCTGTTGTCACATGAGTCGCACCTTCAATGTTATTAACCCATCCCGTTAATTTCCAATCATTATCAAATGTTGCATACTCAAATCCCTCATTTGCCTGGAAACCATCTGTTTCATCCTCAACCACACCAGTAGCAGCTCTTGCTACTACAAACTCTGCACCTGCAAGGGGAGTTGTTCCGTCTGCATCATACTTGGTAATCGTAATTGAACCGGTATAAAGATTTGTCTCACCAGGCTTCGCATCGGTAATACCTGTGCCATCATGCTCTACTGTATTGTTTACGCTTACGGCTGTAACTGTAGCTGAATACGTTACTACAACTGTTTCATTTGCAAGGCTGTTTCCATTATCAATCAAACCACTCAAGTCAATTTCCAAAATCTGTTTTCCCTCAGGAGCATTAGCAAGGAGCGTCGGCATTACCATGTTTGTATAATCTTTGCCGCCAATTTCCACCTTAACAGAAGACATATCAAATTCTGCCCCTGTAAGTGTATCCTGAATGACATATTTTTTGCCTGCTGCATTTGCATCGATGTAAGGGAAGTGAGATTCTACTCTAAATGAAACAACATCCCCAACTGCAACTGCATTATCTGCTGCCTCTCCCTGGTTTTCCTTCGTAATGATATTGGAGGATTTTTTCGCGGTAATCTCTGCCGGCTGAAGCACAGGGTAACTACCATCCACTTCACCAAATCCTACATATGCTGCCATATTTTTATAGGTAAAACCTGCTTCCACTGCCTTAATCACATAGATACCAGCACCGGTAACTTTCATACCATTCTCCATAAAACTCAATACATTCTCAATTGCAACTACATTGCTAAGTGCCACATCTATCTGGGAAGCTGTAGCTGCTGCTAACCCCTCTGCAATTGAAAGTTCCTCATAGGCCGTAGCATCTGTATTTTTTGCCAGCATAATAATTGCCTGCTGCGCATCCGATACCTCAAATGCACTCATATATGCCTCTGCTATTGCCTCTGTGGTGAAACTCCATCCGGTAAGTGCCTCCGTGTCTGCCTTAATTGCCTGCACATACTGTAAATCAGCTTTGCTATCGGTTCCGTCCTTTTCGACTATCTTAATAGTCACACCTTCTGCAAATGCGGTCAGGGACATTCCCAGAACCATGGCCATGGCCATAACCATAGCCAAAATCTTTTTCATCCTCTTCATCTTTTTCTTTCCTTTCTTTTTGGGCATTGCCCATTTTTTGAAACTTTGTTTCCGGTGTACCGGCACTGTGTATCAGGTTATCCTGTTTCCACTCATGTGCCGATATATCGATGTTACACTGTCAGGCTTTGCGGTCCCGGTGGGCCGCCAAAAATGAAACATTTTCTTAGGCTCTCCGACACCCCCTCACTTTCTTATTTTTGATTCTATATAAGATCAGCACTGCTGCACACATCATCAGCATACCGCCAATCGAATACCAATAGATTCCTTCGCCGCCTGTGGACGGAAGCGCATAAACCGGGCTGTTTTCAAAATAAAATGCCTGTTTATTGCCTACATTTACTCCGGTCACCTCACCCATATCCGTTGCTGTAACGGTACAAATCAAACCATCCTTCACCGTAATCGTCCAGACCGCATCGCTGCGTCCATAACCGGCCGGTGCATCCGTTTCGCTGAGGCTGTATCCGCCGTCCGGAAGCATCTCCAGGGAAACCGTTTCCTCTCCATCCTTCCACTCCATTCTTCCGTCTGCTCCCGATGTTCCGACCCAGTTGACGTTTGTTCCGGTCAGTGTAAATACGGCACCCTGGAGCATCAGGTCAGGGCTGCTGGAACTTCTTTTGACAATCTGTGTCTGAAGTACGTTGCGGATTGTAAATTCTGTCGGTCCGGAAGAAGCGCTCTCTCCGTCCCCGGTTCCCGCTGTCTGTTCGAGAACCGGTTCAACGATGGTCGTGTATCCCGGAACCGGTGTCTCTACCACCTTATATTCATTTCCCGCCGGAAGATTGTCTATGGTAAGCTGCCAATTTGTCTCTTCTGATATCGTATATACAGCGGTTTGATGATTCTCATCGGTAAAATCTGCCCATGCCGTATCATCCGTACTGTCTTTTGCTCTGAACTTCAGTGTAAATGTGATTTCAGCAGGACGTGTATCCAATTCGTTATTTCCGTCTACCCATTCCTTTATCACCTTTACAGATGTATTCATTTTTGTATTGTAGATAACATTCGCCGGCTTTTCATCTGCCCCTGTTTCATCCCCGATTTCGAATTTCTCACCTGCCGCCTTCGTATAATCCGTATGAATCATATCAACAGGGTTGTCAGGATTCTGATCCAGCCATCGTTCTTCTTCCGGCAATTGCTTATCTTCCGTATAACAAAGTGCAAGCGCTCCGATTGATTCGTTTATTTCCTCATATCCTTCCGGAGCCTGTATCTCTGTCACCGTATAACTTCCCCACGGCAACCCTGTAAAGCGCACAATTCCTTTCTCATCTGATTCCGCTGTGCCAAGTGATTTTCCCTCGGCATCTTTCACCTCAAATCCTGCACCAGGCAGGACACCCAAGTCATTTCCGTTCTCGTCCTGTGCTCTCTTCAAAAGTGTAAAATCATAGAGAAGGCCTCGAACATAAGGTTTCTGAAAAGTTACTGTCCCCTTATCAGAAGTCAGAACAGCGCTCTGATTCACTTCGTAGCTTTCCGGCTCCGTTACCGTACTGTCCATATTATCCGCACAGCTGTGAAACTCCGGCGCTTCCACCTTTAACCTGACTTTGTAAAGCAGTTCTGCCACATTGAGGCTCCAGGTTGTCTCCTTGGTCTTTCCATCCACCTTCTCCGTCGTCTTCTCAACTGCAGCTTTCTCTTTCGGTGCAGGTGTCCAGGTCAGAACGCCGTTCACACAGGAAGGATGGTTATCTGCAAGGTAATCCCCTGCTACAATTCCCTGGAACTCTATATAAGGTCCCATGGTATCTGTCACTGTGCCCAACATAACTTTCGTTGTAATATCCTGGCGGATTGCATCCTCTGCCTCTTTAGTCAGCCTGATTGTATTTGTTGTACCTTTGTTGACACTTATTCCCATCAATACATAATTTCCTTGGGCTGTTTTCAAAAAGAACGTCACATTATTTCCCTGACTCCAGTATATCCGCATCTTATCCGCCACAACATTGCCGTTGCTGTCCAGAATCGTAAATAAAGCACTAAATCCCTTCTCCTGGGGAGTAGTTGTTACTTTAACACTCATATTTCCTTCCATCGAAGGAACGATATCCCCAACCTTATACGAATGGTCACTGTTGGAGGTAGTCGCTTGATAAGCAGCCATACTAAAATAGCTTTCAAACACCGATTTCACATCTATTGACAGATATACCAGGAATTCATTTTCCACATCGGTGGGTATTACGTTTTTCTGATATCGAATATCGTTTAATACCGGATCTGATTTTAAGGGTTCCTTATTAGCAGAGCCATTACCCTCGTACCTTTCGTCTACGATCTGCCAACCGTTTTTACCTTCCGGAAGTATGACCTGATCCATGATACTTGGTACATCCATCTTTTCTCCTGTGCCTGGTTTAAACTGAATTCCTTTATCATTCCACGACAGCACAAACATGGAAAAGCTCTCTGTCACAAACTCCACCTTGCAGACTTCCTGCTGTTCGGTCTTCTCTATCGCCTGAATCTGATCTGTCTCCGTCATGTCGACGATCTGCTCCACTTCCCCCTGGCCGTCTTCTTCCAGGTGCATGATCGTCACCTCAATCTGCTCCTCTTCGGATGCGGTTCCGTCTTCTCCCCCCATCTCTGCATTGTCAGCAGCCTGCTCTGTGTCGTTCACTGTATTTTCGTCAATTGCGGAGGTATCTTCCGCAGGCGGTACTTCCGTGCCTACAGCCATGTCTTCTGCGGAAGAAGCTTCTGTCTGGATGCCTTCCGCAGGCGGTACTTCCGTGCCTGCAGCCGCGTCTGCTTCCGGCAGCCCAAGTTCCTGGCTTACCAAGGCATAGACTGTAGCATCGATTTGCACCATGGCCATGGGCTGCTTATATTCCATGGTAACCTTCACTTTACCGCCGGGTTCTATCTCCACGCCGTCTTTTCCGATCAGGGAAATGTCATATGCCAGGAAACCCGCAACCGCATACCTTTCGTCCGCAGCCTTTTCCATCAGCCTTCTGGCTACTTCCTGATACTGCTCTGCCGTCTCCGCGTCCTCCGCCCTGATGGGTGTAATGCTGAGCGTGGTTCCCTCCGGAATGGCATCCCTGTCAACTGCCGTGACGGTAATCTTTACCTGCTCATCCTCATAGATATAAGGTTTACTGGTATCCCACGTCCATGTGATTGTAAAAATGGAGAAGCCGCCTGTCACAAACTCCGCATTCTGGATTTTCTGCTCTTCCGTAGTTTCCAGGGCCGTAACCTTGTTTTGTTCCGCCATATCCACTACATTGACGCTTCCTGTCTCATCCTCTTCCAGATGCATCACCGTTACGTTAAGTTCCGCCTCTGCAGCACTGCCTTCCGCCTGGGCGTCTCCTCCGGAAACGTCCTCACCGTCAATCGCATAGGCTGCCGCGCCCACTTCCGCCGGAATCTTTGCTTCCTTATAATTCATGGTGACTTTTACTTCACCCTTCGGCTCTATCTTGTTTCCCTCTCCATCCACAAAGGAGATATCATAGGCAAGGAAGCCCGCGATAGCATATTCTTCATTCTCAGCCTTCTCCATCAGCTTCTCGGCTACCTGCTGATACTGCTCGCCGGTTTCCTCCGAAGCAATGACCGGTATGACCTTCAGCTTCGCATTCTCCGGGAGAATCCCTTCGGCCATGGGCACAACACGGATTACAACATCGTCGTCTTCGTAAACATACTCCCCTGTCTCCTGGTTCATCTCCCCGAACCATGCAATCGCAAGGGTAGAACTGTCGCTGAGCCTGGTCTCTACCTTCTCCACATCGGCGTCCTGGGTGGTATCCACTACCGCATCCTGCACTTCGGCAGTGCGTCCTTCCCCGGTCTCCTTCATATCCAGCACATCCACGCTTTCAATCTGTGTGTTTTCATCTGAGATAATCTCCTCCGGCAAAGCCCCCTGCGGGAATTCCAAAATGACATTGACGTCTCCGTTCAGCTCCACTTCCTCGGTTTCACCGTTTTCGTTTTGTGTATGGAAGCTGATGTCATATGCCAGAAAATGTTTGATTTCCCTGGTCTCGTCATCCTCTACGGACGCTTCCAGCCCCTGCAGGATTTCATCATAGACGGCATTCAGCGCTTCCGCCTCTGCCCTTTCTTCTTCGTTTTCCAGGCTGTCCAGCGCTTCCGCCTCCGCCTTTACCACCGGTGTCACCGACAACTCCGCACCTGCGGGTATGATTCCCTCTTCGGCAGCGCTGACCGTAATGGTAACGTCGCCTGCCGTGGCGGTAAGCTCCGTCACCGGTGCCGCCTGAAAGCATTCGTCACCGTGTACATGTTCTGTCAGCTCCTGTTTGCCGCAGGCCAGTATGCCATCTGTATAACAGGCTTCCGCATGTGTATGCATTTCCAACTTGCCGCAGGTTGCAATCTGTCTGGCTTCATAACACGCCTCCGTATGGATATGGACATTGTCCGTTTCTTCCTTCTCACACTTCAGCGTCCTGTTCTGGTTATAGCATTCATTTGCATGTATATGCTCTTCCTTTTCACAGACCATGCGGCGGTTCTCCGTACACTCATTGATTCCGTCGTCTTCGGCAGGCTCGGGGTTTTCGGCCGGAGCTTCGCTCTGGGTTTCTTCCGCATTTCCTGCAGGAGCCTCGCTTTGGGCCGTATCTTCGTCCTGGGCTTCATCTGTGCCTTCAGCGGAAGCCCTGTTTTGACCCGCATTATCTGCCGATTCGCTATTGCCTGTTCCTTCCGTGCTTTCGACAGATATGTTATTGTCTGTTTCTTCTGTACTTTCGGCAGAGTCCTCACGCTGTGTCGCTTCCGAGCCTTCCGCAGAGCCGTCACTCTCGTCGGCACTTTCGGCAGGCGCCTCGTTCCGGGATGTATCCGCATTTTCGGCAGATGTTTCACTTCCGGATGCATCGGCGTTCCCGGCGGGACCATCATCCTGAACTGTGTCCGTGCTTTCTGCAGGTGTCTCGCTTTCGGTGCCCTTTTCAGCCTCCGGAACTTCCTCTCCCTCGGGAATCAGTTCATAGCAGTTTTCATCATGTACATGCTCTTCCTTTTCGCAGACCATATCCAGCAATTCAATTTCATAGCACTCGTCCGTATGCTGATGTCCCGCATTCTGCTCCATCCCGCAGACCGGAACCTGCTCCGTACCGTAACAGGAATCGTCATGCACATGGGTTTCTGTCTCAGGCAGCGGACAGACCAGGCTGCCTTCTCCGTCATAGCAGCCCTCCTGGTGTACATGCACACAGTAATCCGCATAACCGCATACAAGCTCGCCTGCCTCGTCACAGCATTCATCGCCGTGTACATGATTTTCATACACACAGGCAAGAACCCGGTCCGCACCTGTCAGTGCGCTCCCATGCCTTGTCAGCACGCCGAAGGTTCCCGATGTGACTACCAGCGCAAGGCAAAGGACAACTGCAATCCACCGTCTGGTGTTGCGTCTTTTCTGTAAAAATTTTGCAGCTTGGCTAAATACTATATTTCCCATGTTGCTGTCTCCCTTCCTGAACTCTTTCTCTCTATCTACATCTCTGTCCAAACAAAGAGTATCTGTCCTGTCATAAAATCACTCCACCGTCCCCAGCTCCCTCATCGGCCAGATGCGGAAAATAACTTTGCCTATAATCTCATTGTCGTCAATGCATCCGATGACCGCGCTTCTGGAATCTATGGAAACCGTCCGGTGATCTCCCATCACAAAGTTCTCTCCCTCCGGTACCCTGCACGGAAGTTCCGTGCTGCAGCTTCCCAGTGCTTTCTCTGTGATGTATGTTTCCTCCAGCGGGCTGCCGTTCACGAAGACATTTCCGTCTTCGTCAATATCCACCTCGTCGCCGCCTGTGGCGATAACCCGCTTTACCAGGATGTCCTCCTCGTATCTGCATGCGATGATATCGCCTTTTCCAAAGGCAACGTCATCCATCACAATCACCAGGTCTCCCTCCCGGAGCGTATCCGCCATGGAACTTCCGTCTATCCGGAATATCTGTATAAACAGGCTTGCGGTAACGGCGGCGGCCGCAGATACCGTAACCAGTATCCCCATGGTGATAAACACTGCCCGGATGATATCATGTTTTCTCACTGCCTTCTGAAACTGGGTTTCCAGAACCTGCCTTGACGGAATCCTGTCGTCAACCCTGGCCATCTGGTTCTGCCTCCCGCAGCGGGCTACGGTTTCGGCGGGAATCCCTGTACTTCTGTTCCGCGGCCATCTGCAGTAACCGTATGTTCTCCATGTAGCGGTCCGCCGCATCCTGGGCCGCTTCGAAAATACCGCTGAGCTTCAGCGCCGCCTCGGCAATGGATCCCGCCTCGTCCAGTTCAATCCGCCTGGAGGAACGTTCCTGATCAAGCGTCTCCCGAAGCGTACCAATCTCTCTGTCCTTGTCATCCAGGCGCCCTTTCAGCTTCTCAAGCTGGGCATCCTTCTCGTTCAGCTTATCCTTGAGACGATTCAATGTCTTCTCCTGGCTGGTGATGCGGCTCATCATGGCGCTCACCTTTCGCTCAAGCCTTTCGTCTTCCTGAATCTGTGAGAGGAGCAGCTCCAAAAGGTCGCGACGCCTCAGCTTTGAAAATTCCCTCTCTGTCATATCCTATCGCTCCCTGCGCTCTCCTTTTAACTCTCCGATTCTCGGGCTGTCCGGTGTGGGGGGATGGGTTTGCTCCCTCTCCCTGTTGTTTGAGTTTATTATAGCAGTTGATACGTCAACAAAACCGTCAAAGAATTGTGGAAAAACAGGATTTTTCAGGTTGATTATTTGATTTTTTATACGAGAAGGTACAAAAAAAGACCGCCGAAGAAGCTTCGGCAGCCTGTGTGGTACCTGGACAAGTTCACTGCGGAAAACGGGAAATCCGCGTAACCGACAAAATGATATCAGATGATAACGAAAGAAAATCAGACAGGGAAACGGGACATGTTTCCTCACAAATACGCAACCTCAAACCGGACCTCCTCATCCTCCGCCTCCATCACTATGTAAGACGGCCTGCGCCCTTCCTGCCTGGGATAGGAAAGGCTGCCCGGGTTCACCGCGATTACGCCGCTTTTCCTGTCCACCACCGGCTTATGGGTATGTCCGTAGATTACAATGTCCATCCCTCTGGCTGCGGCCTCGCGTTTGAGTACTTCGTTCCCCATGGAGACGTAATAGTTGTGCCCGTGGGTCACCCATACCTTATAGGAGCCTATCTTCAGCTCCAGTTCCTTGGGCAGATATGAAAAGAAGTCATTATTGCCCAGAATGATCTGTACGGGACATTCCGTCGCCGCTGTCAGCACATATTCGCTTCCCTCGGCGTCGCCGCAGTGTATTACCAGGTCAGGCTTTACCAGCGCGAGAGCCTTGAAATAATTTTCGTTTTTCCTGTGAGTGTCGCTGACAATCAGTACTTTCATAGCTTTTTCAATTCCTCTTTCATAAGTCTAAGCGCCTTTCCTCTGTGGCTGACCAGGTTTTTCTCTTCTTCCGTCAGCTCCGCCGTCGTCTTTCCCAGTTCCGGCACATAGAAAATGGGGTCATATCCGAAGCCGCCTTCCCCCTTCTCCTCGTAGCCAATCCTGCCCTCGATTGCCGCCCTGACAGCCAGCTCCCTGCCGTCCGGCAGGACCGCCGCTATGGCGCACACGAACCTTGCAGTACGCTTTTCCTCCGGCACCCCCTCCAGACGACCGATGAGATTTGCGTTTTTAATGCGGTAGGATGTGTCCTCCCCCATATATCTGGCGGAGTATATTCCCGGCTCCCGGTTCAGAAAATCCACCTCCAGGCCGGAATCATCCGCCATGACAATTCCGTCCGCCCCGGCTGCGGCCACCGCCCTCGCTTTGATCAGGGCGTTCTCCTCGTAGGTTTTGCCGTCCTCCGCCGCTTCGGCCCGGATGCCCGCCTCCTTCATGGAGAGTACCTCCGGATATGTATCGGCGAGAATCGACCTGATTTCCCGCATCTTGCCTTCATTGCCTGTAGCAAATATCACTCGTTCCATTTACCTTTTTTCCTTTTCCTTCTATATTATAGTGCGATAACACGCCCGCACACAGCAAAACAAAAAGCCGCGCGCAGGAAAGTGGATGCCGCCCTCACTCCCGGCGGGGCGGCTTCGGACCCATATACTGATAAAAATAGGCTTTCATCATGCCGTTGTAAATCTTGCGGTTTTTATCCGCTTTGCGGCCGATGTACTGTTCCGCGTTTTCGTAGGCGGAAATCAGGTACATGCTCCAGGAATCCAGGCTCCGAAACCTTTCCCCAATCATACGGTACAGCTCCGGCATCTGCCCCTTGTCGGGAAGCCGCTCGCCGTAGGGCGGGTTCGTGATGAGGAATCCGTATTTTTTCGGATGGCTGAGGTGGGCAAGCTCTCTTCTCTGGAAATGTATCATCCCCTCCACGCCCGCAGTTTTAGCGTTCTCCCGTGCAATATTTATCATTTTATCATCTATATCATATCCCTGGATATCCGGCTTCACGCTCAGATCCACCAGGTCACGGGCTTCCGCTCTCGCCTCCTGCCACAGCGCCTTTCCCACCACATGTTCCCATCCCTCCGCCGTGAAACCGCGTTTCATACCCGGCGCCATATTCGCCGCCATCATGGCCGCTTCGATGGGAAAAGTGCCGCTGCCGCAAAAAGGGTCCACCAGAATGCGCTCCCTGTTCCAGGGGGTCAGCATAATCAGGGCTGCCGCCAGATTCTCCGCAATGGGCGCCTGGGCTACCAGCTTCCGGTATCCCCGTTTGTGAAGGGAATCTCCCGTACTGTCCAGCCCCACTGTCACCTGGTCCTTCATCAGGAACACCCGCACCGGAAAGTTCGCCCCCTCTTCGGAAAACCAGTTTACATGGTAAATGCCCTTCAGGCGTTCCACCATTGCTTTCTTCATAACCGACTGAATATCGGAAGGGCTGAACAGCTTCGATTTAATGCTGGCAGCCTTCGCCACCCAAAATTTCCCTTCCTTTGGTATGTAATCCTCCCAGGGAAGCGCTTTGGTCCCCTGAAATAAGTCCTCAAAGCTTTCCGCGTGGAAGCTTCCTATTTTAATCAGGATGCGTTCCGCCGTACGAAGGAACAGGTTTCCACGGCACAGGGCTTCCTCGTCTCCCAGAAAGGTAACCCTTCCGTCAGCTACCTCCGTAATATCGTAGCCCAGCTTATCAATCTCCCGTTTCAGCACCGCCTCCAGCCCAAAGTGGCAGGGCGCGATCAATTCAAATTTTCTCATTTTATTCCTCTTAGTTTTCTATGTAAATAGGGGGCACCGCTGCAGTGTCCCCTATTGCCAGAAGCATCTTAGTAGTTGTTGTTCTGGTTGTTCTGGTTCTTGCTCTGGTTGTTGTTCTGGTTCTTGCTGTTGTTCTGGTTATTCTGGTTCTTGCTGTTATTCTGATTCTGGCTGTTCTTGCAGTTTTCAGACTCATTTGTGCTGTTGTTGTACTTATTGTTGTTATCCATTTCTTTCCTCACATCCTGCCGCCTGCGCGGCTTCTGTCCGGAGCGGCATTTTCCTGCTGCTCCCTGTTTATCGGTTACGAGAGTAGTATGGGATATCAGAGGAAAATTTATGCGTGAAAATGATGGAAAATTTATTTCTTTTACCCGTTCCGCGGAAGCCGCAGCCAAAATGATGCCGCCCTGTGCAGAAATCATTCACGGAATATTTTTACTGCCAGCAGGACCAGCAAAATCGGAAGCAGAATCGGAAAAACGGCGGCAAGAAGAGAAAATACCGCACTCACCGCCAGCACTATAATCAGAAGCACCAGCAGAAGCCATGCCCATACCGGAACCTTTGCCAACAGGCTCAGGCGCCGCTCTCCCGGCTGCTCATAGGGCCGATATTCCTCACGCGCCTCATACCATGTGCCCGATCCGTCCTGCCCCTCATACCGGGTGTCCGCTCCACCCTCCTGCTCCTCATACCAGCCGCCGGCAGTCCCCTGGCCTCCGTAACGGCCGCCTGTATATTCCGCCGACTGCCCGCCCCGGGTTTCCACAATGGTCCTGGCCAGCAGCCTGGGATCTCCCAGCCCTGCCATTACTTCCTCTTCCGCCGCGCCCTTGCGTATCTCTGTATTAATATAATCTTCGTAAAACTGCAGGTTCTCCACAACCTGCCCCGGAGGTATCTTCCCGTGCAGGGACATCCTCAATCGATCCAGAAATTCCTGTTTTGTCATACAGCACTCCTTACTGACGGTTATCTGTCGTTCCGCTTTCCGCCGCTTTCCATTTATTCCAGGGACAGCTCCTCTGTGCTACCGCCGCCCGCAGTTCCACATAGCATCCGCAGCTGCGGCACATTCCCTCCGACAGCATATCACATTGCCTGCAGGACTCCAGCCTCTCTTCATACAGGGCCGCCGGCGCCTTGATGTCCTCATCCAGATTCGCGATATACTCCCTGAGCGTTCGGAAATATTCTTCCTGCCCCGCCATATCCCTGGTCAGGCATTTTCTGCATCTGCGCAGGGTTTCGGTATTCTCCCCCATGGCTGCCCTCCTGCCCGGCGTTTTACCCTTTTATACGCTCTCTTTGCCTTCTTCCTGCTCTCTGTCAGGATTCCCTGACATTCTTCTATAATCATGGATTATTATACTTTCTTTGTCTTGTAAAATCAATGCAAACTTTCGAAAATGTATGTTGATAAAATATTAACAAAATAAAATTTCTAAAATTCACTTGACATTTGAGATACCAGGGATTATAATGTAAAGCGTTGTAAGCAATGTATCTGTTAAATAAAATGTGCGTTTAGCTCAGCTGGATAGAGCGTTTGGCTACGGACCAAAAGGTCGGGGGTTCGAATCCTCTAACGCACGCTGTATGACTGGAAGAATCAGGGTTCACCTGGTTCTTTTTCATTTTCTTATCACGGCCTTCCGGCACGATTCCCTACATCCCGCCTTTCTGCCGCATTTACCCAGCAATTCTTTGGTACGCTTCTGGTACGCTTCCACCTTCCCCCGGAATCTATATCTTTACCTCGCTGCTGGACACGCCGGTGCTGTATCCGGCACGGAAAATCCGTCCTGCCGGGGACTGAGGTCAGAAAAGGGTCCACATCTCGCCAATAACAGGATGTCATTGACGAGATGGAGTCCCTCTTGAAAAATACCGGAATCATCCTCCCCATCGTACACCGTATCAGGAAAGTATCAGGAAAGTATCAGGAAAATGTCAGAAACTTCCGCTCCAGTTCCGTAAAATAAGCCCCTGTCAACTTCTCCATGTCCTCCACCGCCCGGACGCAGGATCCACACCACTCCCCTGCATTTTCCCGCCTGCAGAACGGGCCAATGGGAACGCCCCTTCTGCCCAGGGCGTATTTTGCGCTTCTGGGATAGCACTGTCTTTCGATATGGGCGGTTACCGTCATCAGCTGCTGCATCTGTTCCGCCTGCTGCCTGTCCTCATTCCAGTTTTTCATCATCCAGCGGTACAGCTCCGGATGGAAATTCAGCATAACGCCGCAGTGGCCGTGCCCGCCCATCTTCAGAAAATCGTACATCAGGGATGAATCCGCATTGTAGATTTTCAGGGGCGTTCCCTTCACTGCCTCCAGTTTTTCCCGCAGGATATCCGGGCACAGGGACGTCTCCTTGTAGAAGGCAAAACGTCCCGTCCGGGCGCACCAGGCAACCAGTTCCGGCGAAAACAGCCTTTTGTAAGGTTTCGGGCATTCGTACAGCCCGAGGCTGACATCCGGCACTGCCTCCAGGACCTGCGCAATGACCTCCCTGATACGCGCCTCCCCCTCATACCGGTTAACAAAGGAATTGGTCAGCAGTACCGCAATATCCGCTCCCGCCGCTGCCGTCCGGCGCACGGAGGCAATCAGCGCTTCCGCCTCGGGCGCGTTTCCCCCCGGAATCTCCACATATGCGGTGGACGCCACGGGAACCGCAGCCGCCTCCTTCACACAGGCCGTAATCTTCAGTCGTTCCTCCTCTGTGAGCAGGTCCATCTCGTTGGACAGGCATACGGCAAACAAACCTGCCGCCCCGTTGTCCAGATACCACCCGGTCAGTGCCCGCAGCCCATCGTAATCCACTTTCCCTTCCTCCGTAAAGGGCGTCAGCATCACCGGCCACAGCCCTTCCGGAATCCCGTCCTTCTCCTCCCGCTCCGGGAAGTGCAGCTGCCAGAAAGCAACGGTACGTCGTTTCCATGTATACGTAATATAAACATCATTTCCCTCGGCCACAATTGACGGATAGGAGAACTCAGCCCTCTCAATATTTGTCCTGCATGGTACATGATCCAGGATCTCCGGATTGCTCCAGTTCTCGCCGTTATCCTCCGACACGGAAAAAGCCATGGGGGAACGCGCCGCCCAGTTGCCGGAAACCGGGTTGTACACCAGCACCAACCTGCCGTCTGCCAGCCTTGCCACGTCGATACCGCAGTTATTATTGGGCAGGGACGTCCTCTGTGCCGTACTCCAGGTCATTCCCCCGTCCTCGGAACGGCTTCTGTAAATTGCGCCCTCACTGCTTCGCATCAACATATGTACGGTTCCCCGTTTATCCTGCCAGAGGGCCGGCTGAATCATACCGCTGCCCGAAAGCATCTTTCTGTCAAACGGCACATCGGCGCTGCGCAGCCACGTTCTTCCCCCGTCCTCCGAGCGGTCCGTAAAGCAGGACCAGCCGTTTTCCTCCGTGGAAGCCGGCGCCAGAACCGCCCCGTCCCCCAGGCGGATACACTTGTTTTTCACCGGCCCTCTGCCGCCGAAATCCCCGGGCACCAGTTCCCGCCCTTCGCTCCAGGTCAGCCCGCTGTCCATGGATTCCTTCACAAAGGTCTGCCAGCGCGGGATTTCCTTTCCCACCTTATAAAACAGAAGCAGCCGCTCCCCATCCGCAAACAGGACCGGGTTCCAGCACGGCACCCCATCCGCATCCGCCGCCTTCCGGGGTTCCTCCCATTCTCCCCCTTCCCTCCTGGCAAACCAGATTGCCACGTCCGGTGCCTTCTCATGTTCCCCGCCGAACCATGCCGCCCCCAGATTTCCGTCCGGCAGCACGCAGACAGTGGACGCGTGGCATTGACGGAATTTCGTCTCCGATTCAAATATGTGCTGATGATTCTTTACCTGATATTTCACCAAATTTTTTACCTCCTTGCCTACCGGCAATCCCAACCGGAACCATATCCTTATTTTAACATACCTTGCCCTGGTTGTAACAGCACTTTTCAGCGTATATACGAAAATCCGCCAAAAAATAACTTTTAATCACACTCTGGAAAAAAGGCTGCCGCAGCAGACCTGTTTGCGCCTGTGCACAGCCTTTTTGACTTCCCTACCTCACTTTACCCTGTCCAGTGCCGTATTGTAGATTTCTTCCAGTTGCTCTGCGCCGGCATCAATCAATTTCTGCTGAAGCGCAGGGAATTCCGACATCGGTTGATTTCCCATGATAAACTGGTCAATTTCGGATTCCCAGATTGTATTAATCCGTGTATTAATTTCCACCACAATCTCGTTCTCCTCGTCCGTAAGCGGCGGATTTATTGCAGGTTCCCCCATGAAATCCCATCCTCCCCATGTCGCATACATATTCCGGGTTTCTTCCGACGTGAACACCGACTCTACGCTCTCGTCAATATACCTGGCAAGCCCCAGCTTACCACCGCCGAAAGAGCCGTAAAAGCTCCGTACCGGATCCGTGTCCTGATTGAAACGATCTACAATTTCCTGCTTCAGGACCATCTCCCCGCCTGTCCGGTCATATTGTATCCCTTCCGCACCATAGTTGGTCAAATCGGCGCCTTCATCGGAATACAGAAAATCCATCAGCTTGATTGCCGCTTCCACGTTAGGAGAATTGGCAGCTATTGTGGTTGCTCCCCTGTCATGTTTTTCATAGAAGAGTCCTCTCCTGGTTCCCGATTCGGTATAGGGTATTTCAATGGGTCCAAATGCGGCGTTCTCATCCTCAGCCTGCAGCGCAATATTGAAATTCAGCGCAAAGGAAGGATTGTCAAAAAAGAAGGAGGAACGGCCGGATGCCAGTTTTTCCTGCCACTGGGCAGAGGACAGAATCGCATAATCCGGGTCCAGAATGCCGCCTTCATACAACCTGTTCATATAAGCAACCACCGGTACAAATTCCTCATGTATCTGCCCATAGAGATACTTCCCGCCCTCTACATCCGGATCATAATAGATACCGTAGCCGCTGTTCATGGAATAGGCAAAACAGGTAAACAAATTACCGGTACCGTTACGGTTTGCCATGGGCCAGGTATCCGGATGTTTCTCCTTGATGGCCGCCAGGACATCATACAATTCGTCAAAGGTGGAAGGCGCATCCATTCCCGTCTCAGCCAGTAAATCCTGACGAATCATGGGCAGGCGTCCCATACGGTTCGTATAGCGGGACATTACGGGAATGTAGTATAATTTGTCATTCATATAAAGCTTTTTGAAATCCGGATTTTCCTCCAGAAGTGCTTTGAAATTGGGCATAATATCGAGATAGTCGCTGATTGGGGCAAAAATCCCGCTGGGTGCAAAATTCTGCACATCATATGTGTCATACAGGATATCCGGCATGTTGTTCGTGGCGAGCATTGTCTTCTGCTTTTCCGCGAAATCAGCTCCCGGGATTGCTTCCACGATCAGCGTAATGCCCGTTCTCTTCTTAATTTCATCGACAATCAGGTTATCCACCGACATGGGCTGGTTCGGATTGTCTGCCCGAACCAAACGCAGCGTCACATCGCCGATCCAGGTGGAAGGCTTGCCCTCCTCTTCTTCGTCCGGCGTTTCGGAAGTCTGGCTGGCGCTTTCTCCTTCCGTTCCCGAGGCGGACTCCCCTGTCTTCCCTTCCCCTGAACAGGCTGTAAAGGTCAACATTGCAGTCAATAATAATGAAAGTACTCTCAATAGCTTGTTTCTCTTCATGGTTTTCTCCTTTTTCAATACATGGTTAACTGTTCATCCGCAAACGATATATTCTTATCCTTTAATGGATCCAATCATCACCCCTTTCACAAAATACTTCTGCAGCAAAGGATATACGATGATAATCGGCAATGTGGCAACCATGATTACCGCGTATTTAATCGTTGTATCCACAATCAGGAAATCACTCCCGCTGCCGATCTCCATTGCACCGGACATCTGCCCCTGCACTACCATATTTCTCAGAATCGACTGGATGGGATACAGGTTCTTATCGTTTAAATACAGAAGCGCATTCATATAGGAATTCCAATGCCCAACTGCATAAAACAATGCCATCGTCGCCAGAATCGCCTTGGACAGCGGCAAGATAATCCGTGTCAATATACACATTTCGCTGGCACCGTCCAATGCCGCGGATTCATGAAGCCCCTCCGGAATTTCCTGCAGAAAAGACCGCGTCACAATCATATTATAGGTTGACAGCGCCCCCGGTATCAGCATGGCCCACACCGTATCCACCATCCCCAGGCTATTGACCACTAAAAAGGTAGGAATCATCCCTCCTGAGAAAAACATGGTAAAGGTCATCAGGCGCATCAGCCACTTTCTGCCGATCAGGTCTGGACGCGACAACGGATACGCGCACAAAAAGGTCATAATCAGGTTAATCAGTGTTCCCACCAGCGTATAAAAGACGGAGTTTCGGAAACTGATCAATATATAGGGATCCTTCATAACCACTTCATAGGAAGCCAGCGTGATATTCTTTGGCAGCAGGGTAACCGCTCCCCTCATGACATCCCTCCCGTCCGATATGGATGAGATGATGATCACATAAAACGGGTAAAAGCATGCCAGCGACAGCAATATCAGGAAAAATACATTTACAAAATCAAAAATACGAGACCCCGGACTTCTTTTTATTTTCATAACCCCTCCTTACCACAAGCTGTTTTCACTGACCTTGCGGCTAAGCCAGTTTGCACCGTACAGGAATATCAGGCCCACCACAGACTGGAACATCCCCACCGCAGACGCATAGCTGTAATCCGCTCCCTGCATACCCCGCCGATAAACGTATGTGCCGATCACATCCGCAGTGGAATACGTAGATCCATTATAGAGAAGCAATACTTTCTCCACACCCACATTCAGTATCCCGCCGATGGCCATAATCAACATGATGCATATCGTGGGCGCAATACAGGGCAGCGTTATATAAAGTATTTTGCCCAACCGTCCCGCGCCGTCTATTGTGGCCGATTCATACAAATCCCCGGATACGCCGCTGATCGCCGCAATGTATATAATAGAATTCCACCCGATATTCTGCCATATCCCGGACCCGATAAATATCGTGCGGAAGTACTCCGGTTTCATCATAAACTGTATTCTGTCCATCCCGAGGGCAACCATAATATGGTTCACCAGGCCGTCGCTGGCAAGAAGATTCACTACCATTCCGCATACCACCACCGTGGATATGAAATGCGGCAAATAAGTAATAGACTGCACTACCCGTTTTACTTTTTCATTCCGCAATTCATTGAGCAGCAATGCCAGTATGATAGGTGCGGGAAATGCAAAAAGCAGGCTGTACACATTTAGAAGCAGCGTATTGGGCAACAGTGTTTTGTAAAAGTAAGGATCCGTGAGAAATTTTTTAAAGTTTTCAAAACCAACCCATTCACCGCCGTATATATTTTTCTGAAACGCAATATTCAGTCCATACATCGGCCAATAACAAAAGACCACATAATACAATACAGGCAGCAACAGCATTAGCAGCAGAGATTTTTGACGCTTTATTTTCTTTCTCACTCTTTCTAATTGCATAATTTTCACTCCTCTTATTTATTCTTTGATTTTTGTTCTTTCATATTCTTTCATTTTTTGTTCTTTCATTTCTGTTCTTTCATTTTTTTCATAAATATTCTATATTTATCAAAATGTTCTTTATTAGAGAACTCTGTTCTTCAATTAGTTTTTAAAAAAA
>CAJULV010000051.1 GCA_910587555.1 uncultured Acetatifactor sp.
GGTTTTATGCGGCCTGTAGATACTTTTTGCGTTATGGAGCTGTCAAAGACCCGTGGAAGAGGCTGTGGAGTTGTCGGCCTTAAGTTTTTCGGCAAAGTTGATTTTGAGTTCCAGAGAGACCTGGTTATTGTTTTTAGCCTCCTCATTATATTTAGCGACCTGCTCCCTTGCATAGGAGAGAGGGTCGTCGGTTATCCTCAGAAGCTCTGAATGCCTGCCGATCCTTGCAATGTTTTTTGTAGTTGTCTTTTTGCCGTTCCTGATTCCCAGCTGGACGAAATAGGTCGGGTCTTTTGATTTTCTGTCATACCAAAGTTTCATACCCTCTATTATATCATTGTTTCACATGAAACACAACACTATACAACATTAAAATTTTGTAAACTTGACATAAAAAAGCCGCAGTTATGCGGTTGCTGCCATATTATTCTATTTACAAGTGTTAAAAATCCGTATCTGTCATGTGGATTCGAAAGAGAAGAAGGTAAAGCTGTATCCGGCATATCCGGTGCAGCATTAGGAACAGAATTTTCAAAAAAACCTTTTACAAATAGAAATTTTATGATATACTACAGAGAGTTTATATACGGCAGATACCCATAAACAGTGCGTTTTGCCGTTTAGAAGAATCTAATGAAGATAAGGAGGCTTTTGTGTATGAGGCATATCAAGACTTTGACGACCAGAAACCTGAAGGAGTCCATGAAGAAGGGGGGCTGCGGCGAGTGTCAGACTTCCTGCCAGTCTGCCTGCAAGACTTCCTGTACAGTCGGGAATCAGAGCTGTGAGAAGGTGAAATAACCACAGCGGTTCAGACGGGACACGGGATTGCCGGCGTGAATGATACAGGTAAAAACACGGGACCAGTTCAAGCAGCGGATCCATTCGCTGCTTGTATTTTGTTCTGTGAGAGGGCGATTCATTCCTTTGTATCAGAAAGGATTATTTAAGTGATACACCAATATAAAAACAACGGATATAACATAGTAATGGATGTGAACAGCGGCTCCATCCATGTGGTAGATGATGTGGTATATGATCTGATTCCGCTGGTGGAAGCACTGGTCGGTGAGGGTGTGAAGGAAATCAATGCCGTCAAGGCAGCATTGCGGGAACGGGAAAGTATTTCCTGGCCGGAAGATATCCTGGAGGAGGCCCTGGAAGAGGTGCTGGATCTGGAAGCGGCCGGCCTGTTGTTTGCACCCGATATATACGAAAACTATGTCTATGATTTTAAAAAGCGGCAGACAGTGGTAAAGGCGTTGTGCCTTCATATAGCGCATGACTGCAATCTTGCCTGTAAATATTGTTTTGCGGAGGAGGGGGAATATCACGGGCGCCGCGCTTTGATGAGTTTGGAAGTAGGAAAAAAGGCACTGGATTTTCTGGTGGCAAATTCTGGTAACCGTGTGAATTTGGAGGTGGACTTCTTCGGCGGAGAACCCCTGATGAACTGGCAGGTGGTAAAGGAACTGGTGAAGTACGGCAGGAGTCTGGAAGCGCCGAACAATAAGAAGTTCCGCTTTACACTGACCACCAACGGCGTGCTGCTGAATGACGAGATCATGGAATTCGCAAACCGCGAGATGGCGAACGTTGTCTTAAGCATTGACGGCCGAAAGGAAGTCCATGATAAAATGCGTCCTTTTCGCGGAGGCCAGGGAAGCTATGATTTGATTGTACCCAGGTTTCAGAAGATTGCGGAGAGCAGGGGGCAGGAGAGATACTATGTTCGCGGCACCTTTACGCATAATAACCTTGACTTTTCCAGAGATGTGCTGCATCTGGCTGATCTGGGATTTAAGCAGATTTCCGTGGAGCCGGTGGTGGCGGGACCGGAGGATGATTATGCCATCACGGAGGATGACCTTCCTGTGCTGATGGAGGAATATGACAAATTGGCCGTGGAGATGGCAAAGCGTAGAAAGGCGGGAAAGGGATTCCATTTTTTCCATTTTATGATAGATCTGGAGGGCGGTCCCTGTGTGGCGAAGCGCCTTTCCGGCTGCGGTTCCGGGACGGAATATCTGGCAGTGACACCATGGGGTGACCTGTATCCCTGCCATCAGTTTGTGGGAAATGAAAAGTTCCTTATGGGCAACGTGGAAGAGGGGATCCTGCGCAATGATGTCCGTGACGAATTTAAATGCTGTAATGTCTACGCAAAAGAGAAATGTCGGAAATGTTTTGCAAAATTTTACTGCAGCGGCGGCTGTGCAGCCAATGCCTACAACTTTCACGGCAATATCAAAGATGCTTACGACGTGGGCTGTGAACTGGAAAGAAAACGGGTGGAATGTGCCATTATGCTGAAAGCGGCAGAGGCAGCTGCAGAGCCATAACACAGTATCTGTATCGTCAGGCGAACAGACTTCCTATGTCTGAACTGGCATTGCAGGGGGCAGATAGGGAACTAAAAACCAGCATCTGCCGGCAGCAGTGCCCATAGGATTTACGGACGTATCACCAGGCGGGCGAAAATCCCATGCCTAAGCCGGCATTGCAGGGGGCAGATACGGAACCAAGAATAAGAAAGGACGAATGATCATGAAAAAAAACAAAGCAATCGTGGTGCTGCTTTGTATCCTTCTGATCCTGGCAGGTGTCACTTATGTAGACATCTTCGGGGTGAATCCGGAGGGTGAGGGCAGCGTCGCAGATATTAATCTGGGCTTGGACCTGGCGGGGGGAGTCAGCATTACGTATCAGGTGGTGGGAGACGAAGAACCCAGTTCTACCGATATGAGCGACACCATCGCGAAGCTTCAGAAGCGTGTGGAGGGATACAGCACGGAGGCAATTGTGTATCAGGAGGGATCTGACAGGATTAACATCGAGATACCGGGAGTCAGTGATGCCAACGCAATCCTTCAGGAGCTGGGCAGGCCCGGCACCCTGTATTTTATTTCCGAGACAGATCCGGAAGGCAATCTGAATTACAGCCAGCAGACGGTTCAGAATGCGGACGGTACCTATGGTTTCGGATATGTGCTGACGAAATCTATCGACGAACTGCTGGAAAACGGTTCTATCTTGGTGCAGGGTACGGATGTCAGCAATGCTCAGGCGGGTACCATGCAGACGCAGATGGGTTCCGAGTTTGCGGTAAGCCTGACCATGACGGAGGAGGGCAGGGAAAAGTTTACCAGGGCCACCCAGAATGCGTTTGATAAGAAGGAGAGCCTTGCGATTTACTACGATGGTAATATTATCAGCGCGCCCAGCGTAAATGCGGTGATTACGGACGGAAGCGCTCAGATTTCCCCCATGGAATCCTTTGAACGGGCAGAAAGTTTGGCTTCCACCATCCGTATCGGCGGACTGAAGCTGGAACTGGAAGAACTCCATTCCAAGGTTGTAGGCGCGCAGCTTGGCGTGGAAGCCATTGATACCAGTTTAAAGGCGGGTGCTATCGGACTGGTTCTGGTGATGGTTTTCATGATCGTGGTGTATCTGATTCCCGGTGTGGCTTCTGCCATAGCTTTACTGGCGTATGTGGCACTGGTAATCCTGCTGCTGAACGGTTTTGACATGACGCTTACGCTGTCCGGAGTGGCGGGCATTATTTTGTCCATCGGTATGGCGGTTGACGCAAATGTGATTATATTTGCACGTATGCGCGAAGAACTTGCTACCGGCAAGACAGTGCGGAATGCAATCAAGATTGGTTTTGGGAAGGCATTGTCCGCAATTATTGACGGTAATATCACCACGCTGATTGCGGCGGGCGTACTGCTTTTATTGGGACCCGGTACGGTGAAGGGCTTTGCGCAGACGCTGGCTTTGGGTATCGTCCTCTCCATGTTTACGGCGCTGGTAGTGACCAGATATCTGCTGTATGCATTTTATGCGCTGGGGCTGAAGGGTGAAAAACTTTACGGTATCGGAAAAGAGCATAAGGTACTGAATGTTCTTTCAAAGAAAGGCATATTCTTTGGTATTTCCGCTGCAGTGATTGCAGCAGGCTTTGTGGTGATGGCGATAAACGGAGTTTCCACAGGGGACGCGCTGAACTACAGTCTGGAATTCAAGGGCGGTACCGCTACCACGGTTACCTTCCAGGAAGCCATGACGCTGGAAAAGGCTACTGCAGATGTGGTTCCTCAGATTGAGAAGGTTACGGGCAGTTCCGTCCAGGTTCAGACCGTCCAGGATTCCAATGAGGTAATCTTCAAGACCAATTCCCTCAGTGTGGAGCAGAGGACAGCCCTGAACCAGATGTTTGTAGATAATTTCGGAGTGGACGAGAAGCTGATTACTTCCGAAACCATCAGCTCCACCATCAGCGACGAGATGAAATCGGACACCGTTATTGCGGTGGCAGTTGCCATTATCTGTATGCTGATTTATATCCGGATTCGTTTCAGCGATATCCGGTTCGGCGTCAGCAGCATCATTGCCCTGCTTCATGATGTGCTGGTAGTGCTGGCGTTTTACGCGGTGGCCAGGGTTTCCGTGAGCAATACTTTTGTGGCATGTATGCTGACCATCGTCGGCTATTCCATCAACGCAACCATCGTTATCTTTGACCGTATCCGCGAGAATATGGCAGCTATGACGCATAAGGACGAACTGAAGGAGGTTGTGAATAAGAGCATTACCCAGACTATGTCGAGAAGTATTTTTACCTCTCTGACAACCTTCATCATGGTAGCGGTGCTGTACATCCTGGGCGTTACCAGTATCCGGGATTTCGCGCTGCCTTTGATGGTGGGCATTATCTGCGGCACGTATTCGTCCATCTGCCTGGCAGGCAGCCTGTGGTACATTTTCCGCATTAAATTCGTTCCTAAGGCAAAAGAGAAATAAGGACAGAAAAACCGGTTTCCGTAAGATGGGAGCCGGTTTTTTGATGCACTATATATTTGATTCCGCGGATGCTGTTTACAAAGTAGACAGACTGTGATATGATATGTTTACAATGTAGACACGGATGCTTTGGTATTGGATAATGGCGGGGCCTGCAGGTTGCCTGCCGGTTATTTGTGATTTGACAGGGGGATGCTTATGAAAGTGTTAAGCGAAGCGGAGTGGAATATAATGGAAAGCCTCTGGGAGTCTTCACCTAAGGTTGGGAGCCAGATTACGGCGGATATGGCGGTAAGGACGGGCTGGAGCAGGAGTACCACGCTGACCATGCTGAAGCGGATGTGTGAAAAGGGCCTGATTGCCTGTGAGGAAAAAGGGCGGATGCGGGCATATATTCCACTGATTGCGCGGGATACGGCTGTAAAGAGAGAGACGGAGAGTTTTCTGAAGCGGGTGTACCACGGCAGCATCAGCATGCTGGTAAGCTGTTTTGTGGAAAAACAGAGGCTGAGCCGGGAGGAACTGGCTGAGCTTCGGGAGATTCTGGATAAAGCAGAGGAAAAGCAGCATGAGTGAATGGATGATAACTTCAAGCATATTGATTCTGTTGATCATTGGGATACGGAGCTGCGTCAAAAATAAGATTGCGCTGCGGGCCAGGTATGCACTGTGGCTGGTAGTGGCGCTGCGCCTGCTGGTTCCGGTATCTTTTTCCGAGAGCAGCTTCAGCGTGCTGAATTTCCTGGGAGGGGAAATCCTGCCGGCGGTACAGGAGGGGATACCGGGGAAAGCGGAAGGGCAGGGAGCCGCTGTCATGGGGCAGAAGCGTAGGGAGATATTTTCAGAGGAAATGCGTGCGGAGGAAGAAGCCGGCGGCCGCCTGCCCGGGGGGCCTGCTGCCGACAGGGCTGTGCCGGACTACATGCCGGCTGCAGGGAAAGAAGGAGTTTCCGCGGAGACATCCCCTGACCGCAGCCTGGAAACGGGCTTTATTTCGGATCCCCGGCGGACAGGCGTGGCATCAGGTGTACAGGAGGTGCAACTTGCGGGCAGGCTGTATTTTGGCTGGAAAAAGGTACTGCTTTGCATCTGGCTTTCGGGGGCAGCCGTCATTGCGGGGACTGTATTTTTGATTAACAGGAGATACCGCAGAAGGCTACACGGATCGCGTAAGAAATGCAGGGCGGGGATGAGAAGTATCCTTCCGGTATATACTACGCCTGCCGTGCTTACACCATGTATGTTCGGCCTGTTCCGTCCCGCGGTGTACTTGACGCCGGGGATAGAATGTGACGATAAATCGCTTAGATATGTACTGTATCATGAAAATATCCATTACCTGCACAGAGATCATCTGTGGGCATTGGTTCGGGCCGTATGTGTATGCGTCCACTGGTATAATCCGCTGGTGTGGATTGCGGCGGAATTGTCCAGACAGGACTGCGAACTGGCATGCGACGAGAAGACGCTGACGCTGCTGGACGAGGAAGACAGAATTGATTACGGGAGGACCCTGCTGAATTTGAGCGTACAGAGCGACGCGCTGCCGGGAGGACTCCGGCTGTCCACTGCCGTATCGGGAGGAAAGAGGCGGTTAAAAGAGCGTCTGCTGATGATTATAAGCCATCCCAGGAGGACTGCGGTTGCGCTGCCTGCAACAATGGCCTTAGTCCTGATGGTTTCCGCGTTTACGTTTACAGACAGGGTGAGCGAACAGAAAACTCCGGAAGACGAGACGGGGGAAACCGTTCCGGAGATATGGGCTGCGGACCGGAACGGGGCTGACGGCATCCAAAATACTTCCATTGTAACAATTGACCTGAATGACGGAAAAGATTACACGTTGAAAATTATCTGGGAGGATGGAGTTGACGGCACGGAATATCAGATTGAGCGGCTGGAATTAAACTGGATACATGACAAAAAGGAAGAGATGCTGCAGTCCGTCAGCCTGGATGAGGTAAAGGTTTTGTATACCATGTCGCAGGAAGATGTCAGGGCAAACGGAGGCCGGATGTGGCCTTATACGCCGGAGAAGGAAGTATTGTACGCGAAGCCTTTACGGAGTGCGGATGGTTTGTCCGGTTATGATGCCGAAGCTTTCCTGGCAGAGGGGAGCGGGCCGTCTCTGGAGGCGCTTTGCGACGGCGGTATCCTGGTAGAGGATTTAAACTTTGACGGTTATCAGGATTTCTGTCTCCGGGGCAGAGGCAGCGGGGAGAATGTCCCATATTACTGTTATCTGTGGAATCCGGAGATAAGGCAGTATGAACCCAGGTATATGATACCGAATATTTGTGTAAACAAGGATACAGAGCTGATCGAAAGTGCATGCGAAGATGGAGAAGGTGTTTATTCGATAAAATATTATCGGTTCGACGAGAATGACGTCTTGCATATGACCCGTTATGTGGAGAAGGATAAGTCTCCGGATGCGGTTTTGCCGGCCCTGGACCTGACTTACTGTGAGACCGGTTATGCTTTGCCGGCGGTAGATGAATGGGATTACGGCACCCGTTATGGGGGAGCATTGACGGAACGTATGGTCTGTCTGGCCAGGAAGGCGCTGACGGAGCTTTATGAGTGGAGCGGTACAAGGCTGGAGTCCGTATGCTTTTCAGTAACGGAGTTCGGAGAGGTGGTTTTTGGCAATACGCCGAAGGATATGGACGCTTCCAGGACTTTTTACCACAGATGCTACAGCGGGCAGGCAGAATTCGAAGACAGCATCAGACATATGACGCTGCTGACGGAACGTGTGGTGTGGTATTCCCCGGTGGTTCAGTGGAATGTCCCCAAGAACCTGGATGGGATGACAGATGAAGAAGTGGTATTATGGTATTTTGCCTTCTCTGCGTTGGCAGGAGGCGAGACGGCAGAAACAATTGAGGAAACGGTGGAAGATGATTATGTAATCAAAACAGCAGAGGGTCATTATTTTGAGGCTTCCCTGAATCCTTTAACCAGGGAGATCAGCAGCATTTACGGGCCATATGACGATTTCCCGCTGCATTGACAGACTGGTGGTGCCGTTTATATCGCTGTGCCCGGGTATTGTAGCAGTTCAGACAGGGCGCTGAACTGTTACGGGCATTCTGCCATGCAGGCCATAAGGCAAATGAAAGTGCTTGACTTTTCGGGAAAACATTGATAAAGTAAAATCAGTTTAAGAAAGTGTCTGTCGAAGCGAACAGAAAGGATATCAATATGAGCCATTTTATAGACATTGCAAATCATTTTCAACTGGACAGCGGGGCCGTAAGTGCCGAAAGCCATGGAGACGGCCATATCAATGATACTTTTCTGCTGAAGACTGAAAACGGCGGAAACTACATACTCCAGCGTATCAATACTTCTGTCTTTAAGAATGCGGAAGCGCTTATGAATAATGTGATACAGGTTACGGATTTTTTAAAGAAAAAGATTGCGGAGGCGGGCGGAGATCCTTTGCGGGAGACCCTGAACGTTATACGTACAAAGGAGGGGGACGCGCTGTACCGGGAAGGCGAAAACTACTGGCGTGTCTATATCTTCATATCGGATACGATTACTTTGCAGACCTGCGAGAACAGGGAACAGTTCCAGGCCAGCGCCAGTGCCTTCGGACATTTCCAGAAGCTGCTGGCAGATTTCCCGGCAGATACGCTGTATGAGTCCATTCCTGATTTCCATAATACGAAATCCCGTTATCTGGATTTCGAGGCTGCGGTTGCGCAGGATGTCTGCGGCAGGGCGGCGGCCGTGGAGAAGGAGATTGACTTTGTACGCAGCAGGAAGGAGTTCGCCGCTGTTCTGGTGGATATGCAGGAACGGGGAGAACTGCCGCTGCGCGTCACGCATAACGATACCAAGCTCAACAACATACTGTTTGACAGGGAGAGCGGGCTGCCGCTGGCAGTGGTAGACCTGGACACGGTGATGCCGGGGCTTTCCGTCAATGATTTCGGTGACAGTATACGATTTGGGGCGACTTATGCGGCGGAGGACGAGCCGGATTTAGACAGAGTAAATTTTGAGATTGCGCTGTTTGAATGCTATACCCGCGGTTTCCTTGGGGAATGCGGTTCTCTGATGACGGAAAATGAGAAAAAGATGCTTCCTGTGGGGGCGATGATGATGACTTTTGAGTGCGGAATGCGTTTCCTGACAGATTATCTCAACGGGGATACCTATTTTAAAATTCATCGCCAGGGGCAGAATCTTGACCGCTGCAGAACGCAGTTCAAGCTGGTCAGCGATATGGAGAAGGCAAAGGCGGAGATGGACAGAATCGTGGAAAAATATTGTTGAGACAGAATAATTTCGGATTTTCATTGTAAACTTTTCCGGCAGGCTGCCGAAATAATATTATATGGACAGGTACAGGGCTAAGGACAGCAGACAAATGTGAAAACAGGGGTTTGCTGTCTTTTTTTGTGCAGAGATAACGGGAGAGTAAGGGGACAGACGATTCATTACATTGCAGGGTGTGTTTCATTACATTTTCCAAACATGGAAGAAGATTTAGCCGAAATAAATCATGAGGTGGGATATGAGGGTTGCGATTTGTGATGAGGAGAAAGAAAGCTGCGCACAGCTGGGGCAGTTGGTACGGAGGCAGGAGCCGGACTGCGAAGTGATGTGTTTCTACTCCGTGGGGCAGTTCCTGGAGGCCAGGAGGCATTTTGACATTCTTTTGCTGGATATTCAGATGGAGGGTATGCGGGGAATGGAAGTGGCCAGGGCGCTTCGCATCAGCGGGGAAGATACGGTACTGATATTTGTGACAGCCCGAAAGGAATATGCGGCCGAGGCCTATGAAGTGTCTGCCTTTTACTATCTGCTGAAGCCGGTAGATACGGATAAATTCTGCGAGGTATTCAGAGGGGCCTGCGGGGAAGTACGCAGGCTGGAGGACGCTAGGGGAGGGCAGCTGTTCTTCCAGACAAAGACAAGGAACTTTACCCTGCAGAAGAAGGAAATTCTGTATGTGGAAAGCGCGAGGCGGCAGGTGGAAATTCATACGCTGAAGGAGAATATTACTGTCTATGCCACCATGAAGCATATGGAAGAACAGCTGGGGGCGGATTTCTGCAGATGCCACAGAGGCTACCTGGTGAATCTGGCCTATGTTGCCGGATATGGGAACGGCGTGGTCAGGCTGCAGAACGGAGAGACCGTTTATCTGGCAAGGGAGAAATATTCGGAATTTGTCAGAACGTATACGGAATACCTGAAAAGGGCGGGAACCGCGCTGGTGTAGGGAATGTGCGGAAGGGAACCGGGAACCGCGGCGGTGATTTTCCCCGGAACTTCCGTTTTTGAGACCGTGACGCAGCGGCAAAAAATTTAAGAAAGAAGGGAAAGTAATGGTAAGAATCAGAACAGGAATGAGAAGGGCTAACACACAGATGGTAAGCACGAGGAGGATAGGGCTGTCATCCAGGCGGAGTTCCATGCTGAGTTCCGTGCGGAGCAAAAGGAACGGCATCCTGGGAGGCTCCTCTTCCTGGATGGACGTGATGAATGCAAACAGTGTCCAGAGTTCCAAGCTGGTCAGAGGCAGTTATGAAAGGCTGCAGAAAGCTTCTTCCTCCCTGGTGGAACAGGCGGGGCTTCTGGCTGAAAAAGCAGATATGGGAGACAAGGGTGTTGCCGACACTGCGGCAAAGGTAGTGACGGATTTTAACGATACGTTAAAGTGTTTGAAAAAGTCATCCGGTGTGCTGAATGATTTTTATCGCCAGTCCATGAAAGAGTCCGTTATGGGACAGAAAAAGGAACTGGAGGAAATCGGCATTACGGTGGGGACAGACGGAAGCCTTTCCCTGAATAAAGATAAGCTGGCGGAAGCGGATGCGGAGAAAGTGAAAAAATTGCTGGGGACTTCCAGTACCTTTGCAAAGAGGGTGAACGCAGTTGCCTCCCGGGCCGCCGATAATGCCCGGGCAAATGCGGAGAGCGCCTCCAGCCGGTACACTGCTTCCGGCGGGATTGCAAGTTCCTATCTGAGTCGGTATAATTTCAGGGGATAGGGGCTGCAGGCATGGCGGATGTACAAAAGGCGTGCTGAATCTGGCAGCCGCTGCGTATCATTTCGGAAAAGAGAGGGTGAAGAAAGATGAGGATCGGTGCAGGTATTACAGGAACGGAAGCGGCAATGAAGAGAAGGAGTTACCAGGGAGTAAACAGACGTTTTTCCGATATGGATTCGGCGGCCGTCTCCTGCGGAAACAGTGTCTGGGCGCAGACCGGCAGCAGGCTGCAGGAGAGAACCGGTGGGGAGTGTGAGGAGAAGGCGTCAGGAGAAGAAGGCGGAGAGGTTTCCGGGGACAGGTCTGAAGCGGAGAAAATCTATCAGGCGGCTGTTTCGGGAAAGCCAAATCCCTTCGGAAGCATCAGGGAGGCGCCTAAGGTGCCCTACGGGCGTCTGGCAAAGGACGGCGTTATCATTTATAACGGAGTCTGTTTTGTGTGCGACGAGGAGACCAACAGCATATGTCTGGGGGATATGACAGATAAGAAAAAAGTACTCAATATTCCGTTATCCGGAGGCGGGCATCTGAAGGTGAACAGAGACAGCATCGGGCTTCTGTCCAAGGCGGCGGGAATGTTCAAACCGGAGGATTTGAACCTGATCATGCGTGCTATCAGTGAGGACACCAGGATCCAGGCCGTGCAGAAGGAGATTGAGGACGAAGAGGCAAGCATTGGAAATAAGCTGGCTGCGGACGTGGAAGGTGATTCCCCGGAGAACCAGGAGGAAGACGGGATAGCGGTATAGCCGCTGTCCCTTTTTTGGAGCTTTCAGTTTTGGCTTGCCTTTTTCCGGTGGGCTATGTTAGAATGAGACATGGCGAATACAATTGCCTGGTATACCGCTGCCGGCTGCTTGGGAATGAATGCGCCGGGTAGGGTATGGAAACAGGAGCCTGTGGAAAGAGAGGAAATTGCCATGCAATATGACATTATCATAGTAGGGTCCGGTCCGGGAGGGATCTTTTCCGCCTATGAGCTGACGAAGGAGGCGCCGGAGCTTAAAATAGCGGTGTTTGAGGCGGGACATTCCCTGGAGAAGCGCCGTTGTCCCATTGACGGAGATAAGGTCAAGGGCTGTATCGGCTGCAAATCATGTTCCATTATGAGCGGGTTCGGGGGCGCAGGCGCGTTTTCCGACGGAAAGTACAATATCACCAATGATTTTGGCGGCACCCTCTACGAGTATATCGGGAAGAAGCAGGCGACCGCGTTGATGGAGTATGTGGATACCATCAATATGAAATTCGGAGGGGAAGGGACGAAGCTGTATTCCACCGCGGGGACCCATTTTAAGAAGCTTTGTCTGCAGAATCAGCTGAATTTGCTGGATGCCTCCGTGCGGCATCTGGGTACGGATATCAATTTCATTGTGCTGGAAAATCTGTATGCGGAACTGAAGAACAAGGTGGCATTTTATTTTGACACGCCGGTGGCCGCAATTGAGCGGACGGAGGGCGGTTATGCCGTGAAGTGCGGCGAAGATGTCTATACATGTGAAAAATGTATTGTGTCCGTAGGGCGCAGCGGCAGCAAGTGGATGGAAAAAATATGCGGCGAGCTGGAGATTCCCACGAAATCCAACCGTGTGGACATCGGCGTGCGTGTGGAGCTGCCGGCAGTGATTTTCTCCCATCTTACAGACGAGCTTTATGAGAGCAAGATTGTATACAGGACATCCAAGTTTGAGGACAGGGTGCGGACATTCTGTATGAATCCTTATGGTATCGTGGTAAACGAGAACACCAACGGCATTGTCACGGTAAACGGGCACAGCTTTGAGAGTACGGAAAAACGGACCGAAAATACGAATTTTGCCTTGCTGGTGGCAAAACATTTCTCCGAGCCATTTGAGGACAGCAACGGTTATGGGGAAAGTATTGCCAGGCTTTCCAATATGCTGGGAGGCGGCGTCATCGTACAGCGTTTCGGAGATCTGGTAAGGGGGCGCCGCAGCAATGCGAAGCGGATTGAGGAGGGGCTGGTGGTGCCTACTTTAGCAGCTACGCCCGGGGACCTGAGCCTGGTGCTGCCGAAGCGGATTCTGGACGGAATCATGGAAATGATATACGCATTGGACAAGATTGCGCCCGGCACGGCCAATGACGACACACTGCTCTATGGCGTGGAAGTGAAATTTTACAATATGGAAGTGGAGTTGGACGGGAATCTGGAGTGCAGGCATAAAGGGATGTATATCATCGGTGACGGCAGCGGCGTAACCCATTCGCTGTCCCATGCCTCTGCCAGCGGGGTGTATGTTGCCAGACATATACTGAAGGGGTGAGGGGGCACCCGAAGGTCCCGATATCATGCGGAAGAGTATATATAGGAGGCTGTCGAAAATGACTGGAGGAAGATACCGTTTTTCGACAGCCTCGTTTTATCCCTGTTAAATTCCGGAGATTACTTTCTTACGGCGCCTGATTCCACGGCAGCCTTCGCCACACATTCCGCCACATGCTTTGCTACCCTGGGATCCAGGGCGGAAGGGATGATGTATTCAGGGCAGAGCTTTTCGGGTTCAACCAGCTCGGCAATGGCATTTGCGGCAGCCATCTTCATTTCCTTGTTGATATCCCTTGCGCCTGCGTCCAGTGCGCCCCGGAAGATGCCGGGGAAAGCCAGCACGTTATTAATCTGGTTGGGAAAGTCGGAACGTCCTGTACCCATAACCTTCACGCCTGCTGCCATGGCTTCGTCGTACATGATTTCCGGAACGGGGTTAGCCATGGCGAACACAATGGGATCCGGGTTCATGGTCCGGATCATTTCCGGTGTCAGCACGCCGGCGACGGAGACGCCGATAAACACGTCTGCGCCTTCCACTGCCTCGGCCAGGCCGCCCCTTCTGTCTTCCAGGTTGGTGATCTCACAGAGCATCTTCTTATGGCCTGTGATGCCTGCAGGCCTGTCTTTATAGAGAATTCCTTTTGTGTCACAGGCAATGATGTGCTTTACACCCGCCGTCAGCATCATCTTGATGATGGCGGTTCCCGCGGAACCGGGTCCGTTCAGGACTACGCGGATTTCGTCAATCTGCTTGCCTGTTACCTTTAAAGCGTTAAGCAAAGCGGCAGTCACTACGATAGCAGTGCCGTGCTGGTCATCGTGGAATACAGGGATATCCAGCTCTGCCTCCAGGCGCTGTTCGATGTCAAAGCACTTGGGAGCGGAGATATCTTCCAAGTTAATGCCGCCGAAAACAGGAGCAAGCTGTTTCACGGCCTGAATGATTTCTTCGGGATCCTTGGTGTCCAGGCAGATGGGGAATGCATCCACATTGCCGAACTGTTTGAACAGGATGGATTTTCCCTCCATTACGGGAATGGCGGCTTCGGGACCGATGTCGCCCAGGCCAAGCACTGCGGTTCCGTCCGATACTACGGCTACCAGGTTGCTTTTTGCCGTGTATTTAAAGACATTCTTCTTGTCCTTCGCAATCTCCCGGCAGGGTTCCGCAACGCCTGGGGTATAGGCAATGCTTAAATCGTCACGGTTTTCCAGCTTTACCTTGCTGCTGACCGCGATCTTCCCCTTATGCGCTTCGTGCATTTTCAATGCTTCTTCGTAATAATTCATATGGAATACCTTCTTTCTGTCATGTCTGTGTTTCAGGATATTGGAGTACCATGTCAATTGTATAATGATTCCGCCATCCTGTCAAAGAATTTTTTAACTCTACTTCAGGGCATCCATGGGATCTTTGCCCGGTATGCCGGGTTCTGTCATATGATAAGGGTCCAATATGTTGGTCAGCTGTTCCTCATTCATAATGCCCTTTTCCAGAATCAGCTTCCGGACAGGCTGGTTGGTCCGAAGGGCTTCCTTGGCAATCTCAGCGGCTTTATCATAGCCTACATAGGGGCAGATGGCCGTGATGATGCCCACGCTGTTCTCCACCATCATGCGGCAGTGGTCCGCATTGGCGGTGATGCCCACGATACAGTTGTCCACCAGAGTCTTAACCGCGAAGGTAAGAGTCTCAATGGACTGGAACAGCTTATAGAAAATAATGGGTTCAAAGGCATTCAACTCCAGCTGGCCGGCTTCTGCAGCCATGGTAATGGTGACGTCATTGCCGATGATATTAAAACATACCTGGTTTACCACCTCGGGAATGACAGGATTGATTTTTCCGGGCATGATGGAAGAGCCGTTCTGCTTTGCGGGCAGGTTAATCTCGCCGAAGCCTGTCTTGGGTCCGGAGGACATCAGGCGCAGGTCGTTGGACATTTTGGACAGGTTCACCGCGCAGTTTTTTGTGATGCCGGATACCACGGCGTAGCTGTCCAGATTCTGGGTGGCGTCAATCATATCGTAGGACTGTACCAGGTCCTGACCGGTGATAATTGCCATATTTTTGACTACACGGCGGAAATACTGTACATCGGCGTTCAGGCCCGTACCGATGGCCGTGCCGCCCAGGTTCAGGCTCTTGATTTCCTCCTTGGCAGTGTCAAAGCGCCGGATATCACGGCTGATGGCGGAAGCATAGGCATGGAATTCCTGCCCCAGGCGAATAGGGACCGCATCCTGCAGCTGGGTTCTGCCCATTTTGATGACGGAATCAAATTCCTCGGACTTCTTCAGCAGGGCATCCTCCAGGCGCTTCAGCTGCTCCTGGGCATCGTCAATGAGCTTCAGGGCCGCCATTTTGCCGCAGGAGGGGAACACGTCGTTTGTGGACTGGCCGAAATTCACATGGTCGTTGGGGTTTACAATCGTGTAGTCGCCCTTTTTGCCGCCCAGGATTTCAATTGCGCGGTTGGCGATTACCTCGTTTGCGTTCATGTTCAGGGATGTGCCGGCACCGCCCTGGATGGGGTCTACGATAAACTGGCTGTGAAGCTTGCCGGAGATGATTTCGTCGCAGGCTTTTACGATGGCATCGGTACGCTTTTTATCCAGTTCTCCCACCTCAAAATTAGTGATGGCAGCTGCCTTCTTGATCTGGGCTACGCTGTTGATCATTTCCTTGTGCATCTTCAGGCCGGTAATGTAAAAGTTCTCGTAGGCCCGAAGCGTCTGTACGCCGTAGTAGGCATCTTCAGGGACTTCCTTTTCACCGATGGAGTCGTGCTCTAGCCGGTATTTTTTCTGTTCTTCGTTTACGTTCATGTTTCTTCTCCGTTTTCGTTCCTTCATATTAAATTACAGTATTCTTTTACACATCCATGCCGGACTGCGGCGTTTTATCTGCCGGAAAAGCAGCCGCGCAGTGTCTGTATGGCTTGACTTAACTATATATCCGGTGTACAATATTTGCAAATATATATAAAAGTATAATTCATATAGTCTGCAAACTATATCTATTCAGTGCCGCCGTACAGCAGGTTTAACAGGAGGTGTCCGTGTTTCAGGGAAGGAATTACGTCTACGAGGTATATAGGGAAATGAGTTTCTCAAAGGCGGCAAAAAATCTGTTTATCAGCCAGCCGTCTCTGAGCGCAGCGGTGAAGAAGGCGGAAACCCAGATTGGTTTTCCGGTTTTTGACAGAAGCTCCAATCCGATCCGGCTGACGGAGCTGGGAAAGGAGTACATCCGCTCCATAGAGCGTATCATGGAGGTGGAGCAGGGGTTTGAGAATTATGTCAGGGATATGCAGGAGCTGAAAAGCGGAAGAATCGCCATAGGCGCCACCAACCTGTTTGCGTCCTATGTGCTGCCGCCGCTGCTGTCCCGTTTTACGGATGCCTTTCCCATGATTCATGTGGACCTGGTGGAAGCCCCCACCGCCGAACTGGGGGAGAAGCTTTTTTCGGGTACGCTGGATCTGATGATAGACAACCAGGTAATGGATGACGCGGTGTATGAAAAGACCTTTTTCTGCCAGGAACACCTGCTGCTGGTGGTGCCCAGGCATTTTACTTCCAATGAAAAACTCAAAGAGTATATGCTTACCATTTCGGATGTGAAGGCGGGCAGGCATCTGGAGGCCCATATTCCGTCCGTGCCGCTGGAATTTTTCCGGAGAGAGCCTTTTCTGCTGTTGAAGGGCGGCAATGATACCCGGATCCGTGCGGAGAAAATCTGCAGGGACAGCGGGCATTTTTTCCCCAAAATCAGGCTGGAGCTGGCGCAGCAGATTACGGCCTATCATCTATCGAGATACGGTATGGGCATTTCCTTTAACGGGGACGTGCTGATTCGGCATATGCCGGATGACGGCAGTCTTGTCTTCTATAAGCTGGGGTATCCGGATGCCGTGCGGAACGTGAATTTTTTCTGTAAAAGGAACCGCTATATGTCCAGGGTAGTGAGCGAATTCCTGAAACTCATCTGAAGATACCGGGCAGGGAAATTCTAAGGAATATGTCATGGTATTGTGCCTTGTGCAGACAGGGGAAGTGTGGTATTCTATTTGTGTAAAACGACGGGCAGGGATGCGGGTTAACGGTAAAGGAAAGTCAGGAGAAGGCGATGTTTGGAAAAAAACGGATACGGCAGACGGATTACGACAGAGAAAACTGGAAACCTGTTTTAAGGTGCAGCATCTGCAACGGGGAGCGGGTTGCGGGATTTAAAAACATACACACCGGCGAATTCCGGGAGGAGTGCTTCATCCGGAACGACGCGGAACTGGAAGCATTCATGTATAAATACGCGATTACGGATTTACCCAAAGAATATTGAAGCAGGCGGAAAGTACGGATGAAGGCATTTTGCGTGGCTGAAATGCCAGATGGGGGAGTTCTATGAAGTTTCTGCACATATCGGATTTACATATCGGAAAGCGTGTCAATGAGTTTTCCATGATTGAAGATCAAAAGCATATATTGAACCAGATATTGCGTACGGTTGACAGGGAAGGGGCGGAGGCGGTTCTGATTGCCGGAGACATATATGACAAGCCTGTTCCCTCCGCGGAAGCCGTGCAGGTATTTGATGCCTTTCTGACGGCGCTTGCAGACAGGAAGAAGCGTGTGTTTGTCGTCAGCGGGAACCATGATTCGCCGGAGCGGATCGCTTTTGGGGCGCAGCTGATGAGCGGACGGGGGGTGCATATGTCTCCGGTGTACGATGGGGAAGTCAGCGGGATTCCCCTGAAGGATGAATACGGGGAGCTGTTTGTGTACCTGCTGCCTTTTGTGAAGCCGGCCACCGTACGCCATGCCCTGGAAAAACAGAGTGCCGGGGGAAACGGGGAAACCACGGAAGCCGGGAGTGTTCAGGGAAACCGGGATATCTCGGAAAAGCAGGGATACCCGCTTCCGGAAACCTACCAGGATGCCGTAAGGGCCGCAGTTGGTCGGATGGGGATAGACCCCGGGAAGCGCAATATCCTGGTGGCGCATCAGTTTGTCACAGGTGCGGGGCGCTGTGACTCGGAGGATGCGGCGGTGGGCGGCCTGGACAATGTGGATGCGGAGGTGTTTGAGGGGTTTGACTATGCCGCGCTGGGGCATATCCACAGCCCTCAGTCTGTGGGGCGGGAGTGCGTCCGCTACTGCGGTACGCCGTTGAAATATTCCTTTTCCGAGGCGGAGCAGGTAAAATCCGTCACGGTCCTGGAGATGAGGGAGAAGGGGGATGTGAGGATTTCCACAGTGCCGCTGGTGCCCCTGCGGGATATGCGGAAAATCAGGGGGACTTATCTGGAGGTGACAGCGAAGCCTTTCTACCAGGATTTTGACAGGGAGGATTACATCCAGGTGACATTGACGGATGAGGAGGATATACCTGACGGCCTGCAGAAGCTTCGAATCATTTATCCGAATTTAATGCGTCTTTCCTATGATAACCGGCGGACCAGGCAGGAGAACAGCATTGAGGCGGCGGAGGCTGTGGAACGGAAATCGGAACTGGAGCTTTTCGGTGAATTTTATGAGCTGCAGAATAACCGTCCCATGAATGAGGAACAGGCGGAGTTTGTGGGCAGGATTCTGGAAGGGCTGAAGGGAGAAGACGGGGGAAGGAAAGTATGAAGCCGGTAAAATTGATTATAAGCGCCTTCGGGCCATATGCGGACAGGACTGAAATAGACTTTGACAGATTCGGCGGGAGCGGCCTGTATCTGATTACCGGCGATACGGGAGCGGGTAAGACCACTGTTTTTGACGCGATTACCTTTGCGCTGTATGGGGAAGCCAGCGGAGGCGTGCGGACTTCGGATATGTTCCGCAGCAAATATGCGGCGGATACCGTACCCACCTATGTGGAATTTACATTCCTGTATGGCGACAAACAGTATTTTGTAAAGCGGAATCCCGAATATTACAGGCCTAAGAAGAGAGGGACAGGGTACACTGTCATGGATGCCGATGCAGAACTGGTATACCCTGACGGCAGGCCGCCGGTGACGAAGACGAAGGATGTGACCAGGGCGGTGACGGAACTGATCGGGCTGGACTGCAGGCAGTTTACCCAGATTGTCATGATTGCCCAGGGGGATTTCCAGAAGCTTCTGCTGGCGGAGACAAAGGAGCGCAGCATTATTTTCCGGAAGATCTTCAATACAGCCCTTTACCAGAATGTGCAGGAGCGGCTGAAGACGGAGGTCAGGCAGCAGGAGCAGGACTACAATGAATTAAAGCGCAGCATCAGCCAGTATATGGATGGAATTGTATATCAGGATGCGGAGGATGTGCGCCCGGCCATGAAGCTGAAGGAGCTGCAGAAGGAAACGTTTAACGGCCGGATAAGTGAGGGCATGGAGCTGCTGGACGAACTGTGCAGAGAGGACGGTCGGACGCTGGAGGCCATGGATGCGGAACTGGAAGCGCTGGAGGAGAAAATACGGAAGGAAGAGCAGCTGCTGGGCAGTATCGGGCATGTGAAGGAGCAGAGAAAAGCACTGGAGGAGACGCAGAGGCAGTTGGAGGAACTGCAGCCGGAGCTTATCAGAAAGAAAGAAATCCATGAGGAGGCAAGGCAGGCGGGCGGCGAGTGCAGCCTGCTGGAAGCCCGGATTCAGCAGGAGAAGCGGAATCTGGATCTTTTTGACGCGCTGGAAACGGAGAGGAAACTGCAGCGGACGGACCAGCAGGCAATTGCGGAGGAAAGGGTGCGGAGGGAAGCTCTTGCCGGGCAGAGGCAGGCCTGCGTGGATATGCTGGTGCAGCAGCAGGCGCGTTATCAGTCCCTGGAAACGGCGGGGCAGGAAAAGGAGCGCCTGGAAAATCAGAGGAAGAATGCCCGGCAGCGGAAACAGAACCTGCAGCAGCAGTCTGCGGCATGGGAGCAGGAAATCAAGGGGCAGGAAAATACAGAGAAGGAGATATCGAAAAAAAGAAGAAGAGAAGACGAATTATCATCTGTTATTGATGAATTGCAGAAGAATGAAGACCTTCTTGCCGACCGGGACGAAATGCTTTTCACCGTGGACGGGATAGGGAAAAAGCTGGGAGAAAGGCGGGAAAGCCTGGATGAATTGAAGAAGGCGCTGAATCAGATAAGGCAGGAGAAGGAAGCTGCTGCCGCCGCGTTGGAGGAACTGTCCGCCCGGGAGGAGCAGGCGCTGAAGGAGGAAAAGGAACGGAGAGAGGAACAGGAGCGGCTGAAAGGCATCCGTGAGAAAGAGATTGCATACCGCAGACGGGCGGAGGATGTGCAGGAGCGGCTGGATTGTTTTCTGGAACAGGCGGAACAGCTGAAAGCTTCCGAGGAACAGGCAGGCGAGCTGAAGCAGGCCTGTGAACGGCATTACGCGGCTGCCGAGAAGCAGAGGGAGGCAGGGAAGGCTTATGCAGAGGAATGGGAGCGGATTCACGATGCCGAAGCGCACAGGCTGCTTTTAGCGGGGAAGCGGGATAAACTACGGGAAGCGGAGAAGGCATGCGGGAGCCTGGCCGAAGAGGAGGCATTGTGGGAAGAAAACCGGGATAAACTGGAACGTATCCGGCAGGATTACAGGGCCGCTTCGGATGAAAAGGAAAAGCTGGGAGATGCGTACCGGAAACTGGAACAGTGTTTCCTGGACGCTCAGGCAGGGCTTCTGGCAAGGGAGCTGAAGGAGGGGGAGGCATGTCCTGTCTGCGGTTCCCTGCACCATCCCCTTCCGGCGCGGATTCAGGAGCATGTGCCGGAGAAGGACGAACTGGAAGCGAAAAAGCAGCTTCTCTCGGCGGCAGAGGAGAAGGCGGCGCGCCTCAGCACAAATGCCGGGAACCTGGGAGAACGGCTGGAGGAACAATGGCGTAAAATCGGCAGGCAGGCTTCGGAATTGTTTGAAATGCTGTATGCCCTGGATGGGGAAAACGCCTGGGCAGAAACCCGGTCGGTACAGGAACCCGTGCCGGAAGCGTTTCGAAAAATGCTGTCGGAAGCGGGAAAGGGGATAGCGGATATGGCGCAGGGGCTTGAACAGGAACTGGGGAAAGCGGAGAAAACATGCCTTCGGAAGAAGAAATTGGACACCCTGCTCAAGGATGCGGAGATTCTGCAGAAGGAACTGGACGACCGACAGCAGGCGGCAAGACAGGCGTTTCACACGGCGGAGGGCCAGCTGGAAGAGCGACGGAAGCAGTGGAAGAACCTGATCCTGGCACTGGATTTTCCGGGTGTACTGACAGGAGAAACGCCGGGAAAGGGCAGCTGTGATGCGGATGCCCTGAAAAAAATGTCCGAATATCTGCAGGAGGAGCGGAAACAGGCTAGGGAAGCGTTGCAGGAGGCGCAGTCAGGCTGCAGGCGGCTGGAAGCGCTGGAGGCAAGGTCTGTGGAGGCGGAAAAGGAGAAGCGGAACCTGGAGACCGAAATCCACAGCCGGAAGGAGGATTTGGCACAGCTGAAGGGCCGGGAGGATGCCGCAGAAAGGCAGTTTTCCAGGGAAAATGAAAGGATGCTTGGTTTTCTGGAGGATGCGGATTTACGGATAAAGGAACAGGAGGAAATCAGACATTCGAAATTCCGAATACATTATCACGATAAACAGGTTTTCCTGGAGTCCTACATGGAGGATTTGGCGCGCTGGCGGAAGGAAATCGCAGACGAGATCAGTCATCGGGAGCAGATAAAAGCGGACAGGCTTCGGAGAGAAGACGAGCGGATCCGGATCAGGGAATTGCTGAACGAAGAGGAGAAGGAACTGACGGCGGCGAAGAGCAGAAGAGCGGAAAAGGCCAGGCAGCTTCTGGAGAACCTGCGGATGTGCCTGGGGCAGGGGAATGATGGCCTCCAGGTGCCTGAAAGGGACAGGGAAATTGCGGAAATACAGGCTGCGCTGGCATCGGATGGGGGAAACGCATTTGGGGGAGAGCAGGATTCCCCTGCGGCTTCCGGGACCGGGCGTAAGGGGGAAGAGGCGCTGAGAAGGCTTCTTTTTGATACGGAGAAAAAACTGGAAGAGGAATTGACTCTGCTTGAGTCCGAATCAGAGCAAAACCGGGAAGCGCTGCGAATTCGGCAGGAGCTTGGGCGCCTGATTCCCGGGACGGAGGAAGCACTCAGGAAGCTGGATGAGGAAATACGGAAATCGGAGCTTGCTGTCGCAGGAAAGGATGCGGCGCTTAGCGCGCGGAAAGAGAAAATAGATATGCTGCTCCAACAGTCAGGCGGAGGGACAAGGGAGGGCTGCGAGGAAAAGATTGCATGGCTTGGGAATCGCAAAGCTTCACTGGAAGCGGCATTGAAGGCGGCAGAGGAAGCCTGGACGGAATGCAGTACGCGGAGCGAGCGCCTGGCGTCGGCGGCGGACATGCTCCGGAGGCAGCTTGAAGGGACCGGGGCGGCCGGGTGTATGGAGGAAGGGGAAGTGCTGGCCAGAAAGCTTCAGTGGCAGGAGAAGAAAAAGCTGCTGGGCGGAAGGCGCGACGGAAAGAACAGGGCGCTTCTGCAGAACAGAGACATCCTGTCAAAGGTGAGGATGCGGCAGGAAGACATAGTTGTAGTAGAAAAGAAATACATGTGGATGAAGGCTCTGTCAGATACTGCCAACGGCACTTTGAGCGGCAAGCAGAAGATTGAACTGGAAACCTATATTCAGATGACCTATTTTGACCGTATCATAAGAAGGGCGAATCTGCGCCTCCTGACCATGAGCAGCGGGCAATACGAGCTGAAAAGGGTGCAGGAGGCAGAGAACCTCAACAGGAAGGCCGGGCTGGAACTATGCGTCACAGACCATTACAATGCCACGGAGCGAAGCGTGAAAACCCTGTCTGGCGGAGAGTCATTCCAGGCATCCCTGTCCCTTGCCCTGGGGCTGGCGGATGAAATTCAGTCTTATGCGGGGGGAATCCGGATGGACTCCATGTTTGTGGACGAGGGTTTCGGCTCCCTGGACGAGGATTCACTGAACCAGGCGATAAAGGCACTGACACGGCTCACGGAAGGAAACCGCCTGGTGGGCATCATATCCCATGTGTCCGAACTGAAGGACAGGATTGACAGGAAAATTATTGTTACGAAATCAAGAAGCAGGGACGGCATTACCAGCATGGCCAGGGTGGAGTCTTCCCTGTATTCATGACGCCGTGCGGAAGCGGATTGAGTCCGGTGTTGCCGGTTTCGGCAGGGAAAATGTGTATTTATGAAGAGCGAAAAGCGAAGGAGGAAGAAATGTTAGGTACAATTGAGTTCTGGAGTATTTTGATCAGCGCGGTGTTATCTGTAGTGGCACTGGTGCAGTCAGCATTGGCATCAAAAGATTCAAAAAGGGCAAATGAGATATCAGAGGAGGCGAAGAAGGTTTCGGAGGAGGCTAATTTGATTTCGCGGAATGACTTAGCGGAAAGTGAGAAGGAAAATTACGCCATTATAAAATTCGCAAGCGGTATTTCTCTGGAAAAAAAGGATTTTGAGACATTGTGCAACGAGACCACCCTTGACTTCGATAAGGCCCTTTTTGATTCTGAATTGTTTAACGGTGATTTGGCTGAGGCTCCCTGTATTTGTACAGAGGTGGAGAATATAGGGAAAGGACTTGTAACAAGTATAACGGTGGAGAACATATGTATATGCAGCGGGAACATGGTGACGATACAATGGGAGTATGAGGGTGACAATCCGTCACTTTATTACAGGGATGCCTGTAATGTTGTACGTGAAGTTGTGTTGGAACCAGGAGATAAAACGGTTCTGAATATTCTGCTGTCCGAGCTGAATGACGCAGATGAAAATAACTGGGACTGTATATACGATGCAATAAATACATTTATGGAACTTCATGATAACATAATGATCAGCATGCATCTGAAAATGACTTCTTTAAATCGCTCGTGCTATGAACAGGACGTGACGGGGGTCTTTTTACGAAAAAAATTGCAGTCCAATGTCTTTGCGGACTGTAAAAAAGATACCGAAAATGCTTGAGGAAACAGAACGAAGACTGCCCGGGAGCGCATAATCCGGCAGCAGGAAAAAGAAACTGCCGCGTTAAGACATTGAATTTTGGTGCTTAATGCGACAGTTTTTTTAAAACACTCATCCCGGTTCCGAAATCCGTGACACGCCCACATAAATTTCCGAAATTTCATACCAGGTAGGGTAATCCGTGACCCCGGTAGGAGGCAGGTTGAAGATTCCCTGGAATATCCGGACGGCATTAGCGGTAGCCGGTCCGTAGATACCGTCAGCAGTGACTGTGGGGATGGCAGGATAATTTCTTGCGATCCGGTTCAGCTGGGTCTGAAGCTGCCGCACCTTTTCACCGGAGGAACCCTGGCTCAAATCATAGCCGGGCCAGGAGGATGGTACGCCGGAGATGATTTCTGCCGTATTGATATACATGTCGTTGCCGTAGTAATACCGTATGATTTCAATGGCGGAGTAGCCCTGTTCAGCAAGATACATGGAACCCCACTGACTCAAACCGGAACATGTCACCCTGCGCCCGTCGCAGTAGGAGGTGAAGATGGGCTGCCGTACGCCGGGGCGGGAGAGATAATTGGCAAAAATGGTATCTACAAGGTAGTCAATATTCCGGAAAATATTTCGGCCGTACACCCATTTCTGGTCATAGGCCGTGGAGGAGGTGATGGTGAAGTTGTAACCCTGGTTCCTGTACCACTCTGTATACACCCTGTTCAACGTAAACGACTGTATGGCCAGTATATTCGCGTAAATCGCGTTTTCCGGCCAGGTGGAATAGATTTCGCAGGAGGCCACATTCTTGATATAGTCCTTATAGCGGACCCAGTAATTGGGTGCGGTGGGGTCGCCGGGAACGCCGTCGTGGACGATGACGTACTCAGGGACCACCACACGGCTTAAGACGATTTCGCCGCTTTCCGCCATGGGCTTGATTTCCTCCTCCGGTATCTTGGGCGGATAATCCCCGAATAAGGTGTGCGCGGGAATAATGACGATTTTTTCGGCTTCCTCCGTGGTGGCCAGCGGATTCATGCGGATGGGCTGGAGGGAGAGCTGATCAGCCAGAATCTCGGACCCGGATACCAGTACCGGCTCATATCCCTCCGCCGTGACTTCAATGTTATATTCCGAGTATGGCTGCTGTTCGGTTTCGGGCTGAAGGGACAGGTTCAGGGGAGGCGCCGGAAGATCCGTTACGGGAGTCTGGCCGGAGCTGTCCGTGGTAAGCACAGCCAGGGGGTTTTCCGGATCCCCTGTGTAAGATATGGTAACCGTGGCATTTTCCACGGGAACCATTCCCACGGAAGAAACCACACTGATTTGGATACTGCCGGCGTAGGAGCCAGCGCTTGCCGCCGTTTCCTGTGCGGCTGTTGTATTGGTATCAGGCATAATGTCCTCGGGCACGCTTAGGGTGCAATTGATTCGTTGTGGTAATATATGCATTCCCGGCAAAAAGGTTACGCTGCCCTGCCGTTTTTTCTTGAAATCCACCCATATTAATAGTATACTGAGAGTGCGTCGAAGTGAGAATGCCCTTCAGTGCTATCGCGTAGCGATTTAAATTTAGGAGGAAATAAAATGAGCGAACTGGTAGAAATCGTCGGATTGACGAAAGCTTACGACGAACGGCATATTGCGGTAAACAATATCAGTTTGAAGCTGCCCCGGGGCAAGATTATAGGCCTTTTAGGACCTAACGGCAGCGGCAAGACCACACTGATTAAGATGTTGAACGGGCTGCTGTCTCCCACCAGGGGAAGCATCCGGATCAACGGCCAGGAGCCGGGGGTGGCAACCAAGGCAAGGGTGGCATATCTTCCCGACAGGACTTACCTGGCAGCAAATAGAAAAATCAACGAAGTATTGGATTATTTCTGCGATTTTTATGCGGATTTTTCAAGGGAAAGGGCAATGGGAATGCTGCAGAGCCTGGGAATAGAGCCTACGGCCCGGATGAGTACGTTGTCAAAGGGGACAAAGGAGAAAGTGCAGCTGATTCTGGTCATGAGCCGGAATGCGGATCTCTATATTCTGGATGAACCGATTGCGGGGGTAGACCCGGCCGCCAGAGACTATATTCTGCGTACCATTGTCAATAATTACAATCCGTCGGCATCCGTACTGCTCTCCACCCACCTGATCGGAGATATCGAGCAGGTTCTGGATGAGGTGATTTTTATGCGCTACGGCTATCTGGTACTCTATAATTCTGCGGATAATATCAGGCAGCAGCATGGGAAATCAGTGGATGCATATTTCAGGGAGGTGTTCGCATGTTAGGCAGGCTGATCAAGCATGAATGGAAGAGTACGTATAAGGTGGGCTGCCTGATGCTGGCGGCCATGGCAGTGACTACCTTTCTGGGCTGGATGTCGTTCCAGACGCCCATGTGGAGGTCAATGGGGGACGGAGGGGGCCGCTTCATCTGGCTTGATATCTTCGGCGCATTTACGCTGGTTATGTATGTGGTGCTTCTGGTGGTTATAAACAGCGGAATCGTAATCTATGTGGGAGTTCATTTTTACAAGACCATGTATACCGATGAAGGATATCTGCTTCATACGCTGCCGGTGACAAAGCATGAGATACTGTTTTGTAAGATCCTGGTGGGAGGCCTGTGGGTACTCATTATTGTTTTTTCCATGTATTTGTCCATATTTCTGCTGGGGTTATCCATGATGTGGGCTGTTATGCCGGAACAGTATACCATGACGGAATTCTGGGCGGAATTTCGGGAAGGAATGGGAGCCATATACCAGATGGCAGGGCTGGAGTTGGGAATTGATCTCAATGCCTGGCTTGTGCTGGCGCTTTTCAGCCAGATACTCTCTCCTTTTATCATGCTGACAACTTTGTTTGGGGCGATTTCCATCGGGCAGCTGGCTTCGAAACACAGGGTGCTGACGGCAATTCTCAGCTACGCCGGCATTTTGTTTGCGGAATCGATCCTTTCATCTATCATCCGCAGTATGCTGACCTTCAGCAGTCTCTATGATTTCGGTGCGTATGTGGACAGATCGGCTTTCGCCAGCTTTACCGTCAAGCTGATGGTTGCCATAGGGCTTTATTTTGTATCCTGGCATGTGACCAGCAACAAACTGAATATGGATTGACAAATAAGAACGGATGTGCTATTTTCTATAATTGTTCCGGGGCAGGAACAGGTTATTCTGAAGCAGAAACGGGTGGGGAGAAATGCAGAAGCAAAAGCAGAAGAGAATCGAACAGATACTGGAGGGGAATTTTGACTATGAGAATGGAATGCTCGATTTTTCCTGTGCCAAGATAGAACTGAGCATAAAGAAGGGGGAACTCTATGAAGGCTCTTTCCATGTGTATGCCCCGGAGGGCCTGTTTGTCAATGGAAACGTTTTTTCCTCTGACTGGCGGATGGAATGTCTGACAGGGGAATTCTCCGGATCAGACGGGGAGATTTTTTTCCGATTTCATGGGGAAAATCTTGATGAAGGAGATGTAGTCAAAGGCACCTTTGATATCATCAGCAATCAGGGAGAGTATTATCTTCCGTATGTGATAACGGTGTCGCATATGGTGCCGGAGTCTTCCATAGGGAGCATCCGCAATCTGTTCCATTTTGCAAATCTGGCAAAAAGCAACTGGAATGAGGCTGTACAGCTGTATTATACACCGGAATTTGAGCGGATTCTGACAGGGAGCGACGCGGGATACAGGGAGGATTACAGGGCGCTCTCGGTATATGAGGGAAGTGCGCAGCATGTGGAGGAATTCCTGATACAGGCGAATAAGAAGCAGAAGGTGGAATTTTTCACGGAACAGGATTCCCTGCAGGCGGAAATGGAAAGCGGCGGTACGGTGCTGAAGCAGGAACTGAATATCCTGCGGAACGGCTGGGGCTTCACGGTGCTTTCGGTGGAATGCAGCGGGGATTTTCTATATACGGAACAGGAGGTTCTGACGGAAGCGGATTTCCGGGACAATCGCTGTACCCTCCAGGTATTTTTTGACGGAAGTGCCTGTCACGGGGGACAGAATATAGGGCAAATACGCCTGTACAATGCCTATACGGAACTGAAGATTCCGGCGGCGGTGCGCTGCGGCAGAGGGCATTTCTACGGGAGGCCGGATGCGGACAGAAAGAAATGCATTGTCCGGATGATGAAGGCCTACCAGGATTTCAGGCTGCGTAAAATCGGAACCGGTGCATGGCTGAAGGAGACGGGCAGGCTGGTGGAGCAGCTGGTGGCAATGGACGAGAATGACATCGGCTTTCGCCTGTTTCAGGCACAGCTGCTGATTACGGAGGAAAAGTATCAGGAGGCGAACTGGCTGCTGGACCATGTATCCGGGTTGTTTGAGAACGGGCAGGCGGACGACACCCTTCTTGCGTATTATCTATACCTTACTACCTTGATTCACGGAAATGAGGAATATGTGGATAAGGTGGCGGGGGACGTGGAGCATATTTTCCGGCGGGACGACGGGAACTGGAGGGTGGCGTGGCTGCTTCTGTATCTGTCCCGTGATTACCGCGGATCCGACAGGGACAGATGGGGGCTTCTGGAAAGGCTGTATTCCCGGGGATGTACAAGTCCCGTCCTGTATATTGAGGCGGTTTCCATGCTCAACGGAAATCCGGCGCTGCTGCGGAAGTTGGGAGATTTTGAGCGCCAGGTGCTGAATTACGGCTCCAGACAGGGGGTATTGAAACGGGAGGCGGTGGATCAGATGCTCTACCAGATCAGCAAGGTGAAAGAGTATTCGGATCTGCTGTTTCAGACAATGTGCAGGCTGTATGGGAAGAAGAAGGACGTGCAGCTGCTGCAGGAAATCTGTACCCTGATGGTGAAGGGCGGCAGGGCAGGGAAGAAGTA
>CAJULV010000052.1 GCA_910587555.1 uncultured Acetatifactor sp.
AACAGCTGATAGGGGAATCGAACCCCTGTTTCCGCCGTGAGAGGGCGGCGTCTTGACCGCTTGACCAATCAGCCATGTTACCTTCTGTATTTTGTACCACATCTGCGGTACTCGTTTATACTACAACACTTTGCGGAAAATTGCAAGTACTTTTTTCAAATTTTTCCTGTTTTTTTTATTTTGTTCATTTTTCGGCTTTTGCCAAAATTATCTGACAATTCCATCACGCAAACAAGCGTTCTGAACCATCCATTTTCAGTCAAATGACATAAAATACATTTATCTACAGGCGGATACGGGAGGCAATGCGGCAGCGGACACGCCTGCAGGCGGCAACAGGGCAGATGAAAATTCCGACAAGCGATCCGGCGAAACAGAAACGGCTCAGCACGCCGGATTCCCGGGACTGCCGCATCCGGGTTTTAATCCCTGAACGAGACAGTCTCGATTCCCTTCTGCAGACCGTGCATCACTGAAAATCAAACAGGCTCAGCTGATTCGACTCCGGCAAATCCCCCAGCAGGTTCAGGGATGCCATCAGATCTACCATGGTTTTGGACACTCTGGTGCGCTCACGGAAATCATCCCTGGACATAAACGGTCCATCCTTTACCGCCTCCACGATGGCGTCGGCCGCCTTATCCCCCAAGCCTTCTATGCTGTTCAGGGAAGGCATCAGCTTATCTCCCACAATCTGGAAAGAACGGGACTGGGCAGTAAAGATGTCAATGGGCATAAATTCGAATCCCCTGGCATACATTTCCTGTACTACCCTCATATCACTGTAGGCAGCCTCCTCCCGGTTGGTGAGCGGCACCGCCCCCGCCTCCTTGTCCGCCGCAGCGTCCATGCGCCGCTTGTAATCCGCCATGGCAGCCTCCAGGCGGGCTTTTCCCTGGCACATCAGCTCATAGGAAAAAGCCTTGGCACGGATGCTGAAAAAGGCTCCGTAATATGCCAGCGGGTAATTGACCTTACAGTAGGCAATCCGCCATGCCATCATGACGTAGGCCGCGGCATGGGCCTTGGGGAACATATATTTAATCTTTTTACAGGAGTCGATGTACCAGTCGGGGACATTGTTCTCCTTCATTGCCGTAATCCAGTCCTCCTTCAGCCCCTTGCCTTTCCTGACGCTCTCCATAATAGTAAAAGCCAGGCTGGACTCCACACCCATCTGGATCAGATAAGTCATAATATCGTCCCTGGTACAAATAGCGGTGGAAATCGTGGCTGTACCGCTCATGATCAGATCCTTGGCATTGCCCACCCATACATCCGTACCGTGGGAAAGCCCGGAGATACGCACCAGATCCGAAAAAGCCATTGGCTGGGCATCAATTACCATCTGCATGGCAAAATCGGTGCCGAACTCGGGAATCCCCAGAATCCCCAGCCTGGTGCCGCCTATCTGATCAGGCGTAATTCCCAGCGCATCCGTATTCTGGAACAGGGACATAACATCCTTTCCGTCCAGAGGTATGGTCAGCGGGTCCACATTGGTCAAATCCTGCAGCATACGGATCATTGTGGGATCATCGTGTCCCAGGATATCCAGCTTCAGCAGGTTATGGTCAATGGAATGATAGTCAAAATGGGTGGTAACGATATCCGTCTCCATATCATTGGCAGGATGCTGTACGGGCGTGAAGGAATTGATATTCTGCCCGATAGGCAATACCACGATGCCGCCCGGATGCTGCCCGGTACTTCTCCGGACACCGGCTACTCCCATGGCAAGACGCTCCATCTCGCTTTTGCGCCTGTGTTTCCCTCTCTCATCGAAATAGTTTTTCACATAGCCGAAGGCTGTCTTGTCCGCCAGTGTGGCAATGGTCCCCGCCCGATAGGTCTGTCCCGCGCCGAAAATTACCTCCGTATATTTATGGGCCTTGGACTGATACTCTCCCGAAAAATTCAGGTCAATATCCGGCTCCTTGTCTCCCTTGAAGCCCAGGAACGTCTCAAAGGGTATGTCAAATCCGTCCTTATGCAGCGGTGCCCCGCAGTCTGGGCAGACTCTGTCCGGCATATCCACTCCCGCCTTGCCGGCATAAGCCTTCACTTCCTCGCTCTCAAAATCCACATAATGACATTCGCTGCAGTAATAATGGGGGCTAAGGGGGTTAATCTCCGTAATCCCCGCCATGGTAGCCACAAAGGAGCTTCCCACGCTTCCCCTGGAACCCACCAGATAACCGTCCTCCACCGATTTCCAAACCAGCTTCTGGGCGATGATATACATCACCGCGAATCCGTTCGTTATGATGGAATGAAGCTCCTTTTCCAGCCGCTTTTCCACAATCTCCGGGAGGTTCGGCCCATAGATTTCATGTGCCCTGTCATAGCAGATTTTGGTCAGCGTCTTATCGCTGTCTTCTATCACCGGCGCGCATTTATCCGGGCGCACAGGGTCCACGGACTCAATCATATCCGCTATCTTATTGGTGTTTGTCACCACGATTTCAAATGCCTTGTCACTCCCCAGATAATCGAATTCCTCCAGCATCTCATCTGTAGTATGTAAAAACAGGGGCGCCTGGTCGTCCGCGTCTTCAAAGCCCCGTCCCGCCATAATGATACGCCTGTAAACCTCGTCTTCCGGGTCCAGGAAATGCACGTCACAGGTACCCACCACAGGCTTATGGAACTGCTCGCCCAGCTTCACGATGCGGCGGTTAATATTCAGAATATCCTCCATACACCCGATGCTTCGGATCCTGTCGGATTCAATCATGAACTTGTTGTTGCCGGAGGGCTGAATCTCCAGATAATCGTAAAAATTCACGATTCTGGCGATCTGCATCTCGCTCTGCTCGTCTATAAGGGCACGGTACAGCTCCCCCGCCTCACAGGCACTGCCCAGAATCAGGCCGTCCCGGTACTTCATCACCAGGCTTTTGGGAATCCTGGGATGTCTGCCGGCATAATAAGTCAGATGAGACTCCGTCACCAGCTTATACAGGTTGATTCGTCCCAGATCGTTTTTCGCAAGGATAATGGCATGATAAGTGGGAAGCTTCTTCACCAGATCCGCACTGGCCGCTCCCAGGGCATTCAGCTGTGTCAGATCATGAATCCCGCGCGCATTCAGCATCTGAATAAGCTTCAGGAAAATCCATGCTGTGCATTCCGCGTCATCCACCGCCCTGTGATGATTCTCCAGGGAGATATTCAGCTTCTTCGCCACGGCATCCAGGGTGTGCTTCGCCTGTTCGGGAAGGAGTACTCTGGAGATGCCCACCGTATCCACGTAAGTACACTCCGTCTTCTCATCAGACGCACTCCCGGCAGTCCCGTCACCGCCTTCCCCGTCATCCGCACTTTTGACTACAACTGCGTCTTCGTTATTTTCCGCCTTCTCCCCTGCATACACGGTAAACGGAATCCCCAGCCGCCTTGCATTTTCCAGGATAAAGCTCATGTCAAAGCCCGCATTGTGTGCAACCAGCACGCAGCCTCCGCAAAACCGCAGAAAGCGGGGCAGTACCTCTTCTATCAGAGGTGCGTCCGTCACCATGTCGTCCCGGATACCGGTCAGCTTTTCGATTTCAAAGGGAATGGGTACCTGGGGATTGACAAAGTCGGAAAAGCGATCCGTCACCTTGCCTCCGCTTACCTTCACCGCACCGATCTCGATAATACGGTTGTTTACCGGCGAGAAACCCGTAGTTTCAATATCGAATACCACGTAATCGCCGTCCAGGCCCTGTCCTCTGTCCCCGGTCACGATTTCCTTCAGGTCATCCACCAGATAGGCCTCCACCCCGTAGATAATCTTGAAAAAGTCCTGGCGGTCCGGCGTCTCTCCGTTTTCTTTACACCTCCCCTTCTCCGCCTTCCACAAATCCTGCCATACATGGAAAGCGTCGGTAAAACCCTGTACTACTCCGTGGTCTGTGATGGCAATTGCCCGATGCCCCCAATTGTAAGCTCGCCTTACGATGTCCTTTGCCTCGGACACACCGTCAAAGTCGCTCATCTTCGTGTGACAATGCAGTTCCACCCGCTTGTGCAGCGCCATGTCCCTGCGCACGGTTGTGAAGTTGGGAATCTTCCGGATACCGGTAATGGAACCCAGGGTCAGTTCATGATCAAATTTATCCAGCGTGGCCACGCCCTTGATCTTCACAAAGGTACCGGCTTTCAGGCCGCCCAGCAGCTCTTTTACGAAATCATTTTTCACAAACAGCTTCACCGTCATGGTATCCGTAAAATCCGTCACGTCAAACATGACGATACTCCGTTCATTCCTAATCTGCCGGCTGTCAGTCTTCAGTACCTTTCCCCGGATGGTAACCTCTCCCATTTCGCCGATAATGTCCTCTATGGGAATGGCTTCGTCCTCGAACTCCCGCCCGTACAGGACATCCGGGTCATCGGACTGCTTCAGGGTACGGCCGTAGTCACCGTTTCTGCGGAATTCGCCGCGCTTGAAATCACCCTTGCGCTGGAAACCGCCCGGATGCCCGAAACCGCCGTCCGCGGCCTGGCGTGTAGTTCCGCCCCGGGACGCATTTCCTCCGGAAGGATTGCCCTGTTCCCTTCCCGCATCCGGGGCAGCCGTCCCGTTCTGCCCATTGCCGCCGGCCGGCACGTTTCCGTTCCGGCTGTCCCCGGTATTCCGGCGATTGCCCTCCGGCTGTCCCGTACCGCCCTCGCCTCTGACGCGTTTCCCGCCGCTCCCGGCCTGTCCGCCTCCATTTTCCGTATATGCGGTATCCAGCTTTGCCCGCAGGCATATCTCATTCACGCGCATCTGAATCTTCAGTTCATCATCCCCCGTATACTTGCGGGGAGCCGCTTCCCGGTAGGCAACCGTCACCCCCGTACTCAGGCCGCAGCGCTCCACCAGGATCTTTTCCAGTACCCGGATCAATTCCGCCTCCTTGCCCCTGTTGGGTATGGTATCCTCCAACGTAAGCCTGATTCCCCCGGATTCCGGGTATGAAATATCCGCGGTGCGGAAGGCATTGTACTCCACATGGCTGTACCCCAGCAATTCCGCCAGGATACTCTCCCTGTACGCCTCCATCAAATTCTCAGGCGTATATTGGGCGGAAAGCTCGAAACGCTCAAAAATCCGGACCAGCATCGACCCGCGGGGAAACAGCTGTGCCTTGATTTCCTTCTCCGCCGCCCATATGTCCTCTTTCATGATCAGCCTGGTACTGTACAGGTAGACCGTAAGCCTGTCCTTCTGCCTGGTGGCAGAGACCCTCTCCACCTTCGCCTGCTCCAGCTTGTCGTGCAGCGTTCCACTTATATTTAATGTAGGAAATACTTCAAAAAAAGGTTTTGCCTTTGTCATCATTTCCAGTGCTCCAACTCTTCCTTCAGCGCGTCAAGCAATTGTTCCTCCGGCACCTTGCGCAGGATTTCCCCTTCTTTAAACAAAAGCCCCTCTCCACGGCCGCCGGCTATGCCCAGCTGGGCCTCCCTGGCTTCTCCCGGCCCGTTCACCGCGCAGCCCATCACGGCCACTTTCATGTTCAGGGGATAATCTTCCACCAGCTTTTCCACCCTTTCTGCCAACCCGACCAAATCGATTTCGGTCCGGCCGCAGGTTGGGCAGGAGACCACCTCTATGCCTTCCCTGCGCAGTCCCAGGGTGCGCAGGATTAGCCTTGCCGACTTAACCTCCTCCACCGGGCTGCCGGTGAGGGATACACGGACAGTATCGCCAATCCCCTGGTTCAATATCAGCCCCAGGCCAATGGCGGATTTAATATTCCCGCTCCGCACGGTCCCGGACTCCGTGATTCCCACATGAAGGGGATAGGCCGTCCTCTCCGCCAGCAGTTCATGCGCCTTCACACACATTAGCACATCGGAAGATTTAATGCTGATTACCATATCGTAAAAGCCTGCCTCTTCCATCATTTGTACTTTATCCAGGGCACTCTCCACGATCCCCTCCGCCGTCACACCACCGTATTTTTCTATCAGACGTTTCTCCAGGGAGCCGCTGTTCACACCTACCCGGATGGGAATACCATACCCGGAAGCCACCTCCGCCACGGCTTTCACCTTGTCAGGCCCGCCGATATTACCGGGATTGATGCGTATCTTGTCGGCACCGTTTTCCATTGCGGCGATTGCCATCTTGTAGTCAAAATGAATATCCGCAACCAGCGGAATATGGATCTGCTTCTTTATCTCCGAGAGAGCCTCCGCCGCCTCCATATCCGGTACGGTGCAGCGGATAATCTCGCATCCTGCACGCTCCAGTTCAAGAATCTGCGCCACCGTGGCTGCCACATCCTGGGTTTTTGTGTTGGTCATGGACTGTATCAGGACGGGATTCCCCCCGCCGATTATCCTGTCCCCAATCCGTACTGTCTTCGTATTCTCCCTGTGCATTGTATACCTCCCTGAATTTTCGCCGGTTTTGACTGTTGCGTCTCATATCTGCAAGTATACCACATTCGAGGGAACCGTGTCAGCATAAAATGCGATTTCGTTTCTTTCATGCCCCTTTTGCGGCAACAGTTCAGAAAACAGTTGTAACAGCGGACAGCACTCCCCATATCAGGGACAGGGAGGGTTCCCGCTTCTGCAGAAATGCCCCGGACTGACCTGAATGATCATTTCCTCCATACAAAGACGCATCAGATATGATATCATTTGCCCGCGATATTGTTCCGGAAGCGCCCGGCCGATCTCCTCCGCCGTCTTCGGATAAAAGTCAACAGCACGATAAACCGTATGCAGTTCCTCTGTCAATCGTTTTCCCGCATCCTTATCGTCTTCCGCCTTCTCCATGCGGGAAGCTTCCTCCCGCTGCCTACGGATCCCGGGCTTTATTCCCTTCTCCTTTTTATTTTCCCTCAGCCGCAGAATCTCCTCGTAAAAGCTCTCCGGACTCAGACACACTTCCGCCCCCTGCTTAATCAGCCTGTTGCAGCCGTCGCTGAGCCTGTCCGTCAGCCGCCCCGGCACCACATATACTTCCCGTCCCTGCTCCAGGGCCATATCCACGGTAATCAGCGTACCGCTTCTGACTCTTGCCTCTATTACCACCACCGCGTCAGCCAGCCCGCTGACAATCCTGTTCCTGGGTGGAAAATTCTGCGGACGGGCAGGCGTACCCAGCGGATAGGTGGACAGCACGGCTCCGCCCTCTGTCAGGCGCCTGTAAAGCCCCCTGTTCTGGGCAGGATAACAGATATCCACACCGGAACCCAGCACTCCCAGGGAAGTGCCGCCCCCTTCCAGGGCCGCCTCCTGGCTGATGCCGTCTATCCCCTTTGCCATACCGCTGACTACCGTCACGCCATGTCTTCCCAATGCCGTTCCCAGTTCTCTCGCCACATATCTCCCGTATTCGGAACATTCCCTGGCGCCGACCACAGCCACGGCGGGAATATCTTCCCCAGGCAGCCTGCCCCTGACAAATAGACAATAAGGCGCATCCGGTATATTTTTCAGCCTTTCCGGATAACCCCGGTCCGAAATCGTCACAAGCTCGATCCCCTCTTCCCGCATTTCCCTGTATTTTACTTCCGGCGGCCATTTTGCCGTATACTCGCTTAAGGCTTCCACCTGTTTGGGTTCAAGTACCTTGCCCCACTGTTCCCTGCCCGCAAAATAGGCACCTTCCGGTCCGCCCAGGCTTTCCGAAAATCTGCGTAGCCGCGCGTTTCCGATATTCGGAAAATTGCACAGCCAGCAAGCGTATATTTTTTCTCTTTCTCTCTGTTCTTCCAGACTCATATTTACCTGTCTCCTTTCCCTGCCTGTAACGTATGAAAAGCATTAATGTGCCCAGTATTCCAGCGAAGGCCTGTAGAAGGCGGCCTCCATCAGATGCCCCGTTTCAATCCGCTCCGCACCGTCCAGGTCGGCCATGGTTCTGGCAACCCGCAAAATGCGGTGATATCCCCTGGCGCTCAGCCTAAGCGAATGGTACAACTGCTCCATACATCGCTGTTCCTCCGGCTGCAGCACACAGTATTTTTCGATGGCAGCGGACTCTATGTCTCCGTTAAACCGATTCGCCGTACCCGCAAAACGCTCCTTCTGAACCTGTCTCGCCCGCTCCACCCGCCTGCGGATCTCCGCGCTGCTCTCTCCTTTCCTCCCTGTCTGAAGCTTTGCGTATTTCACGGGCTGCAGTTCCACGCAGAGATCAATCCTGTCAAGTATGGGTCCGGAGACCTTTCCCATATACTTGCCGATCCGCGTCTTGGAACAGCGACAGCGGTTGGTATCCGGATAATAGCCGCAGGGACAGGGGTTCATGGCACAGACCAGCATAAAATCGCTGGGATAGGTAACATTGCCGTTCATACGCGAAATATTTACGCTTCTGTCTTCCAGGGGCTGGCGCAGCGCGTCCAGCGCAGCCCGCTGGAATTCCGGCAATTCGTCCAGAAACAGCACGCCCCTGTGGGCCAGGGATATTATGCCCGGCCTGGGTACGGCGCTCCCTCCGATCAGGGCAGCCTGCGTGACGGTGTGGTGGGGACTCCGAAAAGGCCGCTCCGTCACCAGCGCCTCCCCCTCCTCCATCAGCCCCGCCACACTGACTACAGCAGTCACCTCCAGGCTTTCCTCCAGCGTCAGGGGCGGAAGTATCCCCGGAATCCGCTTTGCAATCATGGATTTTCCTGCCCCCGGAGGTCCCACCATCAGAAGATTGTGAAAGCCTGCCGCCGCAATCTCCGCTGCCCTTATGGCACTTTCCTGCCCTGTCACCTCGCTGAAATCACACCTGCCGCTTCCTGCAAATCCCTGAACCGCTTCTCTGAACAGGCTGTCCGTATCCACGGAAACCGCTTTCAGGATATCCTGCCTATCCCTGTGCCCAGCCATCAGATAATGCAGAATATCCAGAATACTTCCTGCCTCGCGGACAGTGACCCCCGGCACCACCGCCGCTTCCCTGGCATTCGCCCTGGGGACGATGCACTGCCGGATACCGCCCGACGCTGCCGCCTGTATGACGGGCAATACCCCCCTTGCCTTTTTCAGTTCTCCGTCCAGTCCCAGTTCCCCCAGAAACAGAATGCCGTCCGCGCTTCCCCTTGGAATCATGCCCATGGATTCCAGCACGCCCACCGCTATGGGAAGGTCAAATGCGGTTCCTTCCTTTCTTCGGTCTGCCGGTGATAAATTCACGGTTATACGCTTTGGCGGCAGGTTCAGACCCACGTTTTTCAGCGCAACCGTTACCCTCTCTCTGGATTCCCGAACCTCCGTACTGAGGGATCCCACCATTAAAAAAGCCGGAAGCCCGTTGGCAATGTCCACCTCCACAGAGACCAGGTAAGCCGAAACGCCCTGGAGCGCTCCGGAAAAAATCGTACTGTACATAAATACCTCCTATCTATATTCCATTTTATTGTATACTTGATTGCGAAAATTCTGCCGGAAACGAAGCATGCGGGATCTGGCGGACGGCTTCTTCCCCAACACCCTGTCCGGATTATCATTTTTGAAATAATTAATTTACGGAAATACATTTGAAATAAAGATTTTAATGAAACTGCCGATTTTAATGAAAAAACAAGACATTACATCCGTTCCGGAAGGGCCATGAGAACCCTCCGGAACGTTATTTGTTTTTGAAGGCCATATCTGATTCCTGCCGCGGCCTTCTGCGGCGCGTCACTCCCGGCACGCCTGCTCCCCCAGATACCGGGCCGCCGTATCCCTGTCGATCTTACCCGCCGAATAAAGTCTGCGGACGGACTCTTCCACGGTGAGCATTCCCTGCTCCGCGCCGTCCCGCATCACCTCTGCAAGACGTTTCAGACCGCCCTCACGGATGATACGGCGCACGTCAGGATTCGTCAGCAGTACCTCAAAGGCGGCCGACCTGCCGTCACCGGAAGGAAGCAGACGCTGAGACACCACCGCCTCCAGGGCCTCCGCCACCCTTCCCCGTATCCCTTCCTGCCTGTCAGGGGGAAATAAGTCGAATATCCCGTTCAGGGCATTCACCACGCTGGACGCATGCAGGGACGAAAGCACCAGATGCCCTGTCTCTGCCGCCGTAAGCGCCGCGCTGACACTTTCCGAATCCCGCAGCTCCCCCACCAGGATCACGTCCGGGTCCTCCCTGAGAACCGCTCTGAGAGCATCCGCATAGCTCCTGCTGTCCAGGCCAATCTCCCGCTGATTCACCATGGAGCGCTTATGAGGGTGCATGTATTCTATGGGATCTTCCAGCGTGATAATCAGCGCATCCCTGTTCTCGTTGATCTGGTCAACCATGGAGGCCAGGGTAGCCGACCTGCCGCTTCCGGAAGCTCCCGTCACAAGCACCAGGCCGCTCTCCTTCTCCTGCAGCCGCCTGACGGATTCCGGCATTCCCAGTTCTTCGGGAGCGGGCACCTTCCCGTCCACCAGGTGAAATGCAAAAGCCACGCTCCCCTTCTGCTTATAGGCATTGGCACGGCACCTCCCGCAGCCTGCCACGGCAAAGGAAAAATCGGCTTCTCCCCGCTCCTCAAATCCTTCCCTCTGGATATCCGGCATGACCCGGAGAAGGATATCCAGCGTGTCAGAAGCGGTTATTCTGGAATGGTTCATGGTGACAAGTATACCATTGACCCGCATCTTCGGCGGCAGCCCGGCGGCCACATGGACATCGCTGGCCCCGTTTTCCCTTGCAGTGCGGAGTATTTCTTCTATTAAAGATGAAGATAATGCAGACATTATTCTTTCCTTTTCCCCGGAGCGTGTCTGAAAAGTCACTGCCGCCATCTGCCACTGTGAACCGCCTCCCTGCATTTGCGGTACATGGAACCCTATTCGGTCAGTCTCCCGCAATCCGTGACGCACAGCTGCCGGAAAGTGGTTTTCAAACATGCTCCTACAATTGTAAGACATCCTTCCTTTTGACGGACGCTTCCTCTTTATTATAGCCTCTTAGCCGCTTCCTGGCAATGCCAAAGTGAAACTTTTCCCCGGGTTTTATTTTTCGTTGCTTTCCGAAAGGTGGTCCCTGCCGAATGCAGTTTTCCCCCCATCCCTCAGCCTGGCTGTTTGCTGAAAAATTCCTCCACTGCCGCCTTTATTTCCTTCGGGGGAATCGTCTTCAGCAGATATCCCGCCGGCTTCAGGGGAAGCAGCTTCTGAATCCGCTCCTTGTCCACCGTGCCGGTGAGGAAGATAACCGGCGTGTCCACAAACGCCTCCTCGGCCCGTATCATCTCCAGCACCTGCTGCCCGTTGCAGACCGGCATCTCATAGTCCAGCAGAACCAGGTCCGGTTTGTCCAGAGTCATGCAGCGTATCGCCGCCACTCCCGATTTCGCCGTCTGAACCTCATATTCTTCCTCAAACAGCCCCTTAATTGCCTGCAGCATAACCGCGGAATCGTCCACAATCAGCATCTTCTTTTTTCCGCTCTCCTCATTTTCCGCCGCATGCTCCTCCAAGTACCTCTGAATCTCGGCCATGGCGTTTTCTGCCTGCAGGGCCGGTGAAGCCGTCGATGTATCCTCCAGCAGATGGGGCGCCAGCATGCAGTAGGCGAAATATCCCTTTCCCGTGTCAAACAGCAGGCTGCTCTGGGGATTATGGCTCTCGAACAGCCTGTCGAACTTCTTATAGGAAAGAAGATTCTCCTCCTTCAGTTCCAGCTGTCCTTCCGCCGGAAAATGCTCCAGAATGCGCTCCACAAACTGCCTGGCTATGTACCTGGTGGCATTCATCATCATGACATTGACCTTCTCGGCATCGGCATCCACAATACCGCCCACCGTATTCACCAGCAGCTTCTCTTCAAATACAAGGAGAAATTCATACTTCTCCCTTTTGTCGGACGTATAAAACAGGCGATAATAGATTCCGTTCCCGAACTTCTCCCCGCCGTAACTCTCGCTTAGTACCCGGGCATCCAGCTGGAACAGCTCTTTCAGAAGCTGCAGTATCGTCCGCTTCATGAGAGCCTGCTCTTCCTCCGGCAGAAGGTCAACCCATCTGCTGGAAGCCCCTCCCGTAATCGCCCTGTCCTCCGTCATGGTATGCCCGATGAGCCAGCCTGCGCATACCCCCAGGAAATGCTCCACCGACTCGGGGGAATATCTTGTCAGCATCAGTTCCTTCTCAATCTCCGGAAGCGTCTTCTTGCGGAAAATATCATGCAGACGGCGGTGTGTCTCATAGCCCTCATAACCGATGGATGCCATGTACATTTCCTCCTCCGCGAAATGCTTCATGGCATGCCCCTTGAAGAATTTGACTCCTTCCTGATACGCCCAACGGCTCTTTTCGTCGTTCGCACCGCCATAAGCACACAATTTGTTCATTATGCTGAACAGCTTTCTGTGTTCCCTGTCTATCGATTCCACACCGATATTGTATCTGTCATGCCAAATAAACTTCTGCTGATCCATTCCGTTCCTCCTGATTGTAATGAACTCAGAAAACCCGGACAACCGCTTACACGGAAGCGCATAGCGGCTTCCGGGCTAATTTCTGTCTTCCACAAATTATAGCCCCTTTCTTCCTGTATTTCAACTCCTTTTTTCTGACTTCTTCATTTTCACCGATTCCCTTTACTCCCGCATGCCGTTTTTCCGCACCCCGGCTGCGCCTAACACAGACGGACATGCCGGGGAGAAAATTCAGCTCACCATGCCCCCCAGCATCCCGCCGCCTGCGCACAGTGCCAGGGTGGTAAAAAAAGAGCTTCCCACCTGGATGTTCCCCTTCCCCGCGCAGAGAGACACCACCGCCAGCACCAGGAAATACAGTGTCCCCGTCAGCAGCCCCCACAGAAATCTGCGGCTGCCCGTTTTCTTTCCCATGATAAAGCCACCGAAAAAAGTACACACCACATAAATCGCAATCATGGAAATGGAGACGCTCTTCTCATCCAGCCCCAGCTTATACAGCAAAAAAGCCAGCAATGCCAGCAGCAGCGCCGTCAGTATGTACGAAAAAAGCAGGCTCTTCACCAGAAACCCCGCCGGAATCCCTTCCGTCTTTGGATTTTGTTCCATAATCCTCCCCCTGTTTCTATAAACTTTTTATAAAATCATATGCACGGCGCCACAAGAACTTGACAACTACTTTTTATTTCTGTATATTTATCTCAGGAATTGCCGGAAAATAACCCATGTTTATCAGGCATTTCCTGCATTACCGAAAGGTAAGGGATACACTTACGGCAGATTCCTGCCAATATTATGTAAAAGAAAAGGAGTGAACTTTTTTGGAAGTCCCGGAAGGTATACAATTTATCGTTCTAATTTTTCTCGTTTTCCTGTCAGGCTATTTCTCTTCGGCAGAGACAGCCTTCAGTACCGTCAACCGTGTGCGGATGCAGACCCTGGAAGAAGAGGGTAACAAACGTGCCGCAAGGGTGAACAGGATACTGAAAAACTACAGTAAGATGCTGAGTGCCGTCCTCATCGGCAACAACATCGTAAACCTGTCTACTTCTGCCCTGACCACCACTATCGCCCTGCAGTTCGGAATCCCGGTTGCCGTGGCTACCGGTGTCCTGACCATCGTGATCCTTCTCTACGGAGAAATCATCCCCAAAACCTGGGCAATGCTTTCCTCCGAAAAACTTACGCTCGCCTACAGCGGCACCATCTACAGCCTGATGCAGGTAATGACGCCTGTTATCTTTGTAGTGGATAAAATGTCAAACGGCATCCTCCGCATACTGCACATCGACCCCAGTAAGAAGATTACCACCATGACAGAGGCCGAGCTGCGCACCTATGTGGAAGTCAGCCATGCGGACGGCGTTATCGAAACGGAAGAGCGGGAAATGATTTACAATGTATTCGATTTCTCGGATGCCCTTGCCAAGGACATCATGATTCCCAGGATCAACATGGTGACCGTGGACATCAATGCCACTTTCAGCGAAGTTATGGCGGCATTCAAGGAATCCATGTACACCCGATTCCCCGTATATGAGGACGACAAGGATAATATCATCGGCCTGATCAACATCAAGGACTTTATCCTCACGGAGGATGAGGAGAATTTCCAGGTAAAATCCATCCTGCGGGATGCTCACTTTACATATGAATTCAAAAAGGTGTCCGACCTGCTGTATGAACTGCGGGAGAGGGCTACCAGCGTAACCTTCGTACTTAACGAGTACGGCGCCACCGTCGGCATGATCACCCTGGAAGACCTGCTGGAGGAAATCGTAGGCGAAATTCGGGATGAGTATGATGCGGACGAGGAAGAATTCATCCAGAAGCTGTACGAGAACACCTACCTGGTGGAAGGCAGCATGAAACTGGATGACATCAATGACGAGCTTGACACCGAACTGGAGAGCGAAGACTACGATTCCATAGGCGGCATCATCATCGAGAATCTGGACCGCCTGCCGGAAGACAATGAGGAAGTCACCCTGGCGGACGGCATACGGCTGAAAGTACAGGGGATTGAGCAAAACCGCATCGTCAAGGTGCTGATGGTTCTTCCGGAAAAGAAAACCGCGGAAGAAACCTCCGCGCAGGACAGCGAAGCGGTGGACAGCGATTCATAACCTGCAGCCTCTTGGGGCGTGTCGGCAAGATCTTCTCTGCCAGTTCACGCCCCCTGCTTCTGAAAGGCCCTTCCCATGCCAAAAATCGAAAAAATCACGGCCACTCCCATTGCCTGCTGAAAACTGAAGATATTATTGGCCGTATACCCCAGCAGGCACAGGCCGCAGGCACAGACAAAAGGCTTCTTCCTGCCCTCCCGAAGAAAGTCTGTTATCCCGCAGACAATCATGCCCGCAAAACCGCAAAGCCCCAGCAGCCCCGTATTCACCAGAACCGTCAGCCACTCATTATGGGCATTCACAAGGTTAAGACTTCCGAAATTGCGCTTTATCATTCCAACCAGTTCCGCACTTCCCCGACTCCGAATCTCTTCCCACATGGCATCTGGCCCCACTCCCGTCAGCCTGTGCAGAAAATCCTGTTCCGTGAAGCACATCCATCCCGCCTTCCATGTAGCCCCGCGATTGCTGCCCCAGCTCTCCGAAAAGGTAAACAGCGGGTGAGATGACAGCGCTCCCAGACTTCCGGGCCAAATCGTATTCACTGCCGCCATGGACAATATCAGCGCAATACCGGCCGCCACCGCCGCTCCTGTCCCGAACGTCAGATACCACATCTGCTTTTCACTGTAGGTTCCCTTTTTCCGCTTTACGCATACCCACAGAAAGAACAAAAACGACACAACTGTCATAGGAATCAGCACCTTCGCGGACAGAAGCATATCCATTCCTCCGCTTCGGTAATTCATATTGTTCGGAACCGCTCTCCAGACCGCTGCGGTTACAATGCAGGCTCCCCAGAGCAGAAGCAAAATCTGCGCCAGCGCAACCATCCGGCGGCTGTCGGCGGCAGACAGGCAGAACATCACCAGCAGCACCACAGCCAATGCCGCAATCCCACTGTCGCTCCCCTGTGTTACCAGCGTGCCAAAGCCCACCAGAACGTAGACGGCACAGAGTGCAGACCGCAGTCTCCCGAATCTCCGCCTTTCCCCACCGCCTCTTCCTTCCTGCAGCCACAGCAGCCCTGCTCCTGCCATCAGCACCGGCACCACATACCCGCAGTACCAGTTTATATTCCCAATCGTAGAGATAAACTGCGGATTCCGGGGTTCCATCTGAAGCGGATACACGCTGAAGCGGTTCAGATACCCCAGCGCAAACACCGGGGCGGCCACCGTCAGCATCAGATAAAACATCCACTTCCTGGGCTTCCAGAATCGGGAAACCAAAAAATAAATCAGTACCAGGAACATCTGCGGCCAAAATCCCATGTACCACCGCTTCGCCCCCCATAAGGCAACTTCCCTGTACCGGGAACAGAAATAGGAAATCACCAGAGCGGCTCCGTACAGTGCCGCAAAATAATCGGTTCGTTTCCAGCACATACCGAAAGGCTGCAAGGCACTGCCGCTCTTCCGCTTCCCTGCCGCCCGCATCACCAGGTACAGCACTGCCACAGGCAGCAATACCCCGCAGAACACCGCGCTGACCTTACAAAAAAACACTGCCTTGTCCGTACCGATGTGGCTGTAGCCGTCCTGGCTGTATAAAGGCATAACCGCCAGAAGCAGTATTAAATAGAGACAGATGCCGTAATCCAGAAATCCCTTTAAAAATCTGCATACTGCCGGGAGTTCCGATTCCCTTCCCTTCCCTATGGTGTCTTCAGTTTCTGTATGTAGCTCTTCATCCATACCTATTTCCGTATGTGTCATTCCTGTGTGTACCATCCTGCCAGCCTCCCTGTCTCATATCCGTCCGTTCCCCGGCGCCTGTCCGTACCTCGCCCCGGTTCGCCTGGTATTTCCCGCCCCCGGTTCTGCCGTACCCGGCATTTTCTTCGCCCGGTGGGTACGATATACCTCTTTGCTTCTATGATACACCATTCCGACGAAAAACGCAAAATATTCATCCGAATCTGCCCGTAATATACTGTTCCGTGCGCCTGTCCCGCGGGCGGCAAAACAGGGCATCCGAAGGACCGTACTCCACCAGCTCCCCTGCCAGAAAAAAAGCTGTATAATCGGATATCCTGGCAGCCTGCTGCATGTTGTGCGTTACGATTACAATTGTATAGTCATCCTGCAGTTCCCGTATCAGGGATTCTATCTTCAAGGTGGAAACCGGGTCCAGGGCGGAGGTAGGTTCATCCATCAGCAGCACTTCCGGTTCTGCCGCCAGCGCCCGGGCAATGCAGAGACGCTGCTGCTGTCCCCCGGAGAGACCAAGCGCTGATTTCTTCAACATCCCCCCTACCTCGTCGATTATGGCCGCCCCTCTCAGCGCCTTCTCCACTATCTGCTGCAGCTGCTGCCTGTCCTTCTTTCCATGGAGTCTGGGTCCATAAGCCACATTGTCATAGATGCTCATGGGAAAGGGAGTTGGCTGCTGAAATACCATGCCCACACGCTTCCGCAGCACTGTCACATCTGTTTTTTTCCCGTAAATATCTTCCCCGTCAAGCAGTACCCTGCCTTCTGTCCGCACCTTTTCGGAAAGTCCGTTCATGCGGTTAAGACACCTGAGAAAAGTGGATTTCCCGCATCCGCTGGGACCGATAAGCGCCGTCACCGCATTTTTCCTGATTTCCATGCTGATTTCCTTCAAGGCCCGTTTTTCGCCATACCACAGACTGAGGTTTTCTGCCGTTATTTTGGCCGCTCTCCTTTCCGCCCTTCTATTTTCCATAGGAAACCTCATTCTTTGAATCCCTGGGACGGGAAATCAGCTTCAGCAGCAGATTCATCACAAAAGTAAGCAAAATCAACACGCAGCCTATGCCGAACGCCGCCTCATATTCCCCGTTCTGCATCTGCAGGTACAGCTCCACCGTGAGCGTCCCTCCCGGTTCCAGAATTTTGTCCCGCAGCACCGCGGCGTTTCCCCAAAGTCCTACTCCAAGCCGGGGAAGGAGCCTTGCGCTCCCTGCCGTGAACAGCAGCGCCGCCGATTCTCCCACAATTCGTCCCACAGACAGTATAATCCCCGACATAATTCCGTTTTTCGCAGCCGGCAGAAGGATCGTCCTGACCAGCTCCCACTTTCCGGCTCCCATCCCCAGCGCCCCCTGCCTGTACCCCTGCGGAACCGCCTGCAGAGCCGCCTGCGTACTTTCCACAATCAGCGGCAGAATCATCAGAACCAGAGTCAGCGCCCCGCTGAGCAGTGAAAATCCAAGTCCCATGGCATAGCCGAAAAACACCATCCCGAAAAGTCCGAAAATAACCGACGGAATCCCTGCCAGTACATCCACCGCAAAGGAGACCCCGCGTACCAGCCTTCCTTTTCCCGCATACTCGTTCAGATAGACAGCCGCACCCACGCCTGCCGGAATTGCAATGACAAGCGTCAATACGACTACATACAGCGTATTCACCATATTTCCGGCAATTCCCACCGTCCCCTTCAGCGAGCTGGTTACCGACAGAAAAAAACGAATGCTCAGTTCCCGAAATCCCCTGAAAAATACATATCCCACAATTCCCAACAGCAGAACCACAGAAAAAGAGGCAGCTCCGTACACCGCTGCCAGAAGAAACAACGTCCCGGGACGCATCCCTTTCCGGTATAACGTCCCCTTATCCTGCCCCATATGCCTTCGCCTCCTTTCCCAGAATCCGGTTTGCCGCCGCATTCACCAACAGGATAAAACCAAACAGAATCAGCCCGATGGTAAACAGCATTTGTCTGTGAAGCCCCTGGGCATACCCCATCTCACTGACGATGGCCGTGGTGAGAAAACGCACGGAATGAAAGGGAAACGGCGCATTTACACTTCCGCCGGACACCAGTGTAATCGCCATGGACTCTCCCGCCGCTCTGCCCACCCCCAGAATCACTGCCGTCAGGATACCGGGCCTGGCCGCCGGCAGAACAGAGCGGAAAACCGTCTGCACCCGGTCTGCGCCCAGCGCCAGGGACACCTCCCGAATGCCTGGGCGTACCGCCCGGATAGCTGTTTCGCTGATATGGATAACCGTTGGCAGCATCATAATTGCCAGGACGATAACCGCTGAAATCAGGTTTGCCCCGCCTGTAAAGGAATGGCTCACGGAACCGGCAAACACCAGCCGCTCCACTCGATAAATAACAGGATTTAGTACGTATATTCCCAACAAACCGTATATCACGGAAGGAATCCCGGCCAGCACCTCTACAGCCGCCCTTACCAGCCCTGCCTTCCTTCTGTCCGCCAGCTCGGCCAGATACACTGCGGTAAGAATCCCCAGCGGGACTCCCACCGCCGCCGCAAGGACAGTGCCCAGCAAGGATGTCAGCAGAATATAAAAAATACCAAACTCGGGCGCCGCAGCCGTGGGTTTCCACCGGGTACCCATGAGGACTTCCTCCAGCCCGATCTGTCTGAGAGCCGGCAGCCCCATGTACACCATGTAAAATGTGACAGCCCCAACTGCAGAAACGGTAAAAACGGCACAGGAGAAGAAAAAAATCCGTGCAAGCAACTCTCCAGCTTTCCTTTTCTTTTCATATTTCAATATTCTCCCTCCTCCCTGCATTTATCCTGCATATCCCACGCCTGCCCTGCTTCCTTCCCCCGTCCCCTCTTTGCCCAACCCGTGCTGCCGCCCCGGACATCAATCTCGTAGGCAATGGCCCAAGCAGGCTGCCGGAAGAATACGGCTTCATTACAATCTTCATTTTTTCCGCAATTCTGCTGCCTTCCTCACTGTACACATACGCAAACCAGGCGTTTAACAGTTCATTTCCCTTCTGCCCTTCTCCCGTAACCATGATAAAAGGCCTGTACAGCGGATAGCTTCCCCTTCTTATATTTTCCAGAGAAGGCGAAACGCCGTCCAGGGAGAGAATCCCCTCCGCCGCCTCCAGGGACACGTATCCGATTGCCCCCGGCGTGGCTTCAATCCTTGCCATGACAGCTCCCGTGCTGTCCAATTCATTGGCATATGTACACTGCTCTGCCAGCCCCAGCAGCCCCTCAAAGGCAACCCGGGTTCCGGAACCGGCTTCCCTTCCTATCAGCACCACGGGCAGATCGTTCCCTCCCAGTTCTGACCAATACGCAATCTGCCCGGTGTAAAGCCGGGAAAGCTGTTCACCGGTAAGGCCGCTGATTCCGTTTGCAGGATTGGCGCATATAGCAATGCCGTCAAATCCCACAATATTTTCCGATGCGCCCGCCGCTTTCTCTACCTCCGTCAGATACCTGGAAGACAGTCCCACGTCCGCACTGCCGCCTGTCACCGCCGCAATCCCCGCGCTGGATCCCGTAAACTGGAAGGTCACCGTCACACCCGGATACCTTTCCATGAAGCCCTCCGCCAGGGCATCGGCATATTTCTCCATGGATGAGCTTCCCACAATTCGGAGATCCGTTATATGTCCCTCCTGCTTCATCTGGCCCGCCCGGCTGCATACAGCGCCGGCCTGCCCGTCCGCCGCGGATGGTGCCCGAGAACTGCATACATTTCCGAAAATCAGGGCTGCCCCCGCCAGTATCAGCAGAAGCCCGGACCTGTCTCTCAACATTTTTTCCAGCTTCTGCATACGCTTATTGCCCCCCTTTCCATGCCCTCCGTTCCTCCGCCGACAGGCAGAAATTTCACACGCTCCAGACAGTAGCCAGAATCCCCTCCGCGATTGCCCATGCCACGTCGTGAAAACGCTCGTCCAGAAGCCTGTTATCCGCATCTGTATTGATAAAACCCACCTCCACCAGCACCGCAGGCATCTCGCTCCGGTTCAGCACCACCAAGTCCGGCCGCTCATTGACACCCAGGTTTTCAAATCCTGTCTGTTCCAGGCGCATATTGATATGATTGGCCAGCCTCGCCGCCTCCCCGTACCGGTTAAATACAAGAGACTCCACCCCTGTATACTGGTTTGGATAGGGGCTGGAATTTCGGTGAATGGACACAAAATAATCCCCTCCGGCCGCATTTCCCTGCTGTACCTTCTGCAGAGGAGCCTCATAAACATCCGTTGTCCTGGTATAAAAAACCTCCACGCCATTCTGTTCCAGTATGCGCCCTACCGCAAGCGCCAGGGCCAGCGTATCATCCTTTTCCTGCCTGCCATTATACACTGCCCCGGGATTATTTCCGCCATGTCCTGCATCAATTACCACCATAAAAAAGCCCTCCGCATATCTCTCTTTAAGATATGCAGAAGGGCATGATTTTGTGACAGCTTCAAAATATGTCCCTCCGGACGTTTACTTCATAACAGCTCAGGCAGGACACTGAACGGTTACCTTACTTTAAATCTGTATGACTTCCAGACTTCCGAAAATGATATCCCCATCCACCCGGAGTACATTTACTCCTGCATTGCTGGAGCTGCCTTTCCTCCCTGAATGCGCAAATATGTTTTCCGTATCCATTTCCACTGACCATGACATGGGAACATATAGAACCACACTGCCAAAAACACAATCCACATTGACCCTGGCGCTCCCTCTCTCCAACCGCGCTTCCGTAAAATATACCTGTGTAGAACCAAAGATATTGTCAATGTCCACCTGGCTCACCACCCCGGATATATACTTGGTTGACTGGCTGAAGATTACGTCATAGGAAACAACCTCGCCATCCTGGTCACATATGTCTGACTCACCATTTTCCCGGTATGCAACCCAGTTTTCCGCATCCATGCCTCCGCCTTTTCCCCCTTCAATGCCCAGGGGATAACTTCTCCTCTTATGCCCCCACCCGGGAAACAGGCTCTTCAGCCCAACGGTTCCAAGCAGTGCAGCGCCCAGCACAGGCCATGGAGTAATGCTCTCCAGATGCAGAAGCTCGTCATTGACAATGATCAGGAAAGCTGCCGAAAACAGAATCGTCCCGATCTGTCTCCAGAGTATCCCCTTTACCAGGAAGTACAGCAGGCAGATGCTGAACAGAATGGACCAGAAACCGATTCCCTTCAGAACCGTCTCCAGGTGCAGCAGCTCATCGTTGACAAAGATCAAAATCGCCGCCGAAACCAGGACCGTTCCGACCTTTTTCCGGAAAATCCCCTTTATCAGGACAGACAGCAGACAAATGTTCAGCAGGACGGACCAAAAGCCGATTCCCTGCAGAAATCCAAGCCTGTCGGCAATCAAAGCTGCCGCCCCCATCAACAGTACCATTCCCCAAAAAATATTTCTCTCTTCTTTCATCTTTTCCGCCTCTCTTTCACAATCCCAGTTTTCTGGTTTTCAGACGTTCAGTCACTGCCCTGAAATACGCCCTGGATACAAAAGCCTTCTTTCCGCTCCCCGTAAATTCCATCTCACTGGACGCAGTCAGGTTTCTTGTAACGGAATACACCAGATCCAGATTGGCAATACAGGATTTGGAAATCCGCATAAAGCTTCCCGACAGGATTTCCTCCAATTCATAGAGCCTGTAATCGCAGGTAAAGATCCTGTCCGCAGTGTGGGCCCGCATCTGACGCCCCTCCGTCTCAAAAAAATAAATTTCCTCCATCGGAACGTAAAATTCTGTCTCGCCATTCCGCAGAGAGAGACACCTTCTGCCATTCCCCTGTTTTGATATGTAGTTTTGCAGGCCAACGATACTGCTGTTTAACTGACTGCATCGGATGATGACCTCCTCTTCCGCCAGCCCTTCCTCAATTTCGATTTTTACCTTCATATCATTTCCTTTGCTGCCGCTTCGCCAATCCATAAAGCTCCAGCCATTGCATGCATCCTCTCGTAAACTTCACTCTAAACAGGTCATCGCATTGGCTTAAGCTCATAATTCCAGTATACTGAAAATTTTCCATCTGTAAACGGCTTTTGTGCAAGAGGTGATTTTCGGGCTATAATCGGTAAAAGCCCGACGGCAAAGAGACTGCCGCGGACTTTTCTTCTTACATGACTTCATCTGTCCCACATAGATCCTTTACTACCTCGCCGGCAATAATCAGCCCTGCCACTGACGGGACAAACGCCACGCTTCCCGGTGTATCCCTTCTTCCGTGGCCGTCCTTTTTTCCCGGGACTTCCCCCGTTTCCGGGAGACTACTTTCTTCCAGGGCATCTCCGTTTTCCCTCCACCCATGCCCTGCTTCGGACAGGCAGACACCGTTTTGCCCATTGACGGCATCAGGACCCGAAAGCGGCCTTATGGGATTTTCTTCCGAATACACCACTTTCAATTTCCCCACGCCGCGCTTTTTCAACTCCCTCCGCATAACCTTTGCCAGGGGACACACCTTTGTCTGGTAGATATCGGCAACCCGAAACCGGCTGCCGTCCAGTTTATTGCCGGCTCCCATACTGCTGATAATGGGCACGCCGCTTTCCTGCGCCTTCATCACAAGTTCGATTTTCGCGGTAACGGTGTCTACCGCATCCACGATGTAGTCATATTCTTCAAATGGAAATTCATCTGCATTTTCCGGCAGGAAAAAACAGTTGCGGATCCTCACATCCGCATCCGGATTAATGTCCAGCATCCTCTCCTTCATGACTTCCGTTTTATATTTTCCCACGGTTTTCCGCGTGGCGATAATCTGGCGGTTTAAATTGCTCAGGCAGACCCTGTCATTATCTATCAAGTCAAAAGCACCCACCCCGCTCCGCACAAGGGCCTCACAGACATACCCTCCCACGCCGCCTATTCCGAAAACCGCCACTCTGGAAGCGGACAGTTTTTCCATTGCCCTTTTTCCCAAGAGCAATTCCGTTCTTGAAAACTGTGTCAGCATCTGTACATCTCCTTCACCAAAGCGCATTTCCCTCCCGAAAAACCGCAGCCTCCACCGGCATATCTCCCTATTCCATGGCGTCTTCCAACCCATATACTTCCATTTCGTAAATACGCGCCGCACTGTCACTGCCCTGCGTCGGTTCCTTTACCAGCAGCTTGACAAACCGTGCATTCACTGGCGCAAACGCATCGTGGGTAGTCCCTGCCGTATTTTGGGTCACATTTTTTACCTCTTCAAAGTGTTCGCCATCCTTACTGACATAAATTGCATATGATTTGGTATTCATGCCCGCGCTTTCGCCGCCTGCTTCCGCATGGGAAATATCCACTGCACTCACCGTCCTTACCGCCCCAAGGTCCAGGGTGATTTCATGAGGCGCACTTCCCGTAGCACACCATTTTTTGCTCACATCGCCGTCAACCGCGAACCTTGGCGCTTCCTGCTCATTTACAAAAGCATCCGCTTCCACATCTGCCCCACGGGAAAGAAGCTCCAGCCCCCGGGACGCCTTTTCCGTTATAACAATATAGCCTTCAACGGTCATTTCGCCGCTTCCGGATTCATTCTCTGCCTTTACGGAAACCGTATAAATCCCTTCTTCCGGATAAGACACGGAAACGCTCTCCCCTTCCGCGTTTTCCGTATCCGCACCTAAGAGCGTCCATGTCACCTTCCGGGTATTCTTCGTACACAGGCTAGTGAAGGTAATGGTCTCTCCCGGAGCTGCCAGTGTGATGTCCGCCGCAAATGCAGCCTTCGGAATACGGTTGTCCGGCCATTCCATTACCACGTCGGCACTGCTGCCCTCTTCCAGAAACACATTCAAAGGCACGACCCTGAAAACGGAAGTATTTGTCTCGTCCGTGCGCGGCAGGGTGTTGATATAAAAGCTTTCCGTATTCGACACGCCGAGCAGAGACAGCGTCTCGTCCCGGTTGACCCGGTAAACCTCATAATAATCCGCCGGTACATCCGACTCCCACGCCAGACGCACGCCTGCATACATGGCTTCCTCGTCAAATTCGCTGTCCAGCACCTGTACATTGCTCACGGAGCCTGCCTTTTCCGTTCCCTGCTCTGCCATTGTGATATTTCCGAACCGGAACTGCATATCGTCCGCATCTTCATCCGCCGTCAGTTTGTAGGAGATTGCCCTGATGGTCTCTCCCGACAGCCCTGATGTATCATAAGATACCGTTGTCCATTCCTTCCCGACTTTTTTGTCCCCTTCCAGAATCCTCTCCGTGCCGTCATCAAACGTCAGCACCGCATCAAGTGAAACTGCCGCCCCGTTGGTCCTGGCCGTAGTAGTAAACAGCATTCCCTCCGCCGCCGGAAGGCCTGCGCTGTACATCTTTATCACGGACTCCGTTCCCTGTTTCACGGAACCGCTGAGCATCAGGCTGGTGCCCCCATAAAATGCATCTTCCGCGTCCAGCTCCGCCGTCAGATAATTTCCCTCCCCGCTTCTGATGATATAGCGGTATGTGGGCAGTATGTCGGATATGCTGCGGTTATTCCAGTCAAGCCTGCTGATCTGCTCCCCATCTTTATAAAACGAATATCCGCTTCCCGTCGTGAAATTGGTGACAAAGGGGAGTTTCGTAACGGCGGTACGCTCTACCGCATACGCCGAAATCCCTCTCCACTGCATATCGGACGTGATTTCCGCCTCTGCGGAGGGGTCTCCTGTCTCGTTTACCCACAGCCTGTTTTCCTGTCTCCAAAAATCCTGCATGGTTCCGGCGGAAAAATATGCCCAACTCGGACAGTAAAGCCCCAGGGACGTATAGGTGCCTCCCTCCGGATTCTCAAAAAGGCTCCAGTTAATCCTTGTCCCGTAGCCATTGCTCTGAAGATCAATGCCGGCATACAGGTCATAAGGGTCAATCTGCAGCTCCTGCGCCAGCGCAGCGGAAGACTTCAGCAGCTGCGCTGACGCAAAGGCGCTGTCTGTCCACCAGAAATTGAGGAACATTTCATCCGCCCCCGGCGTTCCGTCTTCCCCTTTCAAAAATGCCCAGTTCTTTTCCGTCAATGCGTTCTGCCAGTCTATTTTGCCGTCCGTTGTCATGGAATCATAATAAACCAGCTCTAATTCCGGCGCCTGTTCCTTCATATAGGCCAGGAACTCCTGCATCTGCCCTGCGTGTTCCTCTGTCAGGGGCTCCTCCGGCGTTCCCTCCGTCTCCTGATTGATAAACCACCCGTCAAACCCGTATACCCTGGCCACTTCAACCAGCTTGTCCGCAACCGGAAAGCTTCCGTCTTCCGCCCTGCAGAGCAGGTCCTCCAGCCATTCCGTTTTTCCTCCATGGGCCGTCTGCGGCATAAAGACAGTGCCTGCTACCTTAACGCCGTTTTTATGTCCCGCATCCACCACATCCGCACTGGGCGGCACAATCAGCCCTTCTCCCGAGGAACCGCCCCAATATACCAGCAAGTCCACATACTGCCAATATGAAAAGGTATTTGCGTCCGCCTTATTCAGGCCATGGGGCGCATTCCCGCTGGTACTCTCATTCATGATGGACAATGCCATAATCCTTGTGTCCTTATTCTGGGTACCGTTCACGGTCTCAAGCTCTGCCATATCCACACGTTCAGCCAGCGGAACCGTACTGATATTAAACAGCAGGTCCTCGTCCGCCTCCGCATTCCACTCCAGCAATTGTGCCGGAAACCAATACGAAGCTTCCGGCTGGCGTACCATGGCCAGCTCCGGATTATCGTTCTCTTCCGTCACCGAATATACGGAATTTCGCTCCGCGTTGGATCCGGCGTCGGCATTTTCCGGGATCTCCTCACCGGCTTCCGCACCTGCCCCTTCCGAAGCACCCTCGCCGGGACCCACACCTGCCCCTTCCGAAGCACCCTCGCCGGGACCCGCACCTGCCCCTTCCGAAGCACCCTCGCCGGGACCCGCACCTGCCCCTTCCGACCCCCCCGCACCTGTTTCTTCCGCACTCGTCTCGACTTCCGCAACGGGTTCTCTGCCGCCGCATGCCGTAAGGCCCATCAGCATGGCGGCGGCCAGAATCAAACCGGTTGCTCTCCTGCCACCGTATTTCCTGCACATATCTTCATCTCTCCCGTACAATATAATGATGTTTCTATTGTAGCAGATTTATTCGTAATGTACAGACAATTCTGCAAAACTTAAAGTTCCCTGAAAATTCTTTTTGCCCTCATGGCAATCACCATGGACATAAATCCGGAGAATAAGACAACAGCATATTCAAATCCCCTGCAGACTTCAAACAGGACCCCATATAACGCATTTCCCAGGGGCTGCGCGCACATGGAGACGGTGATGATGACGGCAATTACCTTTCCAACCAGGTTCTGCGGCGTTTCCGTCTGAATAAAAGCCATCATCTGCACGGAAAACATTGTTGAGAATACCATAATCACAAAACAGCATATGGTCATGACCACATAGTTCACTGGCCCGGAGGAAAACAGCAGCAGGGACAATCCCATGGGAAAAGTACTGGCCGCACAAGCGATGATAAGCCGGCCTGCCTTTCGGATTTTCAGCCTGCCTGCGAAAATACCAGCGCCGATGCCCCCCGCAAGCCCTCCTGCAGCCAACGCGCCCTGCGCAAAACCATAGAGCCTGTTGGACCGGGAAGCATCCAAATCCAGCACCTCCGTCACCAGGTACGGCAGCGCCACAATAATCATCGCAGACAGGAATAAATTGATGCCGCACACCGCTAAGACGCCTTTCCCGATCACGGGCTTCTCCTTTCGGATAAAGCGGATACTCTCCCCGAAATCGGCTCTGACTGTCTGAAAGATACCGCCTCCGGAAGCCTGTTTCCGAAAAGGTATCCGTATGAACAGCTCCATCACCGCCGACAGGAAAAAACAGAGGATGCAGACCCACAATACAGGCTCCAGGCCACACGTACTGTACAGGACACCGCCCAACATAGGGCCTGCCAGAGAAGCGAAGGAACCGATGGTATTGATAATGGAATTCGCCGCCATGAAATGCGTCTGTTCGACAAGCGCTGGGATGCTGGCCTGCACAGCGGGCTGATAAGCGCCTGCGATGCCATACAGGAGCATCAATGTCACCGTCAGAAGCAATATCAGATGATTTCCGCCCATCAGCAGCAAAAAAAGCAGTATCACCGCTGCGGTAACGAAATCCAGTATCACCATGATATTCCTCTTATTCACCCTGTCCGCAACTATGCCGCCCACAGGCGACAGCAGGACGGCAGGCAGAAAAGCACAGGCCGTAACGGTTCCAAAAAGTGCCGACGAGCCTGTCAGATTCAGCAGATACAACGGCAGCGCAAACCTTATGGTGGCATTGCCGAACAAAGAAATGATCTGGCCGATAACGACCAATGTAAAGTCCTTAGAAAACAATTTTTGCTTCATCCTGAAACCTCCAGTTTTTCTGTCTCTTACCTGAAAACGGCTGATAAATCCGGCATTTCCGACAATCGCCCCTCTATCCTTTCCGTTTCCGGCACACAATAATACCAACCGACGGTATGTATTATGCTAAAAAAATACCGCATCGAAGCCTACTGCTCGAACATGGTATCTTTTCCGGAAAGATTTCTCCATATCCTGTACTTCAATGCCGCAATGCAGCAGCGTGTGTCCACCGGAACTGCCTTCCCTGCCCCGCAGAAACCCCATTGCCGAAACATGTTTTCCTGCGGTCAGGAATATCCCGTTACACAGTGATCTGCCGGAAAATGGCCCACTAACTGCCTGCACGGGAATTCTGATAAATCATGGTAAGCTCCTTCAGCCTATTCAGTAATTCATCATCCACGATATCCAGCCCAAATCCCTGCAGCATCCGGGCAAATACCATAAACTTCCGGCGGGTCTCCTCCACAGAACTGTCAAAAATCATCGGGTTCATCCAGACATTGGCCGCCAGCAGAATCAGTTCCGCCAGCTGCTCCGGATACGCCGCCTCAATGGAGCCGTCCGCAATCCCCTGCCTGATGATTGGCAGGATGTAATTGGGGGCCACGTTGTCTATGGTATCATGCAGCAGACTGAAAAGCAGCTTCGGATTGTCATGGAAATTGGGGGCGACCGTAAAAATTTCGTCCTGAACAGGCCTGATGATGGATTCTTTAAAAATCTTCTTCAGCTTCTCTCTGCCGTTCAAATCCCGGCGGTCCCGGATGGCGGCCAGCATCCGATTGGATTCCGCCGTCATTCTGTCCGAGACGGCCATCAGAATGTCATCCTTCGACTTAAAGTGGTGATAAATTGCCCCTTTGCTCAGCCCCCCCAGCCCACTGATGATATCCTGGATGGAAGTATGTTCATACCCTTTTTTCATAAATAAGCGAAATGCCTCATCCAATATCCGTTCTACCGTTTCTTCCGGATGCTTGTTTCTTGCCATGATTTCCTCACCCTCTTTACATACCGTCGGTATGTTTTACAGTATCATACCAACGGTATGTTTGTCAAGAATAAATTCGAAATTATGAACTGAGTAAGTTCAAAATATGGCTGGAGACACTAGGGGAACTCCGTGGCAGGATCCCTTCCCATGATGCCATCAACCGGGTGTTCCAAATGATCGATCCGGATCAGTTTCATGATGCTTTTTTCATTGAGTAAACGTAGTTGCCAGGAAGAGTGAAGAAGTTGTAGCGTAAACGGTAGATAGTGGGTACCTATACAAAATTGGAGCAAAACTGTATGATAG
>CAJULV010000053.1:0-5144 GCA_910587555.1 uncultured Acetatifactor sp.
CAGATGGTTTTTCATCTCATGCTTCATCCGGCGGATGCCGTCATAAAACTGATCCCCTACGAACAGAAACCTGATAATAAGGCGTATATGGCGGGTAAGCTGGCAAAGAGCAGCAAAGCCCAAAAGGTAGCCGTAACCCATGTACGTAAATCGGTTACGATTTCGCTATCCCTTCTTCTCGCCTGCACCTCACGATACAAACCTTGGGAGTCGCTATAAAGTTCGTCGGTAGCTACGCCTAAGTGGACTTTCACCACAGAACACGGGCATGCCCGTCATACAAAGAAATGGCGGCCTTGATTTCTCAAAGCCGCCGCTTTATAGGCGCGTGAAAATGTGTTTGCTGTACGACGGCTTTTTTCTTTTGCCGTCGTCCTGCAGACTGTTACTATTGCTAAAATCCCCTGTTATTCAAGCCGAAGCCGTTCTACAATACTTTGCTTCTCCAAATTCTTAAAACAGATATACGGAATCAGGACCGCAAAGACAATCAAAATCGGTGTGCAGACTACAAGGGGCAGGAGTGTGAAATGGAAAGTCGCTGTCCAGTCACCGGCTACCATCATCCGCACTCCAACAAGGACACCGAAAGCGCTTAGGATATAAGATACAAAGAGCGTACTGACCGCGTAATAAAGGCCCTCGTCAATCAGCATACTGCGAAGCTGCCGCTTCGTCATGCCCACGCTCTGTATCATGGCAAACTCCTTCTGACGGGAAACGATCGCCGTTACCATAGAATTGACGAAATTCAAAATACCTACAAATGCAATGATAAGGCTGATTGCAAATCCCATCACGGTATTTGCCCGTGTCTGATCTTCGTAATGTTCAATAAGAGTAGATTTTGAAGTGAAGTTCAGGCTTTTATCCACATTGTTCCGATATTCAATCAGCATCGTTTCCGCCTTCGGCTGGTGTTCCTCAGACACATCAAAGAACAGCTTTCGCAGGGTATTGTCCGGGTACATCATCCGGAAAGCATCTGCCGGAAGATAGAACGAAAGAAAATCCTGTATACTGCTGTTCACACCCTCAGTAATTGTGGCTATATCCATCACAATCGCCATGACCTCATATTGCTGTCCGTTCAGTTCTACCATGTCACCAACAGAATAAGTCGGCTGTGTTTCTTTCTCTGCATCCTCCGCGCCGGTAGCCGCTTCCATAATTACATAGCCCCCAGACAAAAATTTCTCTTTATCAAAGATGCCATCCAATATTCGGCCATCCTGTGCAAAGGTGTCCAGTATTAGACCATCAATGCCGTACAAAACAGAAGTACATTCTCCACTGTTGATCATATCGTGATAGGATGCTGCTAATCCGGTGTCCGTTGCTTCGATGTAGGCCAGCCTGTCATCCGCATTGTAATAGGTCTGGATATTTTCAAGGGCAGAGGCCCCTATCCGATGGGTAAAAACGTGCGAATACAAACGCCCTGTGGCTTCCAGCCCGGAAAGTCCCTCAATGTTCTGTACCAGCTCTGAGGAAATGGTTGTGCCGTAGGGGTTATAAGTCCCAAAGGTGGAAGAAATGGAACTGTCCTCTACCTCAAAATCACTGATTACCGTCTGGCTCATGTATTTATCAATATCAAAGCTGGCGCTTTTTGCATAAATGCAGGAAAGCAGCACCAACCCCAGCGTCAGGGAGCAAATCACAGTAACGGTACGCTTCTTGTTCCGTCCTAAGTTTGCCAGCGCCATTTTCGGGATACTTGCACCAATCGTACTTTTCTTAATTTTCCGTTTGCTATTTGTTCCTGTATCGGTGTAGCGTAGCGCCTCCATTGGAGAAACCCTGCCAGCAATTTTAGCGGGCTTCATGCAGGAGATCAATACAGTCACATAGGCAAACAGCGCAGCGCCAACGAAAATATAAGGATTGACAGCCGTTTTCGCTTCTCCCGTCACGCCGGTTATCATTACCGGCACTAACACAGCCCCCAGCAGATACCCGATCACAAGCCCGATAGGAATACCGATCAGCGACAGGCGGTCAGCCTGCCCGTAAATGATTTTCTTTAGCTGCTTTTTCGTTGTCCCCAGAGTTTTCAGCCTGCCATAAAAACGAATGTCACCTGCAACAGAAATCTGGAAAATATTATAAATAATCAGATAACCGCTGGCAAAGACCAATACCATACTGATTGCCATAGGGATAATTTCACGGATGATGTTTTGGTTCATGGTGGCGTCATAAGCTATGTTGGGGGAAAGGGATACATGGGATAGGCCAGTATCCATTAAAATCTGCTCCGCTGCCTGTTCCAGATTTTTGTCGCTGTAAAGGTTCAGGTGAAGCATTCCCGTACCAAAAACCTGCCCATTTTCCAACTGTGCCGCCTGATCGATGCCAGCACATTCCCTATGAACAAAGGATTCTGTTACCCAGGCCATACTTGCCATAGCAGCGGAATTTCCATCCCAATAGCCAGACAAGATAAAATTGCTTATGGTATATTCTCCGCTGTTTAAGTCTTTCCGCCATTTCAGGGTAATTTCCTGTCCTAATTCATGGGGCAGGCTCAATTTATCAAGGGTGATCGTGTCCAGTGCAATTTCATTTTCATTAACCGGCAATGTTCCCTCTGTTGGCATGGAGAAAGCAGAAACGGCATAATTTTCATCCGCATAGCGGATTTCAATCTGCCTGCCAGTTAATTCCTCATTTTCGGCAATACCGATTACAATGCTTTTTCCAAAATCCCGAACCGCTTCATGGGTGACGATCTTCTCCATTTCTTCATCAGTCAAAGTGCTGGAGCTTAAATGGCTGTCATGCCCGGCCTGTTGGAAATTCATATCCTGCAAATTTTTAACCATGCTCTGCGAGAGGACGAACAAAGACGTAAACATCAATGTTGTCAGTACAATAGCGAGAATGGCAACAAGATTCCTGGTTTTGTTCGACTGAAAGCTGCGGCTGGTCAGAGTGCGAATGATGGATTTTTGCTTTTTCATGGTATCACCGCCTTCACTCTGTGATTTTTCCATCTTCAATACGGATGGTGCGGTCAGCCTGTTCCGCAATCTCCGGGTTATGGGTTATCATTACGATGGTCTGATGGAATTTCTTGCTGGTGACTTTTAAAAGCTCGATTACCTCATCGCTGGTCTTGCTGTCCAGATTGCCGGTGGGTTCATCGGCCAGGATAATAGCTGGTTTGCTGGCTAATGCTCTGGCAATCGCCACGCGCTGCTGCTGTCCGCCGGAAAGAGTGTTTGGCATATGCAAAAGCTTCTTTCCCAGGCCCAGCAGGGCAACTATTTCCTGGATGAACTTCTGATCGGGCTTCTTTCCGTCAAGTTGAATAGGCATGACGATGTTTTCATACACATTCAGGACAGGAACAAGATTATAGTTCTGGAAAATGAAGCCGATCCGCTGGCGGCGAAATACGGTCAAGTCCTCGTCTTTGAGCTTGCCCAGCTCATAGTTATCTACCTTGACCGTCCCGGAAGTGGGGCGGTCTAAGCCGCCCAGCATATTCAGCAGGGTAGATTTTCCGCTGCCGGATGTGCCGATGATGGCAACAAATTCACCCGGCTCAATGGAAATGCTTACGCCGTCCAGTGCCTTGACAATGTTCGGCTCGCCGCCGTATTGTTTCGTCAGTTGTTTCGTGCTTAAAATACTCATATACCATGACCTCGCTTTGTTTTTCTGGATTCGCTTTCATTATATCCGGGGAAAAGATAGGCACAATGGAAAATGCGTAATCTAATATCTACGATGAAAAAACTAAAGCTCCCCCGAAAATCAGGACAGAAAAAACGCCGCTTCACGAAGAAACGGCGTCGTTCAATTAAGGGCATGGGATCAGGATATTCAACCGATAGGTTCTTTCTTCCTGTTGGAAGCTGCACTGGCCGCCGTATTTCTCTACGGCTCTTTTGATGTTGGGAATACCGAAGCCATGCACAAAGCAGTCTTTCTTTGTGGTTCCCTCTGTGAGATGGTTTCCCGGCAGCATATTGTTTTCTATGGTGATAAGCAGCATATCCCGGACACGCTCGGCCTTAACAGTAATCAGACGCTTGTACTCCGGCAGATTTTCGCTGGCCTCTATCGCGTTGTCAATGGCGTTGCCGAAAATGGTGCTGATGTCCAGCGGCTCCATGAAGCCGATCCCGTGAAAGTCAACCATAGCGGAAAAATCAATCTGTTTTTCATGAGCCTTTGCCGCCTTATCTTTCAGAATGATGTCCAGAAATTCATTTCCCGTATGCACATAGTCCTCGTAGGCCGCAATTTGGGAGCGCAGCGTTTCCGCCATCCGGCGTGTTTCTTTTGTGTTCTGGCTGCTTTCCATTACAAGCAAGTGGTTTTTCAGGTCATGGTAGATAGCGCGGACCCGTTCTTCATCTTTCATTTTTTCTTGATAGTAAGCAAATTGCTGCTGCAGCTGGGCAATCTGCATTTTGTCCCGCTGCCCCTGCTCCCGGAGATAGGACACATTTCTGGAATACAAAAATTGCACAATAAAAACTACACAGAGTACAGATGTAATTAAATCCAATAATGATGTATCGGCTGTCCTCAAATTCAGATACCCATAAGTGCTTGCAAATGATACGCCGAAAACCAAAAGAAAACTGATAGATACAATAGCGGCATCTTTTGCCTGAATATCATATTTGAAATTCTTTAATAAGCGGTAGGTAACCATCAAAAACAATAACCTCAGCAGCATGATAAAGACATATATCTGCCATTTAATAATAGCTGTTCCATCCACTTGTGTCATTATATCGCCGTGATAAACAAAATCCATAATAGAAAGCCCAACTGACTCCGTAAATGGTATTATCAATAGGTAGGATAGTTCCGCGACAATCAGCGCCCGATGGAACGACACTTCATAACACAGAAGCGTTAATCCTAAAAGCAAAGCCAGCAACACAAAAAGACGATGTGCCCCCATATCCACAAAAAAGGTCATAACAATAACCGCCATTGCATAAACAACCGGTGGGATAATTCTGCTGATCACTTTTTGAAATCGGCAAGTCTTACAGAAACACAAAGTCATTACATAAAAAATAGCCGCTTCTGTTATTGTTGCCACGATGTCCAACAAATCATAAAGCCACATTACAGCATATCCCCCCAATAATCAGCCAAACGTTCCATAAACT
>CAJULV010000053.1:5244-24602 GCA_910587555.1 uncultured Acetatifactor sp.
ATAAAGCCACATTACAGCATATCCCCCCAATAATCAGCCAAACGTTCCATAAACTCCTTGCGCTTCGGCTGGCTGATGGGGATAATCTCACCAGTAATCAATTCCAGTTCCAGCTTATTCACACCCTTTACATAAAATAAATTTACAATGTAGCTGGTGTGGCAGCGGATAAAACCTTTGCCTTGCAGCGCTTGTTCCATCTCTTTCATGCTCTTGTAACAGATAATATTTTCCTGCTCTGTATGTAAGAGCAAATTGCGGTTAAAGGTTTCTACATAGCGGAGCGATTTTAGAAATACCTTATATCTCCCTGTATCGTTGGAAATTACCATAGCGGGGCTATCATCTTTCCTATGTTTCTTTACCCACGAATCCATTTCTGCTTTCAGGCGGACATATTTTATCGGCTTGATAATATAGTTGGCGGCTTGATATTTATATCCCTCTAAACCATATTGGGTGAGTGTAGTCAAAAAAATAATGCCGACTTTCTCATCCATCTGCCGGACACGCTCGGCAGCTCGCAGACCGTCTACCAGCCGCATCTGAATGTCAAGGAAAATCAGATCAATGGTGGTATCATACTTTTCAACCAGTTCCATGCCATCGTAATAAGCAGTTACCTTTATTTCCTTGCCGGTTTCAGCGGCGTATTGATTCAGCAATCCATTCAAGTATGCAACAAAGCCTTTTTCATCGTCGCATATTGCTATGTGTATCAAAAATGTCACCTCATTTCTTATATCGCCGGTCAACCGGCTTTTCTGCCTCTTTTGGTATCAGCCAGACAGTAGCCATCTTCACAGCGCCAGGGATACGGTCATCAGCGCAATAATAATTTACTCTACGAGATGATACGCCCCATTTCTCAGCGGCCTCTTTTAATGTCATATAATTCATTTCACACCTCCACAAAACACATTATAGTTCTCTTGCTCGAACAATGCAAGTGTGCCAAGAGGTTCCTTGTGAAAAATCGGTATAATCATACCCATCAGTCAGCATAATAAGGTTATTCCTTTGTCTAAATCAGCACGATACAATATACTTGAGGTGAATGATTATGCCGATTGATGATTTGACCGCTTTGGGGCAAAAATGCGGGAAGCCCGAAAGAAAAAAGACCTGACACAACAGAAGCTTTCAGATCTGAGCCATGTATCTGTAAAGCAGATTGCCAACATTGAAAAGGGGCATATGAACCAGTATCTCCACCCTGCGGACTGGCTGCAGTTTATATTTCCGTGTCCGCAGCTGTTCCCTGATGTTTTCGCCGTTTTCCGAAAGATATGCGCCAAGTTCTTCGACAGCCATTCCGTCCACACCTGCCGCTCCTTTGTTCCTGACGACTTGCAGATATACCGCTTTGAGATTATCTTTACTTAATATCTGCTCCATGAGACTACTTGTGTCCATGCGTTGTTTCCTTTCTGCCCCTTTTGCCTTTGCCGCCTTTGAAGTCATCGTCAGGCGTTATGCTCCGGCTACGAAGTGGAACGTACTTCAACTGATTGGCAAACAAAAGCAGGTTAGCGAGTTCCAGAAACTCACCACCCTGCTCATAATACAAATTTTGCTTCTATAAATTTCTGTGATTTCCGTCAAAAGACTCCTGCCATCTTCCCAATCCAATACACCACCCCCAGCAGCCAGCTGGCGAATATCCCATACAGAATCACAGGCCCCGCAATGGTAAAAATCTTACACCCGATCCCGAACACCTGCCCCTCCGCCTTGTACTCAATGGCCGGCGCCGCCACTGAGTTGGCAAAACCCGTGATAGGTACCAGGGCCCCTGCGCCTCCCCATTTTGCGATTCTCGGATAAATTCCGAATCCGGTAAGCACCACGGATGCCAGCACCAGCAGAAGGGAACACCAGCTGCCTGCTGTCTGCTTGTCCAGCCCCAGGCTGCCCGCATAATTTAATATCCCCTGCCCGATGCAGCAGATAATGCCGCCCACGATAAAAGCCTTCAGCATCTGAAGCCACAGATTATGCGTGGGCGTCACTGCTTTGACATACTGTTCATATGCTTTCTGCTGCTGTTTCTTTTCGCTGCTTGTCTCTTCCATAACTTTCCCTCTTTTCTTTCCGTTGCAATCGATTCGTAACAGTTCAGCGTCCTGTCTGAACTGTTACATCGATTCCAGTCCCCCGTTGCATTCATCCTCCGACGATCAGCACACGCCCTTCACCCCAACACTGCGTTGCCGTCGGCAGGCATGCGCGTCGCCTCCCGCCTCCGCCTTGTCCCGGTGCGGGCATCAGGCACTGATTACACGGGAATGAATGCATTGGTGTGCCAAAGCCTGTCTAAAAAATGTTTTCCGGCACATGTGCGTCACTGTTTCCGATAGATTTAATCTTCTTCCAGGCCTTCTCTCCCGGCAGTCGCAATCAATGCCTTGTCCACGTCCTCCTCATAGTTGCGCATGGCAACCTCAATCGGGGTGGGATCCTTCGTGAGCCGCCTGCCTCCCACATGGTTGAAGAAAATAATAATCCCCGCCGCCAGGCCTATGGAATAGGACACTTCCAGTATATTTAATCCCTGCGGCTCTCTGTTCATCACCATCCGGTATATTTCCGTGAAAACATCATTTATGCCTACATCATTGTGATACGCCATAATGGTAAATGCCGTACCGAAAAAACTCACCAGGCATACCAACGCACATTTTGTCCACTGCTGCCAGCCCTTATGCCTGTCCACGCTGACCCACTCCACCAGCACATCCGGCTCTCCAACAATCTGCACGCTGATATTGGGGCAGGCTTCCTCCATCAGTTCCACCAGCTTCAAAGTGCTGATGACACAGCGCTTCGTGTCCTGCCTGCCAAAATGATGTACCTTCAGCGCTTTCAGCTTTGCGGCAGCTGCCGGGTCCGCACAGCGCAGAGAACCTACGTCCGTCATAAACACATCCTCTGACTGCACTTCCACATTTCTGTCACATTTCAGATAAACCGTCGTATTTCCCATAAAACCCCTGCCTTATTTCAAGTAAAACGCAAAATCCCAGCTCCCGCATCAAGCCACCGTTCGATGCAGTTCCGTCCAGAAATACAGGATAGAACCGCATATCTTCCCTGCCGCCATGCTGATAATAGCCAGTCCCAATCCATGCCGAAAGGAAATACGCCGCGTGAGAATGGGGATACTGTCCAACATCTCCGCAATTGCCAACGCCAGACATCCGATAAACATTCCGGCAAAAAGCCCAAATACCAGCTGCCAGACAGCCCCGATCCCCTGCAGCAGCTGCCCGTATCCGGGAAAATGCCTCTGCCACCAGGCGCCGAACTGGCAGTACCGGGAAAAAATGCTCAGCACACCGCCTGTCAGCGTACCGAAAATAACCATTTCTTCGTAAACCAGTACATACTCCGCCGTATGCGTCTTACCTGCAAAACGGGGAACCAGCCCTACCGCAGCTAAAACCGTAAAGACCCCCGCAGCAGCCAGCAGCCCATAACTCACTCCTGTCAATGCCAGGAATACAGCCCGTACCATATCATCCATTTTATACCCCTCTATGCGCTGAAGCACATATGCCATTCCATTTGCCCTTTGATGGCAGACAGCAGTTCCGGCATGGAAAGCCTACAGGCAAGCGTATTTTCCAGCGCGTTTCAGCCACATCATCTGCATTCATTTACGGATATTATGCGTCCGTCACATATTCTTTATACCGACTTCCGTTCAAAATCAGAAAATTTTCAGAAATCCCATCAGTAAATAAGGATTCATATATGCCTCCATAAGGCATCCGATTACCAATACAAGTATGAGAAGCAGAAGCCTTCCTGTTTTTTTCACTAAAAATCCCCTGTCGGCCGCACTGTATTCTCCCCGCACATAAATCCCCCGGAAAAGTTCCTCACACCAGAACAGCAGTGCCAGTATCACCGGTACATAGATAAGATACTGCGGAAACATACTGATCACCGCCAGCAGGATTCCCTTAATGCCATAGCGTATGGCCAGTGTCGTCAAAAATGCCCCCGCCGAAAACCCGTACCATAAAGACGCCCCCATACAGGCCACCAGCCCCAGGTATGTAGTGGACAGGACTGCCAGCCCCAGAATACGGATAAGCCTTTTTCTGAAAACATAACAAAAAAGAGCATTGCTGTCCACCGTCATATATTTCAGATGGTACAGAGTGGATTCATCAAACATGCCTCCATCTCCCAGCAAAATGCTCTTTCCCATATTTATCACAAGTATTCCCGCAACCAGTCCTGCACAGAATAATGTCAGAAATGTATTATTCCCTGTCTTCAAACCTCTAAAGTTTAACCGCATCCGCCGCACCGCCCTTCCAAAAGTGATACCACTCCATCTTATGCGGCCGATCTTCACACTATGCGGTTTTATTTTCCAACAGCTTCTCTATGCTGACCAGCTTCACACACAGCACAAAGACATCCGTCGCCAACGCCAGTTCATCCGGAGCAGGATAGGTCGGCGCAATCCGGATATTGCTGTCTTTGGGGTCTTTTCCATAAGGGTAGGTCGCCCCGGCCCCGGTCAGGGTAACACCGGCTTCCTTACATTTGGCCGCAATCGCTTTCGCACATCCTTCCATTGCTTCAAACGAAATAAAATATCCGCCGTTCGGTTTTGTCCATTGTCCGATTCCCGTGCCGTCAAGCTCCCTCTCCAATACATCCAGTATCGCCTCAAACTTCGGTCGCATCAAAGCCGCATGCTTCCTCATATGCGCCTTTACACCGTCAAAATTCTTAAAATAACGCACATGCCGAAGCTGGTTAATCTTGTCATGGCCGATGGTCTGGATGGCAAGTGCCTTCTTGATATACTCCAGGTTTCCTTTGGATGTAGCGATAGCCGCCACTCCTGCACCTGAAAAGCTGATCTTGGAAGTAGAGGCAAATTCATATACCATATCGGGATTCCCCGCCTTCTCGCACTCGCTCAAAATCTCCAGGATTCTATCCTGCCGCTCCTCCTCGTCATAGAGATGATGCACAGAGTAGGCATTATCCCAGAAAATACGGAAGTCCTTAGCCGCAGGCTTCAGATTCGCAAATCTCCTCACCGTCTCATCGGAATACGTATACCCCTGAGGATTGGAATACTTGGGCACACACCAGATACCCTTGATGCTTTCATCTTGGGATACAAGCTTTTCCACCATATCCATATCCGGTCCCTGAGGTGTCATGGGTACATTAATCATTTCAATGCCAAAATGCTGCGTAATGGCAAAATGCCTGTCATATCCGGGAACGGGACAGAGAAACTTTACCTTGTCCAGCTTACACCAGGGTGTGTTGCCCATAACTCCGTGAGTCACGGCACTGGAAACGGCATCAAACATTACATTCAGGCTGGCATTGCCATATACAATCACATGTTCGGCAGTAACGCCCATGATGTCTGCCATCAGGTTCTTCGCCTCCAATATGCCGTCCAGCACGCCGTAATTGCGGACATCAACGCCTTCCATACTTGTCAGATCGCTTCCGGAGTTCAATACGTCAAAAATATCCATACCCATATCCAGCTGAGCCACAGAAGGCTTACCTCGGGACATATCCAGTTTCAGCCCTTTTCCTTTTGCATCTTCAAAGTCTTTTTCCAACTGCGCCTTCAATGACAGTAATTCTTCTTTACTCAGTTCCTGATATGTCTTCATTTCATCCTCCATCTCGTACGCACGTTAACCGGCGCTTCTTTCTAGTCTGCGGGCATGCTGCAAAAGTAAAGTTCCTTCTCATATCCGGATATTCTGCCGTCTTTCCTCTCTCCGGGGTACCACTCCACCATGAAATTAAAAGCAAATACATCCATAAAATATCATGGTCCGAAAAACATACAGCAGGGACAACACCTGCGTTATCCTTGTATAATCGTATACAATCATGCACTTGCATTATCATACTATAAAATTCTCCTGCACACAAGTGGTAAATTTACAAATTTATCAAAAAAGCGCCTTCCCAATTAGTGAAAATGCATAGAAGCCACGATTATTCTGCATTTAAAAACGCCGCACTCGCGTACGGCGTTTCATTTCATTTTTCACTATTTTGCGTAATCAATTACACGGCTCTCACGGATTACATTTACCTTGATCTGTCCGGGATACTCCAATTCAGCTTCGATCTGCTTGGAAATATCACGCGCCAACAAAACCATATCTGCATCCGTAATCTGCTCCGGCACTACCATTACACGGACTTCCCGTCCTGCCTGAATAGCAAAAGACTTGTCTACTCCTTTGAAATTGTTTGTTATTTCCTCTAATTTAGTCAATCTGCTGGTATAAGTCTCCAGCGTTTCCCTTCTTGCGCCCGGCCTTGCAGCAGATATGGTATCGGCTGCCTGTACAATGCATGCAATCAGTGAAGTCGGCTCCACATCGCCATGGTGGGATTCCACGGCGTTGATCACGGTAGCATTCTCCTTGTACCTTCTACAAAGTTCCACACCGAGCTGTATATGCGAACCTTCCATTTCATGGTCAACAGACTTACCAATGTCATGGAGCAGTCCGGCACGCTTTGCAATCCTTACATCTAGTCCAAGTTCTGCAGCCAGCAGACCTGACAGCTGCGCCACTTCTATGGAATGCTTCAATGCATTCTGTCCGTAGCTGGTCCTGAACTTCATTTTACCCAGCAGCCTGACAAGTTCAGGATGAATACCATGTACACCGACCTCCAGTGTAGCGGCTTCTCCCTCTTCCTTGATCATGATCTCTACTTCTTTCTGGGCTTTCTCCACCATCTCCTCGATACGGGCAGGGTGGATACGTCCGTCCACAATCAGCTTTTCAAGTGCAATTCTCGCCACCTCGCGACGAATCGGGTCAAACCCGGACAGGATGACTGCTTCCGGTGTGTCGTCAATGATCAGATCCACACCTGTCATCGTTTCAAGGGTACGGATATTCCGTCCTTCCCGTCCTATAATCCTTCCCTTCATCTCATCGTTCGGCAACTGTACGACGGAGATCGTAGTCTCTGAGACATGGTCTGCTGCACATCTCTGGATAGCGGACACTACATAATCCCTCGCCTTTTTGTCTGCTTCTTCTTTGGCCCGACTCTCTATTTCCTTGATAATCATGGCCGATTCATGTTTTACTTCATCCTCAACAATTTTCAATAAGTAGTCTTTTGCCTGTTCAGAGGTTAATCCGGAAATTCGCTCCAGTTCCTGCAATCGCTGCTCATTCAGCTTGGAAATTTCGACTTTTACTTTGTTCAAAGCCTCTTCCTTTGCCGTCAGATTCGTCTCACGCCTTTCAAGAGCTTCTGTCTTTTTATCGATGTTTTCTTCTTTCTGCTGAATCCTGCGTTCGGAACGCTGTACCTCCGCTCTACGCTCCTTGATCTCCTTGTCCAATTCGTTCTTGGTACGGATGGACTCTTCCTTTACTTCCAGGAGCGCTTCACGCTTTTTGGATTCCGCTTCCTTGAGAGCTTCATCGATAATTTCCCTTGCCTTGTCCTGCGCGTTGCCGATGGTTGCTTCCGTTGTCTTCTTCTGGTAGTTTGAAACAATATATGCGGTCACAACTGCGGTTACTGCCACAGATATAATTGCGGTGATAATTATCTCAAGCATCTACAGGGGCACCTCCTTATTCTATTTTCATTGTACACTTTACCGCCCGACACCTCTGTCCTGCGGCTTTTAGAATGTATGTAATGAAAACATTCTAACAAGCAATACACAACAGACTTATTCTAAACTCAAATTAACATATTGTCAAGTAGATGAGTCATATTTTGCAAAAATATTTCTGTGACAATGTGTAGTTTATTGTGCTATTTGTACAAAATAGAAGATTTCCTGCGAAACCCGGCATTTATCTCCCCAACTTTAGTCCCAACAGCAGCTTCTGCCCGAAAGAACGGCTCTTCGCACCAGTTCTGCAGAAAAGCCCCTTCTCATCAGAAATCCATACATCCGCTGCCGCTCCTTCTGGTCCGCGGTATCCTGGTCAAAACCTTTTTTCTCCAGCAGTTCCCTGATCATGGCATCCTCATCCTGGCTGCCGCCCTCTTCTTCCCATGCCGCCCATGCCTGTTCCAAAACGGACCTGTCTATTCCTCTCCCCAGCAAGTCCTGCTCTATCCGCCTGCGGCTTCTGTTCCCTTCGTGATTTCGTATAAAAGCTGCGGCATAGCGCAAATCGTCCGTATAGTGAAAGCCTGCCACATAGTCCAGCGCCTGTTCTATACTTTTCTCGGGATAGCCGCCGTCACGGAGTTTATCACGAAGCTGTCTTACTGTATATTCCCTGGATTTCAGAAGATTCATGGCGCGGCGTTTTGCACGTTTGGGCAGCACCTCCTCCAAAATGTTCCGGTAATCCTCTTCGCTGACTTCTTCGCCTTCTCTGATTTGAAAAGAACGCAATTCTCCTTTATAAAGTACAAATGCAAATTTATCGTCAATATATACTTTGGCACGGGATTTCGATACCGCTTCTATCTCTGTTACCTTCATATACCCTTCTCATTCTTAATTCCGTAATGCGCTGCAGCAGCGCCCCGACCGCCTATTTCATCGCGTCCCTGATTGCGTACTCTGTACACGCCGCTTCCATTACAGGTTACCAAAGTCCGCTGCAGCAGCGCCCGGCAGCCTGTTCCAGGGTGCTGCACAGCATTGCCGTTTTCGGTTACGTCTCTGCAGTATCTGCACCGGCAGTCTCTTCCGGACTCACTTCCGATACCGGTATGGCTTCAGCCTCCTGTTTGGCTTCTGCCTTTGCCTTCCCCCTGCCTCCGGACTTTGACTTTGACTCTGATTTCAAAATAGGTTTTACACCTGAATCTGCCGTCAGGTCAGCGCTGGCCTTAAAGCCGTAATGCGCGCGCACCTTTTCCTCAATTGACTTCCATATTTCCGCATTATCCCGCAGATACTGCTTTGCATTCTCACGTCCCTGTCCGATCTTATTGCCCTCATAGGCATACCATGCACCGGACTTCGCAATGATATTCAGCTCCGCTGCCAGATCCAGGATATCTCCCTCTCTGGAAATCCCCTGGCCGAACATGATGTCGAATTCCGCTTCCTTAAAAGGCGGCGCCACCTTATTCTTTACCACCTTTACACGCGTGCGGTTGCCGATCATGTCGCCGCCCTGCTTCAGGACTTCAATCTTCCTTACGTCAAGGCGCACGGAAGAGTAAAATTTCAGCGCACGCCCTCCTGTGGTTGTCTCGGGATTTCCGAACATGACACCGACTTTCTCACGGAGCTGGTTAATGAATACCACCACGCAGTTGGATCTGCTGATGACTGCCGTAAGCTTCCGCAGCGCCTGTGACATCAGGCGGGCCTGCAGTCCCACATGGCTGTCACCCATATCCCCGTCAATTTCCGCCTTCGGCACCAGCGCCGCCACGGAGTCCACCACTACGATATCTATGGCGCCGGATCTGACCATGGTCTCCGCAATCTCCAACGCCTGCTCACCGTTATCCGGCTGGGAAATGTAAAGGTTATCAATATCCACCCCTATGTTCCTTGCATACACGGGGTCCAGCGCGTGCTCCGCGTCAATGAAACCGGCAATGCCGCCCATCTTCTGCACTTCCGCCACCATATGCAGCGTCACCGTGGTCTTACCGCTGGATTCCGGCCCGTATATCTCAATAATCCTGCCCCTGGGTATACCGCCCAGTCCCAACGCAATATCAAGGCTCAATGAGCCGGTGGGAATCGTCTCCACATTCATCTGGGCGCTGGGGTCTCCCAGCTTCATAACCGCCCCTTTTCCGAACTGCTTCTCAATGTGGCCGATAGCCGCATCCAACGCTTTCAGTTTTTCATCTTTTTCCATATTATAATCTCCTTCTTCCCAAGGAACAAATGTTCTGTCTTTTACAAGAATAAAACATTTGTTCGCATTTGTCAACCGTTATTTTGCAGGTATTTTTACCTTATGTTTCGGCATGCTGCCTTAATCTGTACACCGGTGCGCAACCGGGGGCATACACCGAAGCACTTCCCTTATGTTTCAGCATAATATCACATTTCAAGTGTCATAAAACTCCCTCAAAGGCATCTCACCTCCCTGCCCGTAAATTATCTCTGAACTTAGTGGCGAAATGCCGGAATGCAAGAATTACATACATGCGAAGTATCAGATAGAGACAGCATATCATATTTCTCCGGATTTGACAACAAAAATCTGTCATCCCACGGTGATACCGGCAAAACGGTGTAACAGTTCAGCGCCCAGTCTGAACTGTTACGAAACGGTATCGAAGCCGCACAACGGAAAAAGGGGACATTACTCCCCTTTTCCAAATGTTACCTTACTGTAGTATACCAGAATGCACTCCCTCATTAAAGACAGGGCAGCCGAAACCGCCGATTCCCTTATTTTCTGCCGATTTCCCGAAAAACGATATTCACGTACTGTAGTCTTTCCCTTGACATGGCAGGCAATATAGACCAGCCCCACCGGCTTTTCGGCACTCCCTCCGTCCGGTCCCGCAATGCCGGTGACGGCTACCGCCACATCGGCCTTGAACATCACCGCCGCTCCCTTTGCCATCTCTTCCGCAGTCTTTTCACTGACGGCGCCATGTTTCTGAAGCGTACTTTTCTTTACTCCAAGAAGCCTGCGCTTTGCCTTGTTGGCATATGTCACTACTCCCGACTTATATACCTCGGAAATCCCGGGTACGTTAACCAGCCTGGCGGAAAGCATGCCTCCGGTACAGGATTCCGCACAGGTAATTGTCAGCCTGTTCGCCAAAGCCAAATCCGCCACGGCCTTTTCCAGCGTAGTCTCTTCTTCCGTGGTATAAATATGATTTCCGAAGCGGTTCTTCAGCTCCTTCACCATGGGTTTGATCAGTTTCAAGGCGGATTTCCTATCCTCTGCGCCTGCGGTGACACGGATGTGGACTTCCCCTGTTTTCGCATAGGTCGCAATGGTAGGGTTGGTCTGCACGTCAATCAGGTCCTTCACCATTGTCTCTGCCCTGCTCTCTCCCACGCCGCATATTTTCACGGTCTGGGAGCAGATTACCTGGGAAGTCAGCGCCGCCAGATAAGGAGCCACACTTTCTTCAAACATGGGCTGCAGCTCCCCCGGAGGTCCGGGAAGTAAAATCACCCTGGCGCTTTCCGTCTCCATGATAACCCCGGGAGCCGTGCCGTTATGGTTCACCAGTACCACGGCACCTTCCGGCAATACCGCCTGCTTCCAGTTGTTGTCCGTGGGTACCAGCCCTTTGTCCGCAAAAAACGCTTCGATTGCCCTTTTACTGGGTTCATGGAGCTTTAATTCCCTCCCGCAGACCTTCGCGGCCGTCTCCTTGGTCAGATCATCCTCTGTGGGTCCGAGGCCACCGGATAAAATCACGATATCGGAACGTTCCATCGCCGTCTTCAAAACCTGTGAAAGCCGCTCTTCATTGTCCCCCACCACGGTCTGAAAATAGCAGGAAAGCCCCAGCGCCGCACATTTCTCCGCCAGATAGGCGGCATTGGTATTCACAATACTGCCCAGCAGAAGTTCCGTTCCCACACATATCAATTCAACTTTCATAATCACCCTCGTTCCTCACGGCAGTATTCGCCAAAACAGGAAAACGGCTTCCTTTGCCCGGTTTCCTTATTTCTGCTCCCGCATTACATCCTTATTTTTCAGCAGATAATCAACCATGGAAATGATTGTCAGCGCCAGCGCAATCCACATGATCACATTCGTCAGGACCTGCAGCCCGGGAATGTCCGCAATCATCAGGCATACCATCACCATCTGGAATACGGTCTTAAATTTCCCCCAGTAACCTGCCGCAATGACTACATTATTGTCTGACGCCACCAGCCGGAATCCGCTGATGATAAATTCCCTGCTGATGATGATAATCACAACCCAAGCCGGAATCCTGTTCAATTCCACCAGCGCAATCATGGCCGCACTGACCAGCAGCTTGTCTGCCAGAGGGTCCATGAACTTGCCGAAATTGGTCACCAGATTGTATTTTCTGGCAATCTTGCCGTCAATCAGATCCGTCAGGCTGGCAATGACAAAAATTGCCAGCGCAATGTAATCCACCAGCTTCCCCGTCTCTTCGGACAATTGTCCAAACCATCCGCCGTTCCCTCTCAAGAGCAGAAGGACAAACGGCACAATCAGGATCATACGGAATATTGTCAACTTGTTGGGTAAATTCATATTTTTCATGAAAACTCCTCCACTATCTCACCGACCAGGTCATATTCATTGGAATCCGTCACAAGCACCTTCACAAAATCCCCGCTGTTCAGGCATGCGCCTGTATTTATGAACAGGTAGCCGTCCACATCCGGCGCGTCCCGGTAAGTCCTGGCTACATAGACGTCCTCATCCGCCGCCTTGCCTTCTATCATGGACTCAACAACCTGTCCGACCATTTCTTCCGCCTTCTCGAAGGCAACCGCCTGCTGCAGCTCCATCAGTTCCTCCCGCCTGCTTTGCTTTGTCGCCTCATCCACCTGATCCGGCATATCCGCAGCCGGCGTATCTTCCTCTCTGGAATAGGTGAATACCCCCAGTCTGTCAAATTCCATCTCATTGACAAAGCGGTACAATTCCTCAAAATCTTCCTGTGTTTCTCCCGGAAAACCGCTGATCAACGTGGTCCGCAGGCAGATGTCAGGTATCCGTTCCCTTAAGCCTTCAATGATGCTCCGCAGCTGCGCCTGGGTGGTATGCCTGCCCATGCGCTTCAGCACACCGTCCGAAGCATGCTGGATGGGAATGTCCAGATAATGGCATACCTTCGGCTCCCTGGCTATTGTCTCAATCAGCTCCTTCGTGATTTCCTCCGGATAGCAGTACAAAATCCGGATCCACCTGATATCCTGAATACCTGCAAGCCTCTCCAGAAGTTCCGGGAGACACTTTTTTCCATACAAGTCAACGCCGTACAGTGTCGTCTCCTGCGCCACAAGGATCAGTTCCCTGACTCCGCCTTCGGCAAGCTTCCGCGCCTGCTCCACCAGCTCCTCCATCGGTATACTCCTGTACTCTCCCCGGACTTTCGGAATAATGCAATAGGTGCAGTGCTTGCCGCAGCCTTCGGCAATCTTCAGGCAGGCATAATGTCCCCCTGTGGTTACCACCCTGTCCCGGTACGCCTCCGGCGCTGCGCCAAGGTCGCGGTAATGGTTCCCGCCGCCCCCTGCCAGGGCCTCCTCCACGGCCTCCGCTATCTCCCCGATTGCCATGGTTCCCACCAGCGCGTCCACCTCGGGAATTTCTTCCCTGATTTCCTTCTGATACCGCTGGGCCAGACAGCCGGCAGCTATCAGTGCTTTCAGCCTGCCCTCCTTCTTCAGCTCCGCCATTTCCAGCAACGTCTGAATGCTTTCTTCCTTGGCATCCCCTATGAAACAGCATGTGTTAACCACGATAACATCCGCCGCCCGCTCGTCGTCCGTAAAGGTATATCCTTTTTTCTGCAGAAGTCCCAGCATCATTTCCGTATCCACCAGATTCTTGTCACAACCCAGCGACACAAACATAATATTCATAATAATGTAAACTCTACCTCCCTGGAAGCTTTGCTTCCTACCGCGGCAAATCCTGCCAGCCCGGTTCAGTGCGAAAAAAACGCCTGTTTCCCGTTCCGTCGGCAAGTTCTTTCGCTTGTTGGCAGTTTTCCGGGTATGCGAAAATAGCTGGCATGTCACCAGCTACCTTTTCACCCCATCATTCACCGCCCAGTATCTTAATCTTACCCTGGTTCAGCTCTTCCACTGCCACAGACAGCGGCTTTTTCTCCTTGCCGGCTATCATGGCATCATCACCGCCAATCAGCTGCCTTGCCCTTCTGGAGGTAGCCATAACAATGGAATAACGGCTGTTTACAATCGGAGCCTCTCCCTGCTCCACTTCACTGTTCACTACTTTCATCAAATCTGAATAAGACGGATGTAACATTAACCCTGCACTCCTTTCACGAAATCACTCAATTCCTCTCTGATTTCTTTCATAAATTGCCCTCTCCTCACCGGAGCCCTGCGGGCAGCTTCCACCAGCATGTGAATCTCCTCCGCACATTCCTCCAGCCTGTCATTCACAACTATATAATCATAGGCCTCCATGCCTTCCGATTCCTCCGCCGCGCGTGCCAGGCGCCGTGCGATTACCTCTTCACTTTCCGTTCCCCTTCCCCGCAGCCTCCGGTCCAGTTCCGCAGCGCTTGGCGGCGTCACAAAAAGAAGCAGGCTCTCCGGAAATTTCTTCTTGATCTTCAGCGCGCCCTGTATCTCAATCTCCAGGATAACGTTTCTTCCCGCCGACAGCTGCTCCTCCACATATGCCCTCGGTGTGCCGTAATAATTATCACAGTATTGCGCATATTCCACCAGCCCGTCCCTGGCAATGGTTTCCTCAAAATGCGCCCTGTCCGTAAAAAAATACTCCACACCATCCCGCTCTCCGGGCCTGGGTTCCCGGGTTGTCATGGAAACCGACAGCGCGTACTCATCATACCTGTCCAGAAGTTCTCTTACCAGTGTACCCTTTCCTGCGCCCGAAAAACCGGAAATCACAATCAGAATTCCCTTTTTTTCCATGTTATTTTTCCTCCGCATACTCTGTGCCGTCCTGTACCCTCCCCGCAACGGTCTCGGGCAGAAGCGCAGACAGCACCACCTGGCTGCCGTCCATGATCAGCACTGACTTCGTTTTCCGTCCCTGCGTGGCGTCAATGGCAAGCCCCTTCTCCTTTGCTCCCTGCACCAGCCTCTTGATGGGCGCGGACTCCGGACTGACAATGGCAATTATTTTCTCCGTATTCACAATGTTACCGAAACCAATATGGATCAGCATACTGTCCGGACTCCTATTCTATATTCTGAATCTGTTCACGTACCTTCTCGATCTCGGTCTTCAGCTCAATGGCATAATTGGATGTCTCCAGGTCATTAGCCTTGGACAGAATCGTATTGGCCTCCCGGTTCATCTCCTGGGCGATGAAGTCAAGCTTCCTGCCAATGGCACCGCCTGCCTGAAGGGTACTCCTGGTAGTCTCAATATGGCTGCGGAGCCTCACTATCTCCTCATCCACACACACCTTATCCGCAAATATGGTAACCTCCGTCACCAGCCTGTTCTCGTCCACATGGACGTCCGCCAGAAGCTCCTTCACACGTTCCTGCAGCTTCCTGCGGTATTCCGACACAATCATGGGAGAACGTTCCGAAATAAAATCTACCATCCGGTTCATTCCGTCAAGCTTCTCCAGCAGATCCTCGCGCAGATGCCGGCCTTCCTCCACACGGGTCCCCACAAACATTTCCGCAGCCCCGGACACTGCCCTCTGCAGTTCCTTCCACAGCGCTTCCTGGTCCGCACCGGTCTCTTCCATGGTAAATACTTCCGGAAACCTGGCAAGAATGGATACCCTGATATCATCCTCCAGTTCAAATTCATCCGCCATTCCCCGCAGATATTTCAAATATTCCGCCGCAAGCTCCCTGTTGTAATGTACGGCGGAATTCTTCTCCGAGAAATCCTCGTAGGATATATACACGTCAACCTTGCCGCGTGAAATGTACTTCTTCAGCTCACTGCGGACAGCCGATTCAAAATAATTCAGCGCCTTCGGCATTTTGATGTTCACATCAAGGTATCGGTGATTGACGGACTTTATCTCCGCCGTGAATTTTCTGCTGTTCTCGGCGATTTCACATCTGCCGAAACCGGTCATGCTCTTTATCATAAATGCTCCTGTCCGGGCAATGAACCCATATATTGGATGCTTCACTTCATTATAAGGTATGTTTTGAAAAGCGTCAAGTGTGTGTACGGGCTTTCCTGATAAAATTTGCCTGGGCTGCCGGGAATCAAACCATAAATTTTCTATAAATTTTATTTGGACTTACAAGAATCTGTTGAAATAATGGAAGGGAGATTATATAATAGAACCAAAGAACAGGTTCTATTATCAAAGTTCTATATTAGAACCAAAGAACAGGTTCTATTATCAAAGTTCTATATTAGAATCCAGGAGAGGATTCTCAACGGCTTTAACAGGAGGTGATTATATGAATACGATTTCTGCCGGCAGCGGAATCTTTCATTCCTATTCCCATATTTCCAGCGGCAGGCGGATCAATACCGCGGCAGACGATGCGGCAGGCCTTGCCATCGGACAGAAAATGCAGAAAGAAGAGACCGGCCTGCGCGTGGGCAGCCAGAATGCACAGGAAGGCATTGGGGTATTGAATGTAGCCGACAGCGCCCTGGGCGGCGTGATGGATTATCTGCAGCGCATTCGCGACCTTGCCCTGCGTTCCATGAACGGTACTTCGTCGTCTTCGGACAGGGCATATTACCAGGACGAGATCAACCAGCTGAAGGAAGGCATTCAGTCCATGTCCAAGACTACTTCCCTCAACGAGCAGAAGCTTCTGGACGGAAGCATGGCCGATATGCACCTGGCTACCAACCCCGACGGAAGCGGCATGCGGATCGGCATGGCAAATTCTACGCTGGAGGCTCTCGGCATTGCTGATTTCGATGTGACGAAGGGCGATTTCAGCCTGGACGCCATCGACAATGCCATGAACATCGTGTCCAGACAGAGAGGAAACCTGGGCGCTTCCACCAATCGCCTGGAACATACTTACAACAATAATACGGCCATGCGCCTTGAGCAGCTCAGTTCCAGAAGCCGTATTGAAGATCTGGATATGCCGAAAGCAATTTCCGAAAAGAAGAAAGAGGACCTGCTGAGCGAATACAGGACCCTGATGCTGAAGAAGCAGATGAATCAGGATTCCATGGTAGTGAAGCTGTTCCAGTAAATTGCAGCGTATTTTCCCAAGGCTGCAGATTGCCGCACGGATGCCTGAAAAGCGTCTGTGCGGTATTTTTTCGTCATTTTCCGTCTCGCTGCGTCCCGTGGGAAGGTTGGGGATTATCAAAGCCATGCACCCAGTCACTGCATCGGTAATAAACAAAATAAATGACGGAACTGATTCCCCATGTCAGCGGATATGCCCAGTAGATATAGCCGATTTCACCGGTCAGCTTCATCACTGTGATGATGTAAATAATCCGCACCACACACCAGATTGCCAGCATGACACACATAGGCACGAACGCCTTTCCCGCCCCTCGGCAGACGGCTGCTACCGCATGAGAAAATGCCAGCAGGCAGAAGAACAGAGATACCGTGCGTGCCTGGCGGACACCCAGTTCAATAACGCCGGGGTTGGAGTCAAACAGCCCTATCAGCCTGGGTGCAAAAACATAGCAGAACACACCGATCGCTTCCGCCAGCACCATTGCGGACAGAATGCTGAAACGCGCCCCCTTCTTCGCCCTGTCGTACTGCCTGGCGCCCAGGTTCTGGCTGATAAAGGTCGTACTGGCCATATTGAAGCTGGTGATTGGCAGGAATGCAAAGCCCTCAATCTTGGCATGGGTGCCGTAAGCAGCCATAGCCAGCTTTCCGAAAGAGTTAATCTGTGACTGCACAATGACATTGGCAAAGGCAATCACGGAATTCTGTACGCCTGACGGAAGCCCGTTGTGAATGATTTCCCTCAGCATATCACCGTGAAACCGTATCTTCCTCCACTCTACAGTGAATATATTCCCCCTGCGCATAAGATGGCGCATGCAGAGAACCACGCTTGCCGCCTGGGAAATCACCGTAGCCACGGCAGCAGACCACACGCCCCAATGAAACACTGCCAGGAACAATACATCCAGCACCACATTTAATACGGAAGAAAAAATCAGATAATGCAGCGGACGCCTGCTGTCCCCCAGAGCGTTCATGATGCTGCGGCAGACATTATACAGCACCAGCGCCAGAGATCCCAGAAAATAGTATCTGAAATACGAGATTGCTTCCGGCAGCACCTCCGGGTCCGTCTGCATCCAGACCAGAAACGTGGGCGTCAGCGCCACGCCCACCGCCGTCAGCAGCACGCCGGCAGCCAGGCCGAACGCCAGCACCGTATGGATGGCACGAGATACGAGCGCCTCATCCCCCGCACCGAAATAACGCGAAATCACCACTCCGGCCCCCATGGCAATCCCCGCAAAAAAGCTGATCATCAGAAAGATCAGCGTGCCCGAGGAGGTTACCGCCGCCAGCGCGTTGGTTCCCAGGTTCTGCCCCACAATAAAGGCATCCGCCGTATTGTAGAGCTGCTGAAATACCTGGCTTAAAAATATGGGCATGGCAAATCCCAGCATAAGAGAATAGGGATTTCCCTCAGTCATATCTTTTGTATGGGAAGGCGATATATTTTGCTTCTTATTTCGTATATGCTCCATAATTTCTCTTTCGTTGTCCTTTCGTATACGTTTTGTTTACCTGATTTTCCGTTCCCGTCCATTTTCGGCGCCCACCGCCGTTCCCGGCAAATCTGTCTAAACGGACCGCCTTCCCCCTACTTCCGAACACCCCATCGGACACTGCTTTGAAAGGTCTCCCGCCCGCAGAGATTTCCCGAATAAAAAAGCCGGTTCGGATTCCAATAAAATTCCGGAAACCTTAACCGGCGTGTTTGATATGCAGCCTTAAATAAGGCCTGACGCTGCACTGCCCCGCCTGCTATCTGTGCGCCTTAAACAGCAGCAGGAGTTCGTCGCCTTCCTGATTTTCCCGGTACGCCCACGCCCTCCTGGCGGAAGCTACCAGGTCTATGCAAAAGGCAATGCCAAAGGCCACGGTTATCACAACCCTCATATCCGGCGGAATCCGGACAATGGCCCTTTCCACCATCGGTTCCACAAAGCGGAACACCACAATAGCTCCGAACCCGAAAAGCACGGCATTCCTCAGGCATACCCTTCCCTTGATATTATAACGCATATGGGAATAGTCCCACCATTTGGAGTGGAAAAGCTTTTCCAGGATTCCGCCCACGATATATTCCACCACGGAGCAGAAAACCACTCCGAATACAAACAAAATCAGATAAGAATCCTTCACGTCATTCAGGCCCACAGAACCCAGCGCCATGCCCACGCCGTAGATCGGGCAAAACGGCATATGTAAAAATCCCCTGTTCTGGAATTCCCCTGCCTCTATCCGCATATCAATCCCCTCGACTATCCAGCCGGCGATTCCCCAGAAAAGAAATATCAAGGCCAGCTCATAAAAACCATATTCAAAAGGCATTTCCTACTTTTCTCCCTTCCTTGCTCTCCCCTGTCCGTTTCCTGCCTACAGTAAGGTCATTATATACCATGAACACAGCAACGTTCATGGTCTGATGGCCATTCGGCCGTTTCCTGCCCACAGTAAGGTCATTATATACCATGAACACAGTAACGTTCATGGTCTGATGGCCATTCGGCCGTTTCCTGCCCACAGTAAGGTCATTA
>CAJULV010000053.1:24702-28750 GCA_910587555.1 uncultured Acetatifactor sp.
CGTTCATGGTCTGATGGCCATTCGGCCGTTTCCTGCCTGCAGTAAGGTCATTATACCATCTTATCGCCACATTTGCCACATAAAAATAAAAAGCCCAAAATATGCAGTCATGGCGCTGAACCTGCGGAAATGCCCTGGACAGCCGGCTTTCGGTGCCGCTGTATTCTCATTCGGGATCAATCTTCCATATATTCCCTGTAATCCGCCTCGCTGGCAAACAAAACATATCTGCCTTCCACCAGTCCCATGTATCCTTCCGATGTGTGATAGCCTTTCATATCGATTACCTCCTGTTCAAAATCAGATTTGTTTTCTGTTCTGAACAGAAGATATCATATTTTAAGGGCAATAAAACTCCCTCAAAACACTTGTTCGGCCGATAAAAGGCGCTCTCTTTGCGCCGCATTCAACTACAGGAAGCTGCACCTGCTTCCTGTAGTATCTTCATTTCCTCCAGGAGTTCCTCCGTTTTGCCAAGGAGCAGCTCCGCGTCTTTCTCCACCAGCCCCGTTTTCTTATACTTGCATGTGAGGAACGGCTTGCCGTAGGCCGTGAAGGCAAGGTCTTTGCCGTACTTTTTCAATAATTCCGGAACCCTGGCCGGGTCAAGGTCCGCGTCCGGGCGGAAGGTGACGGAAATTTTTTCGTTTTTTCCCTTCACGTCCGTCACATACAGCTTATGGGCCGCCACCCGTATCAGCGCGATGCGGAGCAGATTGTCCACGGATTTGGGAATTTCCCCAAAGCGGTCCAGCAATTCATCCTTCATATCGTCCCGCTCCTTACTGTTCTCAATGCCCGCAATCCGCTTGTAGATATCCAGCTTCTGCACCTCGTTGACAATATAAGAGGGCGGAATGAACGCGTCCACATCCAGATCGATAACAGTGGCAAAATCCTTGGGCGCCTTGCCTCCCTTCAGCGTCTGCACAGCCTCGTTCAGCATCTTGCAGTACAAATCATACCCCACTGCCTCCATATGCCCGTGCTGGCGTACCCCCAGGAGGTTCCCCGCGCCCCTGATCTCCAAATCCCGCATGGCGATCTTAAAACCGCTGCCCAGTTCCGTAAATTCCTTGATGGCGGCAAGGCGCTTTTCGGCCACCTCCTTAAGCATCTTGTCCCGCTTATACATCAGGAAGGCATAGGCTGTCCGATTGGAACGGCCTACCCTGCCCCGCAGCTGATAGAGCTGGGACAGGCCGAAATTGTCGGAGTCATGGATAATCATGGTATTTACATTGGAGATATCCAGCCCTGTCTCAATAATGGTGGTGGACACCAGTACGTCAATCTCTCCATTGATGAAATCAAACATAATCTTTTCCAGCTCATGCTCTTTCATCTGCCCGTGGGCATAAGACACCGCAGCCTCCGGCACCAGGCCGGCAATCTGTGCCGAAATATCCGCAATATTGTTTACCCTGTTGTACACATAGTAAACCTGCCCTCCCCGCACCAGCTCCCTGGAGATGGCCTCCCGCACCAGTTCCTCATTGTATTCGCACACAAATGTCTGTATGGGCTGCCTGTCCTCCGGCGGTTCCTCCAGGATGCTCATATCCCGAATGCCAATCAGGCTCATATGGAGGGTCCTGGGAATGGGCGTTGCCGTCAGCGTCAGCACATCCACATTTTCCTTCAATTTCTTAATCTTTTCCTTGTGGGTCACGCCGAACCGCTGTTCCTCGTCAATAATCAACAGTCCCAGGTCCTTGAACTGCACGTCCGCGGACAATACCCGGTGGGTGCCGATGACAATATCCACCTGGCCTTTCAGCAAATCCGTAACCGTCTTCCTGATTTCTCCGGGCGTCCTGAAACGGCTCATCAGCTCCACCCGGATCGGATAATCCTTCATACGCTGGACAAAGGTGGTATAATGCTGCTGGGCCAGAATGGTGGTAGGCACCAGATACACCACCTGCTTGCCCTCCTGCACGGCCTTGAAAGCAGCCCGGATGGCAATCTCCGTCTTGCCGTAGCCCACGTCGCCGCAAATCAGCCTGTCCATGATTTTCGTACTCTCCATATCCGCTTTGGTGTCCTGAATGGCGGTCAGCTGATCCTCCGTCTCCTCAAAGGGAAACATCTCCTCAAATTCCCGCTGCCACACCGTGTCCTTCTCAAAGGCATGCCCCTGGCTTTGCTGGCGCAGGGCATAGAGTTCCACCAAATCGTTTGCCACTTCATTGACGGCACTGCGTACCTTCGTCTTGGTACGCTCCCATTCCCTGGAACCCAGCTTGTTCAGTTTCGGCTTCCTGGCATCCGCGGAAGCGTATTTCTGGATGACATCCAGCCCGGTGGCAAGGACATAGAGGTTTCCTCCGTCACGGTACTCTATCTTGATATAGTCCTTGACCACACCCTCCATCTCAACCTTGTCGATACCCTGGTAAATGCCCAGGCCGTGGCTCTCATGCACCACGTAGTCCCCTACCTTCAGCTCGTTGAAATCTTTTATCTTCTGCCCCTGGTAAAGCTTCTTCGATTTCTTCTTTTTCTCCGCGCCGAAAATGTCCGTCTCCGAGAGTACCACGAACTTAAGCAGCGGATACTCGAAGCCCTTGTTTACGTGGCCGTAATAGGTAAGCACCTCCCCGGGAAGCACCTCCCTTAAGGGATCCTCCGTGTACACCGCCGAAATCTCCTGGTCCCGCAAATCCTCCGCAAGGCGCTTTGCCCGCATCCGGGAACCGGACAAAAGCAGCACCCTGTAGCCGTTTCTGCGGAAGAGTTTCAAATCCTTCACCAGCGACTCAAAGCTGTTGTTGTAAGGCGCCACATTCCGGGAGGATGCGTCTGTGCGCAAATCTGCCTTGAAGTAACCCCTGGTGTCCATCGTGGACAGGGTAATGACGCTTCCGGAAAGCAGTGCCGCAGCCACCTGTTCCCCGCTGTAAAGAATGTCCATCTGGCCGGGCAGGATATACCCCTTCTCCGCCCGCTGGACCATGCTCTCCCGAAATTCCAGTTCCACCGCCTCCGCCTGCTCCCTGACGCGGTTTGGCTCGTCTATGAAAAAAACGGGACCGGCATTTGCTCCCGTGCCTCGGACATTTCCCCCGCCTGAGGCCGCGCCGCTTTTGGAACCCACGTCTCCTCCCCGCGCAATCCGCACCAGCAATTCCGGCAGTGTCACCGTATCCTCATAGAAATACCGGATATACCCCTCTAAATTCACCTGTGCCCGGAATTCCACCAGCTGTTCCCTCAGTTCCTTCACCTGGACGGCTATCCGGTGAGCTTCCTCCGTGCGGAAGGACGTGCGAAATGCCTTCTCCTGCTTCTTCCCTTCCTCTTCCAGCCTTTTCAAGCCTCCGCGGATTCTGTCTTCCTCCAGCACAAACTCCGTGGCCGGGAAGATGCTGATGCTCTCCAGGTTCTCGATAGAGCGCTGGCTTAAGACATCGAAGCTGCGGATAGAGTCCACCTCATCCCCCCACAGCTCGATTCGGTAGGGATTCTCCTCCGTCAGGTCATAGATATCCACGATTCCGCCCCGCACGGAAAATTGTCCGGGACTTTCCACCTGGTAGCTTTTCTCATAACCCATGGCTACCAGCCGCCTGCTCAGGCTGCCCTCCTCCAGGGTCCCCCTTCTCTCCACATCGATGACATCCCGCTCCCTGTCCCACATGGCCTGAGGCGTCATCAGCGCCGCGTAGGTAGTGACAATGGTGACAGGCTTGCGCTCCATCAGCCTGCGCAGCACCTTCACGCGCTCCTTCACCAACTGGTTTCCGTGGATATCCGCCTGGAAAAAAATCAGGTCCTTAGCAGGATACAACATGACATTTCTGTCATAAAACTTGTATTCCTCAAAAATTTCCTTTGCTTTTATATCGCTGTAAGTCACGATAACCTTAATCCGAAAGCCGTCTCCCAGCCCATAAACCATATGCAGCTTCTGAGAGTCCACACATCCGGTAACAGCCGCCACCGCCCCCTGGCTCTCCGGTTTTCCCGCCCGTTTCCTGATAACCTCCCTGATATTGCCGTATTCCGCCAGCTCCTGAAGCGGCGCCAGTAATGCCTGCATTGT
>CAJULV010000054.1:0-6132 GCA_910587555.1 uncultured Acetatifactor sp.
CCCTTGGCAGCTTCTCCATCCTCAGCTGACTGAAAGCATTCTTTGCCGCCTTGTGTAGCGTTACCGCCTCCCGATGCTCTTCAAAATACCTTTTGCTATAACCAGACTTTCGATATTCGACATAGACATGAAAAGATGCAGCAGAAGGGTGCCGGATATCAAAGGGGTAAGCAATCACATCATTCTTTTGATGCCGCCCGGTTATATGCTGGTACTGCCTTTTACTCAGCAGAAATTTCTCATCTACCGTCATGGGATCACACTCATAGGCAGTTACCAGTTCTCCCTTCTCGGTCTTTTCAGGATTGGATGCATAATCCGTTCTCTCCTGCAGACATTGCGCCAGAGTCTTACCCTTGTTAATGTGCAGTGCCATCAGCCGGGTAGCTGCCATGGTGTTCCCCCTTTCCATTCAATATCAGCACAGACAAACGGCAGAAAACCCCGAAAGATTTTCTGCCGCAAATCGATTTGTCTCAATATAATCAGTGAAGACCTGCATTCAATAACAAGCATAGTATCCCAAACATATTTTTACCATCACGCATATTGTCGCAAGGGAACTCTCACCGTTCCTTATCTGCCAATAGAGAATAAAATGTTGCCCATGCACTTGGCTGCCCGACTCTTTCTTTCGGTAGATAAGATTTTGTAAGCGTACCCGACAGAACAACCCGTCCCATTTCATCTTTCGCTGAATTCAGATATTTCCAACCGGATTCCGTCTCAGGTGCATTTCCATATCCGAGTGAGGAAATGGTTTCCATAATATTATGAATTCCAATCCGCATTACTTCAAATGGATGAAATACATCCGTGATACGCTGTCCCTCTTTTTCATCAAGCACCAGTTCGTCTAAATTATCCCGCTTGAACAACAAATTTCTGTCCAGAAAATAGCGAACAATATCTTTTTCTATATCAAGAACAATTCCTTTTTTACGACAGCATGAACACAACCGCAACGCAAAATAATCTGCTTTATAACAGCTTTTTGGAATATGCTTCAGCTTGTTTCTTCGTCTTTCACAGAGAAACCCACCGTCAGGCAACCTGTTGGCACACAACATATCAAATATTTTCTGGACTTCGGAATTTTCGCCAAAGCCTAATGCCACCATTGCTTGTAAGAGCATGAATGCTTCACAGCCAAAATCAAAGCTTGTCCTGATTTTTTCTACCGCTGCCTCAAACCATTCAGATGGCAGCATAGATTGGTTCAGACCGCATTCTGCTAAGGCATTAATATAATAGACATACCATAAACCCTTTATCTTATTCCAATCCGCAGGCAGTTTTTTCTCAATCCACATTAACGCTTCCGTTGGTTCAGCCGCCAGGCCAAGTAACTCGGTTTTTGTCCTATATTGTACTGCGGCGTTTCCGGTGTTCAACAGCCAAGTCACTGTATCATTATACATAAATGTCTCCTATCTTCTAATTTTCATCAATTAGCTCGGACAAATAGTTCTTTATTCTTTATTTCTTCGTTCTTTTTTACCTTATACATTTCTCTACCCCTTGTCATTAAGTTTTTCAGCAGTCCGAACAAGCCTTCTAAAAACATTATATATAGAATGTAGCCTAAAATCAATCTCTTCTTCGCATATCTCCCACACAATTATTCGCCGCATATTTTCCCAGTATATGCCATCCGCATATACTATCGCATACTCTATGTACAGCGGCTACCGCCGCCATACCTACATTTCGCGGAGGCACCTGTGAGCAGTAACTATAAAAGTTCCTTTTGCGCTTCCAGGGCAGCTTCCGGGTCTGTGCTTTCCATAGCTTTCCGAAGCCAGTATTCTGCCTGTGTGCGGTTCTGCTCCACATGGATGCCCCTGTTATAGAAACGCCCCACCAGTTCCATGCCCTTTCCATAGCCGCTGTTTGCAGAATACAGGTACAGTTCATAGGCCTTTCCCAGATCGATTGCCGTTCCGTAGCCATAGTGATAGCAAATCCCCAAATTATAGGCAGCCTCCACATGTCCCATATCCTTTGCCCGGGTCAGCAGCTTCACAGCCAGTTCATTGTCCTCCGGGACTCCATCCCCATAGATATGTTTCATGGCAAGTTCATACAGACACTGGGCCTCTGTTTTATTTTCCATATCCTTTTCTTCTCTCATTGATTTCGTCTCCCACATAGCCGTTACAGATTAGTGTTATGCTTTTTGCAGCTTTCCTTGCGGAAAAATCCAACAGAAAAATGGCGGCTTTCATCCTTCTGCTTTTTAGATAAAAAACTAAAATCCAGTAGCCTGATGGGGCTGTCTGAACCGTAAACTCAATACCGCATCAGCATAAAATTCACTGTCAGCCCTGCCGCAGTTCCCATGAGCAGCACCAAATCTCCCCGTCGGATTCTGCCCTCCTGAACGGACTCGCACAGCGCAAAGGGAACCGAGGCGGAGACCATGTTGCCGTATGCCGCCACCCGGTTTATGTAGGTGCCCTCCCTGAATCCCAGACGGGGCATGATGGTGTCCAGGGCCTTACTGGCCTGATGGGGAACTACAATCTGTATCTCCTCCCGCGCAACCCCTGCCTCCCGAAGACAGTCCTCCACAAATTTCGGCAGCTTCCTGGCGCAGAGCCGCAGAATCCGGATTCCTTTCATGTCAAAATAGTAATCCTCCCGATTCTCATCTGTAAGAGAAAATGCGGGCAGCAGCCCTCCCCCGCCCCGGATCTCCGTGTCATGGGCGCCCTCTGACCAGGTGCATTGGCGCGCATAAAGGATTTCGGAAGCTTCTCCCGGTTCCGCCTTTACAAGCACACCGGCGGCAGCGCCATCCGAAAACAGCTCATAACTCTCCTTCTGGCCCGGATTCAGCGCAGCGGAGGCCGTGTCGCCGGATAGAATCAGCACTGCCCTGTACCGCCCGGACTCTATCATATAGGACATCACATCCAGGGCGCTGATGAAACTGGTGCAGGTGGTGTTGATATCCATGGCCGGGATATCCGTTCCCCTGGCCATCCGCTCATGAATCAGAGCCGCATTGCAGGGAATGGCCTGGAGCGGTGTGCCCATGGCGCAGACGATGCAGTCCACGTCCCCCATGTCCATACCGGCTTCGGCTAACGCTTTTCCTGCTGCTTCTTCCGCCAAATCCAACAATGTCTCTCCTGCCTTAAGCCGATACCTGGTCTCCCCCGCAAAGACCGTCTCGCCGCCTGCCAGAGCACGCCCCATTCCTGCCAGTTTCACATGTCTGCTTATCTGTCCCTTTGTCATCTGTGTTTTCACCCCTTCTGATTTTCCTTTTATTCTGTAAGTCTCCTCTAACCGAACTGCTTTTCCCTGGCCTTTTTCCGAGAAAACAGTCTGCCTGATCCCATTCCGAAATGCCTTTTCGGAAATAAGTGAAATGAGTCAATTAACTCTCTGAATATAATAATCTAACAGTTTATATATCCAATCTTGAAGTACTGAAAAACGAAAGCCTAACGCACCTGCCTTCTCCGTATTAATACTATATTCTGATTCTCCATTATATGGCGCTTTTGCTCCGGTTTTGTCAACAACTGCCTTTGTTCCGGTTTTCTGTTCAACATACTCAATTATTTCTCTTATGGAAATAGTTCCTTCGGAGCTTCCATTGATTGCGCCTCTGATATCCTGCTCAACCAGAAAAGCCATAAACTTTCCGGCTTCATCAGAACGGATAAATCCCATCTGACTATTCAAATTGTCAATATCCATGGGGATAGATTTCATGGTATGTTCCACATAAAATGCCAATCTTTTTGTATAATCATCTTTTCCTACCACAAATGGATATCTTACCGCAATCCAGTTCCTGTCCCTATATTTCTGCCATAAAGCGCACTCTGCCTGCCGTTTTATTTCTCCGTATGAAAAATCTGTCCTATCACACCATACCAGTTCTTTCGAAACACCATCAAAATCAGATTCAACCGTATTCATGTGCTTAGGTTCATAGACTGCTGTGCTGGACATATGGATATATTTATCACAATGAACGGTTTCCATTCCATATTTTATATCATTTGAGCAGTAAGCAATTTTATCAATTACAACATCATAATGGCTGCTGCTCAAAGTCTTCATGCTCTGTTCATTTGTTCTCTCAATTATGATACGATTGACTCTGTTACCAAATACATCTGATCTGTTTCCCCGTGTAGCAATCGTCACATTATGGCCTTTTGCTAAAAGTTCATTTACCATATGTATGCCAAAAAACCTGGTGCCGCCTATTACCAGAATTTTCATTGTTCACCCTCCTGCAATCCCGATTGATATGCCGTTTATAAACGATTTGTCTGTGATTCGCATGTATATTCATTGCCCTATTTCAGTACGTACACAATTTCGAAGAGAACCTTCGCGCACTGCCCTGGTTCACCGGATTCGCTGAATCCTCTTCAGCTTTTTCCCCACTTCCCAGTCATATGGAGCAAAGGCAATATCCGGCAGGACAAGCCTTCTGTCCCTGGCCAGTTTGCGAAATTCCCCAACCACGTTTTCCCTTTCCTCCTCCGTAAGATCGGCGTAGACTGTGATGCTCCTGTCTGGATTCTGCACCACCCGGTATTCCCAGGTGCTTTCCTTCCTCTTCCGGTCTGTTGGGCTTTCCCCGGAACTTCCGGTCTGTCTCCGGATTCCTCTCTCCCCTTTTGCCAAACCAAATTCGGAAAGGTCCGCTGTTTCTCTTCTCTCCCTGTCCTGTCCCGGCTGCCCGGATGCTGCTTTCCTGGTTCCCTCCTGTCCCGGCTGCACTGACACCTCCCGTTTCTCCTGCCCCACCCCCGCAAAGAGGATACATCTGCGGATGAAGTCCGGAAAAATCAGCCTCTCTCTTCCCTGTTCGTCCAGAAACGAAAACATGTCGTCCTCCCTGCCCTCGATTTTCTCCAGAGCCAGGCAGGGACTCTTACAACTGCAGGGCTGCTTTCGCTCCACCAGAATATCGTTCAGCCGATAACGGATCATCGGTTGGGCCTTTCTCTCAAAATCCGTCACAATAGGTACGAATCGCCGTCCTTCCAGGTATTCCCGCTGAATATATACAATGTCCTCATTCAGATGAAGGGTTCCCCGGGAACAGGTGGAAGCCAGACAGCCCTCCGTACACTGATAGACCTGGTGAATCACCTTCTGCCGAAACACCTTTTTCAGATAGGACTCATCCCCTCGTTCCAGTACTTCCGCAATGGAAATCACCACCTGGGGAGAAATATGCAGGTTTCCCCGCTCCGCCTCTGCCCCAAGCATCAGAAGCAGGGATGGCTGCCCCACCAGAATCCTGGGTTTCAGTGCCTCCAGTCGCCTGACATGTTCCTCCATATCCCGATAGATATCGAAGAAATGGAACCGGATTCTCCTGGAATTTACTGCCTGGTACAGATTGCTGTCCGCCCGCATGAAAAAAGCAATGTCCATGGAATCCAGGATACTTCCCGGCAGAAATTTCGCCAACACATAGCCTGCCCAACGCACCTTCTCCCTGTCGGACACCAGGAATATGCCTCTGTGGCCGGAGGTACCGGAACTCAATCCCACCGTAACGCCTTTCAGCTTGGGGGCAAAATCCCGCTCCCGCTCTGCCCGGACCGCAAAAGCCTCCGCCTCCTCCCGGCTGATTCCCACCGTGTTCAGCCGATGGAAATGCTCCATCATAAAGGCCTTGTCTATCACAGGATAGGAAGAGAACTTCTTCATCCCTCTGTAAAGGGGCGAATGCTCCGCCACATATCGCAGATGCCTTCTCAACCTCCTTTTCTGTCGGCGCCGCAGGGCTTTCCTGTTCCGAAAGCAGCGGTTTTTCGGCAAAAAATATCTATAGTATAAGTAAAATTTCAGCACCTCCAACTGTTCAAACACAGCAGCACCTCCTTGTCCGTCCTGCCAGGGCGGCCCCAAATGCCCCCTGCTCGTTTATTTCCGTATCTGGCAAGTGAAGCAAATCAACATTTCCCACAGATGCACTCTGCCCGTTTATTTCCGTATCTGGCAAGTGAAGCAAATCAACATTTCCCGCAGATGCACTCTGCCCGCTTATTTCCGTACCTGGCAAGTGAAGCAAATCAACATTTCCCATTGATGCACTCTGCCCGCTTATTTCCATATCTGGCAAGTGAAGCAAATCAACATTTC
>CAJULV010000054.1:6232-27860 GCA_910587555.1 uncultured Acetatifactor sp.
GCACTCTGCCCGCTTATTTCCATATCTGGCAAGTGAAGCAAATCAACATTTCCCATTGATGCCCACTGCTTGCTTATTTCCATACCTGATGGGTAAAACACACCCTGATCCGGGGATGGTCCCGTTTCATGCGGCAGATTCTCCTCAAGCTGTCCTCATAGGCGGCAAAATTATCCTGCAGCAGTCTGGGCAGCAGACGCATGCGGTTTGTGGCCCGCACCAGATCTCCTCCCCAACAGGCATCCGCAGCCAGAAAAAGGCTTACATCCGGTATCCACAGCCCCATCTGTCCCCTGGAATGCCCTTCCAGACGCACTCCCATAAGGCTGCCGTCCCCAAACAAATCGTACACTTCCTCAAAATACCCGCACAGAAAATGTTCTTTCAGAGGATTTTCCGGTATGATTTCCCTGCGGATATTTCCCTTCGGAGGCACCAGGGCCGGAAACATCAGTCTGCGGACGCCGGGATGGTGCAGCGCCTCCAAAGTTTCCTCAAAAGCCACCAGATCATATCCGGAAAACTGCGACAATCCCCCCACATGATCCGGGTGGGCATGGGACAGCAGAATCATCCCCACGCTCTCCGGTGCAATTCCGTCCGCCTCAAGCCTCTCCGCTATCGTTTCCCCCGTCTCCAGTTGTACCGGATTCAGCAGACGGTATATCCGCAGTGCCATCCCGCCCCGGAAAATCTCCCGGGAGTAACCGGCATCATATAAAATATTGCCAAGTTCCCTGTGACGAATCAGCATGGCCCTGGCCGGGAACCGCCGTTTCTTCCAACCGGATATCCCGCCCCGGAAAATGATTCCCAGATTATTGGTACAGGATCCGCAGCGGTATGTCCGCACTTCCATTATTTTGCCGGGTCCCTGCAGATTGGCCGATTTCCCGCCGCCCGCTTCCCGGTTTTGCCTCACAGGCTGCGTCCCGGTCCCGGCGTACCTGCGGCCTGCTGCCTTCTCTGCTCTCTCCTGCTTCGTCGGAGGCTTTAATGGGCTGCCTCCAGACGCTTTTCTTATGCTGCCTGCCAATGCTGCAATGTTCCTCTGCCCCGCACCGGCAGTCTCTCCTGTGCCATGTACCCCTTTCCACCACGCCCCGTACTCCCCAATGGATTCCGCCAGGGTTTTCTCCGGACGATATCCCAGAATCTCCCTGGCCTGGCTGATATCCATGGTCTGGGCATACCCCAGAGTACAGACCGTGTAGCGGGTCAGCGGCGGCTCCCCGGGCAGCCCGAATGTGCGGTAAAGCCGCTCCAACCCCTCTGCCGCAGCATACACCGCCCCGAAAGGAAGCCGCAGATAATGGGGCTGTTCTCCGATAGCCGCCAGGAATTGCTCCAAAATCCGGCCAAACGCCATGGGTTCTCCGTTGGTGATGTTGAATACCCTGCCGGAAGCCCCCGGAGCCTTCATGGCCAGTTCACAGGCCAGAGCCACATTCTCCACACTGGTGATGTCCACCAGGTTCCTTCCCTCCCGAAAAAGGGGAATGCCCGGCTTTTGATTGGCTCTCAAGAGTCTGGGCACCAGACTGGTATCCCCGATGCCGATAAGCCCCCTCGGCCGCAGGATAACGGTCTCCAGGCCTTTGCCGTTCCACCTGCGGACCACCCCTTCCGCCATCAGTTTGGATTTGATATAATAATTCAGATCGTTTTGTTGGGGAGCCTGGTCTTCCCGGATGCAGTACTGGTCTTCCTTTCCCGTGTATATACTGGGGGAAGACACATAGACCAGCCGCCGGACGCCCTTCTCCAGACACAGTCCCGCCACAAGGTTTGTACCCTCCACATTAGTTCGATAGAAATCTTCCCATTTCCCCCAAACAGTGGAAAGCGCGCCTGCATGGATTACATAATCCACTCCCTCAAAATAAGCAGCGCAGCTTTCTCTGTCGGTAAAATCCCCCGGACAAAACACAGCTCCGTATGCAGCAAGCTGCCTGCCCCTCTCCCGGTTCCGCCCCAGGGCACGCACCCTGTATGCCTTCACCAGACGCCGCACCAGGTATTCCCCCAGAAAGCCGGTGGCCCCTGTCACCAGAACTGTCTGTCTTCCTGTCAATTCCTCTGTATTTCCTGTTTCCTGTGATTTTTCCATATGGTTCATCTCCGTTCCGTCCGCTTTCTTTCTCCCGGCCTGATCCGGAACTTGCAGCTCCGGCACACCTGAATACCTTGCAATGGGCATCAGTTCATCCACCACAACCGGATCCACAATATAGGAAGGGGCAATGCGGGAATACGGTTTACCGCCTCTTCTTACAGCCCCGGACTGCGCCGCTGCGTTTTTTATGCAGCCCTTCCATGATCTCCAGTACTTCCCCCATGTGTACCGCCGTCATTGCCGCCCGTCTCTTTTCCTTCCAGTTTTTCCGCAGTTCCATGCATTCCAGAGCCTCCTGCCGCAGTCTGGCCGTATCCCCCAATATCCGGCCGAATCCAAGTCTCTGGAATCGTTCCGCATTCAGAAGCTGCTCTCCCTGTTGGGGACACAGCAGGCAGGGCACACCAAAATACAGCGCCTCATGGATGCTGTTCACTCCGCCTGCCGTGATAAAAAGGTCTGCATGACGCAAAACCGCACTTTGATCTACAAAAGGACGTACAATAAAATTCTCCGGAAACCGCCGGTTCTTTTCACAGACCAGAACGACACGGAAAGACTGCTTCCCGGAATCCCCGCCCTCACGGAAAGCGTTTCCTCCATCACCCAGGTCCCTTTTCCCGCCTTTGCCAGGTCCCCTTGCGGCAGCATCCAAGGCTTTGCCAAAGCTCCTCTCTCCAAGCGTCCCGCCCTCTTCAAAGTTTCTCCCGAACTGCCGGATTATTTCCCGCAGCAGCCCCTCATTTTCATTGAAAATCGTCCCCAGAGAGATATAGATCAGCCGCTCCCCGGAAGCAGGTTCCGGACAGGAGAAATCATTGCGTTCCACCGTTCTCCTGTGAACGGACAGCGGACCCAAAAACCTGTATTCTGCCCCGAACAGGCCTCCTCCCGGCTGAAACATACGGGAATAACCGCAGAGATTATAATCGCCCCTGTTCATCAGCACAGGCAGCAGTCCCAGTTTTTTCAGCCCATACGCCCTTCTTAACCGCCGCACATAGGACATTGCCCCGGGAATCTCGCCCCCATAGCGCAAAAATCCGGCGGAGAATCCCGGCGCATATGCCCCCAGGCCCTTTTGCCAGGGTCCTGCAGGCAGAAAGCCGGACCTCCCCCTCCCTCCGGAACGCCCCCATGTCCAGTCAATGGCGACAATGCTGTAGAAAGCAAAGGTGGGCACAGAAACCAGTTCCCCCACAGTCCTGCCCCACAGAGCCAGGGACTCAAACAATATGGCTGCGGGCCGTTCTTTCCCGGCCTGGCCCAGAAGCTTTGGCAGCAGTTCCCAGGTATATTGCAGAATCAGGCGGTAAAGCTTCAGAATCCGTTCCCCGTCTTTTAAGTCAAGTTCTTTCCAGTCTATGGGATAGGGACGATACTCACATCCGTTTTCCTCAATCACTTTTCGAAAAGGCTCTGCGCTGTAATAGACCACCCGGAATCCTGCGGCCCCCAGTCGGCCTGCCAGGTACAGATTGGAAAGTGTGTGGCCGTAGGCCGGAATCCCATAGAAAAATACTGTGCCCTTTGGTTTCTTCTCCATTCTCCCGTCTCCTCCTTTGCCGGAATCGGACTCTGCCTGATGATCTACATTCCGGCAGATTCCCGCGGACACTTCCCACTGCGCAGGAATCATTTCCCCCGCATTACGCCCAGTTTCCATGGCAGAGACATTCCCCCTACGGAAACCATTCCTCCGCAATTACGCCCTGTTTCCATGGCAAGACATTCCCCCTACGGAAACCAATTCCCCCGCAATTACGCACTGTTTCCATGGCAGAGACATTCCCCCATCCCACCAATCAAGCACCCGAAATCCCGCTTCTTCCGATGGTCCCGGCTTCCCTCTATACCCGGAGATTATCCAGGCGGAAAATCCATGCATTCGGAACGGCTTTCTCCATCAGCCCCCGGTTCAAATTGTACCAACTGCCGCACTTGTCCAGGATAATGGCGTCCGCAGTGACCACATTTTCCATGCGGGAAAGGACACTGTCCACGCCGGGGTGCAGCTCCACCTGAACCTGAACGCCGCGGTCCGCCGCCTTTTCCAAAATCAGCCCCCGAAGACGGCCGGAATTGGATACCTGCTGATCTAAGTAGAACAGGGCGCTCTTTACCCCCTGCTCCTCCATCCCATGCAGCACAAGCTCCACAGCCTGCACGGTCTTGTCCACAATGCGGTAGCTTCCCCGCAGTCCGGCCAGATCCCGAATCGTGCCGTCCATCCCCTCAAGAAGCAAAGAGCCTGACAGAGCCACCTCCAGAGTGATAATCGTATTAAAGCCGTCCAGGACAAGGGACTCCGGCGCCTGAATCATCCGTTTCCGCTCCCGTTCCTCCAACGCGGCCCGGGTGGACGTAATCCGTGCCAGGGCCATTCGCTGCCGCGTTGAAAGCAGATGGTGGTCCCCCACAAAGGTGCAGGCGGATTTGGTGTCATACCCCCGGTTGATCAGAAACACAATCTCCCGGGCGGCGGCATTCATTTTTTCAGCGGCCCCGGGGCCAAATTCCACCACATCCTTTGGCTCATAGCCGCGTCTTACTGTTTCCATTTTTCCTATATCCTTTCCACCTTCTATCCTTTCCGCCTTCTATCCTTTCCGCCTTCAAAGCCGGACCCCGGTTTCGCTCCGGGCATGGCTGCCATCCCGGACCTTCCCGCAGCTCCATCCGCCCCGGTTCTTCTGTCAAACCGAATCTACCCGTATAATCGGACGGTAAAAATGAAAATCATTATCCAACACGTCGTCCTCCTGTATTTCCGGCTTCCTGTGGGGAGAGCAGGGCAGATAACCCAGCAGAGGACCCTCGCCGCCGCAGATACAGCAGCCGCCGTCCCCGCCGCAGGTGGCAGCGGCATCCGCCTCCACCAATTCCTGTTTGTAAGGGTCATAGGCAATGGACAGCCCGAAGAAGTTCGGCTCCTCCATGTCATAGGGCCTGCCTGCATCCTCCGCCTTGCTGAAATGATAAAGATGCATATCGCTTTTCAAACCGTCCCCTGCTTCCTCTTTTCTTTTATTCTATTCTTTCCGGGCTTTCAGGGCCACCGTCCCCGCATCCCGGCGGAACACATGGAAATCCGCCCAGGGGATATGGCTGTTTTCAAAGAAGGCCCTGGCCTGGGTTAAGACGGTAAGCAGGTCCCATGCGATAAAGTCCACATAGCCGCAGTAAATACCGGTGGCCCCGCCGGTCAGTGTGACGCAGTCCCCGCCCCTGCCTTCCCGCAACGCTGCCTCCAGTTTGTCCCGAAAGTCAAAGATCTGCTGACTGCGGTTTTCGCCGGTAAAGCTCTCCAGGGGATAGCAGAAAAACCCCGCCACAGCGCCGTCTGCGTGAAGCGCGTCCATATACCCGTTTTCATTATTCAGATATTCGCTGACCAGAGCCGTGCAGTTGGTGGAACCGGCTATGACATCCAGTCGCCAGTCCCCATTCGGGTCTTCATTGGGTTCCATGCGATAGCCGGTGTAGCTGCCCTCCAGATAAGCCTCCGGGTCAGACGAAAGGTCCAGTCCCATGTCCTGGAGCTTCCCGGGCAGCTCCGTCAGGAGAATGCAGGGTTCCTCCCCGGGTTCGTGAAGCACATGGAAGGCGTCTATGTATCTCATATGGGGAATCTCGCCCAATACCTGATCGGTGAGGGTTGTTAGCATCCACCATGCCCTGCCTTCCTCCTCCGAAAGCAGGGGCAGCAGCTTTTCGCAGTATGCAAAGAGGGCAAAGCTTTTCTCCCCTGTCTGTTCCAATCGGATCCGCACATCATCCCCGGAAATCTCCCATTCGCCGGAGCGCAGGCCCATGTTCGCCGCAGGCTGACGGCCCACCAGGATATTCCAGTGCTCCAGTACCTCTGCAGGCGCATGCTTTTGAAAATAAACCAGTTCAAAGAGTTTGACCTTATCTCCCTCCGGAGTGAGAATCAATTCCGGTTTCCGGCCGTTGAAACCCATCTCAAAGGAAATATCCTCAAAGGCCAGGTTCAGAATTTGTTCGCACTTCCCGGTGAGTTCTTCCCCCCGTTTATGGTTCCTGTCTTCTTCCATAAAACGGCGCAGTTCCGCCTCCTGCTCCGCAAAGGCCGCCCATGTTTTTTGTGTCCGCTCCCGGAAATTTTCCCTGAAACGGGGCAGGGTAATGCGGTCCTCACAGCAGCCGATAAGCTCCTCCGTGTCCCTATCCCCGGGAAGGGCCTCCAACGCTCTGCGGAAATAGAACAGCCCACGGCCCTCCTGGTCCAGGTGGTAATAGGAATAGCCCATGCGGAAATTCCACACATGATCCCCTTCAAAATATGCCTCGTGGGGCTTCAGCAGGGCAAGGGCGCGCCTGATCATGGAAATGCCCCGGGGTTCCCCCGGATCCGCCAGATTGTTGTACGCCCGCGCCAGCTCGCTGTCCGTCTCCGGGGTGCGCGCCTGATCCGGGATGGCTTCCAATGCGTCGATAATCTTCTGATATTCATCCCTCTCATTCCAAATCCGGCACTGTTCCAACAGCTCCGAATACCGTTCCCCTTCCGGCTCCGCCCCGTCCAGGGTCCGGTACAACTCATTTTTCGTCTTACTCATCCGCTGTCTCTCCTGTTCCTTTGTCTTCTGCCGGAAGGGACTGCCGCATTCAGAAGCATAGACACCCGGTATGGATATGCCCGATTGCCAAACATCTGATATCTTGTGTAGAATTTCTGAATGCCACAACCCCTTATCCCGCCTTTTCTATACCACCATGATACCATATCTCCCTGTTTATTTCCATCCTTTTGTTGCGCTCCTGGCCCGCATTACTGTTCACTGCGTCCATAGTTACAGATGCACGCAAAACAACTCGCGAAGGTACCTGTGAACAGTAATCACAGTTCAGCATCGTCAGGGAACCGTTTTCCCTCCCAGGCAAAAAGATATGCGGCGGGAGCTCTCCGAACTGTTACGAACTGTTACCACAGAATCTGAAAAGAACTCATCAAGCCTCTTGACAAAATCTTACTTGCCGCATACAATGACTATGCAAACAGTTTTAGTCAAACAGGAGGCATTGACGTGCCAAAAAGCTATTCGGAACAGGAACGGGAATATATCAGAAATCGGTTGAAGGAAGAAGCGGCAAAATGCCTGGCAAGTTACGGTGTCCGCCGCACTACGGTGGATGAAATCGTGAGACGGGTCAACATACCCAAAGGAACTTTCTATCTCTTTTATCCATCCAAAGAATTGCTGCTGTTTGAAGTGATTCAGGAACAGCAGGAATGTGTCAATCGTGAGCTGTACCAGGCCCTTTCCGGCATTGCAGGCGCGGCGCTTTCCGCGGAGAAGCTGACCGATGTGATCTTTGCATTTTATAAGAAGACAGAGGAAATGCTGATTTTGAAACTGATTGATGCAGGCGATGTGGAACTGCTTGTGCGTAAGCTGCCCCGGGAAATTGTGGAGGCGCATTTTCAGGAAGATACCCTGACGATCGAAAAAATGCTGGCCCTGTTTCCTTTTAAAAAAGAAACGGACACAAAGGTTATCAGCGCGGCCTTTCACGCGGTTTACTTTGCAACGCTGCATAAAGCAGAGATCGGCGAACAGTATGACAAAGCGCTGTATGCCCTGATTTATGGTATTGTGACACAGATTCTTTAAAAAGTCCGCCTGTCAGGCGGACTTATAACAGGCTTTTTATTGACTATTTATTTTGATTCAGTCAAACAGTGTGGAGGTAAATATGATTACGGTACAGAATCTTTCATTCAGTTACACGAAAAGCCCTTTTATTTCCGACATGAATTTTTCCGTTTCAAAGGGGGAAATCTTTGGCTTTTTAGGTCCCTCCGGGGCAGGCAAAAGCACCCTGCAGAAAATTCTGATGGGAATGCTGCGGACATATCAGGGCTCCTGCCAGGTAAATGGTATGGAGTGCAAAAACCGAACAAGGCATTTCTATGAAAACATCGGTGTTGATTTTGAATTTTCAACAATGTACGAAAAACTCACCGCAAGAGAGAATCTGCAGTTTTTCGCTTCCCTCTACGAAAAAAAGCCCCGTCCCATAGACCGGCTTTTGAAAATGGCAGGGTTGGAACAAGACGCAGATAAGCGTGTGGCCGCTTATTCAAAGGGGATGAAATCCCGTTTAAACCTGATAAAGGCCCTGCTGCATGACCCTCTTTTGCTCTGCCTGGACGAGCCCACCAGCGGGCTTGATCCCACAAACAGCCGTTTGGTGAAAGATATGATTTTAGACGAAAAGGCAAAAGGAAAGACCATTCTTCTGACAACGCACAATATGCAGGATGCCGCCGAACTTTGCGACAGGGTTGCCTTTATTGTAAACGGCAGAATATGCGCACTGGACAGTCCCCGCAATCTGATTATGTCCAAAGGCGCGGCTTCCGTAACTTATACATGGTTTGAAAATGGGGAGCACAGGGCGAGCTGCCCTCTGGAACAAATCTCCTCCGATGCGCAGCTGAAACGTCTGATGGCCGAAAACCGCCTGCAGTCCATTCACAGCAGCGAGCCCAACTTAAATGATATTTTTATGGATGTTACCGGGAGGACCCTGTTATGAAGTTGAAACATTTGTTTTTCATGGACATGCGTTTTCAGGCGAAATACGGTTTTTACTTTTTATATGCGGTGCTGACTGTCCTTTATGTAGCTATTCTCCATGCCCTCCCCCGGAACTGGACAGAAAACGCCGCGGCAATTTTGATTTTCTCCGATCCGGCATCCATGGGTTTGTTCTTCATGGGCGCCATTGTCCTCTTGGAAAAAAGCCAGCATACCATCTGCGCCCTTGCCGTTTCCCCTGTCCGGGCAGCGGAATACATCCTTGCAAAAACCGCTTCCCTGTCAGCTGTTTCCCTTGTTGTGGCAGCGGTTTTACTGTCAGCCGCTGGCGCGGAGCATTTCCGCCCTGCACTGTTGGGCACCTTTCTGTCCAGTGTGCTGTTTACCTTGTGCGGAATCATTGCCGCTGCAAAAACGGCAAGCCTGAATCAGTTTATCCTGCGGACCGTGCCGGTGGAAATTGTCTGTTTTGTTCCTGCAATTTTACATTTATTTCAGGTAACGCCTGCATGGCTGCGGTATTACCCCATGAATGTCTGTATGGATATGATTTCCGGGCATTCCGTATCTGCAATCGGTATTTTCAGTGTAATGGCAGCGGCAGCAGTTTTATTTGTGTTTTCAGAATACCGTGTCCTGAAAATGTGGGACAGCATGGGAGGTGCCAACCTATGAAAGCAATCCGAGCAAGCTTTTTTCAAATGACAATGATCCTGCGGCGGGACATGATGCTGTTTGTATGCTGCCTTGCGCCAATTCCCGCAGGCTTCTTCTTTCGGTTTGCCATCCCTTTTCTGGAATCTCTTTTGACAGAGGGTTTTCACAGAGAGGCAATTCTATCTCCCTATTACAAGTTGATGGACATCCTGTTTGCCGTGCTCTCTCCCGCTTTGTTCTGCTTTGTTTCGGCCATGGTGTCTTTGGAGGAAGCGGATGAAAAGACAGCCGTTTATCTCTTTGTCACGCCTCTGACCAAAACAGGCTACCTGGCTGCCCGGTTTGGGCTTCCCTCCGCCGCCGCATTTTTTGCAACCTGCCTTCTGCTGCCGGTTTTTAAACTGACGGCCCTTTCTCCCCTTATCCTTTTCCTATTGGCAGCAGGGGGCGCCTTACAGGGGATGATTGTGGCCCTGCTTGTAATAACCATTTCATCCAACAAACTGGAGGGTATGGCAGCGGCAAAGTTATCTATGCTGACGGTTTTCGGCGCGGCTATCCCGTTTTTCCTCCGCTCAAATCTGCAGTATTTCCTATCCCCCCTGCCCGCCTTCTGGATCGGAAAGACAGTTCTGCAGGACAGCCCCCTTTTCATGCTGCCCGCATTGGTTTTATCCGCTCTGTGGATCTGCGTTCTGCTAAAGGGGTATCTGCGCAAAGCATAGGCGGGACAGCCGGTGCGGATGCCGCTGCCCCCCTGCAGTTTTTCAGGTGGACAGGTCCACCTCGTCCCAGTCACACATGTCGTCGCAGCCTGCAAGCCAGAACAGGGAACGGTGGCGCTCCATGACCACCCCCGCATCCACATTCCGGGGCGCGGGCATCCCCATCACCCGGGCATCCACACAGGCCCAGTGAAGGCGGTAAATCAGATCGGCCTGCTCCAACAGCTCCTTCCGGGGGCGCAGCTTTGCCGCCGCCAGCAGGGCCTCCATGGTGGGATGGTTTTGCATCAGCCTGGCCGAAGCGGGCACATCGCAGATGCGGTCCGGCCAGAACAGATCGTCGGTCAGGCCCAGTGCCCACTCCATCACCCACAGATTCTCGTACTGCCAGGCAAACTGGATTTGCTCCTTTTCCGTGGAATCCGGATTGTCCAGGTAGTTCTTTTCCTCCGGGGAAAAATACTCTTCCGCCCCGTAATCTGCAAGGATGGGGTCAACAAATTTCCGGGCATCTTCATAAGACATATGTTCTCCCACCCGGCATTCGGAGTACACCGCCACAATCAGCAGCGCCGCAGCCCGGCCGCAGACCTCCTCCACCCTGCGGCCCGGTTCCTCTGCCTTTTCCCACAGCAGGGGAAGCCAGGGGGTGACGTAGATGCCCTTCTCCCGCAGCAGCTCCATGGACCGGTTCCGCCGCTCCAGGCTCTCCGGGGGCGCGTCCCTGGCCCAGTCCTCCGGCAGGGGAAGCTCTGACGGCATATAATCCTCCAGTTGGCTTTTGCCCGCCTTGTCCAGAATCACCTGCCCCCTGCCGTTTAACATGGCCATGCTGTTTCCGAGGGTGACAACCCCCTGAAGCGTTTCCGTGACGGTGAGAATGGGCGCCATAATCTGCTTCTCCTTGCTCTTTGTCTCCCCTGGACCGGCGCTGTCAAAGGAATACCCAATCTGAACCAGGCATTTGCACTGGCGCAGATGATAGAACAGGCTGCGCTTGATTTCCAACAGGGGGGTCTCGTTTTGATAGACGTAACCCGCCGCCCCCTGGAGCTGCTCCCTGGCATACCTGCCATTCTCGCCCTCCTCTTCCGGGGAAACGGCCACGAAAACGATTTCCATATCCCCCTGGCGCAGGGTGATATTGTTCCCCTCATTTACATGCTCCATATGAAACAGCTCTTCTATCTGCTCCAGAATTTTTCTGCAGTCCGGCAACGGGCAGAAAAGCATGGCCGCCCCGTTCACCCGCTCCGGAACCGCGTTTTTCTTAAACTTGTCCAACAATCCCACAACCAATCCTCCTCGTACAAAACATTTGAAGTCAACCCTATTGTACCATGTGCCCAGACCATCAAGCGGCTCCGAAGGAGGCATTTGATGGACAAGCCATGGGATCCGGTATAATGCATCGCAGCGCGATGGCAAGACAGCGTCAGCTGGCTTGAATTCTGCGTCAGCAGAATCATTATACCATATCCCCTTCCTTTTTTCCACCATATATGGGTGTTCCGGAGCGGGGTTCCTGTTGAACCAGTGCAGCCAGGAAAAAACACATTGCAAAGCCCATGAGGATATGATATTATTTTTCTCACGGGAAACCATAGAGCCAAGGCGGCTTTACCCTCCTTTTCGGAGGGGCAACCCTCCAGACAAAAGAAAGGAGGGTGATGCCGATGAACGTTACATATGCGGACTTGTTCCAATTCTGTATCTTTGTCGTTGCCCTGATAAGTTTGTGCTATGCAATCTTTCGGGACAAAAAATAGCCGCCACTACCGCGAATAGTGACGGCTGACCGCTTACAGCGGTGAGAGCTACAATTATTTGAGGGTAGAGCCGCTTCTATGGCTTTCCCCTTTTTTATGGTAACATATCATCACAGGGTTTGCAAGAAATTTTTTGGAGGTGGATGATATGGATATCAGGGCAGGCATTATACAGCAGGTAATAGATGCCATACGGAGCCGGGTAGATGAAGAGGCGGCAGATCTGGTACAGGATGTGTTGGTTATGCAGCTGCCGGCCACAAACCTGTTGGACAGAAGGATGAACAGACAGGATGTGGCAGCGGTTCTTGGGCATACTGATTTGAGAACCACCCAGATTTACTGTTACATCAGCCTGGCCAATGTAAAATCGGCTTATCGTAAGTATGCAGCATAAAACCTGATCTATTTTAACCTGATTTGACTCCGGGGAATCTCCGGAGTTTTTGATATACGCAGATTTTTTATCTGGCTGCACTGGTGCAGCCAGTAAAAAACACATTGCAAACCCGGAGGTGATGTGGTATTATTTTTCTCACGGGAAACCATAGAGCCAAGGCGGCTTTACCCTCCTTTTCGGAGGGGCAACCCTCCAGACAAAAGAAGGGAGGGCACGCCCATACATGGGCGGCCGATGATTACATACTCTGATCTGATTCAGACAGGTATCTTCATTGTTGCCCTGATTGGATTGTGCTACACAGTCTTTCGGGGCAGAAAATAGCCGCCACTACCGCAAATAGTGACGGCTGACCGCTTTTGGCGGTATAGCTTGCTGTTATTTTGAGGGTAGAGCCGCTTCTATGGCTTTCCCCTTTTTTATGGTAACATATCATCAACAGGTTTGCAAGAAAAATTTTCGAAGTGGATGGTATGCGTTGGTATGGATATCGCCACTCTACCTCCTACCTGCCTCTGACCTGATAACGAACAAACAGCGCTCTCCCCGTCAGCGCAAACAGCAGGCCCAAAAGCAGGTACAGCACCGGAACCACCTGCCAGGACAGGAAAAAGGAGCCGAACAGGGGAACCGTCCTGGGATTGAAGAGATTCCACTGGGCAATAAACTCACTGGGCATGTAGCTCCAGATCTGGGACAGCACGCGCAGATGCTCCGGAATATCCACCCACATGGACAGGAGCACCATCCCCGTCACCAGGGAAAGGGCGCCGATGCTGCTTTTCAGCAGTTCGGACAGAACCATCACAAAAGCCCCTGCCACCAGAACGGCAGCCGTCATACACCCGTAAGAGATCAACACCGCCTCCCCCAGGGTCATGGAAGGGAAATAGCCGCCCGTCAGTCGAAAATCCGCAGTAAATCCCTCCGCGCCGTAAACGGCAAAGGCGGTAAGGACGGACACTGCCGTGAAAAACAGGGAAAGAGCAAGGGCAAACGTCAGTCCCGCCAAAAATTTCGCCCAAAAGCAGGGCTGCCTTCCATATCGGCTGCTCAATATCAACTGATCGGTTTTTCGTGTATGTTCCTCCACAAACGGGCCGGAAAGACAGATGGCCGTCACCATTATGGCCAGAAGTCCTATGGTATATACGCAGTCCAGTAGTCTCCACCACCCCTCCTTGTATCGGTACTCCACAGGCCAGGGCTTTTGTTCCTCCTGTCGGAGCCAGAATTCCGTTTCCTCCGGGGTGAGGCGATATCTGTCTGCCGTGCGCATCAGCAAGACCCGGTTTCCGGCGTATAACTCCTGTTCATCCGCCTCCCAGTTCAGGGACTCGTTCACCGTCATATCCGTCATGACTCTCACAAACCGGAAAATCGCGCTGTATGGGCGGGCGTAAGTCCGGTATTCCTCCGTGGCGGAATAAGGACCCTCTGTCTGCGGAATTTTGCCGTAGGCCTCCATTGTCTCCTCCAATAAGCTCTGATCAATGAGCCTGCCCTCCAGTTTTTTCTCATACTCTCTGTCTTTGAGAAAGGCCTGGTACGCGGTTTCCGTTCCGCTGCTCTCATAGAGGAAATCCAACACGGGACCTCCTATGGTGGGCAGTATGATGATCACGGAAATCAGCAGGGAAATCCATATGATTTTCCGTTTTGCTATTTTTCTGAATTCATATTTGTACAACATTGCCATCTGACTCATTTTTATCCCCTCTGCGCGCTTTATCGCGCATACCAATCAAGATTTGCCCCGCCGTCCAAACAACGGCCTTCTTCCCTGGGCTGTTCCATATGACACCCATGTCACATTCGTTCCAGGTAAAATGTCTCCAGATCTTCCTGTTCCTCCCACACGCCCTGATAGATCAGCTCACCGCCCTTCATCATCAGGATGGTATCCGCGATATGCGCCACATCGGAGACGATATGGGTGGACAGAAGCACGATATTTTCCTTCCCCCACTGTGCGATCAGCTCCCGGAAGCGCACCCTTTCCCTGGGGTCAAGCCCGGCGGTTGGCTCGTCCAGGATCAGCAGGCCCGGCTCTCCCAGTAAAGCCTGCGCAATTCCCAGGCGCTGCTTCATGCCGCCGGAATAGGTTCGTATCTTCTTCCTGCCCATGTCCTCCAGGCCCACAACTTCCAACAATTCCGCCGCTTTCCGTCTGGCGCATGCCTTGTTCAGTCCCTTCAGCGCCGCCATGTACAGCAGGAATTCCGTTCCCGTGAAATCCGGATAATAGCCGAAATCCTGGGGCAGATAGCCCAGTTGCGCCCTGTACTCCTCCTGGGACACATCCATGCCGTCCAGGGTAATGCTCCCGCTTGTGGGTTTTAAAATCCCGCAAAGCAGCCGCATCAGGGTGGTTTTCCCTGCGCCGTTTTCCCCCAACAGGCCGTAAATTCCCGCCTGCAGTTTCAGGGAAATCCTATCCACGGCAATCTTGCTGCCGTATTGTTTTGAAACCCGGTCCACTGTCAGCTCCATGTCAATTCCTCTGTCCTCTCTATATTTTTCTTCCATCCCCAGGCCGCGGCTGCCCCCAACAGGAGCAAAACCGTTGTCCATCCCCGGGAATCCTCCGGAATCCGGAATCCGGCGCCCCCATATCCGGCCAGCAGCGGCAGAATGCCCACCATAACCGCCAGACCCAGGCAGAGGTAAACCGCCTCTCTGCCCCGTATCTTCCGAATCAGCCAGAGCGCCGCCGCATCCGTCAGCAGATAGGGTCCCAGAAGGCACAGGCCGATGCGCAGCAGGGTTATGCCCTCCCATCGGCACAGCAGGGAAAGCAGCATCAGCGTCACCAGATGCACCGCCCCCAGTGCCCCAATCCGGGCCAGAAGAATGCTTTTCAGGCAAAATCTGGCGGCCATCTCCAGTTCCGTCATACCACAGACCTCCGAGCGCATGTATTCCATCACGGCAGAGACTGCCAGAAGGGGCATCGCTGCTGACAACATCCACAGGACTTCCCCGCCCAGAAACCTCCCTCCTGCCAACGCCCCCAGAAATACCCCTGCCGACAGCGCCCAAACCCACTTCCGGATATAGCCGGCCTGCTGCAGGACAAAGCGGCCCGTGCTGACGCGGCTCCGGGTTTTGGGGCGTATACTCCTTAGAAAAGACGCTTTCCCCAGAGGCGGGGGCGCCTGAAAAGCCTCCTGCAAAAGTTGTCTGTATTGGACGGTGCTGTCTTTTCCGTTTTTCCGGAAATGCGTATTTTTTCTGCCGTCAGGCACTTCCTGATGAATCTTCGCTTTCATTCCGTTCCCTCCGTCGTTACTGCCCTTTTTATTTCTGCGCCTTCGTAAAATCCTTCTTTCCCCAGTGCTTCCCGGAAGTGTTTCAGCGCGGATTTCGTCATTCTGTACACGGAAAAACGTGATGTTCCCAATATTTTCCCCATTGTCCCAACGGGAACCTGGTTCACATACCGCAGCAGGATCACTTCCCGCTCTTCCTCCTCCAGGGCATCCAGGGCCTTCCGAACTGCCATGGCCATGACCACCCGCTCCTCCAGACCGGATTCCACATTTTCCATAAGGACAGCATTCCCCGGACCGGTTCCGGCTGTTTCTTCCGCCCCGCAGCCCCGGGTACCCCAGGCTCCCCCCGGCGGTTCCCCCAGAACCTGCAGCGGCAGGTGCTTTTTCTTCCGGTATTCGTCTATACAGAGGTTCCGGGCAATGGTGTACAGATACGGCAGGGCGTCCCTTTCCCCATATCCCTTTTCCAGAAACCGCAGAAAGGTCTCCTGGGTAATGTCTTCCGCAGTCTCCCGGCTGCCCAGTTTAAAATAGCAGTAGCGGTAAATTTTATCGTACTGCGCTTCCAAATCCAAATTTCCATCCACTCCCGGAACCTCCTCTCATACTGTATAACGGATGTGCTGTGGGAAATGTGCGCGTCCGCTGAAATTTTTTATTATGATGTTTTTATTATGTTTTCATATGATGTTTTTTCTTATGATGTTTTTTCTTATGATGTTTTCTCTTTTTGATTTTTGCCTGTTTTGTTTATACTGATTTTTATTTTTTCCATAATTATACTGCACGCCGGTTGCATTTGCAGTACAACCCGACTGCAGACCGCCAGCCAGGTACTTTCCCTAAGGCATCAATGTAAATCCTGACGGTCTGCAGTATAGTTCTATCCGCATCTGCCCCTATCCCATGGGACTGGTCCCAAAAGGCAGGTCACGTCGGAAAAAGTGCCGACTTCCCCGGAATTCATCATACCTTTTTGAGCAGCAGATGTAAATCTGTTCCTTTGAACCCGGGAGGGCTGTGGGCGAAATCACTGTTCCTGCGATTTCTGTGCACCTGTTCGTGTAAACGTGAGAAGCCCAAAAGGCCCAGGAAAACACCTGGCGGAGGCCTCTGTAATTTGTTCCGGCAATGGTTGACACCATGTAGTTTTAATGGTAGAATAAATAAAACTACATACAATCAATCAATGGAGGTACATCATGGAACAGCAGATTTCCATTTCGGAATCGGAGTGGCAGGTAATGAAAATTATCTGGAATGATTCTCCCCGGACGCTTCCCGAAATATTGGATAAACTAAAGGAAACGGCTTGGAGCAAAACCACCATTCAGACTTATCTGGCCCGTCTGGTCAGGAAAGGCGCCCTGTGTACGAAGCGTCAGGGCAAAGGATATTTATACTATCCGGCCGTGTCGGAAAGCGAGTGCCAGCTTGCGGAAAGCCGCAATTTTTTGAGCCGTGTGTATGACGGTTCTCTTTCCAAAATGGTGATGGGATTTGTAAAAAACGGGAATCTTTCCAATGAGGAATTAAACGAATTGAAAAGCTTCCTTGCGGAGGAGAAACCAGATGCAGATATTAGGTAATCTTTTCAATGCGGTTCTTTTTGTGTCTGTCATCGGCAGTATTTTTACTGTGATATCGCTTTTTGTAAATCATGTGCTCCGCTGCACTCTGCCCTTATGGTTCGCTCTCTGGGGCATGCTCTTTTTTTGCGTTCCCTTCCTGTCGCCGGATGTATTTTTCATATCCCCGGAAACACAGGATTGGGTACATGGTTATCGGATTGCCAGTATGCTGTGGGCGTGGGGGTGCGGGGTTTTGCTTGCCCATGATCTGATCCGTCTTATGTTGGCAAAGCGGGCGCTTATGCATTACCGGACTTGTGACAATGAGCGGCTGAATCGTATTTATTCCAACTGTGCTGTAGCCGCCGCAATAAAGAAAATTCCCGCCCTGTATTGCGGAACTTTGGAGAATCCCGTTTGTGTAACCGGCGTAATCCGCCCGGTTATCCTTATAAGGGAAACCGTCCTGGAGCAGTTGACGGACAGGGAATTAACAGCCGTCTTTTTCCATGAATTGACCCATGTGAAGCGGAAACATGTGCTTTGGGGAAGGCTCTTTGATTATGTCTGTATTCTGAACTGGATGAATCCTTTTTCCTGGATTGCCAGGAGAAATTTCTCTTTGCATTGTGAAACAGACTGCGATTCCCATGCCATGAAAAAACTGCGGGGAACGGTCACGGACACAGAATATGCTTCTGCCATTATCCGGCTTTTGGAATATGCAACCATTCGGGCTGCAAAACCGGGAACCGGAACAGGCGCCCTTGATTTTCTTTTAACCAAACGGAGAATCAAAAGGATTACTGCAGGCACATCCAAAATCAGGGATGGATTGACAGCGTTCCTGTTGGCTGTTCTCGCGGCCCTTGTGCTCCTTCTTTCCCTGCGGTTCAGCAGAGAGTCTTTTTATCCTTATCCGGCTTATCATACCGGAACAGAATATGGTGCGGGGAGGACGATACGCAATAAAACTACGTTTGTAGTTATTTTAGCAAATTAGGAGGTTTTGATGAAAGAAAATATTACATTTTGTCATGTGACAAAGAAATATGCAAATGGTGTCATGGCCCTTGATGACATTGACTTTAGTGTCGGAAGCGGGGTTTTTGGGTTATTGGGGCATAACGGCGCCGGAAAAACCACGCTGATGAAAGCATTGGTTACCGTGCTGTCCCCCTCGGCAGGTACCATCCGCGTCTGCGGATTTGACACCCGGAAACAGGGAAATGAGGTCAGAAAACGAATCGGATATCTGCCCCAGGAGCTTGCCATGTACCCCTCTCTTTCCGTGTTTGATTTTGTAAACTATATGGCGGAACTGAAAGGCATCTATGACAAAAAGGCAGTACAGGAAGTCCTGGAACAGGTTGAGCTGTCGGCATTTTCCAAACGCAAAATAAAGCAGCTTTCCGGCGGCATGAAGCGCCGGGTTGGAATTGCACAGGCATTGGTGGGCAGTCCCCGGATTCTTGTGGTGGATGAGCCAACAGCCGGGCTTGACCCGGAGGAACGGGTCCGGTTTCGGGGTTTATTGTCGCGGTATGCAAGAGAGGGCCGCACTGTCCTGCTCTCCACACATATAGTGGAAGATGTTCACCAGCTTTGCGGAGAACTTGCCGTATTGCGAAACGGGCGGCTGTTTTACGCCGGTACATCCGCAGCGCTTTTGGAACGGGTAAAGGGAAACATAAAACTGCTGCACTTAGAAGACGAAAATCAGCTCATGGAACTGCAAAAGAAGGCTGTGGTTTTGCAGACCACGTATGAAAACCACGGACTGACCGCGCGAATTATGGACGAAAATTCCGCTTTCCCGGAGGCTGTGTCCGATGCGGCAACTTTGGAAGATGCCTATGTGTATTGTATGGGAGGGAAAGCCCATGCGTAAACTGATTGCCATCATCCATTATGAATATAAGATGCAGTTTCACAGACCGGCAACCTGGGGGATGCTCCTTGGCGTAACCATCTATGCATTGTTGGATACTTATCCCTCTGCCCGTAATTTGGCTCGTTTGGAGTTTTTGAACGAGCCTGCTTACTTTGTTTATCGGACAATGAGCCTCAATGGTCTTGTTCTGCTGTTCGGAATGCTGTTTCTTCTGGCGGAACGTTTTCCTCTGGATCACAAAACAGGGATGAAGCTGCTGCTTATGTCCCATGCCCTGCAAAAATGGCAATATATCTGGGGAAAGCTGTTGGGAGGATTTCTGTATACCTTTTCAATATTATGTATTTTCCTTGCTTCCAACACGGCAGTTTATTTCGCGGCGGCCCCTTTCCCCGTACCTTTATCTGCCTGTATGGTTCCCCTGGTGAAAGCAATCCTTATTTCCGCCCTGCCGGTAAGTCTGTTTGTCAGTTTTTGTTCGGCTGCACTGCCGGGAATGATAAATCTGCGGCTGTTCTACCTTTTGGCAGCACTATTGTTTGGCGTCAATGCCGCTTATGTCGGTTCCGCAAATCCGGCGCCGTTTTACATGATAACATCGGGAGATTTGATTCGTCTCATCTGGGGAAACCCCAAATGGGCCTTTCATGATACCGGGAGCATTTTCGCAAACGGGGCTTTTCTTATGGGAAGCGGCCTTCTCTTCGGAAGTTTCTTATTTGGGAGACAGGGATTTTGGAGGGCAGAATGATCAGAAAAGTCTGGAGTGAACTGAAAATAATGGGGGCAGATTTTTTAATCCTGTCAGCAGCTTTTACGGCTGTCATTATTCTGCTTTCTGCCGCTGCCGGGGAACTGCTTCCCTTTTACCCGGTGAGTTTTGAAGTACTTTTTCCTTTTTATGCGGCAATCGCCGTGGGGGAATGGGGAAAGACACGGGCAGACAGCAATTTTGATCTCATTGCCGCACAAAGCAGTTCCCTGTTCCGGTGGGTGCTGCTGCGCTATGTAATCCCCTTTGGCCTATCCACTTTTTTTGCCCTGTTTAGTATGGTGTTTTCGTCTGTTTTCAGATACGAATTTCCATTATGGGAACTGCTTCTGATTTATTGCCCGCCCGCATTCTTTTTGTCGTCCCTATGCGCGCTGTTTGGAATTCATTGTACCGGGGAACATGTGGCAGCATCGGCCTGCGGTATCCTGTGGCTGCTCCTTCTCCTGGCGCGCAGACTGTCTGCAATTCCGGGGGCAGAGTACATTTATCCGTTTATCCGATACGCCGGTGTGCAGAATTCCGTTTGGTTATGGAATAAGGGCATTGTTGCAGCACTTGGTTTGTCTTTGTGGGGAATCCTTTATTTGAGGTGCAGGAGGACACAATGCCCTATGTGAAAAACCTTTATCTCCTTCGTTTTTATAATAAGTTTCTATAATAAATGAGCGTATCGGAAAGCTGTAACCACAGGTTTATATAATATCATCGCAAACGCCGCATTTAAGCCGCCTTTCATCAAATTAAAAGGAAGGAAAACCGGAATCAGCAATTCGGCAACCGCCTCTCTTGGATAGCCCATATAAACAGGGGTAATTAAATAATTCCAAAGCAGCATTATCAGGACCATAGATCCCCACCCGCAAAACAGCCCGATCATGGCTCCTGATCGTCTGGTTTTTTTCTTATAAATAAGTGCAGCGGTACACGCAAAGGAACTGCTTGAAATCACATTCATCAGGAAACCCAGAATACCGGTCTCACTGATGGTAAACATCTCCGCCAAAGAAACAATTAACGCCACGGCAAAGGATGTGAGCGGACCCAAAAGCAATCCGCCAATTGCAATGATACTATCCTTTGGATCGTATTTCAAAAAGAGTACAATGGGAATACGTCCAATTAGGGTAGCCCCATAGGCAAGGGCGCAAAGCATACCTGCTGTTGTGAGTTTCTTCGTTTTACTGTTCATAGAAATACCTCCTTAAAAAAATGAACACCGAAAAGCAATGGAATGCCTTTCGGTGCTGCAGTTTTAAGGTGTATTGAAAAATGTCAACAAAGCATTGAACAGATAACTAAAAAAAGTGCATATATCAGAAGCATTCTGACATATCCAATACACCTTCTTTAATCCAGACTGTACTGTCGGTTTTGGACTTTCACCAAATCAGCATTTACACGCTCGCGGACTTTACCGCCGATCGGGAATTTCACCCTGCCTTGAAGACATTCATTCTATTCAGTTGTCGTTCCTCATTATAGATTTCTTTTCCGTCAATGTCAATAGAAATACTCAAATTTGTCCAAATATAAACCCATAAAATTCCTTCCTTTGCAACCGGAAAGCCTTGATTTTAAAGGCTTTGTATGCTATAGTATCCTTAAGATGGAAACATACACTTAGATTGCATTTTAAATAGGGAGAGGTGGAAATGAAAAAATTCTTATCAGCCATTGCGTTTGTATCCATTGCCATGGTGACAGGCAGTATTGTCTCCTATGCGGTAAATCAAAGTTCCCCTGAAATCCAGGGGGCGGCACAGGAAAATCGAACAAGCGTTTCCTGCGAAGTGACAGGTTGTACGCAGACGGAAGTACACCAACACGGACTTTGCGGCATTGACGGCTGTACACAGACCGGTGAACACAGCCACGGC
>CAJULV010000055.1 GCA_910587555.1 uncultured Acetatifactor sp.
TATACCACATTTATCCAGAAAAATCATCTGTTTTCAACTAACTTTGGAAAGAACCCAGAATTTGGTTCTTTCCGAACTTCTTTCCGAGCATAGTTGACATGAAAACTTAATTTCGCCCAAGTGTGTGATATTGCAGACATGATTAGCCAGAATATTTATCAAATCAGCAAACAATGAAAATAGACCGGAATTTTATTCACCATCGAAACATAGCCGAAACATTTGCTTCGTAAAATGTATAGAATGGGCGCTTCTACAATGCAAAAAACAGTAGGTAAATATTCTCACGACTATAAAAATACTTCAGGCCGGATTTATGTCCTGATGACTCCACCCCGGCCTGAAACAATGATAAATGTTTGCTTCCCTTATCTTGCTTTGCGCATATGGCGCTTTCTGTAATCTTTCTCGATTTCTTCCTTCCAGCAGGCCGGCACCGCCTCAGCCAGACAGGCATTGGCGCGCACACTGCTGACCGCCCGGCTCACCACATCGTAATTCAGCCTGGTTCCCTCGCTGTCACACTCAAAGTTCACGGCATATTCCTTCTGAATCCCGAACCGCCCTGCCACCTGAATGGCATCTATGTTAGCCCCAAGGAAGAGAAATTCCCATCCATACTTCTCTTTCTGCCGCTCTACCATATCCCTGACCTTCTCATAATCGTAGTGCCTGCTGGCATTCTCCATGCCGTCCGTCGTTATAATGAAAAGGGTCTTCTCCGGCCTGTCTTCCTCCCTCGCATACCTGTGTACGGTGGCAATGTGTTTGACTGCGCCTCCCACGGCGTCCAGCAGCGCGGTACAGCCCCTGACATAGTACGCTTGCTCCGTAATGTGATCCATTTTATCCAGGCTCACCCTGTCATGCAGCACTTCGCTCCTGTCGTCAAAGAGTACCGTGGAAACAATGGCTTCCCCATCTTCCTTCTTCTGCCTGTCCAGCATGGAATTGTATCCGCCTATGGTATCCCCTTCCAGTCCTGCCATGGAGCCGCTCCTGTCCAAAATAAAAATAATTTCCGTTAATCCCTTTCTCATATTCCGTTCCTCGCTTTTCTTTTTGTAATACACCAGAGGACTGCCGCGTGCTGATTTCAAGCTGCTTCCCCTGAATTGCCTCAAATGCTTCCTTCGGATTGCTGCAGGCATATTTTTGTAACAGTTCAGACAGGGCGCTGAACTGTTACGAGAATGCACACAAAACGCGAAAAGAATGCGTTTTGGCGCCCGCAAGTCTCGCAAAATTGCACAGAGCGCAATTTTGACTTCGCGAGAGGGGCGCTGAACTGTTACATATTTTTACTATAATACAAAAAAAGCGTTTCGGGTCTCCTGGCAGGCGACATTTTATCCGACCATCGTGACACGCAACCACCCCACAGAAAGTTATTTACTGAATCTAATAATAAGAGTTTCTTGCAATGGATACTGAAAAATTTCGTTTCCCCAAGGCATTTCCACACTCAACATTCCATCTGCTATATCAGTAAACAAAAATGTACCAACATCTGTTTTTTCTTCTTTCCAATCATCAGAGGGATAAACGAGAATTGTGTGCCTATCCAGATTCAAGGTTTCAAGATGAAGCAGATTTAATTCTCCAAATGTGTAATACATATCCCCGCTTTCATCAGTTTTCGCATCTTCTATATACCATGAACCTGTACGAAAAGTCTGAATCAAAATTCTTTCGTTATCTGCAAAACCGTAGTGGGCATTTTCTCCATACAAATAATCAGAATCATACAAAAATCTGAACTGATTATCCACAATTTCAAGTAATACAAACCCTTCTTCACTCTCACCCGAAAAGTAAGAAAAAATTACATATCTTTCAGACGGTGACAGCAATAATGAACCACCACCATAACCACCAGAATGGTATGGGAATTGAAATATATCTTTTGTCCCATCATTTGAGATTAAAGACAATGAAATGTCATCCTCATCCTGTAGAATAATTTTGCTTCCGTCTGCTATAGTCACAAGATTTACTAAATTCCCCATGAAGGATATACCTCCAATCCCGATTTGTTATTAAACACACGTCCACCGGAACGGACGAACTCCCGAATATTTCAGCCGCACCCCAGCAGCGGCTGTTGGTGCTGAAACAAAGCCGCATTAATGGTATAGATATCATAGACCTTCCGTTCTATAAAATACGTAATAATCAAATCAAATTTACTGCTGGGCGATAATGCCATCTCCGCCCTGGAGAGCAGGTCCTTCGTCTCGTCCAGGTTCAGTTCCAGTGCCACCGCAAGCGCCACCGCCGTAATCTTTTTCGGGCGGTATTCCGTATTGCAGCGAATCTTGGAAAAAAGCTTTCTGTCAAGATTGGCCTTTTTATATACTTCCACATCCGTCAGACTGCGTTCGTCAATCAGCCGGAACAGACGCTGCTGAAAGGTTTCCCCCAATTGTGCCACTACGTATTCCAGGCTGCACTCCCGAACCGCCATTGCCTGTTTCGAAAGCTGGCCGGAACGCTTTAAACGGGAAGGCACCTTTGTTGGCCTTTCGGCAAAACTATTGTATTTTACCCCGGCACAAACAGCATCACACGCCTTGGCCGTCCTGTCCGCCGCATAATGTGCGTCAATATAGGAAGCAATATCCGCAGACAGTTTTTCAGGCAACGAAAAGGATTCGCCGTCAAAGACCACCAGCCAGACCAGCATATCCTCATCTGCCAGGAAACTCCCGATCTCCGCCAGCGCAATCCGCAGCGCCTCCCCCCTGGGCAAACCGTTTGCTCCCGCGGAAATCAGCGGAAACGCAATGCTTTCACAGCCATGTTCTCTCGCAAGACGCAGGCTGTTCCTGTAGCAGAGCCTTACCGCCCGGGCTTCCCCCTGCTCCCCGCCCTGCCAAACCGGTCCCACCGTATGTATAATATATCCGGCTTTAAGACCGAAAGCATGGGTAATTGCCGCCCCGCCCACCGGAATCCTGCCGATTTTCCTGCGTCCGGCGAGCAGGTTCTCCTCTCCTGCTGCCTTGTACGTCCTTCCGTTCGTCTCCCCGGAAAATACCGGCCCGGCGTTGGCGACATTGACGATTGCGTCGGCTTTTACTTTTGTAATATCGTGTCTGATGATTTGAAATGGCATCTTTTCTCTGCTCCTGTGCGAAATAGCCGGAACACACCTGTCGGCATCATGTGGGCTGCCCCGAGCCGTCTTATCAATCAGATTATAATCGAAAAAGGCCTGAATGGCAATTCCCTGGCACGCATTATTACCCAAAGCAGCCTGAATGGCAGTTCCCTGGCACGCACACCAACAAAGCTTGCAAATGATGTCCGCACCGGCATCACGGTTTGCAGTTTTTGCAGGGTTCATATCCCTGGCTGATCAGTTCATCCCTTGTGGCGCTAACCGATAGCTTATTTTTATCCTTCATCCGTTTTACGCTGGAGCAATCCGGAACATGAAATTTTCCTGTATTTGTATTACAAATATAGGATACGGCTTCCGCTGCCGCTTCTTCCTCAGGCGCCTCCGTCACTGCAATGGCGGCATCGCCTGATTCTCCCGGCTGCCCTTCCGTCCCTGAAGATCCGGCCGTCTCCTCCCGACTGCCTTCCCCGGACACGCCGTCTTTACCTTCAGATCCGCCCTCACCAGACACGTCATCTTTACCTGCAGATCCGCCCTCACCGGACAAACCGCCTACACCCTCTGCCCCGCTCTCATCGGACGAACCATCTTCCCCCTCAAAACCGCCCTCACCGGACGAACCAACAGGTTCCCCTGCCTGCCAGGTGTCAGAGGGACTGCAGTTCCACCGGATCTCACTGCCGTCGCTGGACAGAACTATACTGCCCTGTTCATCCGTCCGGAACACCTGCACCCCCATTGCACGGAGGCTATTCAGCGTCTCCGCATGGGGATGCCCATAGGTATTCCCCTCTCCGCAGCTGATGACCGCATATTCGGGCGAAACTGCCTCCAGAAGCTTTTCGGAGGATGCCGTTCGGCTTCCATGGTGTCCGGTCTTGTAGACATCGACCTCCTGCAGGCTTCCGCCATCTGCTATTTCCTCCTCTTCCTCCGCTTCCGCATCACCTGTAAAAAGGAAGCGATTATCTCCATGCACCAGAAGTAGGGAAACGGAATTATTGTTGCTGTCACTGCCTAATTCAGACGGACCGAGAATTGTAAAAACGGCGTCTCCCAGGAAATACTGCTGTCCCACCTCGGGCAGCGTCCGCTGATATCCTCTCGCAGTCATGGTATCTACCACATCCCTGTATGTGTTGGTATCTTTTTCCTCATCCGTCATAAATATGGTTTCACAGTCAAATTTATACAATATAACGTCCATCCCGCCGATATGGTCCTCATCCGGATGCGTACACACCACATATTTCAGAGTTTCCACATTGCGCTTCCGAAGGTAATTCTGAATTTTGGTTCCCTGATTGTTATCTCCCGCGTCTATCAGCATCGCTTCCCCGCCGCAGAGCAGCAAAGTGCAGTCGCCCTGACCCACATCAAGGAAATGGATTTCCAGCTCCTCTGTCACATCCGGGGTGCCTGTGGATAACTCGGACGGCTGCTTCCGGTTCTGCCCGGCTTCATAAGCCGCATCCGTGCCTCCCTGTCCGGGCTTAGCTTCGTTTTCCGAACCGGCAGCGCCGCTTTCTTTCCGGCCTTCTGACTGGCCGTGCCCGCCTGTGTTTTCTCCCGGTTCCTTTTGAGAACTCCCTGCCGCCAACTGCCCTTCGGGGTTTCCGGCTGCCGACTGCCCTCCGGACATCCCTGCTACGGATTGCTCCCCCGCTAATGCCAAATCTGCAGCCGCGGCTTCTCCTGAAACAATGACAGAACCTCCGTTGTCCCAAACCTCTGCCTGTTGGGGATTGGCACATGCCGAGAGCGCCAGCAGCAGCCCGGCAAGGGCCAAAAGAATGCTGCACTTTGTCTTTTTCATTACACTTTCTCCTTTGTTTCCGCCTGTTTTCCGTCACCTCTGTCTTTTACGGCTGCCATCCTCCATGCGTTTTACTGTAAATTCACGGGGCTGCCGCATTAAGGGGTCATGGACACTGTATATAGATATGTCTGATTACCGGACATCCTGTACCTTGTGTAGAATTACTTAATGCAACAGCCCTTATGATTCCGCATGGGGACAACCTGAAAGATGGAGGTTACTGTGAATATTATAGCAGAATGAACCGGATTTTGTTACCCCGATGCGGGGAAAAAGAAAAATATCCGCACTGCAGATCTTAAAGTGCTTGCTCCTGGGACAGCCCGCCATGTATACCAAGCACATGCCTGCTGTCCCATTTTCCTACTTCCCCCTCGCACTGTACCAGTCCAGAAAAGGAACCTCTAAAAACCGAATACGGAACATATCAATCAAAGTACAGACAACGTAAATTCCCAAAACAGCCCCTACGGCATGAACCGCAAAAAAAGGTTCGTAAAAAGCAGATGCATTATCCAACACGTCTCTCCAAAGCCAGTGTCTCATGATATCGCTGTTGGCATGTATCATCAAAACCCCAAAGGCAGACGCTGCTATGCCGTTAATCCATGAACGGTATTTCATATTGCAATTTTTGAAAAAAAGAAAGGCACTCACTGACAGCGCAACCGCCAGCAGCTTATTAGAATCGGCCACAAAGTGATAATATATCCCCTTCCCAAACCGCGAATAAACCCATGCCCCAGCCAGCACACTTCCCCATGACAGCAGCAGGGAAACTGTCACAAATACCAGACATAACCTTTGATTGCCAAATATCTCCTTCGGGTACAGGCGGATATAGGACGCAATAAAGTACAGCACCATAAACCAACCCACATAGGTAAATGCTTCCGGCGCTTTCAGAAAAGTCTGCAGAACACTTCCTGTCAGAAGACACAGCCCCACCAGAAGCAGATGCTGCCTTTCATCCATCGCCTTGATCAGCAGATTCAAATGAGGGATAAATAAATAAAATACCAAATAAGAACCTGTAAAGCCTGTACCGATACCATAGACCGGCAGCAGCGTCTTGATCATTTCCTTCACCGAAAACTGCGCATATCCGCTGATGAGAAAAAGAAAGTAAATTACAATTTTATAGAATTCGATTTCCAGCAAAAGCTTCAGGAATTTCCGGGCGCTGATATTGGATTTGCACATAAAATATCCTGTAACAAGCACAAAACAGTTAATTCCCGTTTTCCCTCCCCATCCAAACAGCAGACTGAATATGGAGGGAAAAGTCAGTACATTTTCCCTGGTGATCTCCTCCATTATTCCCGAATTTACCACATAATGATGGGCAACTATACACAACATGGTCACGATACGGAAAAGCTCTATTGACGAATCTCTTTTACCCCCCCGAGCCGATTTTCTCTATCTTCCATCTCTGTTCCTCTCCCCTTTTTATATTAACGGATATTCTATATTTCTCTTTAGCTTTCGTGTATTTGAATGCAAAAAATATATATCATGTTCTGCAGCTTAATATAATCTCACAGATCCTGTCCACGTCCTCCAACGCCAGATCCGCATAAAGAGGCAGGGTCAGGACTCTCTTACTGATATGTAAGGCTACAGGCGTCTCGTTTACATCATACTCCCTGTGAAAACAGGAGAAGGTATTGGTCAGCGGGTAGAAATACTTCCTTGCCCCGATACCATTCTCTGCCAGTTTGTCGAACACTTCCGCCCGGCTTGCCCCGAACACTTTTTCCTCAAAAACTACAGGGAAATAGGCGTAATTGGATTTCACCTCCGGCTGCGGGGCATTCAGCTGCAGGCCTTCCACACCCTCCAGATGCTCCAGATACCGCTCAGTGACCTGTCTTCTTTTGGCAATCTCCTCTTCCACATGCCGCAGATTGCACAGTCCCATGGCCGCGCAGAACTCGTTCATCTTTGCGTTGGCCCCTACCGCGCTGACCTCCTCCGGCCCGTGGATGCCGAAGTTTTTCAGCTCATATAGCACATTGCCCAGACGCTCATCCCGGAAGCAGACCGCGCCTCCCTCAATGCTGTTGAACACCTTTGTGGCATGGAAGCTGAAGCAGGAAGCATCCCCGAAGCTGCCGATTCCCCTTCCCTTATAGGTCTCCCCAAAGGAATGGGCGGCATCATAGATGACCTTCAGCTCATATTTGTGGGCAATCCGCTGAATTTCCTCCACATTGCACACATTGCCGTATACATGCACCGGCATGATGGCGCAGGTGCGGTCCGTAATCAGGCGTTCTATTTTTTCGGCATCTATGGTATAAGTAACGGGATCAATATCGCAGAACACCGGGGTCAGCCCGTTCCGCACAATGGCGTGGGTGGTTGAGGCAAAGGTAAACGGCGTGGTGATCACTTCCCCCTGCAGGTTCATGGCCTGTAGGGTCAGTTCCAACGCCATGTGGCCGTTGGTCAGCAGCTCCACGCTGGCAACGTCAAGGTACTTTTGCAGCTCCTTCTGGAGTTCCTTATGCTTGATGCCCATGTTGGTCAGCCAACGGGAATCCCAGAGGCTTTCTATTTCATTCATGTATTCTGTTAATTCCGGCATGGAAGACCGGGTTACCAGTATTTTAGACATATTTTTCCCTCCCGCCTGCGGCAAATGTGTCCCAGGATACTATAGAAACCAAACAGGCATACAGCGCTATCGTGATCTATGCCCTCAAAATCACTTTTATATATTTATCAGTTTCCGTCATTACTTTCTGAAGTCTCTCTTCATTCTCAAACTTGAATATAAGCGACCCTATCGAAAAATTAGCTGCCGTAAAACTTTTTACTTCATCACCTGGTTCTACCCATATATCTCTTTCAATTATGTATTCCCGAACAGATTCATCAACCCAGAGTTCACTATATATCCCATCCACATCACTGTGAAGGATGACTTCCGCCCAATATCCGTTATATGGCTTCTGTTCTAATCCGACAACAGGCATACCCAGAGCCGCTCTGACGGCATTCTCCACCAATTTGACGCCGGTAGCATACTCAAGGCATTCTGCTAGCCTGTTTCCCCCGCCCCGCGGTGAACATTCCATGATATATGCCTTTCCGTCAATGCCTTCTCGGGTCTCTATATTGTATATGGATGTCTGCATGCCAAGAAGCGTCAGTAAACGCTGTATTTCTGAAGTTAATTCCTCCTGATGCTTCATTGTCATTGAAGACGGCCAGCTAAATGCCGCCGGTGTGTACGGGTTCTTAGCATTACGATCAAACCGCTGTGAATTAAATGACACAAACCTCAGCCTTCCATCCACCGAAAAACTATCTGTGTCAGAGGAAAAACCATGTTGTGCAATGAAATCTTCGATTATAAATTCTCTGTTTCTGGAAAAAGCTAACGCGTGTTTAATTGCCTCTTCCAACTTTTCCGGATTCTCTGCCTTGCTGACACCCTTGCTTCCGGCAGAATCAGTTGGCTTGACAATAACGGGCCAATGGAACATCCGAATATCTTTAAATGGTTCATTCACATCCACATAGTTTTTCGCCATTGGTACATTGAATCCATTGTCTGCCAGATACTTCCGAAACCGCCCCTTATTCTGCAGAATACACACGGATTCATAGGGACCGCATGAGGGCAATTCCATTTTTTCTGCAACATACGCCGCAGTTACCACACCCGGATCACAGGCAAATGACATGATGCCGTTAATGTTCAACTCTCTGGCTTTCGTCAAAACCGCATCCTGATTTACAATATTGACATTGCAATACGCATCAGAATACTTATGTGCAATATTATCAGGATAATAATCTGCAGTGATAACATAGGCCCCTAAATCATGAGCAGCTTTTATAACAGGAAGCGCATATCTGGATCCACCTAAAACCATCAGTTTCTTATTCATGCTGCGAATCCTCCCTCAACCATAGTGTACCGGACGATCTTCAGCAAAACAAACGCTGCCCCCCCGGCTCATCCAGATCAATATGTAACCACTCTTTCTGCCTAGACATTACATTTTCCAATTCCTCCCGTGAATCGAAGCGGAAAAACATGTCTCCCAACGCCATGTTCGCTCCTGTAAACGGCCTGATGTAATCCCCTTCTTTTACGCAGAGATCCGTGACTTTTAAATACTTTTCCGCAACTTCCGCATCAACCGTAACCGCTTTCAAGATCCCGCTCTGCCCAGGCCCTGCATGAACCACCATTTCGCACCAATATCCAGAGCATTCGGTCTGACGAACATCTGATATCGGCAGGCCAACTGCCTTCCTGACTTCCGCCTCTATCAGGTCTGTACCATAAGCCAGCTTCTGAAGTTCCGCTATCTTGCATCCTCCGCCTCTTGGAGAGACTTCCATAATATAGGGTTTCCCGTCTGCTACACAAGTCTCAATATTATAGATGCCTGTCCCTGTTCCAAGCAGGCGCATCAGCCGCTGTATTTCCCCGGTTAAAACAGCTTGGTGTTCTTCTTTCATTGTAGAGGGCCATATAATATATGCCGGGGTATAGGGATTATCGGCTTCCGGATCGAACAGCTGGTCTGAATAAGTCACAAACCGCAGCGTACCCTCCACCGTAAATGGATCCGTACTGGAATGGTATCCCTCAAACGTCAGAAAGTCCTCAATAATAAACGCGCCGTTATGTGATCCGTTAAGCGCTGTCTCAATGGCCTGGAGAAGATCTTCCGGCACATCCACCCTTGTCACTCCTTTGCTTCCGGCAGAATCAGCAGGTTTAACAATCACAGGCCAGGTAAAGTAATCTATATCCTTCAGCGGAGCGGTACTATCCTCATATCTTTTGGCTTTGGGACAGTTAAACCCGTTTTTTGTAAGAAACTCCCTGAACAGTCCCTTATCCTGCAGAATACATGCCGCTTTGTAGGAACATTGGAACGGAAGCCCCATTTTCTCCGCCACATAGGCAGCCGATACCACACCCGGATCACAGGCAAATGACATGATTCCCTCTATTTTTTTCTCCTGCGCGGCACGCAGTACCGCCTCTTTGTCTATAATACTGACATTGATATATTCATCGGAATACTTATGCGCAGTATTGTCCGGCAGATAGTCGCAGGTTATAACATAAAGTCCAAGAGCATGCGCCGCCTCAATCACAGGAAGAGCATATCGGCTTCCTCCTAAAAGCATTAATTTTTTCATAGGTATTCACCTTTTATCTTTTTCCTTTCCGACTCTTACACTCTTCGGCTATTATCCTTTATAAACTTTGCAGGATTTCCTCCAACGATCGTAAGAGGAGCCACGTCATGTGTAACAACAGACCCTGCTCCCACCACTGCGTGATGTCCAATGGTAACTCCTCCAAGAATAATACTGCCTGCTCCGATCCACGCTCCCTCCTCAATTCTGGTAGTCACCGGGATTGCATTAGGCGAAATTCTATGGGCAAGTTTGTACAAGTCATGTTTATGGGAATAAACCTTTGTGCCCTCCGAAATAGTCACATTATCCTCAATAATCAGTTCTCCGGAATAATCCACTGTAACATCATCTGTCAGAAATACATGACTGCCAATGGACAGTTTCCCTGTCAATCCGTGTGTTCTGTAGATTTTCACCCTGTTCCCTATTCTGAAATCCTTTCCCGCAGAGAAAGCCTTCGTATATGCCGCCAACTTTAATTTATAGATATGTGGAAAGCTGAAAATCTCACTGCCGTAAAATGCCATAATCCTGCGATAGTACCCCTGTTCCTTCGCATATTTCTTTTTACTTTTCTCTTCCTGATTCATATGCCCTCACCCACTTATCCTTTTTTGCTCACCAGTTTTTCCGCAAAGTAGAGAAAGACAGTCCTGAACCGTATCCTCTAAACTGTACTTCGGTTTCCAACAAAATTCCCCGTAAAACCTGTTGCTGTTCATTCCTGCATTTATAAAAATATCCTCTTCTTTAATCTGTATTGGTACCTTGTCCAATCCCAACAATGCTACGCAGTTATTCACCGTTTCTGCCATATATACAATATCTGTCTGTTCGGTATGCCCCAAATTGTAGACCTTTTTCCACTTATGCTGCCCTGCAGTAATCATCCTGCATAAAGCCTGTGCAGCATCCCGTACATCCAGAAAAGAAAATCTCTGTTTTCCGCCCACAATAGATATTCCATTTCCCTTCAATGCATTCATCATAAACTTATATGTGATGTTGTCCGGTATAAAATACCCGGGACCTATCAGCGATGCCATACGTATATTGGTGTACTGCACCTCTTCCGCATAATTTCCAATAACTGTTTCCAGAATAATCTCACTGGCTGCTTTTGCCAGTGCATAGGAATATTCCGGACACACCGGACTAACTTCTGTGGGAAGCTCGCCACTTCTCGTCATTCCATACACAGATTGAGAAGAAATATTAATCACATCAGCTTTACTTTCTGCCGCCATTCGAAATACCTTTTCCGCAAAATGCAAACTTTCTACTAACTTTTTTCCGTCGTCTTTCCTGCAGAAAGCTGTATGAATCAGGCAGTCAGAATGCGCTTTCAGTACTTTTCCATTCAAAAGATCCTCATTGCAATAAACTTCCACCTCAAATTTCTGAAATCTTTCCGCTACTTCTTCTGTCCTTGATGTCACCACTGCAAGCTTAATGTTCGGAACCGCAGAAAGTTCCCGAACCAACTCATAACATAAAAAGCCGCTTCCTCCAGTAATTACAATTCTCTTCATGCAGCATTCCTCGTTTCATGGTATATATTCTCTAAAAGAATTACCCCCCCGGGATTTTTTTAATCAAATAATGAATAGTCTCATCCATACTGATACTTGGCCTCCAGTTAAATTTTTTGTAAAATCTGTCACATACAAGGGAAGAGTTCAGCACATCCTGACTTTCTTCACAGATAATCTCTATTGGTGCACCCAAAAAGTCTTTTACCGCCGCTGCAACCCTGGCTGCAATTTCCATAAGGGTATAGTTTCTTTCATTGCCCAGATTATATACCGTATCCAGTCTTCCCCCTCTCCCTGCACAATTGCAGACAGCAATGATTGCAGTTGCCGCGTCCCTGACATCCATATATCCAAACAGCTGTCTCCCTTCTCTGACATGGATTTTCCTGCTTTCTACAGCCTGCCGTACCATTTTATTGATAACCCGCTGTTCCAATCCCGGCCCGATCAGACTTGCCATGCGGATATTCGTATGCACAATATCCGCACATATGCTGTCTGCCAATAACTCAGACGCAAACTTCCCCACTGCATATGCGGATTCCAGTTTCAATGGGGTATTTTCATCTGCTGCACATACTCTCTTCGAGTCATAAACCCCCTGTGAAGAAATATTAACCACAGCATGAGATATCCTTTCTGAAGCTGCAGTGAATACTTCCTGAATGTATCTCAGCCCCAACGCCATCCCTTCTCCGTCTGTACTCCTTGGAAAAGCGCAGTTTAACAAAACATCCGTATTCTCCGGAATATCCCTCAAACTGTCTGAAAACATAATATTATTTACTTCCGCATATTCCCTGCATAGCCGTTCCGCCTGGGAACTGATCCCGATAACTTCCATATTGCTTCCGGACAGCTCTTTCAAAACGGCCGTCCCAAGAAACCCTCCTGCTCCTATAACTGCAATTTTCATCTTCTGCCTTTCTATGTCTGCTATTTAATCCCCCATATTCTTCCTGCATCCATTTTTAATACCATATTCTGTCCCCGGTCATCAAAAACCTGTACATTTTCATTTATAAAAGAAATGTCTCTCTCCATTTCCTCACGGCTGCTGCACACCATCACAAAACGCAGCATAATCTGACGGAGCGTATCGCCGCAGGGAGTATCGCTTCCTACAGGATACCTGCTTTCATATGCAATCACACTTGAAATCTTTTTTACGGTCTCTTCCAACCCGCGTATTTCTCCTACTTTTCCCCCTGTGCTTGCAAAGGAAACAACTCCGCAGCATTTTCCCTTCATATATGGGTCATCTCTCTCTAAACAAAAATCCGGTGTCACTCCTAATGCATAATCAACCACTGTATGAAGAAAATTCACTTTATTAACCTGGGAAATAATCCTGTAAGGAGCCTCCCCCGCACACCTAAGCCCGGCTTCAAATATGGAAAAACGGTTTTTGGCAGGATGATAGATTCCCTGTACAAACAGGACTCCTGTCTGCATTCCCAATGCTCTGCATAATTTCAACATTGCCGGGTTTACCTGGCTAATATATTCCTCAAGAAACAGACCAGGATAAATTCTCGCAATCGGAATTGTTGTCACATTTCCCTCGTGTATCGCCGCCGGATAGCGATTATCCATACAAGAAAGGGACGCATTTCCGTTCACAATTGTATAATGCGCTGAAAATTCGTATCCCTCTGTAAACTCTTCAATAATAATGTCGCCACATTGCGAACAGGCTCCTGCTTCTTCTATATGAAGCCGCAATTCCTCCTCAGAATTGCAGATAAAAACGCCTTGAGAAGCATTGGCATCAACCGGCTTCAAAACTGCAGGATAGACCACAGAATCCCATGGAATGGCCCCCTCATAGCGCCCTGCATAATACGTTTCCGGACAAGGCACTCCATTTTCCTGACAAAATCTTCTGAATTCATCTTTCTTTTCAATCTGATCCCACTGTTTTCTATTACAATAAAAAGGTAAACCATGTTTTTCCGAAAGTTCCATCGCGTTCAGCAAATTAAATTCGCTTACACCGGCCAAAATTCCATCTACCTGTTTTTCTTCCACCAACTTTGACAGCCCATCCAAATCACCTGTGCTTACAAGAAAGTGATCATCCGCTACATTTTTGGCCTCTGACTTTTCAGGCGGCAAATAATCCGCCACAATGGTATACGCACCATTTTCTTTCGCATACAAAACAATATCTTTTGCCCCAACATTTGAACCAAGCACCAACAACGTTTTGTTCTTATATTTCTCTTTCATATCGTATACCCTCAACTTTTCTTCCAATACTGTTCCTGAATATCTTTCTGCTTTCCTGCCAGTTTTCGCTGATCCCATACATATCACTGCTTGCGAAAAGTTCTCCAGTTCCGCCGCTGTAAAGCATTCTCACCTATGTATGACCGTTTTTAACAGATTCCATAGATACAGAAAAGAATCCATTTTAAACACAGCCGAACTGATAATATAGATTAGTGCACCTGAAATCATCTGTATACATAATGTAATAAAAGAGGAAAGGTTAAAAAAAGTAACCATATACACACAAATCCCCATAAACACAGCCAACAAAATACTGGGAAGAATATCCTTTATCTGGTCTGCATAGCTGTATCCCAATAGTTTTCGGTTAGGCCATGAATTAATAACCTGACTTATCACATTCCCCAACAACATACTGTACGCCATAGCCAGAACGCCAAACTGTATGGAGGAAATCATTAAGATCAATCCCACACCCTTTTTGATAATTTCCAGTTTTAAAAACAAATCGCTCCGCCCCATTGCTTTAATAGCGTTTAAATTCGCAGTGTGGATGGGGTAAAACATATAGGTTATACTGAAAATACGCAGAAAAGGAATGCATGCCAGCCATTTGTCAGTGAGAACCAGCCTCACCACAGACTCTGCCGTAAAAGCCAGTCCCATCATCAGCGGTGCCATCACATACACGCTTACTTTTATTGATTTTCTCGTCATATCTTTTACTCTTTCCCGATCATCCTGCACGCTTGACATCACGGGAAACAGTACACTGTCTATGGAGCTGTTGATATTGTTCACAATGAAGTTTGGAAACTGCTGTCCCCTGTTATAATAGGCCAGATCCGATGAAGAATAAATCTTGCCCACCAGTAACTGCCTCAGGTTCCCGTATATCGTATCCAGAAGCCCTGATACCAGCATCTTCCATCCAAAAGAGAACAGGCCTTTCAGTTTCTGAAGAGAAAAAGTTCTCCCGGGACGCCATTTCACCGTAATCCAGAGAATAACCGTATCCACCGCTGCATTGAAGACCTGCTGTACCACCAAAGCCCACACGCCGTACCCCATGTATGCCATGGCAATGCCAATTGCCGCAGCCCCAATGGTTCCTCCCAACGTAGCGTAAAAAAAGTTCCTGAACAACATATTTCTGGAAACATACGCCTGCTGCACATTCTTCACACCGGAGATGATCAGCGTCAGACTCAGAACACGAACTACTGCTGTAAGTTCACCGTCATTGTAGAATTCTGCTATATAGGGCGCTGCAAGATACATCCCCAGATAAAGGACACAACAGACTGCCATATTAAAGTAAAAAACAGTGGAAAAATCATCATTGTCCGCATCCTTTTTCTGAATGAGGGCATTGCCCATTCCGCTGTCCACAAATACCTGCAGTACTGCCGTAAAAACCGTAATCAGGGCAATTGTCCCATATACCTCCGGCGCCAGGAGCCTGGCCAGGACAATAGATACCACAAAGGAAACGCCCTGGGCTCCGCAGCGCTCTGCAAAGCGCCAGAACAGGCCAGACAGCACTTTTTGTTTTTCCACCTGGCAGTCATGGTTATTTGACTTTGATTTCATACTTTACCTTTTACACATATGTTGATATGCCCTTTCCCAAACAGCATATTATTTCCTGATATTCCACCAGTTAAATAGACCGTTTCAATAATACCAGTCTGCCATATGTTTTAGGAAAAAGAATCTTAATAAACATTTTTAATTGCAGGCTTACACCCATTTTAATATAACGAGGATGCAAGACTTTAAGCCAACTTTTACTAATAACATCAATTCTGAATTTTGTTCTACAAATACCTTTAGTGACGTTTTTATGATATTTTCTTCTTGTCAATTGATCAAACTTCTCCAGGCCTTTTATTAAGTTTTTCAAATGTATTATCTGAATCTCAGGATGCTGTTCCATATACGAGTTATAGCCTCCAGACATTGTTCTATAACAACTTTGAATTTTATCAATATAATAACCATTTCCATTCATCAAACAGTACAATTGAAGCGGCATATCTCCATACGGAAATACGCTGAACTCTTCCTGCATGATTTGCATATGTCCTGCTCCTAATTCTGCCCTATATAAGAAACTTGAAGTATGAAATGTCCAATTTCCCATTCCAAATTCATTATGTACTAAATCCTCTAATGTAATAATTCCATCTCTAAAGATACCCGTACCCGGTGCTGTAGTATTACTTAATAGCTTACCAGTTTGATCAACAAACTGTACTTTACAAAAAGCAATAGTACACTCCGGATGTTCTTCCAGCGCCTCTGCCTGTTGCTGAATTTTATCGGAATCACACCAATAATCATCACCTTCACACAACGCGATATACTTTCCTTTTGCTTTCTCATACATAATTCTGCGCAACGAACCATCATTTTTTGAGTATTGATTTTCAACCTCATAAACAGGTTTAATAATGGAAGGAAACCTGTTTTCAAATTCTCTGATAATTTCGACTGTACGATCAGTAGAGACATCATCATGTACAATTACTTCAAAGGGAAATGTTGTCTCCTGCATTAAAAACCCGTCTAAAGCCCGCTCTATATAATATTCATGGTTAAATGCAGTACAGCATATTGTCACAAGCGGACTATCGAGAGCAGTTGTATCCCATTTTTCCATTATTTGCTTTTCACTTTTATCTATCATAATTAAATCTCCATGGTAATTACTTTGTAAACCATCCTTACGTTTGCACAATAAACAAGCAACGAATCTTTTTACATAAACTTTTGGCTAAGAAAACAAGTGCAAGAAATGGGACAAATAGTTTATACCCTGTCATTCTGTTAAATCTTATAAATTTCATCTGCCTGCCCTCTGGTCCCGCATACAATTCTTTATTCTGTTTTCCCAGCCATGTATCAAATCCCTTTATTTCTTCATATGCTTTTCCAGGCGCCATATTCAAATAGATTTTGTACTGTTGATAAACAGCATACTTTATCCTCAATGCTATGCTGTTTGTGACCGCTACAGGTAACTTTCCAGCATTTTTATTATAAAAATTCACCAATCTCTTGGTTACTTTCAGATGCTGATCCCGTCTCTTTATCAAATTCTCCATACTCATACTTTGTGTCTGAGAGCCAATCAAATATTGATATACTGGGTATGACAAACAGGAAAATGTTTTTACATATAGCATTGGAAATACACAATATTCCATATCTACATAAAAACAATTTTCGTCAATAATTGAACCCATTTGCTTTACAATACTGGTCTTAAAAGTCAAAGAATGCATATAAAGAATAGTTTTTGTGTTCAAATTATTAACACTCAATATTACATTACTCTGAACACCAGCCTGATTGGGATCAAAAAATTTTTTCTCCGCACGATTGAAAAACGAAACTTCCTGATATGGATTCAGAACCATATCGACATCGTTCTCTTCTAAATACTCTACAAGCCTGTCTAGACTTTCACTTTTAAACCAGTCATCAGAGTCTAATAACTTATAGTATTTTCCCTGCGCAATTGGAATACTTGCATTGATTGTTGAACCATGGCCTCCATTATTTTTATTAATCAAACGTATAGAATCAGGATATCTATCCACATAAGACTGAGCTATCATTGGGGTTGTATCAACAGAACCATCATTAATAACGATAATATCCAATTGGTTCAGTACATTGGAATTTACCAATGAATCCAGGCAATATGCCAAATCTCTTTCTGCGTTATATGCAGCAATACTTACTGTTAAAATCTTTTCCATAATGCCCGCCCTCATTTAGTCTTTCAAAGCTATTACACTCACACATTTCCACTGCAATAAATAGATTGTCCGGAAATTGACTATTGAATTTGTTTTGTCTCAACCTCATTTTGCAACCGCTTTTCCCACTGTACTCCCCTGCTTTTTGCTTCATAGGAAAATATCAGCATCGCCAAAATATAAAAATATTGATTCATTAGATATAATTCTGTATTATCTGTAAAATAAACAATAAAGGTATATACTGTCAGCAGAAAAACAAATTCCCCCACAGGAAGCCCGAATTTTCTGATGGCAGACCGAACCATGATAACCAAGTACCAAAGCAGCCAAAGAAAAAACAATATGAATCCGCATTCGGCATACATTCTAAAGATATCACTGTGTACATTCCCCACCTGAAACCAGGGAAAGTCCTCTGTCATAATTACCTGTACTGCATTTCTTCCCAGTCCTAAAAAGGTGATTTCGTTCCTTACATATGGTTGAAGCGCCTCATAATAATACTCTCTTCCGCTCATTCCAACAGACAGTGCCGATGCTATTTCCCGAATACCAGGATTCATCGTAAATTGAAGAAACAAAAAACAGAAAGCCATGATAATAATTCCACTCCAAAACATCATTTGCTTTTTACTGCGCTCCCTCAACATTGTCATCATTATCCATGCTACAACAGTACAAATTAAGGCTAGCCACCCAATCCTCTTACCTGCCCAGACAGCCATAAGTATAGCAAAAGTTAAAATAACAAAGCCTTTCTTTAATTTATATATTTTTTTATAAAGAATATATAAAATTATATATCCAACAGAAAAGGCCAAGTCATGATACTCCAGGCTTATGCCTAACCCCCTTTGGGAAATTCCCACAGCTGTCTCCGCTATGTATGCAAAAATCACAGCCAGGCAGCTATAGTCAAATGCTTTTGCGCCAAACAGATAAAAAATCGATATGGCCGATAACCCATTTATAAATGTCTGTATATTTGTACTTATGAATCTTTTTTCTGTTAATCCCAGAAAAAGCAAAACTAAAGAATATCCATAAATAACTACCTTTGACATAAAATTAAACATAAAATAAAACAAAATAACATTTCCCTTTAAACGGTCTGTGAAATGACATCTGTTTACGACATATTTAAAAGCGGCCAAAACAACAAATAAAGCCATAACATAGTAAGCATACTCGCTTTTTATTCCTGTATAGACACTTATATCTGCCATAAAACAAAATGTCAGAGCAATTACAGGAAAAACTCCCGAAAAATGATTTCTGCTCATTTTCACATCACCTTCACTTTAATCAAAACATCACTATCCCTTCAAGCACTTAACCGTTTGGTAATCAGCAAACGGTCTCCTCTGCTCCTGTCATAACTTTTTTCAATTTCATAGCTTTATCATTATAAATATTATTTTTATCACAATAATAAAACATTTCGATTTTTTCATTTGCAATTCGATCTGCAAAACCCTTTTTTATCTTTTCAGTAAAATACTCTTCATTTTTACAAAAATAATGATACAATCGTATGCTTTTATCGTTTGGCAAATCATTTCTTGGCATCACTAATCTTTTACCATCCATATTTATCATATGATAGCCCATAACCGAACTCGGTAAATGTGAGTCTACCCACCCTGCAATCCTCTCCGGAATCACGATGGATTTCACCAGCTGATTCCGTTCAAACTCATCTTCGGAGCACCAGAGAAAAGAATCTATTACCCCCCCGCCGGATAGCCTTTACGGCCGGAAGAACCAAATATAAGCCAATTAATACCAATTCCTGAAGCCTTAGGATTCCTTTCAAAAATTTCATCCAGTATTTCTGTAAGCTTTTTATTTTCAAATAAACGATCGCACACCAGAAATTCATCTGCGTCAAAAAACATCATGTATCTATATTTGTTTTTATAGCAATTAACTGCATCATTGTATGCATCTATCTGCCTTTTTCGTCCTGGCCACCAATGGTAAATCACCTTATCAAACTGTTCTGTCAGCTCTTTTAAATCATCCCTGGATTCATTGTCGTATACAATTACGTCACATCCCATATTTGTGTAGAAATCAAAATATTCCTCCAGATATCTCCTTTCGTCTTTCACAATGACCACAACTGCACACTTTTGAGTCCTGTTGTTCCCTTTCACATGTAACAGATTTTTTAATGACAGTTGAATATACTTTACAATACCAAATGGAATCAGCACGATAGAAACATATTTCCTCATTCGCTCATTGTCGGAATGTTCCCTAAACCTTACCATAAACTTCAATGAATACACACAACACTGTAAAAACCTTTTCATAGATTCAGCCCTCTTGTTCACGATACCAAATTGTAAAGCTTTATCATAAGCCAGATTCCAAGGTAAAATCTTTTCAGCAGCATCCCGCATAACACTCTATGGCTCCTCTGCAGTTTGAACTTTATGTCACCATATAACTGTGCATATTTCTGCACTAACTCATCCTCTCTGATTGCTTTTAGGTATTCCTTCTCCGCAGAATAACTGTATCTTCTATCCTTTCTTCCCTGTGTGATGGACCGGGCAGCAATGCCGAATACTTTCACCGCCATTTTTTTATCAAAATCATTTATTTGGGCTATTTTTTCTGTTTTTTCTATGATTTTACATACTTGCTTAAATTGAAAATAATAGTCTTCCACAAACTTTGAAGTCATCCCTACAGCACATCTATAGTAATATAATGTTTTATTCAGGTAAGAATATGTAGAGGCATGAGAATAGATTTCTGCGGACTGAAGCGTATCTTCCCCCATATTCAACCTACGGTATTCACTGTAATCAAGATTAAAATCCAGACATCTTCTCTTAAAGGTTTTGCACCACATACTCACACATTCATACGTTAACAGATAATTATCCAAAACCTGTGCAGAGTCCACTATTTCACATAAGTTATTTGAAAATATATTTGTTGTCCACTGCGATTCTCTTCCTGGTTCAAACGCCATTACATTATAAAATACAACATCTGTTCCAAATTTTGAAATTACACTCGAAAGCTCATGCAAGCAATTTTGAGACAGTTTATCATCAGAATCACAATTTATAATATATTCGCCCTTGGCCTCTCTAAATCCTCTCCTTCTGGCCAATAAAAGTCCCTGGTTTTCCTGATGAACAACCTTAATTATTTCCGGATATTTTATCCAGTATCGATTGCATATTTCGCCGCTCCCGTCGGTTGAACCATCGTCTACAAGTATTATTTCTGCCCCTAAAGGAAAATCAATTGCTTGGAAAATAATTGACTGCAGACATTCCTCTATATAATTTTTTACGTTATAAACCGGAACAATAATACTGAACAGCATTTATTGACTCCCCCAAATATTCATGCATTAAGTTTTTAAATTAAGCAAACTTATTTTCAAGCAATAGAACACTAGACATATTAAAATCTGGATAGTATTAAATTTTCTATACTGTTTCAAATAATATGTAAAACTATTCCTCTGAATCTTATTTATTTTCCTTTTATCCATTGATGATTTCACTGTTTTAGAGTGATCATGTATGATGTTCACATCCTTGCAGCATACACATAAATAATTTTTTTCTGCAAGCTTTTCTGCAAGAATAATTTCTTCAGAATACAAGAATGTATGTTCATCCAGATAATCTATTTCACATAATTTTTCCAGATCAACTACCATACAGCACCCCTGCGGCCTGTATACATATCCATAGCCGCCCCGGTCTTCTATTACTCTCCCTTTCTTTCGATAAGCCAGCATTCCCAATGTCAAATCAAAAAAAGTCGGCCGTACGGAATCGCGATTATACATATGTCCGTCAGGCGCATAAATATCCGGATTTACTACGGCAACCTGATCCTCTTTGTCAAAAACATAAAGCAATTTATCCAAAATTCTTTCATCATCAAACAAAATATCATTATTGATAATCCAGGCATATTTATAGTTTTTTTCATACGCATACCTTAATCCAACATTATTTCCGGAAGCATATCCTCTGTTTTCCCCTGTCTGTAAAAATACATATTGTCCCGATGCGTTCTCTTCCAACTTCCGTGCAGAATCGTTTGTAGAACAGTTATCGATCACGATAATATCCTTCCAGGCAATTCCTGCTTTCTCTCTGACCAGCTTTGCTTCTTTTAATGTGTCTTCCCATGAATTATAATTAAGAATTATGGCTGCCGCACTTCCCATAAAATCCCTCTTCAAATTTCATCCGTTATATTTTCTCTATTTCCTCAACCACATATAACATTTCTTCATGTGATAAAACAGCACTGCCCGCATTCTATAACTGTGCCAGGATTTCAATGCATTTTTCGCCAAAATGCGATGTCTGAATCCGCACTTTTCAATATATCCCTTATATTGAGTAATATTTTTTCTGATTTTTTCATAGATGGTACCATCCGGTTTACTCATAAAAATCATTCTTTCCAATGTTTTAAGATTCCAGATTATATAGTCCGTACATAATCCGTCCAAACACTTCGGGCTTCTCTTTTCAGCATCCGCTATCATCCATTCATATCCATATAACGCCTTTAGATAGTTTTCGATACCGGAATCACGAGTAATACTTGAAGCGATTATTCTATAATGATACATGGGCAGATTCACATAACAGGTTCTTTTAATCTTTGACACGATTTCCCATGTAAATACTGCATCATCTACAATAGCAACATCTGTCCTGAATACTGTCCCCTCCAGAATTTCCCTTTTCCATATCTTATTCCAAACAAAACCTTCTATGGAATTCACTTTCTCTGTCATGCTCTCCAAAGAAGCTTCTGCGCTGTTAAAAACCACTGTTTCCGGAATAACATCATGCCTTTTGATCACCCTGATATCCCCGGAATATTCATTTTTGTAAGAGCATGCCGCTATATCACTGTCTGTGTCCATCAATGCATTCAGAAGAATCTCATAAAAGTCAGCATCCAGGCAATCGTCAGCATCCACAAATGCAATAAATTCCCCTTTTGCCTTCTGCAAACCAAGATTTCGCGCAGACGAACACCCGCCGTTTTCTTTATGCACCGCCACAAAATTCTCATATCGCGCAGCATACTCATCGCAGATTTGGGGAGATTCGTCTTTTGAGCCATCGTCTATCATTAATACTTCGATACTTTTACATGTCTGAAATACCAAACTGTCAAGGCACATTCTCAAATACTTTTCAGCATTATAAATCGGTATGATAACACTAATCATATCCACACTTTACTCCCCTGCTTAATTTATCTCTTCTCTGTGAGAAAAAAATCAATTCCAAAATCACCAGTATTTAAAAACACATTTGAGAATCTTTACATCATCCACAAAATACCGCCGGAACATCCGCCTGGGTTCCTGCAGAAAACGGTAAAACCACTCCAGTCCCCATTCCCTCATCCATTCCGGCGCACGGCTCACATTTCCCGCCAGAAAATCTACTGTGGCACCTGCGCAGATCGAAACCTTAGCCCCATATTTCCCATAATTATCATATATCCACTTTTCCTGTTTGGGGCACCCGAAACAGACCACAAGCAAATCAGGTCCCGCTTCCGAAATCATCCGGTTAATCCGGTCCAGTTCAGCTTTGTCTTTTTCGAACCCCAACGGCGGCGCATATGTGCCTGTTATACGGATTTCCGGAAAAGCCTTTTCCAGGTTGGCCCTTGCCTTCCGGGCCGTTCCCTCCATGCCTCCAAGGATAAATACGGAATAGCCTTTTTCTGCCGCTCTTCTGCAGAGCAGCGGAACCAGGTCAGAACCGGAAACTTTGGCCTTTACCGGACGTCCGTGCCATTTGGATATCCAGACCAGCGGTTTTCCGTCTACCACAGCCATGTCCGCCCCGTCTATGATCTCCTTCAGATGTTGATCCGTCTCCATTTTAACCACCATGTCCACATTGACAGGGACAACATATCCCTTTCTGTCCGACACGATCATTTCCTCAATGGCCTCAACAGCCTCCCTCATATCCACATTATTAACATAAGTATTTAATAAAGGCTGCTTCTCCATAATCTGCTTTCCCTTATCCCTAATCTTCTAAATCTCCAAAAAACCGCTCCTCCAGCATCAGGCACAGACAATGGTAAACAGGCAGATGCAGCTCCTGAACCATATATGTCTCCTTCTCCGGCACACATATGGTTACATCAGCCAGTCCGGCCAGCCTTCCCCCGTCCTTTCCGGTCAAAGCGACTACCGAAATCCCCAAAGCCCTTGCCGCAACGGCTGCACTGACCACATTCCCGCTGCTGCCGGAAGTGGAAATTCCTAAAAACACATCCCCTTTTCTCCCGTACCCGAAAAGCTGCTGGGCAAAAATCCCCTCCGAACCCACATCATTCAAATATGCGGTGGCCAAAGCCCCATTGGCAGTCAGCGGGATAGCAGGCAGTCCGCATTCCAGGCTCTCTGCCAGCACCCTTCCCCTCTCCGGGTCAACCTCCTGTAATCTGCGGGCAAGTTCCGCTCCCACCGGCCGGGGGCGTTTAAACCCTTTCATCAGTTCTCCCACAATATGTTCGGCATCTGCCGCCGAACCTCCGTTTCCCGCGATCAGAAGCTTTCCCCCTGACTCATAGCACCTTTCCATCACCAGATAAGCGTCCAGAATGTCCTGCCTGTTTCCGCCCAGCTCCGGATAACGGTGAACCAGCTGCTCTATCTGTCTCTTCAGCCTGTCTTCCATATAGGCTCCCTTCCTGCAGAAAATTCCCTGAATTCATTTCCGCTTTCATCCTGCAATGTTTTCATTACACCCGTGCCATGCTTACTCCTACGGACTCTTTTCTGTATCAACGCCGTAACCTTTCAGCCCCCTGTCTGAACTGCGGCTCAACGTCAGGTAAGTATCCTTTCTGCAAATTCCCACAATGACCCCACTGTCTCCGTCTGCCCCCAGGAAGGGCATCCCTCATGAATCAATGCGGTTCCGCATCCGGCAGCCTGTCCTGCCCGGATATCCCGTTCACTGTCTCCCACCATCCAGGACTGCCCCAGGTCAATATTGAACTTTTCTGCCGCAGCCAGTAACATCCCCGGCTCTGGCTTCCGACAGCTGCAGACAGCTTTCCATTCCGGCACTTCCCCCGGAAATCCCCTCTCCGGATGGTGCGGGCAGTAATATATGGCATCCAGGTATGCCCCTTTCCTGCCGAGAAGTGTTTCCAGGCGGTCATGGATTTCCCCTAACTGTTCCCTGGTCACTTCCCCCCTGGCCAGTACAGGCTGATTTGTCACCACTATGGCCAGATAACCGGAATCATTGATCTTTCTTACTGCCTCCGCAGCATTTTCCAGAAGCTCCAGTTCCTCCGGCCTGCGCAGGAATCCCACATATCTGTTGATTGTCCCGTCCCGGTCCAGGAATACGGCCTTCTGCCTGTTACGGAGATTCCTTGCCCTTACCACTCCTTTTTCGAAATCCCGGCAGACATCTTCATACCGGTCAGGCGTTCCCATATCCTTTACATATTCCGGGCTGTCGTAGCAGAACATCTTCCCTGTTCCCGCCAGGGGCTTTAACACCTCCCTGTCCAGGTCCACTTTCGGAGAAGGCGGCTCCCTGTCCAGAAGCGCCGGTGAAATAATATGCAGTCCGGCATTTACCCTGTTGCAGTAGCAGGCAGGCTTTTCGTCTTCTTTTGCCAGCCATTTCCGCACTGCATGGTTTCCGTCCGCCAGAATAATGCCGCTGTCATAGGGATGGCTGTTTGGATGGGTAAAAAGCGTAGCCAGTCCCCCATGGCTCCTGTGGAATTCTGCAAACCTCACAAAATCCACATCAAAGACCACATCCCCGTTTAACAGCAGAAAATCCTCTTTTAAACAATCCCGCAGCCGGAATAAAGCGCCCCCGCTGCCCAACGGTTCATTTTCCGCATAATATTCTATATGGACACCGAATTTACGGCCGGTGGCCGGAGAGATTCCGCTGCCGTCGCCAAAGTAGTCCATAACCACCCTGCCCAGATGCCCCACTGTCAACAGGATATCCGTAAATCCCTGCTCCCGGAGACATTCCATTTCATGTTCCAATACAGGCTTATTCCCAATCCGCACCATGGGTTTGGGAATATCTCCTGCTACAGGGGAAATCCGGGTTCCTTTTCCTCCTGCCATAATCACTGTTTTCATACGCTGTTCCCTTCGAAAGTGCAGTTATCCTCTGGGTTCATAACTTTCAGGTGCATAATAAATAATTTTCGTTCCTGTATTTTCAAATTCAAAAGGGATATATAACAATTCTTTCAGGGCATCCCTTACTCTTTCCTGACATTCCTCCGGCGCATAGAAGACAAAGAAGCCGCCTCCGCCGGCCCCCAAGAGCTTCCCTCCCAGTGCCCCGGCTTCTATTCCCTTTCTGTATACCCGGTCAATATAGTCCGTTGAGACGGCATCCCCAATCCCCCGCTTCAGCTTCCACTCACAGTCAAGCAGAAAGCCGAAACTGTCCAGGTCCGTCTGACTGTCCGTCAGTATTTTCTCCGCCTCCTCCACAAGACCGTGAATTTCTTTCAGTGTCCCCCTCTTTTTCCTTCCCTCCAGATCATTCTGTTTCTGCACGTCGGAAGATGACCTCGTAAAACCGGTAAAAAACAGCAGCAGGTTTCTGTTCAGCTGTCTTTTCCGTTGGGGGGAAATAATCACAGGAAACACCTCATATCCCTCGCTGCTGAAATTAATTCTGTTGAAACCGCCATAGGATGCGGCTATCTGGTCCTGCCAGCCCCCTGCCTCCCTGCAGAGGACCCGCTCCAGATAAATCGCTTCCTCCGCAAGTCTTTTTTTATCCGCATACTTTCCTTTCAGCGCGTAAAATGCATTCAGCATCCCCACGGCAAAAGAACTGCTGGTCCCCAGTCCGGAGCGGGCCGGAAGGTCAGCCTCATAGGTCAGGCGGATTTCGTGCATGTCCAACATTTTCATTGCATTCCGGATGGCCGGATGCTGAATGTCTTCCACCGAGTCCACCCTCTCCATTTTCGAATAGGCCAGTTCCGTGGAATATTGAAAAAACCTGGGTAAGTGCCGTACATTTACATAGCAGTATTTATCAAAGGTGGTGGACAGCACAGCGCCGCCGTTTTCCCGGAAATATCCCTCCACATCCGTTCCCCCGCCGAAAAAAGACATGCGAAACGGTGTCTTCGTAATAATCATTTTCTCAATCCTTTTTATGTTTAGTTTTTAACTTTAATTCGTATATCCCCTCTGTTTTATCCTTATCAGAGAAAAACCAATACCAGCAGCATTACAGCACTACGTACCCCACCACTGTTTTCCCAAGAGCCGCAATACTCTCATGTTCTCTGT
>CAJULV010000056.1 GCA_910587555.1 uncultured Acetatifactor sp.
CTCCGATCGAATCCATGCCCTCCATTGTGGCTAATTTCCGCGCCTCCAGGCCTCTGGAAAAACGGTTTCGGCATTTACTGGGAGAAAATATCACAACCCGGAATTTGCTGACCCAGACAGACAAAAATGATTTTATGGAAAAAGGGCTTTCAAGGGAAAAAGCATGTCCTACGAAAGAAGAACCTTCCAGAGAAAACACGCTTTCAAGGAGAAAAGCACATGACACGAAAGATGCCGACATTCCGAAAGCAAACGGCTTCCGGGAGGAAATCATCCTGGATAAGCTTTCTTTCAGATATGGAGAAAACATAAATGAGGAGGATACAATGGAGCAAAATCCTCCCATGGAAGAAACCCTTTCCAGGGAAGTCATCCGCAATCTCTCCTTCCGTTTCCGGGCAGGAAAGCATTATGCAGTTATCGGAAAAAGCGGCTGCGGAAAGAGTACGCTTCTTTCCCTGCTTCTGGGGTACTATCCCAATTACAGCGGCAGCATCCGTTATGACGGCGTGGAATTGAGGGAGCTGACACGGGAGTATCTGGGAAATACGGTGGCATATGTCTCCCAGGATACCTTCTTGTTTCAGGACACAATTCAAAATAACATCACTCTATATCATGAAGAATACACCCCGCAGGAAATCGAAGCCGCCCTGGAGCAGGCAGGATTGAAGGAGCTTGTGGATTCTCTTCCGGAGGGGCTTTCCGCCATGGTGGAGGAAAACGGCAAAAACTTTTCAGGCGGCGAAAAGCAGCGCCTAAGCCTGGCCAGAGCGCTGCTTAAGAAAAGCCGGGTACTGCTGTTGGATGAGTTTACCGCCAATCTGGACAAGGAAACGGCAGAAAAAATCGAAAAACAGGTCATGGGACTTAAAAACTGTCTTATCATTACAGTCACGCACCGTCTGACTCCGGATATGCTTTCACGATATGACGGGATTCTGGACCTGACGCAGGCAGGGAACGGTGCTGTATAATGAATACCTGCCCACGCCGCAACGGTTCAGCCACGCTCATTGCCACTTTTTTCCGGCCGCAATGAGCGTTGCGCCATCCGGATTATCCAGTACCTTTTCAATCACAAACCCGGCGCCCAGTATGAGTTCCGTTTCATGCTCCAGGGTCAACGGAATATCAAAATGAACAAAACGCTCATCCGGTATTCCGGACTGCTTCCTTTTCTCCAGATATATGCCCCGCAGAAGCGCCTCTTCCTCATCACAACTGGCAATATAGTCCCCCAAAAGGAAGATGCCGCCCGCCTTCAGGCTTTCATAAATTTTCCGGTACAATGCCCGTTTTCGTTCCGGCAGGAAATGATGCAGGCTTTCAAAAGAAATCACCGCGTCCCACTTTCCGCTGCCAAAATCATATTGAAAATAATCCTCACATACGATAGTCAGCTGCTGATCAGAATGCTTCTCCCTTAACTTGTCCAACATACTTTGACACAAATCCACACCTGTCACCTCAATGTCCGGATTCCGCTTCCAGATCCGGTCCAGTTCCAGTCCGGTTCCGCATCCCAGGTCCAAAATTTTCCTGCAATCCAAAGGCAGGATTTCGGCAAACATCCGGTATGATTCCTCCCAAACCGACATATGTTCCTCATAACCCTGCAGACGTTTTGTAAAAAAATCGGACATTTCCTCCAAGGGCGAATCCTTGGTGTCCTGAAGCCATTGTTTCAGGCCCTGCAAATACTCTTCCAATGATTGCATTGTCTTCCCTCCCATTCCGGTTCCGCATCCGCCTTCGATCCCCTGACATTTGAACAGCACTCCTGTTCACAAAAGAAGGCCCTGTCGGCGCATGCAGATGCTCCATTTCCAGGAACAGGATACCATACTTTCCTGCAGCCCTCCACCTCATTTTTATTTCTAATAAAACAGGAGAAAAGTGCCCATCCTTTTTCCAAAGGCAGGCTGTGTGTGCGCCAGGTGAGGAAGACACCCCAGGTTATCAAAGCAGCCAGGAACAAGAACGCTCTGCAATTGACCGTGTGAAAGCCTGGCATAATTGCTCCATGAAGAAGAAATTCGTTCTGTGCGGCAACAGTTCTTGCAGAAACGGCATCAGCAGACGCTGCAGCAAAGACAGACACAAAAGACAAAAAATCCCATTTACCTATTGACACGGTTGGTTTTTGATGCCATAATAATACCAACCAATCTGGTAGGTATTATTATGAAAGGAGATTGCGGGATGCGTTCTCCATTTCAAGAGCAACCCCTTGTGCTGCCTGATCTTAGGCTGAAACACAACCGCTTACAACCGAGAGACTTCATCGGAGTCTTCCGGTTATCAGAAAGAAGATGATCAATTTATGGAAAATTATTTTGAGAAACTCGTCAGAGAGAATTTCCGTTATGGCCGAATGTGTAGCTGTAAGTTCACACAGCTTATATAGATTTACACAAATTCAATCATGAAAGGAACTACAATTATGTCTAACTATAAATTTGAAACTTTACAGCTCCATGTAGGTCAGGAAAACCCGGATCCGGCAACCGATGCCCGTGCGGTGCCGATTTATGCGACTACTTCATACGTGTTCCGTAACTGCGAACATGCTGCCGCCCGTTTCGGTCTTGCTGATGCCGGCAATATATACGGCAGACTTACCAACTCCACACAGGACGTTCTCGAACAGCGTGTCGCAGCTCTGGAGGGCGGTATTGCAGCCTTGGCTCTTGCCTCGGGTGCAGCAGCTATTACATACACTCTTGAAGCCCTTGGACAGAACGGCGGTCACTTCGTTGCGCAAAAAACGATTTACGGCGGCAGTTATAATCTACTGGAACACACGCTTCCGAACTTTGGTATCACGGCAAGCTTTGTAAACATTCACGATCTTACAGAAGTCGAAGCGGCAATCCAGGATAATACAAGAGCCCTCTATATCGAAACCCTGGGCAATCCCAACAGCGATATTCCCGATATTGATGCTCTTTCGGCGCTTGCACATAAACACGGGATCCCTCTTGTGGTTGACAATACCTTCGGTACACCGTATCTCATCCGCCCGATTGAACACGGTGCAGATATTGTCGTCCATTCTGCAACAAAATTCCTCGGCGGTCATGGTACAACGCTCGGCGGCATTATTGTGGACTCCGGAAAATTCGATTGGTCCGCAAGCAGCAAATATCCGGCTATTTCAGAACCGAACCCAAGCTATCACGGCGTTACCTTTGTAAAAGCGGCAGGCAGCGCAGCATTTGTGACTTATATTCGTGCGGTACTGCTGCGTGATACAGGCGCTACGCTTTCTCCGTTTGCGGCATTTTTGCTCTTGCAGGGTATCGAAACTCTGTCACTCCGGCTGGAACGTCATGTAGAGAATACCAAAAAGGTTGTAGCCTTTCTCACAAGTCATCCGCAGGTGGAAAAGGTCAATCATCCGTCATTGCCGAATCATCCGGATTATGCACTATATCAGAAATATTTCCCCAATGACGGAGGTTCTATTTTTACCTTTGAGATCAGGGGCGGTCAGGCCGAAGCACATAAATTTATTGACAGCCTGAAAATCTTTTCCCTGCTTGCCAATGTTGCTGATGTCAAAAGCCTTGTCATTCATCCTGCAACGACCACACACAGCCAGCTTTCCGCAGAAGAACTTGCGGATCAGGGAATCCGGCCGAATACGATTCGTTTGTCTATCGGTACGGAACATATTGATGACATCATTGCCGATCTGAAAAACGGCTTTGACGCAGTAAAATAGCAACTGCTGCCCGATACCGGAGCCAGATATTTGTCTACACCGCTGTTTGCAGATTAAGTAAAAGCACCGGTACCTTTATTCAGGAAACCGGTGCTGTCAAAGGAATTGGAGGATTTATTCATGTCTGACATTAAAAATCAACCCGCAAAGTTTACACCCTATCGATTGTGTATTACAGCCATGTTTATGGCACTGAATATTGCCATGAGTTCTTTTGGTGTTCCCGTCCCCGGCGGTCACTTATATATGAATGATATCATCATCTGCACAGCAGCAATTATACTGGAACCATTTTCTGCATTCATGGTCGGCGGTGTTGGTTCATTTTTAGGTGACCTGTTCTTTTATCCGTTACCTATGTTTGTATCGTTGGCAACACACGGCTTACAGGCGGTGGTTATATCTGTGTGTTCACACTACATTCTTAAGAAGCATCCCGTCTTATCTTCGGGAATTGGGGTAACGCTTGGCGCCATTATTATGGTGATCGGATATTCTCTTGGCAGAGCGTGCATATACAGTACACCTGAGTATGCAATACTCAAGCTGCCTTATCAAATTTTGCAGGCAGGAGTTGGTGCTATTATTGGTATGATTATTTGCTGGAAGTGTAAACTTGTGAAACTGTTTAAAATGAGGTGACTGCAATGCTGATTTCCACCAGAGGGCGCTATGCACTCCGTGTTTTAATAGATCTTGTCGAGCATACAGAAAATGGTTATGTTCCAATGAAGGACATTGCTGAAAGGCAGGGAATCTCCCTAAAGTATTTAGAGCGAATTATACCTGTATTGTCAAAAAACGGCGTTATTGAAGGATTGCAGGGTAAGGGCGGCGGTTATCGCCTCGTAATACCACCTGAAGACTGCAAAATCGGAGACGTTCTGCGGCTGACAGAAGGCAATCTTGCACCGGTAGCCTGTCTGGAATGCGGAACACTCCCTTGCGAAAGAACTTCTGAATGTAGAACATATCCCATGTGGGTAGAATTCTATCAGATGATCAATGATTTTTTTAATAATAAAACTCTTGCAGATATGGTTAAAACTGATACAGCTGATTTGTCTACAGTCTTATGATTTTGATGATTTTGAATGAGTGCAACTTATGAAAAAACAATCCATAAAGAACACGACGGAACGTCCATCCCTTTTTTCAAAAGGCAGGATGTGTATGCATCAGGTGAGAAGGGCACCCCGGGTTATCAAAGCAGCTACGAAATTTTCTTTTTTTGCAGGTTGAGTACACCCACAGAGCGGGGGAGAATAGGCCACCCCTGGCTACAAATACAGCCGGTTCTCTTTTCTGCCGGCGCAGTGCTTTTTCAATTTCTGCCCTGCCATAAAACCCAGCAGCCTGCTGCAGCTCCTTGCCTGCCGGGGGCACACCCGGACGCAGTGCATACAGGAAATGCACTTTTCCCTGTCCGTACTCCGGGGATGGTCCCCAGGAATTGCCCCTGCCGGGCATTCTTTTGCACAAAGCCCGCAGGCCACACATTTCCCCTTTGCCTCCGGTTTCAGCGGCACTCCATTATATACTCTGTAAGGACGGTTTCCCGGAAGCTTCAGCTTATTTCCTGTCCCGGTTTCCTCCATTCCGGCTTTGATCTTTGCCGCAAAATCCGTCAATTCCCTCTCGTCTGCCCCGTCAGGCCGCCCTGCGCCGAACTGACGCATCAGGGAATGCTCCGCAACCGCTTCTATCCCGGCAATGCAGGTAAACCCGGCCTCCTCAAGAATATCCTGCAATTCCGCCAAAGTATCGTCAATGGCCCTGTTTCCATATACGGCTGCCAGAACTGCCTTCGCCCCGCAGCCCTTTGCCTTTTTCAGCTCTTCTGCCGCTGCGGACGGAACTCTGCCGCCGAAAGACGGAACGGCAATGAGGCACAGGTCCTCCTCCGTCAATTTTAACTGCTGCAGTTTGTCAGGATATTTTATCATATCAATCTCTGTGAACTTAGTCCCCATTCCTTTTGCCAGAATACGGGCAACCTTTTGCGTCCCTCCTGTGGGACTGAAATAGATTTCGTAACAATTCATATGGCACCTCCTCAAATCATGGAACGAATGTACAAGGCCAACATATCCAACGCCCTGGGAGAAAAATGAGAACCATTCACAATAAAATCCGCTTTCCATTTGGTAGGCTCCACATATTCGTTATGGCGATACCGGACCAGGTCCAAATATACATCGGCTATCTCATCAAAGGACAGTCCCCAGGTCATATTGCGCTTCAGCCGCCGCACAATACGTTCATCCGGAGGACAGTCCACGAACAGGCGTAAATCCAACCTGTCCTGTATTTTTTCATCCCACAGTGTCAGCAGCCCTTCCACGATGATCACCTGATATTGGCCGCTGTTGGCAGCAGCAGCCAAATCCTGTTCCAACCGGGGCAGATCACAGGTTAGCGGATGATTGTCGTCCCGATAGATTTTCCCGCCCACAGGCGCCGCTGCAAGGGGCCGCTCTTCCGAAACGCATCAAAATTGTTTCCGGACTTTCCATTCCCGCCATCTGCCTCATCCCTGTCCGTCTTTTCGTTTTTTGATGCTGTCCCAAACCACCGTGATGATGGTGATCACCACCACAAGGACCCCAAACCGCAGCAGCATGTCGGTTACCCAAGTAACTTTTCCGTGCCGATACATATCCAACACATATTCGGAATCCACATCATAGTCCTCCGCCATGCGCTCCAACATCCGGCGCTCCTGGATAGTTGCAGAGCGGACATAGCCCACTGGGTAATGATCCGTCCCTGTCAGCTTCAGGTAATCGTCAAAGTATACGCAAAGGTAAGTGCCGTCCTCCAGTTCCGTCAGATGATATCGGTTGTAAGTGCCGCTGACAATGCCTTGGCTGATCTTCTGCAATGCAGACAGCGGATAACTTCCGGCAATGTATTCCGAAATCGTAACCTGCCTCCTGCTGCCCCGTCTTCCCGTATAATGGGTCCCTGCCTCCTCCACGTCACGAAGCCGCACCAACGGGCATGCCACCAGTTTGCCGCCGGATATGGTAGCCGGAACCTGATCTGAAAAAAAGGCCTCTACCTCCTCCCGGCTGCCAATCGTTCTGACCCCTTCTCCGGGCTTCTGGCCCTGTTCCGTGCCTGTGCCCACCCCCAAATCATAAATCCATCCCGTGGGCGCGGAAAGCATGATCCCTAAGGACAAAATGCCAAACAGAATAATCTTGCATACTTTTAACACTTTGCTGTCTTCACTCCCCATGTCTATCCCTCTTCTTCCGGTTATTTTTTATCTGGTTGTTTTTTCGCCTGATTTCTTTCACCTGATTTTTTTCACCTGATTTTTTTCGGCTGATTATTTTTCGCCTGATTATTTTAGTCCCCGATGGGAAAAGTGTTTCCACTGTTTTCACAAGTGCTTCGTATGGTTCAAAATGCAAAAGGAAATTCGAATTCTTCTCCTACAGAAAAGGGAGACTCTCCCGCTGTCTCGGTAACTTTGAAACTTGCGCCATCCCATCCGTTCAGTTTGATTGTTCCTTTTATACTTCCATCATCTGATGTGAAAATCAGTTCTCCGTTTCCATTGTCAACAAAAGTTCCCTCTGCTCCACCCTGTCTGTAAATGGAGATACTCGCTTCGTCTTCTCCTTCCCATCCCTGTCGGGTGTTCAGAGAACTGTATACGCTGCCGGTTTCCTGGTTGTCTATAAACAAACCGTACTTTGCTGATTTTTCCGGCATGACAAAGGATTCCCCCCTTATCTTTGCCAGCTCATTTGCAAGAACATAAGCCCTGTTCTTCGTAATCTCCTCCAGGAAGGAATTCTGAAGGAGCGGAAACATGCTGCCATTTTCCTCCCTGGACCCAAGGCTCAACAATGTCACTTCTTCCTTCATGGCTACCCAGTTCCGCTGTTCTTTCAGGATTTTCTCCTTTGTCTCCTGATCTGCGGAATCACTGAATCTGCCCCAAATACTGTTTAATTCCGTATCCCATATAACGAAAAGCCATTTGGACGATAGATTCATTTCACTCTGGGTTTGGGCTGCCTCTGCTAACGGAGTGTACTTTTGAATGATTTTCTCTATATTCTCCAATTCCTCCTGCAGAGATGCGGAACCTGATACCAGATCTTCAACATCCGCCTTGATATCCTCCGAATAGTCATAAGTGAAATCGATTTTCGTCTGATCATTCAATTCCATATCCTGGTTTTCCCGGTTATCCTGGTTTTCACTGCTTTCAAGCACGGATGGCTCTTCGGCTTGAGAAGATTCGCCTTCCATGCGCAGCTCATTGCTTTCTGTTCCTTCATTGATTTCTGTTCCTTCATTGATTTCTATTCCTTCAATAATTTCTGTCCCTTCCATAATTTCTGTTCCTTCATTGCTTTCTGTCCCCTCTTTGCCGCAGCCAGTGCAAAGTCCGGCCATTAAGATCAATGTCAGCAGATAAATTCTTTTTTTCATCTATTTTATTTCCCTCTCTTTCCTGGTTGCTAAACGTTATTTATACTGCGCACCGGTTGAATTTGCAGTGCAACCTGACTGCAGACCGCCAGTCAGGTATTTTCCCGGAGGCCTCACTGTAAATCCTGGCGGTCTACAGTATAAAAACATTGACAAAGACAGCAATAATAATTACAAAAATAAGATTCCATATCCATGTCCACCTGTTTCCAAAATTGAATGTATAGCCAAATCCGCTTCCCGGTCTCTTGATAATGACTCTTTTATCTTCTCTGTTAAAATACAGTCTTCCAATGAACCAACCGTCATCTCTATTTTTTGATTTCATACAGCCCTCCTTTGCGGCTTCTTCTTTCCATACTTAATGATAAACGATATGCCTGTTGCCCGCAGTGTGAATTTATAAGCCCCTTTTCCGTGAGTAGATACTTCTAAAAATTTTCAAACACGAGCCTCGTACACCTTCCACTGCTCTTTCAGCTGATTCCTTATCATATTGACTTCCTCCGCCTGTACCATAAGACGCACCAGGCCCCCAGGTAAAACAGGATATATGCCGCCGACGCCCCAAGTAACAGCAAATCCCTTCTTCGCAGGCCCGCCGTATAGCGCTCCGCATCCAATTCCGGCGCCACGGTAATATAGGCCCCCGAACTTAAAATGCTTAGAACCCTGCGGTCCACAGTCACCCCCGCATCCACGGTCTTCTCTCCGCTCTCACGGCTGACGGCCCTTTCCTCCCACCGATACCCCTTTGCCTCCGTATCCCTGTAATAGACCATGTAAACGGTTTTGGTGGGATTCATGCGCTTCTCCCGCCCGGTTCCGGTATTCTCCACCTGGACCGGCAGCACCTGGTAAGGCCGGAAGGTATACACGCCCTTGTCCTCGTAACTTTCCGCCGGAAGAATATCCAAATAATCCTGTACGGAAAGAACGCCCGTTACCGCTGCCAGAAGAAAGAGCATTAGACCCCCAGTGAAAAGAATTGCCCTTAATTTTTCCATGAAATCCCCCCATTTATCAGCTTCCCATATCCAGATAGCAGGATTGACACCATTATACTACTTTCCTTCCCTGTTTTCTACCATATTTTCCCCGATAAAGGCCTGGAGAAACCCGGAATTTGTTCCTGTTCCGGCGTTAGGGGCAACAAACAGCGCCACCTCTGATCTTTGCAGAAGTGGCGCCGTCCTGATTACATATTGATTTCGCTATTTATTCCTTCCCTCACACATGCCCGAATCAGGCACAGCCCACTCCTTACATGCAGGGAAGAACATCACTGAACATAAGCAAATTGGCGGTAACCCTCTCCCTCTCTGTCAGCGGCCTGAAAATCCCCCTGGCATACAGATACTCCATGGTCATTACCGCAGCGATATTGCTGATAAAATTTGCAGTCTCCTGAAAAATTACCAGTTCCTGCATCCGGGAAGGATAGTTCTTCGCCTTCATCATGGCGCTTTCCAGTGCGCGGTCAGCGAAACCCTTCTTCAATTCCTCCCCTATGGCAGGAATTCTGTCGAAAAACGCCTGCTCACTGCCTTTTACAATCATCACATTGACTTTCCCATCCTCCGTCAGATACCCCCGCTCCCTCAAGCGCTGAAGCTTTTCTTCAGAGTCCGTATTTTCCGTCAACATGCCTTTCATAAACTCATACAGATAATCATAATCAGATGTAAGATTATTCTTCCACACCCCCTGCCAAGTCTTCCGCCTCGTCATAGGAGAATGCTTTCTTCATGGCAAAGCCATATATTTTCGGAAGATATTCCTTTATCATACGGTCTGCTTCTGCTTTTTCCATTCTCTGCTCCTTACCCTTTTCCATGCTCTCTGCCGTAACCCTTCGGTCAAAAGATGGAACTTTTTCTGCCGTCTTCCTCCTGCAAAAATCAGGCACAGGCTCTGTCTGTTGCCCGGTCCCCTGGCTCTATAAGGCTTCATTTGCTGTATCCTTGTGTATCAGTGCTGTACGGTTATATAGTGAAGAAAATTCAGAAAAGGTTGGTCAAAACAAAAAATTTTATCAACTGACTCCTCTTGAAATAAATATAGTCCATTTTAAACCATATCAAAAGTATCAGCCAGGAATTTTTACGGAAACTTTTGCGGGAATCTGTTTTCTGAAAGAAGAAACTGTAGTATAATCACTAAAAGCGAAATGCAGCCGCAGCTGCCATGACCACAGGCATTGTAAGAAATGAGACAAATGAAACATAGGAATGGAGGAATGACCAAATGACAGAGGTTCGGTTTTATGAGGAAGCTGATGATGAATTACTTCAATTTGCCGTAATTATATCCAGGGCACAGAACAAATATGTATTTTGTAAACACAGAAGCAGAGATACCTGGGAAGCCCCGGGAGGGCATCGGGAAGCCGGAGAAAACATCCTGGATACGGCAAAGCGGGAGCTGTATGAGGAAACGGGAGCCTTGGAATTTACCATAAACCCTGTCTGTGTCTATTCCGTTACAGCGCCGGACAATCTGAATAATGGGGAAGAATCCTTCGGAATGCTGTTTTTTGCCCAAATCACCCGTTTTGAGGCAGATCTCCACAGCGAAATTGAGAAAATAGCGCTGATGGAGGACTTGCCGGAGAACTGGACATACCCCCATATTCAGCCGCTGCTGCTGCAGGAAGCCAAAAAACGGGGATACCTGTAAACCATTTCTTAAGATGATATACAAATCAGCATGTTTAAGGAGATAATTTAAAATGCACAAAATATTTGGAATAAATGAGGGCGTTGAATATGTACATCGAAAAGGGGCTTACTTAATCCCTGTAAGAGATCACTGTATTGGTATTGTACAAACGCCTAAAGGGTATTTCCTGTTGGGCGGCGGAATGGATAACGGAGAAACAGATACCATGTGCATTATGCGGGAATGTATGGAGGAAACAGGGTATTCCGTTTTGGTAAAGAAGAAAATATGTTCAGCAGAAACATATGCAAAACATCCTGTGATCGGTTATTTTCATCCGATCCAAACCTACTATTTGGGAGAGCTGCTTGAACAGAAACAAGCTCCCGTTGAATCTGACCATAAACTTATATGGATGGATTATGACAGCCTTAGGGGCAGGATGTTTCTGGAAATGCAGAATTGGGCTTTGGAGCAAATCGGCAGGGACTGTGTGAACAGCTGCCGAAACCACTATGAAAGCACCATATAAGAGCCAATATAAGAACACAATATAAACACAATATAAACACAACGCGGAAACCCGGGGCGCATTTGACATAACAACAGGTGCTGCGAACCGGCTCTGGCGGGATGCGATCCGCTGCGCCAAAATGCCGTCAGATTCGGCTCTGGCAGAAGGCTGCGGCCGAAACGGGCTTTCCGATCTGGTATTGGACGAGACAGAAAGCACCGCATTTCTGCGCAGGAAGGGAATGCAGATTGATCTGGGCGGAATTGCAAAAGGGTATGCGGCTGACCAGGCTTTACAGATTTTGAAGAAAAACAAGGTGCGTCACGCCCTTCTGAATTTCGGCGGAACCGTGATTGCCCTGGGCAGGGAACAAAAAATCGGCATTCAGCACCCGTATCAGAAAAACGGCCAGTCCATAGCCGAAGTTTCGGTGAGAAACAAGGCCGTTGTAACCAGTGGTACTTATGAGCGAGGGTTCTTTTCCCAAGGCAGGCGATACCATCATATCCTGAATCCCCGCACAGGCTGTCCGGCGGATTCAGGGCTGCTGTCCGTAACCCTGGTGGGCCAGAGCGCCATGGAACTGGATGCCCTGGCCACGGGCCTATGCGTATTGGGAAGAAACGCCGGTTTGCCCCTTTTGGAAAAACACGGAATAGAGGCCGTTTTCATAGACAATGAGGGGGAAATCAGAATCACCCCCGGACTGCAGGGGAAATTCCTTTTGAGAAGAAATTGAGTTTATCGTGGAGGTATCCGTTTTGAAGGAAGTAACTGTTTCGAAAGAAGTGGCTGTTTCGAAAGAAGTAGCTGTTTCAAAGAAAAAGCGAACGAAAAAGCGCGGGGTCATCACACAATGCATCCGGCATCTGATTCAGGCGGCCGCTTTTATCCTGTATCCGGGATTGTTTATCATGGTATTTTCCGCTGTGCGGGATATATTGACGGCACTGACAGGAGGCCGTTTTTCTTTTGGCGGACTGTTTCCGCAGCTGCTCCTTGTTTCCATGGTATTTCTGATTACCGCTCTGTGGGGGCGTTTTTTCTGCGGGTTTCTCTGTTCCTTCGGAATGATGCAGGAGCTTATTTTCTTTTTTTCCAAAAAGACTGTCTGCGGGAAGGTACAGATTCCGAAACGGTTGGACCGCATCCTGAAATATCTGAAGTACGCAATATTGGTCCTGATAACGGCAGGAGTTTGGGTACTGGCGCTTCCGGTGGATTCTTCCTGGAGTCCCTGGGGCGTGTTCGGGATGCTGATCTCGGGAAATCTTTCCCTTGTCTCCTCTGCCATACCCACCGCGGGATTCGGGCTGCTGTTGGCAATCGCTGTGGGTTCCCTGTTTGTGGGGCGCTTTTTCTGCCGGTATCTGTGTCCCCTGGGAGCACTGTTGGCTGTGGTTTCCGGAAAACGGCTGTACAAAATAAGACGCCAGGGCGATTCCTGCACAAACTGCGGGCTTTGTACCAGGGCCTGCAGCATGGGAATCCCCATACCGGAGAAAGAGGCGGTCATATCCGTGGAATGCATCCAGTGCATGCAGTGCCTTGCCATATGTCCCAAAAAGAGCCTGTCCGCCACCCCTTCCGGCGCCATGGCAGGCACTGCCGCCGCTGCTGTAATCGGCGGAACGATACTCGTGGGCAATCTGGCTTCCTTCCCTGCTGCAAAACCCGTATCCGAACAGGCTGCCATGAAAACGGAAAGTGCGGAAAAAGGCAAGTACAAAGACGGCGTCTACACGGGCACAGGAGAAGGGTTTCGGGGAAAGATAGAAGTGCAGGTCACTGTGGAAGACGGCTATCTTTCGGATATTACGGTGCTTTCCTTCCAGGATGATCAGTCGTTTTTCCAAAAAGCGCAGTCCGCGGTAATTCAGGCAATTCTAACAGAACAGACAACTGACGTCAGCGCGGTCAGCGGCGCTACGTTTTCCAGTAAAGGCATTATGGATGCTGTGGCGGATGCATTGGGAACCGGTTTTGACGGCGCGGAGCAGCCCGGCCAAAGCAATTCGGAAACAGCGGAAAATCGGGACCAGTCCGGTGCCGGGGAATCTCGGCCATCCGGGGACCATGGGGCAGCTCCTTCAGACAACAGCCAGGAAGCCCAGTCACCTGGAGATAAACCCGGGGATAAGGGCGCAGACACCACCGGGACTACCAGACCCGAACCCGAAACCCAATCACCCGGGAATGATGATCCAGGGCCTTCGGACAACGGGCAGGAAACTGACAAGGCAGACGGCCGATTTTCCGTTCCAGACGGTACCTATGAAGGAACAGGAAGCGGCTTCCGCGGAACCACCACTGTATCCGTCACCGTAAAAGACAACGCCATTACGGATATTACAATTCAATCCTATGAAGACGACACTGCGTTTTTCACCCGTGCGAAGGATACGATTATCAGTGAAATTATCAGCACCCAGTCCCTGGATGTGCCAACGGTCAGCGGTGCCACATTTTCCAGTAACAGCATACTGAACGCCGTTGCGGATGCACTGGGAACCGGTTCCCCCAGTGCGGAACAGCCTGCAGACAACGAAAGCAATTCCGGAACCGATCAGCCTGAAGCTGACGGCGGTAACGGACAGGGCGCAGGACAGCCTGGTAACCACGGCGGTAACGGACAGGGACAGACAGGTGGCGGAAGACGCGGAAACGGTTGGCGCGGCTCTGGAGGCTCTGGAGGCGGACAACGGGGAAGGGGAAATTGACAGCATAAATGGTTCCCCTTATGACTTTGACCTGCTTTGTCGACTCGGCAAAGCAGGAAAACTTTATCGTATGAAAAATTCCCCATATGCGTTCCATAATCCCCTCTTTTGTATAATCCGAGCTTACCACTCTGCCTGGGACTTTCCCATCCTTTACAGATAGTCCGTCCGGTATCTGCAATTAGCAGCCTTTTCCACGAAAAATAAAGTGAGCATTCAATCTATAAAATTTTGAAAAGACCGTTGAGGAAAAATGTCTTTAAGTGTATACTATTAATGAGAGAAAGGAATTACATTATGGGAAAGATAGATACTATAACTAAGGAATATATAGAAAACCCGGTAGTTTTTGCTGATGCGTTCAATCAATTCCTATACCATGGGAATCAGAGAATTGACCCAACACAGCTGACAGAGTTGGACACAACAGGAATTGTAATTCCATATGGGGCTGATGGCGCAAGCGTACCGGAGCAGAAATACAGGGATGTACTAAAACTCCTACATACTATGACAGATAGAAATGCGGCATACTGTGTCATGGGTATCGAAAACCAAGCTGAAATCCATTATGCCCTCCCTGTCAGGAACGGCGTTTATGACTTTCTTCAGTTGTCCCGCCAGATCAGTGAAGCCGCCAACTCCCATAAGCATGCCATGAAAGAAAAAGCGGCAGGGCAGCCAGACCAGATGCAGAAAGAAGGTGTTCCAACCAATGGGGAATTTCTGGGGGGTTTTTGGAAAACTGACCGTTTAATACCAGTCATTACTCTTGTAATATATTTTGGTTCAGATGACTGGGACGCCCCCCTTTCTCTAAAAGAAATGTATTCCAATACTAACAGCGAACTCCTTGCACATGCACCGGATTATCATGTAAACCTGATCGCCCCAAAAAAGTTGTCCGATGGGGAAATTAATGCGTTCCACTCGAACTTGCGTGAAGTGATGCTGTATATAAAATATTCCAAGGATAAAGCAAAATTGAATGAAATCATAGAAAGAGATTCAAATTTCCAAAGTATGGCTAGACAAGCGGCGGATGTAATCAATATTGTTACGGGATCCAAATTAAAATTTCCCGAAGGAAAAGGAGATGTGAATCATGTGTAAAGCATACGAAAAGCATGTATGCTTGGCAATTCAACAGATGCGGGAAGAAAGCGAATTAGTTGGTCAGATTAAAGGAGCGGTTTTAATGTGCAAAAACCTGGGATTATCTTTGACAGATACAATAAACCGGATTGCAGAAATGTTCCAGTTATCTGAAAATGAATCTATTAAGACAGTAAAGCAATATTGGTAATGGAATACTGCATGTGCCACACGGGTCCATTCACCTTCCAGTGAAAATATAGAGCTTTTATACAAAAGACGATATACAATAAACCAGATTGCGGTTCCGACATTTTTTCTCCCTTTTTCAGTAATGTATACATTCCAAAATATTTCTTTAGGAGAAATTTTATGTCATATAAGATAAAACAGGATATTTCTATTGGCAAAAATTTAAAGGAACTTCGTAAAAACGCAAAACTTTCTCAAGAAGAAGTCGCTGCCAAGCTTGAGTTGATGGGACTTTCCACCAGTCGGGAAATTATTTCACAAATGGAATTAGGTCACTACAGCATTAGAGTCAGTGTCCTCTTAGCTTTGAAACAGATTTACAATGCAGCCACATTTGACGACTTTTTTAAAGACTTATTCTAATGTGACTGCCTGTATATAAAAAGGATAGAGCTTTTGTACAGAAAAACAGCTTTACATATGTTATCAAAGACGGCTGCAAACGTAGTCACCTGCAGCCGTCCTTGATAAAAAGTCCCTCGGCCCCGGCTTTATATATGCGGTATTGTAATAAAATAGAATTAAAATTCCGATTAGCAGTTTGTATCCGGTGACGCCAAAAGGTGCAAAAACCTTTTTTACCTCTCTTTATTCGCAATATAAATATAAGCATCCTCAAGTGTTGCCTCACAGGGACTGCATTCCACCTGGGGCTGCGTTTCACTGATTAATTTCATCTGTAATTCCTCCCCCGTATACTGTTTCGATGAAACATGATATTTCTTTTCCAGTTCCCTTACCGTCCCTCCCTCTTTTGTCTTACAAATCCAGACATGGCCTCTTGCCTGTTCCAATAATTCCTTCATGTTTCCTGCATAAAGAAATTTCCCATGTTTCATCACTGCAAGCTGATTGCAGGTTGCCGCCAGGTCTTCCACCACATGGGTGGAAAATAAAACGGTACGCCCTTCTGAAAAATCAACCAACAGATTTCTGATGCGGATACGCTCTTCCGGGTCTAACCCGGTTGTAGGCTCATCCACAATTAAAAATTCCGGGTCATTTAAAAGCGCCTGAATCAGCCCAACCCGCCGCTTCATGCCGCCTGACAACTGCTTCATCTTCTTTCTGCGCTGCTCTGACAGGTTTGTCTTTTCCAGATAATAACTGATGCGTTCTTTACAGACCTGCCTGGGTATACAGGATAAATCCCCCATATATTCCAGGCATTCCTGTACTGACAGGCCTGGATAGAGATCTATTTCCTGGGGCAGATATCCTATTTTCTGACGTATTTTTTCATAATTTTTCTCTGTGTAAAGTATTCCGTCTAAGGTTACCCTGCCACTGGTTGGCGATAACACGGTTGTAAGCACACGCATAAGCGTTGTTTTTCCCGCCCCGTTTTCCCCGAGCAGCCCAAAGACTCCCTTTGGGATTTCCAGGTCAGCGTGATTGACTGCCGTTACCTTATTCCTGAATGTTACCGTTAAATCCTCTATCTTCATTCCCATAGCCTTACCCTCTTTTCCTGATGATTGCAGGCAATGCAGCCATTGCCAGGATTCCGATACAAATACAGACAACTTTCCCATATATCCAGCTAAAATCACTGCTGTCCTCTAAATTTCTGAACGAATAAGAAAACAGGTTCCATGCCCCAAAGATTCTGTCACCGAGGATGGAATTGGTAATCGTCCAAAGCACCAGGCAGCCTCCGATCCCCACCCACATATTCCGAAACAGGCAGGAAATCAGATTGGATAAAATCCCCCAGAAGCCAAGCGTGACAGCCATGGCTGCCATATATACGAAAAACCGACACATTTCGCTTTCCGAGCCGTTCTCCATAATGTATGTGATTGGATTTTGGAATAGAAAAAACAGGCCATAGGAGACGGCTGCAACCGTCAGTAAGAATAGCTCCTGTACCGCAATCCGACTGTAAATACAATGAATTCTCTTTTTCATAGGGCATAAACGCCAGATTTCTGACCGCCTGCTGACAATTTCCTGCGTATAGGTATCTGCGCAGAATGTGAACGCAAGGATTGCCATGGGCGCTTCCAAAGCAATCCCTATTTCGTTGGAATAGGCCACCCCTCTGACAAGGCTTAAGACCAGGGCAAAGAATACTGCGTAAGCCTGTTTTGGAAAGGTCAGGGAAATTTTCATATCACGCGTCATTATACCCGCCTCCTTTTCCAAATCTGCATTGAGAGAAAGAGGATGCACACAGCGGCCAGGATAAGGAAACTCTGATTCAGCAAGATCATCGGCGGAGGGGCGGTATCAAAAAATCTTCCCGGGAACCGCACCATAATCGCCAGGGGTCTGCCGTAATATCCATAAATGCCTTCCCTATTTCTGCTTCCCATATTGGAATATATGATATAGAGAAATAACAGCGGCACAGCCGGAAGCGGACTTTTAAACACCAGTGAAATCAGGCTGTAAACACTGACAATCATCAGCATGTTCGGCAGGATATAGAGAAGGCTTGCCAATAAAAAGTCCGTCAAATGAACCTCCATCTCAAATCCGCTGCTTCTCGTCGCAATAAGGCAAATCCCAAAAAAGATCAGGTTTAAAATAGCCAGTGTTATCAGGCAGACTGCAAAACCACCCCCTGCTTTTCCCCACAGATAGTTTCCCGCGCTGACGGACTTTGTATGAAGAAGCTCATAGGTATTTTTCCTGGTATCCTGCATAAATAAAGCGGATAATAAAATGGTTGCGAAAAATCCCATAAACACCCCTGCGAAATCGGCAAATTTTCTGGAAAAATAGTACGAAAATGCATTGTTTTCCAATTTTCCCGCTATATAAGAATTGATTTCTTCAGGGCTTCCTTTACGGATGGCCGTATCATTATAGGCATAATATGCACTATTAAAACCATACTTTTCCAGATGGGCGCAGGCTGCCGTAATATCCATCCCCTTCATTTCATCGATTACGGACTGCGCTTCCTCACTGTCCATCTGGAATACGGAAATCAAGGTTTCCCGTATCCGTTCCTCCCACATTTCCCGCCGCAGCCCTTCCTCCGTGGGCACATATCCGTGAATAACATCTCTATCCCCATAGGTTTCCGGTTCCTCGTCCACAATGGTTTCCCCTTCCTCGAAATAATGAATTTTCAGATAGGGGCTTACATTTAAAAATATGATCAAAACACCAATTGCAACGCCAAACCAGAACAGAGGGTTTTTCAGATCATTTTTTACCTCTCTTTTCAAAATTGACCACATAGCTTTGCCTCCTTCATGAAACCCACTATAAAAGAAAAATAACAACAGAAAGACAATGAAAAACGCCGGATTACTTACGCAATCCGACGAAATATTGCTGTCACCACAGCCCCTCCCTGCTCATCATTTCCCAAAACCAGTTTTCCCCCATGCTTTTCACAATACAGCCTGCTGATATACATTCCAAGCCCCGCATGTTTCAGGCTGTCTTTTGCATTCTGCCCATAGAACGCTTCCGTAATTTTTTCTGCCTCTTCCCGAAAACCATCCCCGTCGTCCATGACACAGATGCTTAGCTTTGCATATCCGATGTTTACCGCAATTGTAATCTGCCGTTTCCCGTAACGCAGGGCATTTGACAGGAGATTTTCCGTTACCTCCAAAACCACTTCCCTATCCCCGTAAAATTCTTCCTTTGATTCTGACACCTGTAACACACATTGTTTCCCATACTCTTTTTCCAAAACGGCAAGTTCACCCTGAATATCCTTCTCCAATTGTCCGGCGCAGATATTCTCCGGATTCAGCTGCCGGTTTTCCAAACTGCTCAATTTCCGCATTGCTTCTACAAAGGCATCCATACGTTCAATCTGGCGTCCGCTTTCTGACAGCATTTCCATTGCCTGTCCCAGATCAATATCTTCGCCCGGCAGATATTCCGTCAGCATTTCCTGATACCCTTTCAAAACGGACAAGGGCGCGCGTATATCATGGGCAATGGCCGCCCGCAGCATCTTTTCCTCCTCCACGGTCTTCCACAATGCCTGATTATTTCTGGCAAGCTGTTCCCGCATCCGCTCAAACTCCCTGCAAAGCCGGCCCATCTCGTCCTGATTCTCATAGGAAATGGAAAAATCCAACTGATTCTCTGCAATCTTTTTGGAGCCTTCCGCCAGTTCTTCCATGGGCCGCCTTAACTTGTTCCGGTAAAAGAGGAAAACTGCCCCGCAGCTTCCTGCCATAGACAAGATCACCACAGCATAAGTCCCTAAAAAATCGCAAAGTTCTGACACAAAAACTTCTGACTGGGTCATCTCATAAGAACCGGGTCTTGGAATCTCCACTATATAACCGTGAGCTTTCTGTTCCGCTTCGATCAATGCTTCTTTATCTATATACTTCCACCAGATACGCCTTTGTGTCTGTTCGGCAATTCTGACAATGACAGCCGAAAGCATAAAACTGAAAAATAAGGCAACCGCCATATACAAAAGAATGGTTTTTCTCACGGAAAGATTTCTTATTTTATCCATCGGTATCCCATCCCCCATACGGTTTCAATATATTTGTTTTCCGTATATTGCTGAATCTTCTTTCTGATTCGGCGGATCAGCTCTGTAACCACCCTGCTGTCCCCTTCCGCATCATAACCGCAGACCCTCTCATAAATTCTTTCTTTATCAAAGACCATCCCCGGATTCATGGTCAAAAATTCAATAATTCCATATTCTGATTTTGTCAGCTCCAGATAATCTGCGTGAATCTGCACGGTCTTCGCCTGATAGTCAATGCACAGCTCCCCCTGGAAGCACACCTCTGTCTTTTCTTTGCGCCGTGTCTCCCGTTTCAGATGCGCCGTAATCCTTGCATCAAGCTCTTTCAGACGAAAAGGCTTTAAAATATAGTCGTCACCCCCGGAAGAAAACCCGTTTACCACGTCCTGTTCCTCTACCCGCGCGGTCAAAAACAAAATCGGGCAGGCTACTTTATCCCGCACCCTCCTGCACACCTCTATCCCGTCCAAATTCGGCATATTGACATCCAGTAATATGATATCCGGCTGCAGTTTTATTTTCTGTAACCCCTCCACCCCATTCTCTGCCGTAATGACCTCATACTTCTTTATTTCAAAATACTTTTTCAGCATTTTGAGCAGTTCGGTATCATCATCAATAATCAATATCTTATACACCATTTCTGTCCCTTTTCCCTGATACGATTGTCTTTCTGGTCCTGTTTCCTGTTACAGTGATCTGTTTCCCTTACCCGGTCTGTGAGAAGCTGAAAAAAGTCGCTGTCAAAGGAAGAAATGACCACCTCTGTATGCTGCCCATAAGTCAGAGCGTAACCTGCAATCAGATCATCTGCCTCGCAGTGGACGGCCTCCCTATGCTTTATACCCATATAATCCAGGGCCTTATATACATCCCCAATCTGGGAAAAGGGATTTTCTTCTTCCGGAACCTGACCATAATCAGCCCGGTTGGATTTATAGGCCGGGTCCAGTGCGGCCCGGGCATTCTCATGCTCTCCGTCAAACAGCACCGCTACACAGGCAGGAGCGGTCATAAGGATTATTTTCCGCAATGCACCCACAAACCCCAACGTCCCCTGTATGGCTTTGCCCTGTTGGTTCACAATCCTGGAAGGCATGCCGAAGAACATCTGGAACAGCAGATTGCTGCCGTCAACGATCAAAAGTCTTCTGCCCATAACTCACCTCCGCCTCCAGACCCCGAACAGGCTCTTCTTATAGTTTTTCAGTTCCTCCAACGCAGGCCCGTAATTTCCCGCAGCCTTCAGATACTCCACGCCCTTTTCCATGTCCTCCCGGACCCCCAATCCCCGGGCATACAGGATCCCCAGTCCATAGTTTTTATAGCAGGTATTTCTGCTCCGCTCCAAAAATGCCTTCCCCCGGGCCATGTCCTGTTGGCAGCCATACCCCAACAGATAACAGATCCCCAGTAAATCATACCGGATGTACTCCGGCTCCGCATCCCGTTCCAGATACTGCACGGCCCGGGCGTAGTCCACGGCCGTTCCCAGACCGAGAAAATACATGAATCCCAACTGACGGCAGGCATAGCTGTCGTTGCCATAGGCAGCGGTTTTCTCATAGCATTCCAGAGCATAGGCATAATTGCGCTCCACTGCCCTGCCTTCCCAATAAATATCCCCTATAATATGCCAGGCCCAGAGATGCCCTGCCTCCACAGCCTTCAGCGCCCAGGGAAGGGCTTCCTTGTGTTTCTCCTCTGTATAGGCCAGATAGTTGGCATAGCCGTGCATCCACTCCGGATACCCCCATTCCGCGCCCTGCCGCAGAATCTCCAGTGCTTTTGCAGGCTCCGGCGGTATCAGCTCCCCTCTCCCATATTTATAATACTGATAATAATTGCGCCCTGCCAGAATCATGCCGCCGGAAAATGCCCTCTCAAACCAGGGGATGCTCTGCTCCATGGCCCACCGCTTCCAGTCATTCCAGGCATCCCTGCCCAGGAAATCGCTCTCCTTCAGATCCTTAATCTCGATCATATCCAAAAAATAATAGGTATTCCCGATCATATACTGACAGAACGCACAACCCCTTTCGGCCTTCTCCTGAATAACCTCCCATGCCGCCTGAATGCTGTCAAAAGGCATGATTTCCCGCAGCTCCGGCGTCAGCATGTCCATCCGCAGCGCCCCCAGAACCGCCGCGGCGCTGCCCAGGGAAACGGCCTGGCGGAGCATGGCATAAGCCGCCGCTTCATTTTCTTCAAAAGGATGGTATTCCCAACTGTAACAGGAACCGGAAAAGCAGCGGGAAAGAAAATAGCAGGCATCCCCGTCCCCTTCCTTTGCCGCAAGCAATAATGCGTCCGCCGCCGCTTTTGCCCTGTCATTGTCACAGCAGTAATAGAGATCCTCAATGGCCTTATCCACCACATCGTTAAAATACTTTCCCATGCTTCTATTCGCCCTTTCTCTTTCTTGTCCGATTTTCTTCTTGTCCCATTTTCTTCTTATTCTGTTCTCTTCTTATCCAGTTTTTCTGTTTTTGCTCTCTTTCCTATCTTTATTTTACTTTTCTTACATTGATGATCTTATTTTCTGAAGTTCTTTCCTTCCGCACTTTTTCCTGCATTTCCGTACCGAAAACCGTAAATAGCAATTGTTATTTCCGCACCTTTTCCAGTTTTTCTATCTGATCAGTGATGTCAGTCCAACCGCTCATTTCCCCGGAAAATCCCCGTTCCAGATAACCGTTCAGCCAGAATTTCACCTGGGTCACGGTTCCCTCTCTGGCAAAAAACCTGGTGTCCCCTCCCCCTCTGTTGTCAGAACACCAGATAACCATCAGGTCATTTTGGAGGCCCGGAAACATGTCAAACGCCTGTATCCCCCACTCCAGAACTACCTTCTGGTATTTTCCCTGTTGGATGCCTTCTACCGCCAGTTCCACATCCCTTGCGGAGAAAAATTTGTGTTCGTCATGCCAGCTCTCTCCAAAAATCACCAGGAGCTGATGCCAATTGGCCATTCGCCCCTTCTGATCATGCAGAAGCTGACGCCAGAAGAATTCCACATCTCCCCGCGGGACATGAGATTCATGTTCAGGTTCCGTTTCCTCACCGGTTCCTTCCTTTTCCAGACCTGTATCAGCTTCTGATTCTGTGTCAGCCCCTTCCGCCTCCGAGCCATTTTCAGGTTCCATTTCCCTATCAGTCCCTTCAGTTTTCAAGCCATTTTCAGATTCTATTTCCCTATCAATCCCTTCGGTTTCCAAGCCATTTTCAGCTTCTATTTCTTCGTCCGTCTCTTCCGTTTCCGAGCCATTTTCAGGTTCTATTTCCCTATCAGTCCCTTCAGTTTCCAAGCCATTTTCAGGTTTCGTTTCCTCACCGGTTCCTTCCTTTTCCAGACCTGTACCCGCTTCTGATTCTGTGTCAGTCCCTTCCGCCTCCGAGCCATTTTCAGATTCTATTTCCCTATCACTCTCTTCGGTTTCCAAGCCATTTTCAGCTTCTATTTCTTCGTCCGTTTCTTCATCCTCGACTTCATTCACTTCTATACTGTCCCACTGTGAAAAATCGGGGCTGCCTGCCAACAATTGTTTCAGCCATTCCACTGCCTTATCCGGCTCTGTACTTTTCTGATATACTCCATACCCATCCTTGGAATTCTCAAGGTATGCCGCCAAAATAATTTGAGACCGATAAAAACAGATTATGTGCGTCAACCTGCCGTCAACTCCTTCCACCGGAAGCGGCGGCAGAATCTGGAGAGTAAAACTCCTGTAATTTTGGCTTTCCGTCAGGATGTCCATCTGTTTCCGCAGAAGTTCAGGTGTAACCAGAGAGCTTCTGTTTCCGGCGGTATCCGTAAGAATAAACTGACTTGCCGGCTCCTGTTCCGGTTTTTTATCCGGTCTCACCAGATCACGCACGCCGTCCCATATGCCCCACAGTCCAAAGCCCGCCATGCCCAGTCCTGTCAGAAACCGGATGATTCCAATCCCTTCCTTCATCTCGGCAAGGCCTATGACAGCCAGACCAAACCCCAGAAATGCCCCGTAACCTCCCAAGATCAGCGGTATCAGGCGCAGTCGTTTTCCGCCTTTACAGTGTGTTGCTTTTCCTTCCTGTTTTACCCTTTTATCCAAACCCGCTCTTTGCATTTCCCTTCCTCTTTCTCTTTCCACTCTGTTCCGGCTGCTCCGGCGCTTCCCACTCCATCATCAAAACAACATTTCAAAACAGAAAGCAGCTCTCCTGCTGCTGATTTCTTATTTTACCATATTCAGGCAGCTTTTTCCATTGTCTGATGCATGTAGTACAGCAGTTTTGCTACGCAAATAAAATATGCCCCTATGCCAAACCGGGAAAATGGAGTATAATAGATCTGCCAAAGACAAACTGCCAGGAAACAGGCCGTTTTTTATTCGTATATGCAGAGAGAAAATGCATACGCTAAAGCTAAAGCCATCGGCGAACAGACTATGGAGGTGCCTTATGTGGAAATGTCCCAAATGCGGAAAAGAATTTAAGAATACCAATCAAAGTCATTATTGCGGCGATAAGCCAAAAACCATTGAAGAATATATTCTGTGTCAGGACCCCGGGAAGCAGGCAGATCTGTTTCTCGTCAGAAAGACACTTCAGCAGGCGCTGCCTGATGCGGAGGAGCGCATCTCCTGGAGCATGCCCACTTACTGGAAAAAACATAACATTCTCCATTTTGCCGCAGCCAAAGCGCACATCGGCTTTTATCCCGGTCCGGACGCCGTGGCAGAATTTAAAGAGGAACTGCAGAAATATAAAACGGATAAGGGAACCATACGCATTGCCTACGGAAACATTGATACGGACTTAATTCAGAAAATTGCCCTATGGTGTTGGGAGACAGGGCACCATGCCTGATTTTTCCCTCCACGGAAAACTTTCAGATCTGCCAAACGGGAGAAGAAATTTCTTTCTGTCCCTCTCAAAAAACAGGAAACCTTTTCCTGATTTCCTGTTTTGATGTGCCATTTTGTATATAAAGCCACTTTCTCAAAGGTACTGTTTATAGGGGTTATAGGGGTCTTTGCCGCCCCCCCGGCTGTTTTGCTATTTTATACCATCAGCAGCATTCCCCTGCAGACTTTTCAGCATTTGCAGAGTATCGTCTATATTATTCATATGCCATGTACCGGTTGCTCCCATAAATGCACTGACCCCTTTTTTCGGCGACAGCAGACATATTGTATCCGACTCCGTCGTAATTGAAACCCTATAATTCGTTCCTTTCTCTGTGATTCCTACGGATTGGATGGACGAATAGGATAACTGCAACGCTACCTTATTTTCCAACGTATAGTATGCGACAGTCCCGGCAGCAACATGCATATGCATTGGAATAAAGACCAACTCATTCTTGCACATCTGCAGAATATAAGGCTCTGAACTAAAGAAATGTGCCAGCTTATCCCCTAAATTATCATTTGGAGCATATTCCACAAGGATTGCTCTGTTCCCCACAGGCTCTAAGCCTATCTCCACGAGATACTTACGCCCAGTTTCGTCTAACGTCATTTTTGCCATTTTTAATATCCTCCTATATTGTTGTGAAGTGTATTCCGCTTCTATACGAAGTATAATTTATTTCCGACTATATGTCAAGTATTTCTTACATTTAGAATCAAATAAATAGACATGCTCATTTTGGGTATTCTGTGCATGGCTTAATCTGCTATGGGTGCAGGTTATCTGATTTTCCTCAAAATCAGCAATGCAATATCAGCAGTTAAAAGAAAGAGAGTATAAACTGTCTGTATTCCATTTGACAACCGAACTACATTATCTATAAACCACCCAGAAAAAAATGCGGCAATATTCAGAAGAACAAACAGCACGGCAAAAGCAATCAAAGAAGCTGTAGCAATCAGCCCTCGCCCTCTTTCATCCTTTCCCTCTTTTGAAAAATAGAAAAATACAAAAAAGCC
>CAJULV010000057.1 GCA_910587555.1 uncultured Acetatifactor sp.
TAATACTTCCCAGACGTTCCGGCTGGCTGCCGAATATATCAACGGATTCTCTGATGCGGTTAGTGATATATTTTTTCTTTATCTGTTGTATCTCCATTTCAGATACGCCGCTGACAATCGCCCTGTCAACCTCACGATTCCAGCGCATACGCATTTCGTTATCGGTTTGAATCTGTTTCGCTTTTGGGTTGTTCTTCCCTATTTTATTGGTGGCAAGATACAATCCGCTGCTGTCGAAAACATGAAGTTTTTCTTTGTCATCTTTTACAAGAAGATTGATAAGGTCAGTATAGAAATGCTTTACCTCGTCAACAAAATTTTCCTGCTTGAACAGCTTGTTCTTGGCGGTAAAAAGACTGTGCTCATAGACTTCGCCCTTCTTCACGATTTTACAGCCTTTGCGGACCTTCCCGTTTTCGTCAAGTATCTCTTTCTTGGTGCGGACGTGTCTCCCGTTTTCATCGTAAAACATATTGCGTGTCGCGATTTTTTCTATGGGTTCGGGCAACAATTTCCGTTCCGAAAAAATAAGGTGAATATGGTAATTTGTCTTTCGTTTGTTATGGTGCAACGCCGATACGCACTCCACACCATACCTTTCTTTGAAACGGTCTGTAAAAAGCTGTAACAGCTTGTCCGGCTCATAGAGGTTTGGGAATGATTCGGGCAGGGCAATCAATGATAAATTCCCTCGCCTCAATGCACTTCCCCTCCGTACCGCTTTTTTCAAATTCCTGCTGATTACATTTCGCAAGCTCCGTCCAATAGCGGCGGTCTGTCGTTTCATAGACCGCATACAGGTTTTCCTGCTTTGCGTTGCTGGATATATAAGTGATCCTGCCCCTGACATTGGGCAGCTTGCTCATGCGGATAAATGAATGTCTTTGTATTGTGCTTTGTCCTCCCTCTGCTGGAGCATTGGAAGTTTAAACCAGAGAACCCTTTTTTCTCATCTTTCGCCTTTATATTCAGCAGTTCCTGTCAGTTTCCTGCTCGAAAGGGCTCATAGACACGGAACATCTGGCTTTTGCCAGTGACGGTACCCCTGTCCGGACTGCTGCGCAGCAGCGAAAAAAACGGATCTGCGATTGTAAGAAAAAAGGCTCTTCTTCCTGCAATTGCAAACGCCTTTATTCTCAGCCGGACTGCAACTGGGGATGGGACTCCCATCGGGAATGCTATTTCTTCGGTTACCACCTCTACATGTATGTGGCTTCCGATTCCTACAGCGATCTCCCTGTATTCCCACTTTTGGAGAGGGCTTCCCGGCATGATATGCTTTCTTTTCTGCATTCCTTTTTCACTATGAAAGCATATCTTCCGGAATTTCACATTGAAAAACTCCTTCTGGATTCTGCACACGACGCTTATGCTGTCTATGAATACTGCAGACGGGAAAACATCACGCCCTTTATCGACCTCAATCCCGGACATACCGGACATTTTACCTATAAGGACGATTTTACCATTGATGAAGACGGCGTTCCAATCTGTAAGTTGGGCTTACGTATGCATAAAGATGGATATGAGGCTGCCAAACACCGGGCAAAATACCGATGTCCTAAAGCGGACCGAAAACATGGCTGCTTCTGTGAACAACCCTGTTCACCGGCAAAATACGGCAGAACCGTACATATCTTTACCGATGACAATCCAAAGTTATTTAACATACCGCCAAGGGACAGTAACGCATGGAAAAAGGAATATGACGGAAGGACTTCCGTGGAACGCTCCAACAAGCGCGAGAAAGAGGACTATAAATTAACTTGTTGTGCTAGTAGATTTAGAAAACTTGATTTTATTTTGCTTGTTTATACAATTATTGATGACTTGTACCAACAGTTTATCCCTGCTTCTGTCTCACAAAGGAAAAATGTGAATACCGCAAAAATGTCCGACTCTGAAATAATCACTTTGAGCATCTGCGGTGAGCTGGTTAGAATGGATTCTGAAAATGCCTGGTATTCATTTGTAAAACGTAACTACCGGCACCTTTTTCCCAGGCTCTGCTGCCGTACCCGGTTCAACAGGACCAGGAGGGTGCTTCTACAGGTGACGGAGTTGCTCCGACAGAAACTGGTCCATTGCTTTCCGATACCAGCCAGTCGTTATTTTGTGGTTGACAGCTTTCCTCTTCCCGTGTGTAAGTTCGGACGTGCCCGCTACTGCCGTTCCTTCCGTGAGGACGGGGCAAATTACGGAAGGTGCCCTTCCAAGAAAGAGACCTATTTCGGCTTCAAGGTTCATGCCATGATTACCTTGGAAGGTTATATCACGGCATTTGAGGTCACTCCGGCCTCAGTGGATGACCGGGAAGGGCTACGGGACCTTGCGGAAAACAAATTAGGCCTGGTAATCCTCGGAGACAAAGGGTATGCTGGGGAAGTCCTTTGGGATGACATGCGCAGGCAAGGGATATGCCTGATGTCATTGAAGCCTTCCAGTTATAAGAAGAACTGGCCAGTGGAAATACGGCGTCTCATCTTTCGTTTCCGGCGAAGGGTGGAGACCGTATTCTCGCAGCTTAGCGGGCAGCTGAATGCAGAAAAAGTGCTTGCAAAAAGCTTCCGGGGATTATGTACCCGACTTCAGGACAAAGTATTGGGACATAATCTGTGCATGGCATTCAACAGTATATTCCGCTCCTCCTGTGACATTGGTAAAATCAAACAGTTGATATTCTGAAAATTTACACTTTCAGAATCTGGAAGGGCTTTTTTGGCTTTTTAAGCCTTTCAACAAACTATGCAGTTTCTAATTATTATTTTAAGACAAGTAAAAAGCAACCAAACTAAGGTTGCTTTTTACACAATATGCTATTAGTTTCGGAGACTGTTTACAAGATCTGTGAAATAATCAAGATCTTCCTGGGTTATGTCTCCATCTGCAACAGCATCCTCTCCAGTCTTGACACCCTCTGTACCATATACTGTCTGACCATTCCCTGTTTCAGGATCTTCTACAGAATCAATCTCTTCCACAACTCCGTCATTTACTGCTGCATCAATATCAATGTTACCATTTGCATCTGTGTAGTTATCCATTACCTCTTTAGCGTACCCCAGATACACCCAGTAGTTGCCGCATCTGGCTACAGAGATGTACTGGAGACCGGGGTCTGTCATCGCCGCCCAGTGACCCCGACTTGCTTTCCATGCCGCATATATCTCTGCAACTGAACTGTACCCTTGCCCGATATTCTCTACGTTTGCCCCGCTTCTTACTACTACATCGTGAGTGTAGTTGGATACGAGATTCTTGGCGCTTGCAAGTGCATTGGAATCCAGTGTTCCATTAGCGGTTACCGTTGAAAGACCCATTGCCTGTCTGTCGGCGTTCAGCAGAGCGACAAACTCACTATTGCAAAGTTGAGCCTCTTCTGCTGTATCAGCGGTCTTAGCGGCTGTTTCAGGATTAGTTGTTCCCTGGTTAGATGCCTGACTGGAACCGGAGCCAGAACCCTGACTACCACTTGCTGTCTTAGTTGTTGTGGTTGCGGGCTTCTCCGCTACGATGTAGCCATTGCTTACAAATGCGGTTTCACCATCCAGCTCAATCTGATACCAACCTGTTTCTTCGCACTGCCCTGTCACGATGACTTCCTGACCGTAAGCCAATCGTCCAACCTTTTCTCCATCCGTTGACGGTTGGTTTCTTACATTTACCGCTGATTTAGCGTACATCGTACTTGACATCTCGTTGATGGTGTAAGGAGAATCTGCTGTTTCTTCCCCTGTGGTTGTCCCGGCCTGGTTTGCCTCGTCTGTCTGGTCTGCACTGCCGGACTGCCCGGTCTGCGTCACGCTGCCGCTTTCATCGGCATTCCCGTCAGAGGATGCCTCCGCCCCGGTTTCAGGCTCCGCTGTGGACTCCGGTGTTTCTTCTGCCGATGGTTCTTCTATGGGTTCCGCCGTTTCCTCCGGTTCGGATTCCATAGCCCCGGTTCCATCTGCCCCGCTTCCCTGGCTGCTTTCTGCATCCGCCATGGCTTGAACCTTGCCGTCCCCCTCCATCCTGTTTCCGCAGCCAGCAAAAACGCTGGCTGTCATTGCTGTGATTAGCAATGCCGTCACGATTTTCTTCATGTCCGTCTCCTCCTCGTTGAGATTCTTTCTCCGAAAATCCGTTCAGGGATTTATCCACCTATATAGTACCCCCCCGGATTTTTTGTCAATAGGAACCTCATCATCGAAAACCGAAATCATAAAACTTAGATACAGTCCCATTGCATAACAAATGGCAATGGAAAAGACGACAATCGAAAACTGCCTCTTGCAATTTCTGCAGGATGTATATAATCTTAATGATCTAGGGAATATGCCTGATAAGGTAAAGGAAGATATGGACAGGAAAGAGATTATCCAAAAGCACATCAAGGAATTCAGTACGATATGGCAGGGTGAAAGTAACGGAAGCTAGTACACCTGTCTGCCAAATGCGGCGAAGAAGAAAGGGAAGCGTCTAATCCTCAAAAGCTCGAAAACGTAATCATAACACATGTACACAAAAAACAGCGGAACCCCACATTTTATGGGATTCCGCTACATAAAAAGAAGAGCGATAGACGGGACTCGAACCTTTTTCAATCCCGGAAAGCCAATAAAATCAAGGAGAAATGCACACTGTCTACCGTGTGTCTACAGAATGTCTAAAAGTAAAAGCAGCTCTTCGTCCGCATAGATACCATTAGGCGCACAACCGCTTAATAGAGTCGCTACGGCAAGCATCATCGCAAAAACTTGTTTTCCTTTTCTTTTCCATTTCATACGATTTACTCTCCCTTTCTAAAGTATATACATATAGTAAAATACTACTAAGGAAAAGAAATTTTCATTTGAAGTTTCTGCAGAATACGAACGGATTAAAAAAAGCAACCCGGTTAGGAGTTGCTTTACTTTCTGTGATTAATCACCAGTTATCAAAGATATCATCAATTTCGTCCGATATTTCTTGCGTCATGTCTCCATCTGCAACAGATTGCTCTCCAGTCTTGACACCCTCCGAGCCATACACTGTCTGACCTTTCCCTGTTTCAGGGTCTTCTACAGAATCAATCTCTTTCACGACCCCGTCATTTACTGCTGCATCAATGTCAATGTTACCATTTGCATCTGTGTAGTTATCCATTACCTCTTTAGCGTACCCCAGATACACCCAGTAGTTGCCGCATCTGGCTACAGAGATGTACTGGAGACCGGGGTCTGTCATCGCCGCCCAGTGACCCCGACTTGCTTTCCATGCCGCATATATCTCTGCAACTGAACTGTACCCTTGCCCGATATTCTCTACGTTTGCCCCGCTTCTTACTACTACATCGTGAGTGTAGTTGGATACGAGATTCTTGGCGCTTGCAAGTGCATTGGAATCCAGTGTTCCATTAGCGGTTACCGTTGAAAGACCCATTGCCTGTCTGTCGGCGTTCAGCAGAGCGACAAACTCACTATTGCAAAGTTGAGCCTCTTCTGCTGTATCAGCGGTCTTAGCGGCTGTTTCAGGATTAGTTGTTCCCTGGTTAGATGCCTGACTGGAACCGGAGCCAGAACCCTGACTACCACTTGCTGTCTTAGTTGTTGTGGTTGCGGGCTTCTCCGCTACGATGTAGCCATTGCTTACAAATGCGGTTTCACCATCCAGCTCAATCTGATACCAACCTGTTTCTTCGCACTGCCCTGTCACGATGACTTCCTGACCGTAAGCCAATCGTCCAACCTTTTCTCCATCCGTTGACGGTTGGTTTCTTACATTTACCGCTGATTTAGCGTACATCGTACTTGACATCTCGTTGATGGTGTAAGGAGAATCTGCTGTTTCTTCCCCTGTGGTTGTCCCGGCCTGGTTTGCCTCGTCTGTCTGGTCTGCACTGCCGGACTGCCCGGTCTGCGTCACGCTGCCGCTTTCATCGGCATTCCCGTCAGAGGGTGCCTCCGCCCCGGTTTCAGGCTCCGCTGTGGGTTCCGGTGTTTCTTCTGCCGATGGTTCTTCTGTGGGTTCCGCCGTTTCCTCCGGTTCGGATTCCATAGTTCCGGTTCCCTCTGCCCCGCTTTCCTGGCTGTCAGCATTCCCGTCCTGGCTGCTTTCTGCATCCGCCATGGCCTGCACCTTGCCGTCCCCCTCCATCCTGTTTCCGCAGCCAGCAAAAACACTGGCTGTCATTGCCGTGATTAGCAATGCCGTCACGATTTTCTTCTTCATGTCCGTCTCCTCCTCGTTGAGATTCTTTCTCCGGAAATCCGTTCAGGGATTTATCCACCTATAGAGTACCCCCCCGGATTTTTTGTCAATAGAAATCTCCGAAATACTGAAAGGCTCTTCATATTGCCAAAACCGGTTCCAGATTCTTTGTTTCAGCCCAATTATACCACCATCAACAGGATAGTTCAATCTTTTATGAAACATCTTTCAGTATATATTTTATATCAACCATCATCAATCTGACATATCCCTAAAAACTTCTATATAATGATGCCAAAAGGAGTTGGCAAGACAATGGACGAATTCGGAAAAGTAACCTTGAACTTGGAAAAGCTGATTCAGGAAAAAGGAATAAGTAAGACACAATTATCATATAAGGCAGAGATAAGCCATACCCAGATTAACCGCTTCTGCAAGAACGATGTGGCCCGGATAGATTTGAATACGATAGCCAGGCTATGCCATATCCTGAAATGCAATGTAGCCGATTTGCTTATATATGAGCCCGCAGAAAATCCTGGGGTACAGACAGAAAAGCAGCGTGTCAAGGGGAACGTGGAATAAATTGGCGCTTCGCTTTAAGCGCCGCCCTTTTTATGCCGCGAAAGCCCCTTGATGCGGCGGGAACTGGTGTCAGACAATGGGGATGGGGGGATTGATAAATGCACTTCTTATCAATTCCCCTTACCTGTGCCCTTGATACCAGGCAGTGGACGGGCTATCACATAAATTCTATTCCATTGCCTGGTGCGGAGCATGCAAGCTATTTCTATATTAAATTAGCTGTAGGCTTATCGCTGTGTGCCAATAGAAAGCCCGCACGTTCTCCCAGCTTGTGAAAACAGGAGGGATTATTTGTATCGCATATCTTTCGTGATACAAACAACCCCTCCGTCACTTGCCGGTATGTATGGGCGTTCCAAAATTGAGCGAGCCGAAGCGAGTGTGTTTCAATTTTGACGATATGAAATGCGTTTGGCAAAGAGGAAATAAATAATCTGACATTTTCTTAAGTGTAGATGAAATATTCTTCTTCAAACCACTGCCTGTCGGAAAAAGATATTTGGTTCAGCTTGCAAAAAATGGTAAAAGGACGTATCATTGGTATGGCGGATCCTTCCAGGGATCCGGCTGATGAATGGGGAGAGAACCAAACTTTGGCGGGTGGGGTTCTCTTCTTTTTGTGTCTCCTGCTACAGATACCATCATACTGCTTTTCCCGTCCTGTGCAAGAAAAAAGCGTGCCGTTTTTTGCTGCACGCTGTATGAGTTACTGCTTTTATAGGGAGATTTTAATTTGCGGCGACTATGCAGTCGCCGCTCCATTTAAAATGCCGTCTAACAACACTGGATGCATCTTTTCTTGCCGTCAAGATTAACTTCCTGTTAGGCTTGCGTGTAGGGGAGCTGGTGGCGCTGAAATGGAGCGACTGGTCTGATGTAAGCCATCTGCATATCGTCCGTGAAGAAATCAGGGACCAGACAGAGAACCGTTTTGAAGTCGTGGAGCATACCAAAACGAATCAGGACCGTTTCGTCATACTGGTTCCGAAAGCCATAGAGACATTGAAGCGGATAGAGAGACAGGGCGAGTACATGTTCATGCGGGACGGAAAAAGAATCACCGCCAACCGGATTGCCGTTATCCTTAGAATGTTCGCAAGGTACGAGGGCATATCCGTAAAGTCAAGCCACAAGATGCGTAAGACCTACGCCAGCAACTTGAACGCCAGCGGCGTCCCCTTAGACTGCATCCGGGAGATGCTGGGGCATAATAACCTGAATACGACACTGGGCTATATTTACAATCCCCTGACGGAAAGCCAGACCTATGACCTTATGGCGAAAGCATTACAGTAGAACATTCATACTGTCTACAACTGTCTACAGAATTTTAGACACACAAAAACAGCGGAACCCCACATTTTATGGGATTCCGCTACATAAAAAGAAGAGCGATAGACGGGACTCGAACCCGCGGTTTCCACCTTGGCAAGGTGGCGCTCTACCAACTGAGCCACTATCGCGTATTATGTATCTTCAGATACAAAGCAGGTGATGGGAATCGAACCCACGTATTCAGCTTGGAAGGCTGATGTTCTACCATTGAACCACACCTGCATTTCTGTAACATCACTTCGTTCATTTCTCTGTCACAACAATAAAGATTTTACACCAACATCTCCAATCTGTCAAGTGTCTGATGGAAATTTTTTTAATTTTTTCCACAGCATTTTTTCAGCATCTTTTGTAGCACTTTCAGCATTCTCCACAGCTGATTTATCGCCTGAACGGCAAGATTCCGATTCGGCCATCTCTTAACGGGAGCTTTTTACAAAGTGATATGAACTGAAAAGAAACGTTACCGCTTCCGTCTGTAATACTGCAGCAGCAGCCTGACCACCCTGCTGTAGCTGATCTTTCCGTCGGCTATGCCGTTCACTTTCAGGTTCGCATCGATGAACGCATCCGCTGCCTTGTTCACAATTTCTGTATTTATCAAAGCTTTCCCGTTGATGCGCTCCCATTCCTCTGCCGTGACAAATATATTATCTTCCCACACCTGCGCGTCCACAGCTACCGGCTGGACCACGGCTGCCGCCTCCTCATAAGCGGCGCGTTCCTCCTTCCAGGCCTTATACAGGTCATTATTCAGGTAAACCAGCACGCTCAGATAACCAGCATACCGAAAAAAGTCGTCTTCCGACTCCACACATGCCAGATACCCGATAAAATTGGCCTCATCCTCATAAATATAGCCCCGGAGATGAGCCAGTTCATGGCACATTGTCGCAGGGAAGTTCAGAATATGCATAACGTCATTGTAATTCGCCTCCATGGAAAACGGGAAATAATACCCCTGCATATACTGCTGGCACATAAAATCCGAAAAAAACATTGCCTTTGGACGTGGATAATAACCGTCCAGCTGCGGATATGTCTCCCCCAGCTGCCGCATCAGTTCCCTTGCCTTATCTTCCATATCCAGCGGCGTTCCGTCCTTTCCCACGCTGCCGGAATATTTTGCCATCCCGTCCTCGCCGCGCTCTATCTCCCCGGCAAGGCTGTTGCACTGCCCCGCCACCATATTATATACCTCAATCAATTCCACCAATGTGTATTCGCCGGTATCTTCTCCGAAATAATGCTCTGAAAAAGTCGATGCATGGTATAAAATAAAACAGTTCAGCGTCATAATCAGGCTGACAAACAGTATTGTCCATGCAAAAAAGCACCCGAAACTTCTGCTGAATCGCCTGAAGCTTCCGAAAGCCCTGCACGACGTCCTGCCCGTCTGCAGCGCTGAACTACTGCCCAGCCCCACACCTTCCCCGGCATCGGACGACTCCCTTACCGCTTTACCGCTCAATCCCACACCTTCCCCTGTATCGGCCGGCTCCCCCAATGCTTTGCCGGCCAGCCTGCCAGCGTACACTGCTTCCGGAATCCCGCGCACATGCCGCCTGGCACAGCAGTAAATCCGCCTCACACCTGCCTGCACTCCCACAACCGTCCACAGCACTCCCAGAAGCCCTGCCAGCACCGCCAGCACGATACCTGCCCCAAGCATCCATTCGCCTGCCGAAAATGGCAATAGCCCTGTTATGCGGCCATAGACATTTACCCAGACAGGAAAAATATGCGCAATATACCAGTCCGAAAAGCCCCTGCTGTTCCATGCGGCAATATTCAATACAGCCACAAGGATCATAATCCCCACATACACAGCCCTGCTTTTCCGTAAACGCCTTCTTTTCCCCATCCCTGCCCCCATCCTTTGTCTTCTCTGTCCCTCTCCGCAGAAACAGCGGCCTCCGTCTTCCTGAACATCCCGCTTTTACGCCATTCCACGCACATCCCTCCAAGCACCCGCAAACGGCTTTGGGACTGTGCATTCATCCGCCATGTGTATCCCTGTCAGACAAAAAGATGAACACGCTTTCATGTCCATCTTTTCGTCTGAATCCTTATCTAAACTTTACTTAATCACAATCTCATCCCATGTGTCAGAGGGTACAATTGCAATATAGGTCTTACCCGTGTCAAGCTGGATCTCCTCCCCCGTCGTCTTGCTGTAATAAACGGTAGGCGATGTAGCCGACTTATTGTACCATGTTACCTCAATTGCTTTGCCGTTTACAATATAATATCCGTCGTTACCGCCGCCGTCAAGGATATTATAAACCAGGTATCCTTCCCCAAGCTCATTAAAATCACAGCTCTGTATCAGCAGATTCTTAAAGGTAAGCGGCGCATTATCATGCTGCGGGTCAAGATGAGCCTGCCCGTACTCGTAATAATCATATGTACCCGTCTCTTCATTGTACTTCAGTGTAGACTGGTTATGCTTAAACGGAATCAGCTGGATTTCATTACATGCAAACGCATTTCCCTGTTCGGCCAAATCAACATCCTTATCCGAAAATGTGTAATGAGGTCCCTCATAATACTCATTATATTCGGTGCTGTACTTCTTTTTCTTAAATCCGTCTTCCAAATCTCCGGCTACAATATACTCCCTGAATTCCTTCCGCTTGCCGTTGTCTATTTCAGTGAAATAGTCGTATCCGCTCAGATTTTCACAGTAAGGCTCTGATTTTACCAAATCCATGGCAAAATACGGGCCTCCGTCATGGCAAAGTACAGCATTCCATTCTCCCACAAGATAAACATTTGTAGACCTGGTGCTTCGTATGCTTCCGAATCTTTCGATCTTGCCCCAATCCTTTACAATCGCCATAAAACGTGTAATCCTGGCATTCTGCGTACTGTTCATCATCTCATACACAATGTCCGCTTCCGTCAGACCGTAATGGGGAAGCGCCACACTTTCGTTGTCCACCATAACCGCAACGGGTCTCTGGTTCCGCAGCTCCTCGTCAATCCATTCATTGGTAAGCTCGCTGCGGTACATGCCTTCGCGATTCTCCTCCGGTTCCTGTTCCGGCTCTGTCTCCGATTCCTGTTCCGACTCTTCCGTCTCCAAAGGTACTTCCGTCGCCAAATCCACCGGCGTTATATCCACGATGGGGCTTGACGGTTCTTCCCCTTCCTTTCCGCATCCGGATAAAACGGCCATTGCCGCGATTATCATTACAAGTACTTTCTTTTTCATAGGCTCTTCCTCTCTTTTTCTTTTATGGAATGTTCTCTTGCCATTGTATCCCTATTTGCCCGGCTTTGTCCATAATTCTGTAAAATATTACAAAAAAATTAAGAATTATCCGCCGCCGGGCTTTCGTCCCCTGCCCATCGGCTTATTTTAGGCAGAAAACCCTGGCAATAGGCGCTCCTTCGCCGGAATGCCCCTCCGCGGAATGTCCTTCCAATACCACACGATATCCGCCGTTTTCCTTTGAGAAAGATATGACTTTTTCTCTGCCCATGGCAGTAATCTCATGAATATCCCCCTCATATGGAATCAGCACGGTGTCCTTCACCGGATCCGTTTCCTTTGCGAAGCACTCAATGGCATATACCGTATCACCCTTCCTGGTAAAGCCGATATTCTCTTTTTTGTAGGGCGCGCATACACGAGTGCCGTAAATTGCTTCGCCGTACACGCCAAGCCAGGCTCCCATTCCCTTCAATGTCCTGATTGCCCCCTCCGGAAGACGTCCGTCAGGCTGGGGCCCCACATTAATGGCAAGATTACCTCCCTTTACCACGATATCAACCAAAAGATTGATTACTTCCCTGGGCGACTTATATGTATCTTCATATTTAAACGAAAAGGATGTTCCCAGCGTGATGCAGCTTTCCCAGGGAATGGAAAGCGGCTTCTCCGGCACGCATTGCTCCGGCGTCACATAGTTCTCATAAGGACCTCCTATTGTGCGGTCCGCACACAGCATTCCCGGCTGAACCTTCCGCACCTGCTCTATCACCTCTCCCAGGCGGATATCCTGTCCCGCCTGTTCGCACACCCAACCGGCGTCAAACCACATGGCATCCAGCTTTCCGTACCCCGTGGCAAGCTCCTTAATCTGATTATGGGTAAATGTCACAAACCGCTCCCACTCCTCCGGATTGTCGGCCGGACGGTAAGAAGGCCCCCTGCTCTTGAATTTCCCCTTCTCCGTGTCTTCCTTCCAGTAACTGTCCACATGCCAGTCCGCCTTGGAAAAATACGCCGCAATGCCGATCCCCCTCTTCCGGAAGGATTCGAAGAGATGGGCACAGATATCCGCATATTTGTGCGTGTGGAACGGACAGTCAGACGCCGTAATCTTATAGTCGGAATACTGTGTATCCCACATACAGAACCCATCGTGATGCTTCGTGGTGAAAAGCAGGTACCTCATTCCGGCTTCCTTCGCCAGGTCCGCCCACTTCTCAGGCTCAAAACGCAGGGGGTTAAAGGTCTTATTCAGCCCGAAGTACTCCTTCTTGAACGCTTCCCCTGTCACTTCCCAGTCAATGCCGTCCCTGGACCAGTCAGCGTCCGCATCGCTCAGCGCCCAGGATTCCACGATTCCCAGCTGGGAATAGGGTCCCCAATGCATCATCAGTCCCAGCTTCTGGTCCTGGAACCATTCCAGCTTCCTGAGTACCCAGGGGTCCTGCGGCCAGACATAAGCATCTTCCCTGCTGTAATTGTGGACTCCGGCAACTACGACTTCCTTCTCCTCCAAGATCTGCTCATTCTCTGCAGCCGTTTCCGCCCCGACAGCCTCTCCACCCTTTGCAACCGCTTCTCCTCCGGCAGTCTCTCCGCCATCTACCGCTGCTTTTGCACAGGCAGTATCTTTCTCCTGCCCGCACACTCCTTTTTGCAAAATTTCTTCGCTCATTATCACATTTCTCCTTAATGTATCCGTTTTCATAAAACCTTTCCCCATCTTAGCATATATTTTCAAACTACTCAATATGAACCGGGAAATTGATAAATTTTCCTTTTCCCACTGCAACCCTTCGGCCAGTCGGTCCTGCACTGCCGGACACGGAAGGCTTTGCGGCCAATAACTACATTACCAAATCCCCCGTTTTACGGGGCCCGCGCGTATGCAGGCATCTTCGGGCACAAGGGACGGCTCCCGCGAAATCACGCCAGTCCCACTCCCTCCTGCAGCAGTTTTCCGCAGATCGCCGCCATCTCCTCCGGCGCCGCCGGCTCAGGCTGGTTCAGCCAGGCTTCAATGACCCCCACACAGCCTGATATGGCAAAAGCCTCCACATAACGGTAGTCGCAGTCTCTGTACTTCGGCGCCAGCGCAATGTAAATCCGCTTCTCCACCACACTTTTCAGACGGTTTACAAAGGAAAAATCTCCGTGAGGCCCCGTCATGACACGCGCCAGGTCCCAGTTCCGCTCCAGAAAGCAAAATACCTCCCGAAGCACATCCCTGGGGGAATGTCCCGCGCTCCCCTCCTTCATTGTACGATCCAGAATCTCATTAAATTCCACAAACATCTCATCTTCTACCTGCGCCAGCAAATCATAGATGTCATTATAGTGCAGATAGAAAGTCCCCCTGTTGATATCAGCCAGTTCTGCCAATTCCTTCACGGAGATGTCCCTGATATCCTTCTTTTCCATCAATTGTATCAATCCCCGGGACAAAAGCGCCTTTGTCCTGCGGATTCTGCGGTCTGTTTTCTCTGCCATTCCTCTATTCCTGTTTTAAAAACCTTTCTCTGTAAATGCCATAATTTTTCCCGGGCACATGACGCGATAACTCTAAACATTTTATAAATTATGCACACAATACAGTTAATTTGTTCATAAATACACACACGCCGGAAAAGTGTGTCTTGTATTTTACCCTGTTTTTATTATAATTACTTTTCAGAAGAAAATCAACAGTTGTCCAGTAAATGACATTGGTTTTTTATATTTTTCAAACCGGCGTCCCAGTAGCTGCAGACAACACAGAAAGGCAGGGAATTTCTATGGAAAAGGAAAAGAAAGACGCCTCTTTTATGGTAAAACTGTCTACCCTGATTGTAGACAAACGGAAGGGGTTCTACCTGATATTCATCCTGTTGGTTTTGTACAGCATAGCCTCGATGAATAAGGTAAAGGTAAACAACGACTTAACCTCCTATCTGCCGGAGTCCACGGAAACAAGGCAGGGGCTTGACCTGATGGATACGCAGTTCCTTACATACGGTACTGCCCGGGTCATGGTATGCAATGTGACTTTCCGGGAAGCCGAAAGGATCGCGGAGGATATTGAGGAAATGCCGGGCGTAAGCATGCTGGATTTTGATAATACGGATGAGTATTACCACGACATGGAGGCACTCTTCAAGATTACCTTTGAAGGGGAATCGGGGGATGCAGCCTCTCTGGATTACTTAAACGGCGTGCTGGACAGCCTCTCCGGGTATGACGTCTACTACACTTCGGATATCGGGCAGGAGGAGCGGGACGCCGCGGACCTAGCCAACGACATGATCATCATACTTTTGTTGGCCGGTGTGGTCATTGTAGCGGTACTGTTGTTCACTTCCACCACTTATGCGGAAATTCCCGTCTTCTTAATGACCTTCATCGTCGCTGCCGTCTTAAATAAGGGAACCAACTACTGGTTCGGCACCATCAGCTTTGTCACCGACTCCATCGCCGTGGTGCTGCAGCTGGCGCTGGCTGTGGATTATGCCATTATCCTCTGCCACCGCTTTATGGAAGAGCATGAAGATAAGGACGCCCGCGACGCCGTGATTCAGGCTTTAAGCAAGGCCATACCTGAGATTTCCTCCAGTTCTCTGACCACGGTGTCCGGCATGGTAGCCATGATGTTCATGCAGTTTCGAATTGGCTATGACATGGGAATCGTGCTGGCAAAGGCAATCCTGCTGAGCCTGGTCTCGGTGTTTTTCCTGATGCCGGGCCTGCTGCTTACATTTGCCAATGCCATCGACAGGACCCATCACAAAAGTTTTGTGCCCAAAATAACTGCCGTAGGAAAATTCTGTGTACACACCAGATTCGTGATTCCGCCCCTTTTGGTCGCTGCGGTTATCATGAGCATGCTCCTTTCGGGCAAAGCGGACTATGTCTATGACGTAAACTCGCTGGAATCCAAGTCCATGAGCGAAAACAGATTTTCAGCGAGCATGGTCAACCGGACATTCGGCACAATCAATCAGCTGGCCGTCATGGTTCCCAACGGTGATTACGAGAAAGAAGCCCTGGTCCTGCGGGATCTTGCGGCATTGCCGGAAGTAAACTCCTGCATGGGCCTGGCAAATATCGAGGCCATGGACGGATATACCCTGACCCGGCAGCTCTCTCCCAGAGAATTCGCCGAACTGGTAGATCTGGATATCGAAGTTGCGAATCTTCTCTATTCCGCATATGCGGTATCCGACAGCAATTACGGCGCTGTCCTGAGCGGACTCGGCGATTACAGGATTCCCCTGATTGACATGTTTCTCTTCATCTACGAGCAGAAGGAAAACGGAAACATCACGCTGGATGACGAATTGGAACAGACCCTGGCGGACGCCTACTCCCAAATCAGTATCGCCAAAAACCAGCTTCTGGGCGAAGACTACAGCCGCTTTGTGCTGGAACTCTCCGTGCCTGTGGAAGGGGATGAAACCTATGAAGCCCTGAAACGAATCCGCAGCACGGTTGCCAGGCATTACGATTACGACAGCATCTGCCTGGCAGGCAATTCCACCAGCAACAGAGATTTAAGCGATTCCTTCAGCACGGACAATACCATTATCACGGTGCTGACCGCCCTGTTTGTCATGGTTATCCTGCTGTTCACTTTCCAGTCCGCAGGGCTGCCTGTGCTGCTTGTGGTGACAATCCAGGGAAGTATCTGGATGAATTTCTCTCTGCCTTACCTCACCGGCGAAGTAGTATATTTCCTGGGCTACCTTGTGGTTTCGGCAATCCAGATGGGCGCCACAATAGACTACGCAATTGTAATCACAAGCCGGTATATGGAGCTGAAAGCTTACATGCCCATTAAAAAAGCCATCGTAGAGACACTCAACCAGGCTTTTCCCACCATCGTCACCAGCGGCTCCATGCTGGTAGCTGCCGGCTTTATTATCAGCAACGTATCCACCAATGCCGTTGTCGCCGCCATCGGCCTTGCCCTGGGAAGAGGCACCCTGACTTCCATCGCGCTGGTTCTGCTGGCCTTGCCGCAGACGCTCCTAGTCGGCGACATTATCATACAAAAGACCGCCTTTACCTTGAAACGCGACTTCAATAAGCCGCTGCCCGCCGGGGGCAGAATCCGTATGTCCGGGCACATCAAGGGATATGTAAACGGTGTCGTTGACGGTGAATTTACAGGCGTCATTGACGGCGAGATGGGCGCAGTCGTCCGGGCAAAGGATACCGTGGAGGACCTGACACCGTATTATACCCTGCCTCTGCAGCCCGAAGCGGCTCCCCTGCCCCCGGATGATTTTCGCCCCGCCCCTTCGGAAGCCTCCGCGGTCAAACCCAGGCATCCGCACAGGAAGAAGAAACGGGCTACCAAAAAAACAGCACACAAGGAGGTACACGTCAATGAAGATGGGAAATAAGAAAGCATATTTTTACCTGTCCTTTGCCTTATCCGCGGCCCTGGCCATTGCGGACGCCCTCCCCGCCCGGGCGGCGGAATATCCCTACAGCCAATATATTTCCGGCGAAAATGCCCGGGATCTGCCCGAATCGGAAAACGGGTATACCCTGGTGTCCCTCTCCACCGAGGCGCAGCTTCTGCAGCTGGCACAGGACTGCCGGCTGGATTCCTGGTCCCGGGATAAATATATCCGCCTCGAGAATGATATTGCCCTTTCCGAAGACAACAATATAATCATCCCCTGCTTTGCCGGCATATTTGAAGGCAACGGACATACGATTTCCGGCCTGCAGATCACCGCCTCCGGCTCTGCACTGGGCCTTTTCCGCTATATCCAGAGCAGCGGCACCGTGCAAAACCTCACCGTTTCCGGCGATGTCCTTCCCGATGGAGACGGCAGCCGCTGCGGAATCCTGGCCGGCGCCAATTACGGACGTATCCTGAACTGCAGCGTAAACGGAAGGGTGAAAGGCTCCGAAGAAACCGGGGGTATCTGCGGTATCAATGAAGCTTCCGGAGAAATCCGCGGCAGCAGCTCCTCCGCGGCCGTAACCGGGGAACATTACACAGGCGGCATCTGCGGCATCAACAAAGGAACCCTGAACAATTGTACCAATACAGGCGCTGTCAACACCCACAGCACGAATGTGTCCTACAGCCTGGAGGATATCACCCTTGAAAACCTGCAGGATTTCAACAGTACGGAGAATATGGCCGCTCATACGGATACCGGGGGCATTACGGGCTACTCTGAAGGCAAAATATACTACTGCACCAATTCCGGCACGGTTGGCTATCAACATGTAGGCTACAACACAGGCGGCATTGCCGGACGGCTGCACCAGGGCTATATACAGAGCTGTACCAATACAGGCCATATACTGGGCAGGAAGGATGTGGGCGGCATAGCCGGCCAGATGGAACCTTTCCTGGAAATCCAGTACCTGAATGATAAACTGAGCGAAATCGACAGGGAAGCCGAACTCTTTTTTGACCTCCTGGAAGCGTCAAACGACGATTTGCGGCATTACAGCCAGGAAGCGTCCGGCCTTGCGGGCGAAATCAGCACGCACCTTACAAACGCTTCTTCCGCTGCCGGAAACCTGCTGGGAACCGGCAATGACCTGTGGTATCTCTTTAACCAGGAGCTGACCGGCATCAGCAGTGACTTAAGCCGGCTGAACCAGGAAATGGAAGATCTGGCAGCCAGCGACAGGGACAAAGCCGACTCTGATACGGATGAAAATCCCCCGGGAGGCGGGCAGGCGGAACCGCCTAATGAGCAGAATGAAAGCTCAGACGGAAATACTTCCTGGACGGCACCTGACATTGATATCGAAAGCTACATTGCCGCACTGCGGAGGTTCGGCGACAGCGCAGGCAGCCACATTGCCAATATCACCGGTGCCGCCAACGACAGAAGCGGCGGCATCAACGATAATCTGAATACCCTGGACAGCGAGCTGCACACTGCAGGCAGCAGGCTTCAGGAACTGACAGACGTGCTGGGACAGAGCGGCGACAATACCTCCTCCAACATAGATGCTCTTCTGAATCAGGCAAAGGCACTGCAAAACTCAATGAACGAGCTGCGGGACGAACTTTTCCGTTACGAAGGTATTTCCATTGAAGATGCCTCAGATGAAGCAGCCGGAAGCAGCCTGCCCGACGCAGAAAACTCATTTTACGATACCACCTCTTTCCAGCAGGGAAAAATCACCCTGTGCGTCAACAGCGGAGGTGTCGACGCCGACACCAATGTGGGCGGCATCGTGGGCCAGATTGCCACCGAATACGATTTTGACCCTGAGGATGACATAACCCTCACAGGCGCGGAAAGCTTCAATCTGGAGCAAACCGTGAAGGCAGTAGTCCGTGAGAGCCGCAACCAGGGCAATATCACCTGCAAAAAGGATTATGTGGGCGGCATTGTGGGAAAAGCCGATAACGGAGCCGTCATCTCCTGCGAATCTTACGGCTCTGTTTCCACCACCGGCGGAAGCTACGCAGGCGGCATTGCGGGCTATTCCGGTTACTGTGTCAGAAGCTGTTTCTTTATGGGTCCATTGTCCGGAAAAGACTACGTGGGCGGCATCGTGGGCAGCGGCAGCGACGTCTTTTACAGCTATGCCTATCCGGAAACGGAACACTCCGGCAACTATGTCGGTTCCATTGCCGGGCAGCTGAAAGAGGATGGTATGCTCTACGGCAATTATTATGTGCAGGGAAATATACCCGGCGTAGACTCCATCGGGTATGAAGACGGTGCAGCCCCCCTGGACTACGAGACATTCTGCAGCAGGGAAGAGGTTCCAGATGCCTTCCGGGAATTTACCGTTTGTTTCCAGGCAGACGGGACACGGCTTGCCGCCTTCCAATGCCGTTACGGGGAATCCCTGGACAAATCCCTGTTTCCGGATATACCGGAAAAGGAGGGCTGTTACGGCACCTGGCCTGATTTTGACTATGATTACATCACCGGGAACCAAGTCCTGGAAGCCCGGTACGAAAGGTGGATTTCCTCCCTGGCATCCAGCGAAACCTCACCGGAAGGCCGGCCCATGCTTCTGGTACAGGGCGAGTTCCTGCCGGAAAACCGACTGGTGACGGAAACGTTTTCTGAGGGCACCCGCCTTTCCGTTGCGGCTGTGGACACTGACGGAAACATAATCGGACAGTATGAAAAACCCGTGCAGGTACGCGCGCTTTACACGGATTCCGATACTTCTGCAGACAAAGCCGTGATAGAATTGTGGAACGGCGAAACATATATGCAGGTTCCCGCAAAAGTAATCGGAAACTATCTTGAATTTGAAATGGAACAACCCGGAATTTTTCGGATTACAGTGCCTCAGGACCATCAAAGCGGAATTGTCCTCATGACATGTGCCGGAATCGGTATTCTGCTTTTGTTGATTGTCCTGGTACGAAAGCTGCGAAAACGAAAGAAAAAATAAGAAGCGCATAAACCGGGCAGAACGAAAATCATATCTCCATGGCCGGAAACGGTGGGAATCCGTAAAGCGGGGCTGCAGCCAGCCCCGCTTTCCCGCCTAAGAATTGCCAGGCTCTGTATCCCGGATAATCGGCTCAATCTGGGACAGCATATTGTCCACATCCTCAAACATGGCGCTTTTGGTGGTCCCCAGGTTATTCGTCCTTTCAATATGCTTTACCACTTCCTGATACCGAACTTTCATCCCGTCAAAAAACTGGCAGATTACCTGCAGCGCCCTCTGGGAATCCTCGATTACATTGGAAATCTCCGCCTGCACGGAAGCCGCGCCCTCTGCCGCCTCCGTAATCTGCTGAAAAGATTCGGATGTGCTGTTTACTATGTCCACACCCTGCCCCAAAGTCTGTTGGGACACCTGTATGCTTTTATTGAGCTGTATGGCTCCGGCTTCCACATTCTGCACGCCTGTATCCACCTCGTCCGTAAGCTCCTTAATCTCCCTTGCCAGCTCCCTGACCTTCTCCGCCACCACGGCAAAGCCTTTTCCCTGCTCCCCTGCCCGCGCGGCTTCTATGGATGCGTTGATTGCAAGGATATTCGTCTCGTCGGCAATGGAACCTATCTTGCCCATACAGCGCTGTATCTCTTTCACCGCTGTCTGCAGCTGCTCAAAAGTACTCTCCATGGCACTGTAAGAGGCCTGTACCTGTGAAGAAGTCTCCTTCAAATCCTCTACCCTCTCCTGTGCCTCGGATACCGTCTGAGTAATGTCTTCCCGCACCTGCGCAAACTGTCCCGCCGCCTCGTTGATGCTGGAAAACGATTGCCCAAAATCCTGCAGCTGCTCCTGAAACTGATCCGTTTCACCCAGCACGCTGGAAAAGGAAACCTCCACCCTGCCCAGCTCGGACAAAGATTCCACTTCTTTTCTGGCAAGCTCTTTCTGATATTCCTTCAGGCTCCCCGCCACATGCAGAATCGGATAAAGACTTTTCTCATCATGCCATACCTGTCCCGGTTTCTTCCGGCCTTTTTTCGAAAAAAACATTATGTCCTCCATTCCAGTTCCGCATGGGTCACTTCAGTACCGTTCACGACCCATGCTTTTTTCCAGTTCCGCATCGGTCACTTCAGTACCGTTCACAACCCATGCCCTTTTTCCAGTTCCGCATCTGCCATTTCCATACCCGCAGATGCCTCTAATCTATTCAAATACCACACATGTCATGGACTGATTCACAAAACGGTTATTATAGTGTTCCCCATACCCCACAAATCCGGCATGGCAGCCCAGCGTCCCCATTTCCTTCAGATAGCTTTGCATATAATTATGTTCGCTGAACAGCTTATACCGGAACAGGCAGTTCACGGAAAATACTGCCGAACGCTTGGGGAAATCCCGGCAGATATTGCGTATTGTCTCCTGTACGATAGCTTTGTAGTCATCCAATTCCAGCAAAATCAATACATCCGAATCATTCACCTGGCGAAAACATGCCAGGGCATTGCCGCTGACCTCTTTAATTGAAACTATACATGTGTCATCCCCATTGATTTTTCCGAAAGGGTTTTTAAAGGTCTGGGTAAGAATCTGCTGATCCGTCACATGCAGGATATCCTTATACACCTGCTTTGCCGGCATCCCGTTTAAAGAACCGATTATGTACTTGGCCCTGTCCGTGTTGGAAGCAATGAAACGATAACTCCCGTACTGGTGGTAGATATTTTCCTTATATGTCTTGACGCGCCCGTTTCGGTTCTTGATGATGCCATAAGCAGCCGCGTCTTTGTAAACTTTGCCGTTGGCAGACACCTTTCCTCCGTCTCCCGTTCCGCCTACCAGCTGGATTCCGTTCTTCTTCAGCACCGAATAAACCGTCGTAAGTACACAGGCGTCATTCCCGCTGCAGAAATCAATGCACACAGTATCCCGGTTTGTTCCGCCCACCTTCTTCACATCCGCTTCCAGGCGGCTGATATATTTTACCGGCATCGCAGATACCTGTTCCAGCACATTCGCCGCCGCGCTGACCCCGTCGTAAAATGCAATAACAGCAACTCCTTTTTCCACGATTCCGATATCATATCCCATTCCGATACACCCGATACTGGGAATACCGGGATATAACGATTCCAGCGCTTTTACATGTGCTTCAAACTGTGCATCATTTGACAACAGCATAATAAACTGGGGGCTGTTCAGCCCGCGAACCGCCTCCTTCAGATCACCGCTCCGGCTCATACCATAAAACTGCCTCATTCCGCTGCCTTCCTCCTGTATCCATAATATTATCAAACCTGTTATTTGGATAGATTATACCTTATTTCATGCAAAAACGTCAACCTTTATTCTACAACTGCAGATGACGATACCGGAAACGGGCAAAATAAGACGCGGGGGTGGTTATCTTTCCACTATCCGCAGATCTCCGCTGACCGTAGAGACGCTCACCCCGTTCTTCCCACCCCCATACTGCCCATGGGCCTGATTTCCCCTCTTATTGAACTGAAGCGCCTCATCAAAGAAGGTATCGCAGTCCCCGCTGGTGGAATCGAAATCCAATGTCAGAGAGGCGGACTCCGGCAGTCCAAGCTCCACCTCCCCGCTGGTGGTGGACACTGTCAAGTCGCCTGTAAGCTCATCCAGATATGCCCTCACATCCCCGGAAACCGTGCCGACGCTCCCCCATCCGGTTCCATTCAGCAGAGTCACTTCACCACTGGTACTCTTCACCTGAAATCCTCCGTCCAACAAATCCAAGCTCACATCCCCCGAGGTACTCTCCCCTTCAAGCTGCCCCTTCCCCTCCTGAAGCCTGATATTTCCACTGGTGGTGGAGAAATTTATATCGCCCTGAATCTTTCCCATGGAAATATCCCCGCTTGTGGCAGACACGGTCACATCTCCCTGAACCTCCCCCACCAGAATCTCGCCGCTTGTGGAGGAAACCTTCGCATTTCCTTCCGTCTGCCCCAGGCTGATGTCCCCACTGGTTGTGGACACGGAAATCTGCCCGGCCAAAGTCTCCAGCCGGATATCACCGCTGGTGGAAACCACCCTCAGTTCCTCAGTCCTCAACTCCGGAAAAGAAATATCCCCGCTTGTACTATTCACAAATACACGCTCCGCTTCCCAAAGAGGAATTTCTGAACGCACATCACCGGCTGCCGTCTTTACGGAAAGCTCCTCCAGGCCTTCGGAAAAGCCCGCAGGCAGATAAATTTCCGTGTACCCATCCCAACTGTGGAAGGTGAAGAACGCAAAGCGCCTTCTGCTGACACCCTTCACCAGAATTTCCCCGTCCCTGCACTCTACGGTGGAAATCTGCTTTTCCTTTGGCTCAAAATTCAAGTACTCCCGCACCACAACGCTGTCACCTTCTCCAGGATAAAACAGTACGTCATTGAATGTCATACCATAGTCAATGTTCAGAACCTCTTCCATGGGAATTTCCTGCTCCATTACCAGATGATACCTGCCTCTGTCGCCTTCTCCAGTGTGCCCTCCTGCCCTTTCCAGGGAAAGAAACAAAATGGCGCACAGGCAGATGGCCACTCCAATGAAAAAAATAATACTTGCGATTTTTAACTTTCTCATCTTTCACCCTCCGCGGATCTATTCCGTTCTCTTCTCCTGTTTCAGGCTGAGAATCAGGAATAAAACAGCCTGTGCACAGCCTCCCATCAGAAATACAATCCAGGTAACATCCCAGCGCAGCGTCACAAAACTGATGATGAAATACAGCATCAGCGTCACAAGCCAAATGATGGCGCTGACGGAATACTTCAGGGCCTTTTCCCTGCTTCTGGCACGCCGGGCCTCCTGGTAGGATTCCACCATGTTCATCTCCCCTTTGTTGTAATTCGGATACATATTTGCTGCATACACCAGTATACAGGTAGGCGCAATACACAGCAGCCCTGCCCCAATCAGACCAAGCAGCCCTATCTCCGGTATCTTGTAAAAGAATGCTTCCGAAATATACATCCAGGCGATCAGTGCCACCCCTGCAAAAATGTAGAGTCCTATGGCCAGGGCCTTAAGCAGAGCTTTCTTCTTCCGATCCTCCGCAGACAAATACAGATCCGGTTCCTCCAATTCGCGAAACAGCTCCGTCACATCCCCTATGGATGCAATGACCATCTGCCAGGCGTCCTCCTGGGAATATCCTTCGGCAATGAGATCCTGGTACTTCTCTATGGTATTCTGGGCCATTTCCTCCTTCAGCTCCATGGCCTTCCTGGTTCTGGGAGCCTTCGCAAACAGCTCCTTTATATGTTGTCTGATCTTCTCTTCCATGCTTTTCCTCTCCCTTTTCTTCTTTCTTTGGATCTTTTGCAACCGTTCAGTACCCTGTCTGAACATTTCCCTTTTTCAGGCCTCCCGAAAGATTTTCTTCCGCGCCCTGCTACTTCAGCAGCCTGTCAATGTCTGCCTTGGCCTCTTCCCAGTCCCGCTTATAAACCTGGTAGGCTCTGCGCCCCTCTTCCGTAATGGAATAATAGCGTCTCCGGGCGCCCACCGTCTCGTCTCCCCAATAGGTGCGTATGTATCCCGCCTGCTCCAGTCTGCGGAATGCGGAATACAGGGTGGCTTCCTTCAGCTCACAGCGGTTATCTGTCTTTTTCATAATGTCTTTGTTGATCTGGTAGCCATAACTATCTTGCTCCAGAAGATGCGCCAAAATAATGGCTTCCGTGTGTCCCCGTAAAATATCGGAGGTAATCGACATAGGTTCTCCTCCTTTCTGAATATACTATATCTCAACATACCTCACCTGTCAAGGTATATTTTTTATTGAAATATATTTTCTGAAATATTCTCTCGCCCATGCAACAGGCCTGTGATAAAATATTACCTGAATCTATCCGAATCCAACAAGAGATGTAAGGAAAAAGGAACGGCATTCTACGCGGGCCTTCCGGGAACTGCATGGAACAACCCCGTCATGTGCCCGAAAAACAGGCGTAACCCTGAGAACCTATCCGCCGATCTCTTTCTTACTAAAAATGAAAGGCGGAAATGAGATGCAATTTAGAATCGAGAAGAAGGAAAGTTTTCAGATCATGGGATTGTCCGGCTATGATTCTGCCGAAAAAGAAGGCAGCCTGACCCCGCTTTGGAATAAGTTTATGAAAGAATACGATCCAAAGCTGTGGAATAACGGCCGCCCAAGTTATTACACAGAACCCTTTTATCAAGTCAGCGCATATTTCTGTACGCCCGGAAGCGATAAGGTAAAAACCATAATCGGCGCTGAGTACAAAGAGACAAAACCGGAAGGCATTACGCTCTCTGTGGAAACCATTCCCGCTGCAACCTGGGCTGTCTTTTCCTTTTACGGACAGACTGGCTATGACAAATATGATGAGGCCTATACCAGAATTTTACAGAATGGCTTCCGGCAAGCCAATACCGACGGGATGAAACAGCTCCCAATCTGGATGTGTACCCCAGCGGGGAAATCAATGAGAATTATACCTGGGAGATCTGGGTGCCCGTTTTACGCAAGTGACCAAAAAAGAGACTTCTGCCAAGATTGCCATTGAAATAGGAAACAGGTGCCTTTTATAACTGATCTATGCCTGTCTTTATAAACCCTATGGCAGGTATTCCCGGCACACTATTCGCTGGATATACAGCCGGAAATCCTGATCCGTATGGCAAATGTGTTCCGTCAGTTAAAGGCGGATGGGAAACTCCATCATGGCAGCGGTAGTAACAGAACCGTCTGCGGGCAGTGACTTAGACGTTATGGATGTACCTTGCCGTCCTGAACGAGCTGGCCAGGGAAATCATAAACAACGCGTTATTTATGCAGGCTCTGGCACTGCGTCTGGCGGGCTATGAATCCGAGGATGGGGACTGGGGG
>CAJULV010000058.1 GCA_910587555.1 uncultured Acetatifactor sp.
GGAAAGCAATCTGGCGTTCATCTACCATTTGCAGGATTTCGGGTACAAGCTCGGTCAGACGGATATAGCGACGTATCTGGTCTTTGCTTTCTCCAACCAGTTCGCCTAATTCTTTATCAGAACGCCCACTCTGTAACTTAGTCGCCACTGGCGACGAAGTTAAATCACTTCGCTGTCCCTGCCGTTTCATCGCTTCAAGCCGCATCTTATACGCAAAGGCTTTCTCACTCGGCAAGATAGTAGTCCTTTGGAGATTGCTCTCAACCATGACAATGATAGCTTCGTCACGGGTCAGCTCCTTAACCTCGCATTTGAGCATTTCAAGCCCTGCAAGCTCACAAGCCTTTTTCCTCCTGTGACCGCTGATTAGCTCATACCGCCCGCCCTCTTTCTGGCGGACAGTAGCAGGGGTCATTACGCCGCTCCGCTTTATGCTGTCCACAAGCTGCTCCATGTCCTCATCCATCAAGACCTTGAACGGGTGGTCTGGGAACTCGTCAATCTCCACAATCGGGATTTCCCTAATTTTGCTTAGATTCGCTTCCGCACGGCTCTCGTCCGTTTCAAAGAGGTCATCGTATGCGGTCAGCTCGATTTTGCTTTCTCTGCTTCTCGCCAAGCTCTGCCACCTCCTTTCCGAACTGCTCATAAGCTGCGGCTACCTTGCCGCCTTTGTCGTAGGCAAAAATGCTCTTGCCCTCTGCGGTGGCTTCCACGGCACGGATGGAGTGGGGTATCTGGGTATCAAACACTTTAATCCTCTGCCCGTAGGCACTTTTAACCGTTGCCGTGATTTCCTTAGAGATGTTCGTGCGTGGCATTACCATCGTCATTAAGATACCGTCAATCCGCAGATGGGGATTGATTTGCCGTTTCACTTTAGACACGGAGCGAAGCAACAGCTCTAAGCCTTTGGCGGAAAGATAATGGGGCTGTGTCGGGATAACCACGCTGTTAGCAGCCGCAAGCGCATTGATTGTCAGCATCCCCAAGCTCGGCATACAATCAACGAGGACAGTATCGTAATTCTTTTTCACCTCATTGATGCAGGTTTTCAGCACGCTTTCACGGCTTATGGCGTTTATCAGTCTTACTTCCAGCCCAGACAGCTCAATGTTGGACGGGAGTAGGTCAACGCCCTCGTCATGGTGCAGGATGCTTCTGGAAACATCAACGGGTTTATCATCAATGATGTCCTGCATGATAGTCGAGAGCGTATCGGGCAAATCGTCTGGTCGGCTGTAACCGAGAGACATGGTTAAATTTGCCTGTGCATCGGCATCAATCAGCAAAACTTTTTTGCCCTGCTGTGCCAGAGCCACACCCAGATTGACCGCCGTGGTGGTCTTTCCAACGCCGCCTTTCTGGTTGGTTAAAGCGATTACTTTGCAATTTGACATAGGGTGCGTCCTCCTTTCGCATAGATTTAGCCACTTTGTCAAGGTGGCTATGTAAGAGTACCAGAGAACGCAAAAAAGCCGCTTACTCTTAAAAAATCAATAAGAATAAGCGGCTCTGTGATGTGCCTTAGACATATTCAATTTTCATTCTCTTGACGGGTGCGTTTACGACCTTAAATATCAGTTCGTCAACGCAGTCTGTATATCTGCCCTGCTGTATGAGCTGGTTTTTCAGTTCCACAAGGCTATGTAACAAAATGCTCCGTTCTTGGTTGTCCACATATAAATGATTTCTCTTTTCTCTCATAATCAACACCATCCTTTCATGGTTTGATTATATAGGAATACGGCTTTATGTTCAAAGGTGTAAAAAGAGTGTTATGTGTGGGTATTGATAAAAGGTGTAGTTACGCTTTTCTGCTGATTCTATACGGTTTTCTGCTCTCCACCAAAATGACAACTCCAGAGATGAATAATTGCCCTTCGAGAACCGGAAAACTTCCTGTCCACTTTGACAACGGATTCCAGAGGGCGGAAACTGACAGACGTATGGTATGTTTCATCCTGCGCAAAACGGACGGCAAACTTATGGAATATGTTTTCCGGATCCGCAGGACGAAGCATAATCTCCATATCCATCTTTCTTCCGCGAATCCCGTCCAGTCTGATGGTATCCGTAAAAACCACATTCTCGTATCGCACCTCCTCCCCGCGCAGACTTTCCAGCTCCCTCACCGGCTTCTGTATCAGGCGTCCGTTTTCTATGGAAAGTTCACGGGGCAGCGTCATCTGTCCGAACCAAAAACGTTCTGTATCCCGCAGATTACAGGTATCCCAGTTCTGCATCCAACCGATCATAATCCGTCTGCCGTCCGGAGCGGCAATCGTCTGGGGCGCATAAAAATCGATCCCGTAATCAACCGCCTGATTATGCTCCTCTATAAAAGTATTCGTCTTCTCATCATAATCCCCCATCAGGCATATGGTTCCATTTCCATTATGATATTCAAATCCCCTCGGCATCATATCCTGGGGACTGGTAAGAAGCACATACTTACCGTCCAGTTTAAAGAAATCAGGGCACTCCCACATCCTGCCAAACCGGCCTTTATTTTCAGCCAGGATGCTCAGGAAATCCCAATGAATGCCATCCTCACTTTTATAGAGCAGAATCCTGCCGTCCTTATCCCCTGTACAATTTCCTACCACACAGCGGTAAGTGCCATCCTCTTCCATCCATAGTTTGGGATCCCGAAAGTCATTCCTGCTTCCGCCCTCCGGCAGATCCCCTCCGTCCAGGACCGGATTCTGCTGATATTTTTCATAATCCCTGCCGTCGCCTATGGCTATGCACTGGGTCTGGATATCCTGAAAGCCTCCATCTGTCCGTGGCTCTTTCACCACTCCCGTATACATCAGCAATTGCCTGCCGTCCGGCAGTTCCAATGCGCTTCCGGAAAAGCACCCATCCTTGTCATAAGCAGTATCCGGCGCCAGCGCCGCCGGCAGATACTCCCAGTGCAGCAGATCTCTGCTTACCGCATGCCCCCAATGCATGGGACCCCAGACAGAATCATAGGGATAATACTGATAAAACAAATGATACGCTCCCTTGCAATAGGAAAAGCCGTTTGGATCATTCATCCAACCCACTCTGGGCGACAGATGAAATGCCGGACGTCCCCCGTTAATGCCCGCTTCCATAGTCTCCTCATACTTTCTTGCTTCCCTTAAAGTCTGGCTAATCATATAATTAATCCTCCTAAATCACTTGCTTTCTTTTTTTAAATCGTATACTATATTATCTATCAGTCAATTCCCTGAAGGAGATTTTATGAAAACAAAGGTTACCATCCAGGATATTGCGGACGAGTTGAACCTGTCCCGCATTACAGTGTCAAAAGTATTGAATCATTCCCCCAATGTCTCAGACGAAACCCGAGACCTGGTTTTGAAAAAGGCTCAGGAAATGAATTATAAATCCGGTAACACGGCCAACTCCAATGCAAAAGAATCCGGCCCGCAATCCAAAAGCTTTGCTTTTGTAGTACACATGGTTCCAGATGCCTTCCACAGCGGTTCATGGATTATCATGCAGTTGGATCAGGAAATCCGCAGCAAAGGCTATTCCCTTACCCTGCATACCATCACAATGGAGGATGTCGCTTCACTGACACTCCCGCCTAACCTGAATAAAAGCCAGACAGCGGCAATCGTATGCGTGGAGATGTTTCATCCTGACTACAGCAGGCTGATCTGTTCCCTCGGAATTCCCGTCCTGTTTATTGATGCCGGTGTCGGTTTTTATTCTATGAATCTGAACTGTACACTGCTGCTGATGGAAAACCGTGTCAGCACACTGCATATGCTCACATCCCTTTGCAGAAAGCACCATCTAACTTCCATGGGCTTTGTAGGGGATCGTAACCACTGTATCAGTTTCCGGGAACGCTATGAGTCATTTATTGTGGCTGCATCCGAATGCGAGGCGGAAACCCGGCCCTACAATATCATTGCAGACGATCATTTATACTGCCAGCCCGGATGGATGACGGCGCAGCTTAAGAAAATGGACAACCTGCCCCAGCTCTTTTTTTGTGCAAATGATGTGCTGGCGCATATCCTCATGCTGGCTCTGGAAGAATTGGGAATCCAGATTCCCAGGGATGTCTTTGTATGCGGTTTTGACGGGATCCCTTCTATCAATACTTTTAAGAACAGCCTGACCACCGTGCGCATTCCCTGCAAAGAACTGGGCACCTGCGCCGCGCAGATTCTGCTCCAGAAAATACAAAATCCGGAATACATCTGCGGAACCACTTACCTCAACGCAGAAGTCTGCTTCCGCGAATCCGCCCCCTGCCCCTGATTCCCTGCCAGTCACGGCGTTTTCCTGTCCGATCTCCCGGTCTATCCTCGCGGCCGCAAAAAACTGCCGGATACCCCCGCCCACAAGCGAAAGACGCCGTGGACATCACTGCATTCGTCGCCTGTGAGCCGATACCGTCCGTTTACCTTTCGCGGGGTATTTTGAAAGAAATATCGCGGAATACCGCTTCCGTGTTATTTGCAAAAATTCCCCAATGGGCCCCGTCCACTGACTTATAAATCCTGTTGCTCAAGGCCTTGGTATCATCAATGTAAAGGACGACGATCTCATTCTCCATCACCAGCTTCACATGGTATTCCTTATTGGGCTCGAAACTGAAGCCGGTCTCGATCATCGGCTCCACATAGGCAATCCTTGAAAGGACACAGCCTTCAAAATGAACAGAATTATTTTTCGCATCCAGTACCAATCCGGTGTAAGTTCCATACTCATCGCCCATGCCGAAGGCGAACCCCGCATATCCCTCCTCCCCCAGTGAGACCGTGCATTCCAGCAGCATGGAAGGCTCGCGCATCCCAAAATCAGCCAGGGCCACCTCGTCCGCTGCTGCGGACAGCAGATAAGCGCCGTCTTTCTCCCGTACCTCTCCCAGTGTCTCCTTTACGGAAGGCGTCTTTTCTGTCACAAAATAATCCTGCAGGCCGGAGGGCTCCCTGACGCCCAGCGTACCGTCCTCCTTCTGTACAAGCTCATGAACCAGAAGGCTGCCCGCCCAGTCATAGTAACCCGTATCCTTTGGTTCCGACTTGCGGCCAATCCAGCCGCACAGATATCGATGCCCTTCAAACTCGGCGGTTTTCGCCGCGTAAAAGCAAAAGCCCGTTCCGTCCAGTACATTGTCAGGCGGTGCCACAAACGGCCCGTAAATAGAATTGCTCATGGCATAGAAGGTCACCCTTTCCCAGCTGTAGAACAGATAATAATAATCCCCCATCCTAAACAAATCCGGACACTCCAACATATACAGGGTTTCAGGCGCATATAAAGGATCACATAATGTCCAGGCCGACAGATCCGTTGAAGTATACCTTGCCACTACACCGCCCAGACTGTCCTCACGGGCAGCAATCAACATCCAGTAGCACTGCTCCTCCTCATTCCAGAACACAAAGGGATCCCTGAAATCATCGCCGGAGTAATTCTCCGCCGCATAAAAGGTATCCTCCGGAATCTTTGTCCAGTTTACATTATCCTCGCTGACGGCATGCATCACGCACTCCTTGTCCTTCCCCTCCTGCGGGAAAGTATCGTTATGACCTGTGTAGAAGCAGTGGTACCTGCCGTCCCGGGCTTTCAGTACGCTTCCCGTCCCGATCGCCAGATCCGGATCGTCCATGGAATCGCCAAAGGGAATCGCCAGCCCGTCATCGCTGTATTCGTACAGGTTTGTGGTGGAGAACTTATAAATCGGATGGTATCCGGATCCGTTATGATCAGTATCATATAAATAATACAATTGAAGTCCATTCTCATCCGCCATCGGCATCACATCTCCAACCCACGCGTTTTCGGAAGTGGGATAAAGGCGGTAGGGGACACTTTCATATTGCTCCACATTCTCTTCCTCACTTTCATCTGCCGTTTCTAAAATCTGTTCATCCGATGCGTCCGGTTCCTGTGTCTCATGGCTGTTCTGCCCCGAATCCCGCACGGCATCCGGTTCCTTCGTTTCAGGAGACGGCTCCTTCCCGGCACAGGCCGTAACTGTTGTGAAACAGATCGCCAACAATAAGAAAAGCACACTCTTTTTCATTTCGCTATCTCCCAGTTTATACTCGCTGTCACAAAAAGATACCCAATAAGCTGACTCACGAGCGAAAAGCGCCATGGATATCGCCGCAGATTTCCGCTCGTGAGTATCATTCCGCAACCGGCGCTTAATTTCCAAGCGTAATGGTCGCGCCTTCTTTGATCTGCTCGTCCGCATTGGTTGCGAAAGTGCTTACCGGCGTGCCTTCAATCAGACCGGAATGGATCGTCCAGTTCGCATCCCAGTATTTCTCAATCCCGATAGGAGAAAACTTAATATGATCTTTCAGCGTATTCATCAGGTCAACCTGATCCTGTCCGTACTTTTCAACCTGATCCTTATTTTCATACTCATGCTGCAGTTCATATGCCATCCTGATAAAGGCGGCCGCGCCTTCCGGATTCTTGCTGGTCACAGGAATGGAAAATCCTGTAAGAGCGCCGCCGCAGTCGTAAGTCTGCCCCGAAGGACCTGTGGGCATGGGCGCCCATTCGATTTCATAATCGCATTCATATACGGTAAGCGCCGCAAAACCGTATTCACAGGTCATTGCCAGCTTGCCGCTCTTGAAATCGCTGACGAATTTATCCCCATCGGGAATCATGATAAATTTATCCGTGGTATAGGCATTCTGCAGGAAGGTGAAGGCTTCCGTGGCCTGGGGAGTGGTATAATTGCTCGAAACCGTCCCGTCGCCGGAAGTATAATTAATACTTGCAATGCCGTTGGCAGCCAGTATCTGCGTATAGATGCCGTCCCACCAGCCAAAACCATAGATGTCGTTGTTGCCGTCTCCGTCCGTATCCCCTGTCATCTGCAGGCCAACCTCACGGAAGGTATCCCAGGTCCAGTTTCCCTCATTAAAATATTCCATGGGGGTCTTGATGCCCATCTGGTCGAACAGCGTCTTATTGTAGCTGATTACGACGGGAGAAGCGCTTGCGCCCACCGCATAGGGTACTCCGCCGAAGGTGAAAGCCTGCGTGATGCTGTCATACCAGAAATCATCGTTTACATCAATATACTGTGAAATGTCCTGCATCACTTTTTTGGCACCATAGGTCGGATAATTCTGGTCATGCGCCTGCGCAAGGTCACATACCTCGCCGGCATTGACCTTGCCGATTACCGTCGACTGCTGCTCCCCCCAGCCAACGCCGATTACCTCTACGGTTCCGCCGTATTTTTCCTCAAAAGCCTCCTTGGTGGACCATACCAGATTAAAGGCTTCCTTGCCCTCCGCCTTTCTGTCCTCCACTTCTTTGTTCCACGCTTCTTCCGTCATATCCCACACGATGACAAGATCGGCATTCTCCAGACTCTCCGGCAGCGTGCCGGCCGTCCCCTGCGCATCGTCTTCCTCGCCTCCGTCATTGCCGTCCTCCTGCGTTGATTCTCCTCCATTATCCGAGGATCCGCCGGGATTACTGCTTCCGGGCTCCTTATCCCCGTCCCCGGAATCTCCGCCGCAGGCCGCAAGAGACAGCGTGCATACGATTGCCATTGCCGTTGCTAGAAACTTTCTTTTCATTTTGACCTCTCCTTTGCTTTACTTAAACTTCATTTACTTTATGCCTATATGTTCTATGCTGTCGGCAAGCTTCCTCTGGCTCACTATGTACAGCAAAAACATCGGAAGTATGACCAGAAGACATCCTGCCTGGATTCTGGTCTGGACCCTAATGGGGTCGAATTCTGTCTGCCCTCCTATCACCGCAGCCAGATCCATCCTAAGGGAGGACAGCGCCACGATCAGCGTCCTCTCGGAAGTTCCCATCAGCTGCTTGGACAGATAATAATCATTGAAATGCCAGACAAACGAGAACAGAAATACCGTTATAATCGCATTCTTGGCATTGGGCAGCATAATGTGCGTAAACGTTCTCAAAGGGCCGCTGCCGTCCACATAGGCAGATTCCTCCAGCGCGGCTGACATTCCCTCAAAAAACTGTCTGAATATATAGATATACAGACCGGAACGAATTCCGGCGCCCAGGGCGGAGGGAATAAAGAATGCCAGGTTGTTTCCGATCAGGTTGATCATTGTCTCACTTCCTGTGATTTTTGAAAACAGTGTCATCATTCCCAATGGGTCAAAATATCTCATATTCATGTAATACGGCAGAATAATCGTCTGGGTGGGCACAATCAGTGTCAGAATCACGCAGACAAAGAATACATTCTTCAGCGGAAATTTGTATCTCGCAAACCCATATCCCGCCAATGCGCAGGAAGCCACGTCCAACAGCGCACAGCCCAGCCCGATTCCAAGGCTCCTGACCAGAGCATCCAGGTATTTCATGGTCTTGAATGCATCCGTAAAGCCCGTTGCGGAAAAATGCTTCGGTATCCATATGACGCCGGGGTCATAGGAATCAATGGGAGCCTTGACGGAAGCGCTTACCATGTAAAGAACAGGATAAAGCAGCTGATACGCCAACAGGATTAAAATGGCGTAGCGCGCAATGGATCCGAGCCACTTTCCTGTCTTAAAGCGGTACAGGAAGCTCTCTTTTACATGCTGCATTTTATTCATATTTTCCTCCATTCCGAAGCGTTTTTTCTGATGAACGCGGGCGGAATCTCAAATTCTGCTCTGCGGTCAAGGAGTTTGGGACGCTTCGGCGCAAACTCCCGATTGGAAAATCAGCACATCGGTGCGATTATTCAGTCTTATACCTCCATGCCCGCCTCAGCAGGCATTTCTCCCGTTTAATCATCCGCCTGTACAAGAAAACGTTTCATTATCAGATATACAATCACCAAAACCACTCCTATCATAAGGAAATACAAAATAGACAGGGCACTGGAATACCCGAAACGCATATTGGTAAACGCCATATTGTAAATCATCTTGATGATGGAATTCCCGAAATCCGAGAATATGTCAATGACGCTGTATACAATATTCAGCAGAATCATAGGCGTCAGCATGGGCAGCGTAATTTTAAAGAACTGCTCCAGTGCGTTCGCCCCTTCTATATCCGCAGCCTCATAAACGTAGGACGGAATATTGTGGAGTCCCGCCAGAAAAAGCAATATCTGTACGCCGGAACGCCATGTCAGGTCAAAAATCCTGCTTATGACATTATTGATGAATCCGATAATGTCCTGGGACAGCCCCATCGCTGTAAACAGACTGGTAAGTCCGCCTCCCGAGAACAGATATGCAGTCTCGGCGCCTTTCACTCCGGTGGAAAATACATCCGTTTTCAGAATGTCCATCAGCACTCCCGAACCGATGATAACGGGCAGGAAAGCAATCGCGCGCATGGTGGTCCGCCCCACATATTCCTTCTTCAGAAGCATGGCAAAGCAGATACTATATACCAGAATCAGCGGCACGGTCACCAGATCCTTCAGAGAACCCGCACACTGGATCAGGAATTCCGTATCCCGAAACAGCGCATAGGAGAAATTAAATGTTCCGATCCATTCGCCGGTCATTCCTTCCGGCGCGGGCGACAGATCCTGAAACGCATAGAGACAGGATTGTACAAACGGAACTATGAAAAAGAGAAGAAATCCCACCAGCCAGGGCGTTATAAACAGGAAACCGTAAATCTTCTTTTTCTGATAATAAGGAATCATCTTTTTCATCTTTACTTATCTCCTTTCCGGACGAACCCCCAGGCCGGAACCGTAATCTGTTCCACAATAACATCCTCCTGACCGTAATTCACATAGACAATATCGCCGTTTTCAAAGGTAGTGGCATAGACCTTCCCGCCCAGCTTTTCATGGCTGACAATTCTCTGTCCCAGTATACTGTCAAGAGCTTCAAACTCCTTGAGAACATCCTTTATTTCCTGCTCCCAGTCCCCCCAGCAGAGAGAATAGTATTTCTGGTATTCCGTATCCTGAAGTGCATCCCTCTGCGCCGTCATAAGCTGGAAGGTAGGACTGACTCCATACTCCACAGCCTTTAGGAGCATCTCTCTCACATTGCCGCTTTCGTTTACGGGAGTACTGTACAGTGCCGCGGAGCCGCCTACCACCATCTCGTAAAAAGGCACCGCTTCATCTTCCACATCAAACTGGCTGGAAAACACAGGGGCATTCACTATCACATCCGCATAGGGAAACGCATATGCATACGCGCCCTGAAGCAGCAGACTGTCCGCTGAAGCTGCCGCCGTCTCAAGAGCCTTCTCCCAATAAGCGCCTGTCTCATTATCGGAAATACTGTCTGACCTGTAGTCGGCATACATCATATCGGCAATACCGGTTAAGCCCAGATTTTCCACTCCCTTCTTTTTTGCGCTTTCCAACAGGGAAGTCATAATTTCTTCCTCATACTTGGGAGAAACCAGATAATAGGTCTTCTTACCCGTATCCCTGCTTCCTGATGTCAGCAGATACTCATACTGCGCAGAAGCGGATTTTGATACATTTCTGACCCCCTGGTAATCCCGGTATCCGTTTCCGGCTTTCCGAATTGTCACAGTGTCATATATAGGATAAAAGGGGATTCCTGCTTCCTGCAGAGCCTCCGCCATTACGTTATACCCTTTTTGCCCCCCCCAATGCTCCTTCATAGGTCAGTTTTGTGGGTATCATGCTCATGGAGCCGTCTTTTTCCAGATAGCGCATATTGATCTGAAAAGAATTTCCTGCCTCCTTCTGCAGTTCCAATACGGTATCTTTTAACTCGGCAAAGGAAGTCAGCTTTTTCACTGCTCGGTAGGGCACTCCCAAAAAGGTCTTGCTAACCTCCACTCCGCCCAGAAATGTCAGGTTGACGCTTTTCTGCGCTTCCCCGGCGGCCTGCTGCATTCCCTTCTCTTCTATCAGATATTGCCGATAGCGGGAAGCCATCCCATTGTATCCGGAATTCTCCTCCAGAAAGAAATAGGATACCTCATAACAGGGAAACTGATTGTGCTGCGGCGACAACATGACCACCGACTCCTCATTATCACTGCCGGATAAAAGCGTGTTGTTCTCGCTCTGTATAAACAGGGCATTGGAATATACCGCGTTATTCGCTGTAAGCCTGCCGGCAATCTCGGCTTTGATCTCCGCCTGATACTCCCCCTCTGTAATCACCGCCAGCAGCGTATCCTGCCCTTTTTGTATTCCAAACACCGGCATGGTGGCATTCTGGGTATTCAGTAAATTACTCTGCACATTCAGCGCCAGATTCCTTCCGTACACTTTCTGGGCATAGGGTTGATAAGTCTGCTTCTGATTATTGAAATATATCAATGCTCCGGAACCGTCCGGTACCAGCAGATATCCCTCTTCCTCTCCGGAACCGGCTCCAAAGTAGGGCAGAAACGCAATGCTTGCCACCTGCAGATTTCCATGCTGCCGTATCTGTTCGCTGAATATCCTTGCCACCAGGCGATCCTCCCGGATTCCGAAAAAGCATGGAATCTCGAATCCCTGTTTTGCAAATTGCAAGTTGACATATACGCCGTCATCTCCATATTCATAGGTATAAGTATCCGCCTGAACAGACTCTGCAAAGCTGTTTGCGGTAAAGAAATTGCTCTGGTCGTCTGCATAGGACAGTTCCAACAGGGATTGTACCCGGGTTTTGTTCTGTCCAAAAGCCACCGCATCCTCTGCGGCGCCCTCTGGATTACTCCTCCACTCCGCTCCTGTGGCTTTATCCTTTACAAAAAACTGCACAAGGGACGGTTCAAAGTATAATTCCAGATTCTGATTCTCACAGACCAACTCCCATCCTTCCGGAATTCCCTGTACCGCTTCCGGTTTCCATGTCATCTCTTCCTCGGTTTCTTCCCCGGCCGACTTATTCAGGAACAATACAAAACCGATAAACAGGCCGAACATTGCCAGATAGATCAATCCCTTTATCAGGAGCTTCCCGATATTCAAAGGCTTCCCGATATTCAAAGTATTGTTTTTCACGTTTATCACCCCCTAGCTCATCCGGAATATCAATTCTTTTGCCACTGTCATCACAAAACCATACAAATCAGATGCCAGATTCCCAACCAGCATGATCAAAAACAACAGAATGAACATGACGAAGATAGTGCAAATGCAGCTGAACACATTCTGTGTGAAACCGTATTCATGCATGATCATAAGCCCGATAAACAGGATAACCAGACTCCATGCCGCGCCGGCCACCTGCACGTATCCCCCGAAGGGTTCTTCCCTCACCAATATATTACTCAGCCATACCGACACGATATTTCCCAGAATAAAAGGGACACAGCAATACGCTCCGTAAATCCAGATATCCCGAAATCTCCCCGTGCCGTTCATCAGAATCGCCACGATCCAGTTGGATATCACAAAAAGGACAAAGGGTAAAACCACACTGATAAACTGCAGGAATACATTCAGTTCGCTCAGCTTGTTATTGTTGAATATGTATCCTGTGTTCTGGCGCTGATATATGGATGTCAGAAAAAAAACGGTCAAAATGATAATGGTGAAAACCGTATTTCCCTTTTCCTTAAAACGGATGTCATAGGAACAGTTAAAGGGGTGCATTATTGTATAGAAAGGATTCGTAGCTGATTTTTTCTCTTTCATTTCTTTTTCCTCCTTGCCATCCGTTTCCTCACCGACAGTGCCGCCGCCAGACAAACCGCCAGGGCAATGACATAGGGTCCGTACCTTCTTACCACTGCCAGCCTGTTTTTTCCGAAGGCTTTGGAGTAGCTGTATTTGTCGCCGCTGTAACGAAGATACTGTAAGGCGTCTGTATACTCCTCTCCCTGAGTATAGGCTTTTCCTATTCCGTTATAGGCCAGTCTGGAATTCGCATTTCTGGAAAGCACCTCCATCCAGAGTGCGGAAGCCTCTTCATACAGACCTTCATTATATGTGCAGATCGCATTCTCCACCAGTGCGCCGTACTCGGTAGGCTCAAATACGGTAATATTGTTTTTCAGTCTGTCCAGAACATAAACCCTGTCTCCATAGACCTCAACCGCCACCGGTGTGGAAAAGGTTCCCAGCTGACTTCCCGTTCCGCCGAACACTGCCACCAGATTTGCTTCCTGATCTCTCTCGAAGATCCTTCCGCTGGTCAGGTCAATGGCAAAAATGAAACCCTTATCATTTGTCTTCACATCAATGAAGGACGGATAATTGGGTCTTCCTTTACTATAAGATAATTCCTCGTCACCAAAATTGAATTCTTCGTTGCCCAGGGCAAAGTAGGTATTATTCCCCAAAGGATTCAGCTTCTTGATCTGGCTCTTGGGAAGCTGGGTTCCCACTGTAGAGGTATATACAAAACCATCCTCACAGCAGTCGATATTGGAATACTCAATCGGAAGGATACTGGTCATGGCTGCTCTCTGCTCATCGGAGAGAATGCTCTTCCACATATAATTGAACGCTACCTGGGCGGTAACCTCTACCTTATTGGCCCCGAAGAAGCCCATAAAGCTGCCGTCCACGTCAAACTGCAGGAGTCCGCTGTAGCAGCCCTTGGACAGCACATATGCCCTTCCGTAGATATCCAGGCCTATCTTGGTAGGAGAAAAGACAAAATCTTCTGAAATCAGATTGCTCACCGGCTTTTCTATGGTTCCCGTCACTTCCCCGTCCTGAATAATCAGAATACGGCCTTCCTGTGTCTGAGAGGCATATATGACATGCTCCTCCGTAACATACATTCCCTCAATATCCGTCAACGGAATCTCTTCCCCATTCATGCGGACAGTTTCCATCGTGTCCAAAAGTTCAAGCTCCTGGTCCAGAATCAGGATCCTGTTATTTCCGGTGTCCGCCACATACAAGCGCCCGTCCTTACCCATAAAAAAATCCTGCGGTGTATTCATGGGACCTGCCCCGATCTCCAGTCCGTTTTTCGCCATCACCGGGCGATAGCCTGCAGGCGCTGCCACGGATCCATCCCATTCGTCATAGGTATAACTGTTAAAATTTGACTGGGCCTCAACCTTCATATCCGTTCCTGTAAGCATTGCCGCAGCCAGACATAACGCTATCCCGTAAGTCTTTATTTTGCGCATTTCCGCCTCCTATATTGGTTCGTTGCTCTTTTCCTGTTCCCTTTCACACCGATTCAGTCCTTCATTCCCGCAAAAGTCATGGTCTCCACCACGTTCCTCTGCATCAGGATGAACACAATGATCGGCGGGATCATGAGAAGCACCGAACCGGCCATGCCGGAGCCCATTCTGGCATATGCATTGGAAGCGCTGACCTGCTCCAGTGCAACCTTCACCACCTTCAGCTGCTCGTCATAAACCATTTCCTTGGAGAGGCCGTTCCAGATATTGACGAACTGGAAGATAAACACTGTCAGGATTGCAGGCTTGATATTGGGCATCACAATCTGGAAATATATCCTCCATTCCTTGGTCCCGTCTATTCTGGCCGCTTCTATCAGGGCATCCGGTATCTGCTCAATAAACTGCTTTATCAGAAACAGTCCCAAAGAAGAGCCGATACAGGGACATATGTAAGCCCAATAAGTATTCAGCATATTCAGCTTTGCGATAATGATAAAGCTTGGAAGGAAGGTTACCTGCCCTACAAACATCAGACCAAGCAGAATAATGGCAAACAACCCGTCCCGTCCCGGAAATTTATGCTTTGCAAGGGGATAGGCAGCCATTCCCGCAAACAAAATATGTAAAACCGTGCCTGTCAAAGTCACCAGCAGTGTATTGAACAAATATCTGCTGAACGGCACCCACATATTGGACATCAGCTGGGACAGCTCCGAATAATGTTCCAAAGTAGGCCTGAGTACATAGAGCCTTGGTGGAAACTGGAACAGCTCTTCCGAAGGCTTCAGAGACTGTATCAGCGTATAATAAAGAGGAAATGCCATAAACGCCCCCAACAGCAGCAGAAGGAAAATCACGAATCCATTACCGATTCGGGAACGCCTGTTGTCCATCCCCATTCTCTTTTTTCCTATGGCGAACTTCTTTACCTGTTTTTTCTCTTTCATCCCGGCACCTCCTAATGCCCCATTTTGCCAATCAGCCATGTGGCCAACTTTTTGGAATACTGCATCATTACCACCAGCACCACAGCCATTGAGCAGGCATACCCGAATTCATACCTGAGATTTCCGTAATCCATGATATGGGTCACGATGGTCTCTCCCGCATACCCGGTACTTGGAAGTCCTGCCAGAACGGAGGACACTTCGCCCACGGCAAAGCAGTTTATAATCTGCATGACAACGGCAAAAATCATCTGGTTCGCCATAGCAGGGATAGTGATATACCAAAGCTCCTGAAAACGGTTCTTCACACCGTCCATCATGCCCGCCTCATACAGCGTCTGATCCACATTCTGGAACCCCGCGATAAAGGTCAGGAAGCTGATTCCCATGCTCATCCAGAGCTGTACAATAATCAGCGCCGGCATGATACGCGCCTCATCCGTAAGCCATCCAATAGGTTCATTAATAAACCCCCATTTCATCAGGAAGCCGTTGATCAGACCATACTGGTCAGCGCTGTAGATCAGCCGCCATACGCTCCAGCCCGCCGCGCCTACAATGGTAGGAATATAGAACAGCGCTGTCACAAACGCCCTTGCCAGCGGCTTCAATTCATTGATCATCCAGGCTATCAGAAAGCAGACGATATAGCTGAGCGGACCGATGATAATGGCAAAGATCAGCGTATTTTTCAGGGCTACAATGAAATATTCGTCATTCAGAAAAATCTGGAAATAGTTTTCCACCCCTACAAACACAGGCCTCTGGACCATATCATAATCGGTAAAGCTTAAAACTATGGATGCCACCACCGGCAGAATCGTAAAAACCATAAAAAACAGAAGATAGGGAAGCATCATCAGCCAGCTGGTCTTATAGGTGATAAAATATCTCAAAATCTTATTTCTGCTTTTCTTTTTTTTCTCCATAAATTAGTCTTCCTCCCTGGCATTCAGCTGAGACTGCTTGCGGACCAGCTCTTCATTTACCGCGTTCATCCAATAATTTAACGTGTCTCTGGCATTCTCACCATTGTAGTATACCTGTCTGAAGGCATTATCCACATTTCTGGTTACATAGTATCCTCCCGGTATCTCCGGCACCTCCACTACGTTTTCCCATTGCTCCAGAAGCATTTCTTTCTCGTCATCCCTCCACAGGCTTCCCCGGAATGCTTCCAGGTTGGCAGGCGTATGTCTTCCCAATGTACTCAGCTCCGCCTCGATTTCCCTGGAATACATTTCCTGAATCTCCGCACTGTTCCACCATTTCAGGAATTCCCATGCTTCTTTTTTATTCTCACAGTCACCCAGGACAATACTGCAGGTCCCGCTGGCGCTTGTGGCGCGGTTGATCTCCGTCCCATGAGGCGTTCCGGGAATTGCCGTCATAACCCACTGTCCGGCAATTTCAGGCGCCGCTTCATTCAGGTTGTTGTACAGACCGTAGGTGGAGATTACAATGGGCATCTCCCCTGTTCTGAAACGGTTAAAGTCGTCCTTATAAAGGCTGAAATCATACTGGACATAGAAATCAATCCATTGTTTAAAGGCATCATATGCTTCCGGCGTCGTCAGATTGGAAAGCATCATATTACCGGCTTCCCGATAGATATCTATCTCTGACTGTGCCAGCAGCGTCGGGTACAGGTTAATGGTTCCGATTCCGTTATTCATAGTGGCATAACCGTCTGCATAGGGCAGTCCGATGGACAGACTGTTCGCCTGCAGCACCGGCAGCAGCGCCATCAGTTCCTGCCATGTGTCGGGAATCTCAAGTTCCAGTTCCTCAAAAATATCCGTCCTGATATACATGACATAGAATTCCTGTGTCTCCGGTACGCCATAAATCCTGTCCTTATATTCATAAGGCACAAACGCGCTGTCCGCATACTGCTCCTGCAGTCCGCCAAACCCCTCCATCGTACCCAGTTCGGCGACGGCTCCTCTGAATGCCAGGTTCATTGCCTCTCCTCTGGTGGTGAAGATATTGACATCCGGTCCCTGGCCCGCCAATGTAGCTTTCACCAGTGCGCCCTCTACCAGGCTGATGTTTACGGCAATCCCTGTCTCAGGGGTAAAATAGGAGTCGATCAGACGTTTCATGACATTTGCCTGGTCGCGTCCTTTTCCCATCCATACCGTTAGTGTCACATCGGATGTCACATCTCCTTCCGACGCCACTTCATCATAGGAATGAGAGAAGGAACCCAAAAAGGATCTGATCCCATGCCCTATTTTACTTAAGATGCTCCCCTCTGCCAAAGGTGTGTCAGCGCCTGCCCCAGCCGCATACAAATAATCAATCTGCAGCGGCTGCTGTTCAAATTCCAATACCCATTCCGCCAAAGCTTCGATATTTGTCTTAAAAACGGAGAGCCTTCTGGCTATGGTATAGGGTTTATCGCAAAACGAAGCCACCTGGGTGGTCATCTGAGTCAATATTCTTGAAGAATAACAGCCTTCCCCATACAGGGATTCCAGATAATCTACGTAGCCGTTCAGTTCTTCCAGAATGGCAGCCAGCTTGTCCTCCAGTCCAGGGATTGCAGTTTCCAGGCCATAATCCCTGTAAGCATCCGGATCCGTTCCTGTTATCATGATGATCTCCCGGTACAGTGCATTCACATCCTGCAAAGTAGCCTCCATCCGGTCTATAACCTGCTCCATTTCGCCAAGCACCACTTCCATCCGCAGGCTATGAGTTCCGGCTGTCAGATAAAACAGCCAAGGCGTATCTTCGAATCCCAGGAATTCATTCTGCCAGTTTACATCATATTCAAAGGTCAGCCCTCCCGCTTCCGCAAAAGGAACCTGTCCGTCTATCTCCAGTCTGCGCAGACTGCTCTGACCTTTGTTCTCATTCTGTCTGCACCTGAGTCCCAACTGGTAAAATCCGTCCTTGGGCACTTCTACCTGCCATTCAATCCATTGTCCGCTGTCCGACCAGTTTGTTCCCCCAATGGTATTGTAGCGGAGGCAGGTGGCATGGTATGGCACGGTGAAAGGACTGGAACGGTCATAAACCGCATACAGCTGAGAAGAGGATTTCAAATAGGGAGTCTCTCCCTCTACCTGTATGTAAACATCCTTTTCTGCCTTCTCTGCGCCGGTATGGAGAGAAAGATATTCCTCATAGGAAGGAAGCTCCTCCTGATATAACCGCAGATAACGGAACAAGCCGGACTGACTGGTACCCTGTACAGCCATGGTGTGCTCGCCTTTCTCCAGATACAGGTGAACTCTTTCCTTCTTCGCCTGCCGGAAAGGTTCTTCTGTCCACAGACTGGCCTCCGACTGCGAAGGACGGATTTCATCCTCTGAAGCCGTGTGCCGGAATTCACCGCTGTCCGACCAGATCCTGGTCAGGGTAATTGCGGAATCCGCTACTTTGCTGCCGTCAAGCAGAATCTGGAATTCCAGTTCCTGTCCGTTTCCCTCAAGCGCCATATAGCCCGCACTCAGGTAATAATCGCCGCTTTCTTCTACGGTGAACGTCCATTCAGCCCCTTCCTCTCCTTTCCCCATAAGCACAGGCTCAGCTCCGTCATCCGCCTGAAGATAAATGCCTGTTCCTTCCGTGCCCAGCCTTCCCTCCGGAACCGCGGATACATTTTCTCTCTGGAAATCCTCTCCATGAGGCGCCAGCAGAGACAAAACTATCACAATGATCAGTATCACTGCCGCACATCCGCTTACTATAAGTTTTACCTTCCGATTCCTTTCCATATAATGCCGCCCTCCAAATTGGTATATTGCTTTACATTGAAAGTGTATCATTTATTTATCATTTTTTCAATATGTATATTTACGTTATTGAATTTTTTGTAAATTTATAATAAAATTGAAATGTAAAATTTGTGATATTTTTCTAAAAGGCGCTTTGTCCTACTCCTTTTTTATCATGAAAGTATTTCCATTTCTTTTCCCCCACTGTGCAATAATAAAATGTAAATTTACAGTAAATATTATTGTAAACTCCAGGAGTCTGCACATGCTGACAACATAAGACGTTTTTCCTGTCAATCAAAAAGCGAGCACTCTGCTGTATAATGAATATACAACAAAGTCTCGCTTCTCACTTACAAAGCCGGATTGACCTCCGCAGATTTACGCCCGAAAAATCGTATTGACGGCACGGGCAGCCGTTTTACTTATGTTTCCTGTGTTTTGTGAGTCCGCCATATCCGAATGCTGCCCCTTCAACCGCTCCGCTGGATCAGGCACTTTTCATGGAAAGGCTTCACCACAAAAGCATCCGTGCTGCGTCAAACAGGCGGCAATTGAGAACGCCTCTCTTCCGCCACGCCTGCAATCTCCATAACCACTTCGCTGAAATACCGGGGACTTATGTCTTCCGGCCTGCAGCGGTTCTCCCGGCGAAACCGTTCAAGGTCTGTGCCATCCCCAACGTTATCCGGAAAACGGTAAAAATAGAGATGTTCCACCGTAACTTCCCCGCTTTCATATCCCACGGACATGCCGGAAAAGGTCAGTTCGGCGCCGAATCTGCCGTCAATGCGGTAATAGCTGTTGAAAAACCCTGCGTCCAGTATTTTTCCCCGAACCCATCCCGCAGACAGAAGCTTTGCGGACAGCACAAGTCCGTCCAGTTCCCTGTTCTCAAAGCGGGTAACTGCCATTTCTTCCGTCTCTTCCTCTGTGAACCGGTAAACGGGACGTTCCAGCTGCGCAATGGGCTGTGAAATCTCATATTCGGAAAGCTGCTCCTTCCAGAGCGTCAAATCTTCCCGGGTCAGCTCCAGGGGATGTGCCAATCCGATATTTCCCTCCTCCCGGGCAGTCATTGCGCCCGGTTCATATTCGTTTCCGTCGGCCCGGTTGTAACTGCCGTCCTCCATATAGCGGAAGGAGTCCTTCAACATGCCCTGCTGATCATACACGCCCCAGATCAGCCCTGTGGCAAAGGCATGCATCACAGGATTTTGGACAAACAATTCCGTCCACTTCTCCCTCTGCCAGAAACGCCCTGTTCTGAGCGCCTGTTCCAGACGCAGTTTTTGGGTGGAAATCACATTTTTTAATTGTTTTTTTAACTGCTTCAACTCCGCTGCCGCCTGCTGTGCCTTTTCTGCATCATCCTGCTTTCCGGGCGCGGGCAGGCTTTTCCGTCTCTTTCCGTCACTGTCAAAAATTTCCAGTTCCATGGACTCTGTCAGGCGCACCGTAAAATGCCGGGAACCAAAATCCAGTTGGCGCTCCATTCTCCGGTCAAATCCCAGGTCCGGCACCATGCTGTCCTCCAGTTCTTCCCTGCTGATTCCCAACTGGGCTGCCGCCTTGGAAAGGGTCCTGGCCGCCGCATTTTTAATCTGGCGGAATTTGCATTTCGCCGCCAAGTGGTTCACGGTGAGAAAAGCTTCCCTGCTGCCGTTGAAAATCAGCGCATTGACGGCTTCCGCCGCAATGGCCCCTCTGGAATGTTCCGCCCAGTCCAGAATCTGGCGGGACAGAACGGGTACCACCGCCTCTCCCCAGTGAATGGATATGGGATAGAGCACCCATCGCTTCTTCGCTTCCGCACCTGTCTGCAGCCATCTTTCATATACGGCCTGCATGCAGGCAGACAGCTCTTCCGGTACCAGTGGCTCCGCCAGTTTTGCCCCGTCCGGATTGCGCCCCGGAATATCCATTTCCCCGTAAACTGTCAATAAAGCATATATGTATTCCCGGGAAACCGAACTTCCGTCTGCACGGTGTACCTGTGGAAGCCCGGTTTCCTGCAGCCACTCTGTTTTCTGCTTTCTCCCGCCCCTGAAAATCTCTGCGGCAAGCCTTTCCTCCCCGCTCCCGTTGACCTGGGAACTACCGCCCTCCTCTGCCGTTTCCAGTTCTTCCGCCAATTTCTGCAGCAGTCCCATCACCTTTTTATTCTTTTCCCGGGCAAGTGCGTTTTTGATTTCATCCAGAAAAGAAGGCTGTCCCAACTCTCCCAATGCCAGAACTGCGGCTTCCCTGACTTTGGATTTTTTCGCCTGAAGCAGCTCTAAAATCTCTGGCGTCCACTGGGGATGTGTTCTGCAGGCTTCCAGAAACAGCCTTCTCACCTGTTTCGAACTGTCTTCCGCGCAGAAAAGCACGCCATTGTGATAATCCTCCGGATCCAGTTTTTCCAGTACCTTCAAGGCAAAGGAGCGGGTGCGCTCTGTCCCTTCCGCAACCGCAGCTTTCATGCCCTCATCCCACTGTTCCTTTCCTTCCCGCTGCCTCCTTCCGGCAAAAACTTCCCTGCAGAATTCCAGTAAATCGCTTTGGGCCTGTTTTTCTTTCACACCCCCGCATATGCCTGCCAATGCCTCCATCTGCATTTTCAGGGGAACCTGCTCTTCCTCCAGGATCTGAAGCAGTTTCTCTATCTGTTGTTCGGAAAAAAGCAGGGAATTGGATTCCGAAGCCGGGGATTCAAGGCCGGATTCCGGACAGAGCGGATATCCGGCAAAAAAAGCGGTCTCCTTCCATAAGGCTTCCACTACCACAGCGCGATAATACATGGATTTCTCATTCAGCTCCCATAAAAGCGCAATTTTCCCATATCGCTCCTCCTTGGGAAAAATCTCCTCCCAGTCCTTCATGCAGCCATCCAGTTCCCCTGCGGCACGGGTTCCCAGAAGATACCCTTTGACGGTTTCCCTGTGGGGGTCATATTGCAAAAGCAACTCGGAGGCAGTTTTTTCCAAAAACGTCTCTCTGTAAGAGGCCTGCAGCTCCTGGTAAAGCGCCGGGTTTGCCTTTCCCACAATCTCCATCAGCAGGCGGTATTGTTCCGAACTGCTCCGGGACACGGCACTGCGGATTCCCTCCGGATTTTTCACCGCCATCCGTGCTGCCGTCTCTTCGCATCCGGCCTGAAGCGCCCACAGAATGTACGCCTCATCCGAGACAGGCAGCATTTCCTCTATTTCCGTCATCCGCTCCTGAAACCATGTATCCTCCGCAATTCCCCTGCAGATATCCAGAGTATAGCTTCCCGGAGCATGGACTCTCCATCTGGACTGAAAATCCATTGCTACCGCCAGCCGCAGCAGAATTTCAAACCTTTCGGAATGCCTTAGTGCCAGAAAAACACATGCCGTAAACCATGCCGGATTGATCTCCTGTCTCTTCTGGTAAATCGATAGAATGCGCCGGGGAAAGGGGGTATCCTTTTTCGCTGTCCGGGCAAAATCCTGAAGGGCTTTCCGTTCCTGGGGTTCAAAAGCCGCTAAATCCGCCAGGGCCAGGACCATGTCATTCCAAAAGAGTTCCGCCCTTGGAGCGGCGGCTTCCACCGGTGTATGGCGCAGGTACATGGCCGTGAGAAGCAGGCGGGCGTAACTTCTCTTCCCTGTGGCGGAAAAGCCGTCACAGTCCCGGCAGAATTCCGCTGCCTGAAGGAAAAGGGCTGTATTTTCCCGGCCCTGTCCGCACAGCTTTCCTGTGTCCTTTGTATCGCCCCACTGCAGCCGTTTCACGCATATGGCGGCCCTGACTGCTGCTTTTTGGGCCTCCCCCTGTTCTCCCGTACAATAGAGAAGCATTCTCTCCACAGCTTCGACACCGGCAGAAGAATCTCCTGTCAGCGCCAGCCATGCCGTGGATCCCCCTGCCCATACCAGAAAACGCACCAGGCGCCCCAGTTTCTCTTTTCTGTTTTTCTTCTGAAGCCACTGGGGATATCGGGCCCTGCCCGGTATATCATAGCCTACGGAAGCTGTGAAATCCACAGGCTTCAATTCCTTCAGAAGTTCAGGTTCTTCCTGCCTGTCCATATCCAGGTATGTTTCCGCAAGCTCCTGGTTTTTTCCGTACAGTTTTATGGCCTTCCAAAATGCCTGCCGGATGTTTTCCTCTTCCTGTTGATCCTGTAATCTCATAATCCTCATTCCTCTTCCTTTTAAAGCTGACTCTAAGGCTGACTCCGGTTTTACACACAATGGCCAATGTAATAAAATCCATGGCACTCGTCCAAACATACCTTCACCACTTTGCCGATGAGGGATGCGTCCCCCGGAACATGTACCACGGTATTGTTGGAGAGCCTGCCCGTTACCATGGGAACTTTGGGGGGATTGGCAGCATCAGGGGCTTCGGCGGAGTCGTTGACTTCCTCAATCAGGACCTCCATGACCTGTCCCTGGTACTTTGCCACCTGGCTCCGCGCCGTATCCTGCACCAGTTTCAGAAGCCTGTCAAATCCTGCCTTCACCTGCTCCTTCGGCACCTGGTTCTCCATGGCGGCCGCCGGAGTTCCGGTACGCTTGGAGTAGATGAAGGTAAAGGCATTGTCGAACTTTACCCTGCGCACCACATCCATGGTTTCCTCCAGATCCTCCGCCGTCTCCCCGGGAAAACCCACGATGATATCTGTGGTAATGGCGATATCCGGTATTCTCTCCCGGATACGCCCGGCCAGTTCCAGATACTGTTCCTTGGTATACCGCCGGTTCATCCGCTCCAGAATGCGGGTGGAACCGGACTGCAGGGGCAGGTGCAGGTGACGGCAGATTTTCCCGGACCGTGCCATCACTTCTATCAGTTCGTCGGAAAGATCCTTGGGGTGGGAGGTCATAAATCGGATGCGTTTTAACCCTTCTATCTTTTCCACTTCTGTCAGCAGCTGCGCAAAGGTCATGGGATTGTCCAGATTTTTCCCATAGGAATTCACATTCTGCCCGAGAAGCATAATCTCCACCACACCGTCGTCCACAAGCCTGCGGATTTCTGCCAGGATGTCCTCCGGTTTCCTGCTGCGCTCCCGCCCCCGGACATAGGGCACAATACAGTAGCTGCAGAAATTATTGCAGCCAAACATGATATTAATGCCGGATTTAAAAGAATATTTTCGTTCTGCCGGCAAATCTTCCACGATTTTATCCGTATCCTTCCAGATATCGATTATCATGCCCTCTGTCTGCAAGGAGGTATACAGCAGTTCCGCAAATTTGTAGATATTATGGGTGCCGAAAATCAGATCAATAAAGGAATAGCTCTTTTTCAGCTTCTCAATCACCGTCGGTTCCTGCATCATACAGCCGCAGAGGGCAATCTTCATTTGGGGATTGCGGCGCTTGTATCCGTTCAGCTCACCCAGCCTGCCATAGACCCTCTGATTGGCGTTATCCCGTACGGTACAGGTGTTGAAAATCACAAAATCCGCATGCTCGTCTTCCGTGAGCAGGTAGCCCGCCTGTTCCAGGATACCTGACAGTTTTTCCGAGTCCCTGGCATTCATCTGACACCCGAACGTTTGAGTAAAAAAGCATGGGCGACGTCCGTTTTTTCGTTCAAACTCCCGAACCCATTCCCGGCATTTTGCCATAAAGTAATATTGACGGGCCGGTTCTTCTGTCGGCGGTTCTTGCGTCGTGTCGATCGCGTCAAGATCTATTTCATTATACATAAGACTTT
>CAJULV010000059.1 GCA_910587555.1 uncultured Acetatifactor sp.
GAGCTTAATCTGCGAACACAGAGGGGACAGTAACGGCAAATCATAGATAGATTACCAGAAAAGCCGGAGGGACAGCAAGGAGATATTCAAGCGGTATGAATTTTAGAAGCCGTAACAGCAGCAAAACGGGTAAAAAGATGAAATCAGAAGAAAAGAGACCTGAAAAAAAGAGACCTGAAGAAAAGAAAGCGATCCCCAATAACAAAAAACGGAACCCCGAAGGGAATCAAGCAGGAGAACCGAACTTAGAAAAGAGCGAAACCAAGGAACGGAACCCCGGAGAGAACAAAGCAGGAGAACCGAACTTCGAAAAGAGCGAAACCAGGGAACGGAAACTCAAAAAGAACAAAGCAGATGAATTAAAACCTGAACAGCGTAAAACAGCAGGACCATCCCCCGGGGAAAAAGCCTCCGGGAAGGCACGCCCGAAGATCGGGATAGGATACAGAGTCGCCGGTCTGCAGGTGGAGGAGGCCACGGGACAGCGGAAAAACGGATATATGGTATGGAGATGCCGCTGCGGCTGCGGCGGCGAGATTCTTCTGGACACCCGCTGCCTGCAGAGAGGAACCGTCACGGACTGCGGCTGCATGTCCAGGGTAAAGCCGGGACAGCGGGACATTACCGGACAGCGGTTCGGTATGCTGACTGCCCTGGAGCCTACGGAGCAGATATTATACGAGTCTGTAGTCTGGCGCTGTATATGTGACTGCGGGAACGAGATACATGTCCCACTCCGCCAATTGACACTGGGATATCGGAAGAGCTGCGGCTGCCTGAGCCATCCCTCCAGAAAAGACTATATCGGCAGACGCTTCGGCAGGCTGACGGTTACGGATTATGCCGGCAAATGCGCCGGAATGCACCAATGGAAATGCGTCTGCGACTGCGGGCGGGAGACTGTGGTGGGGCAGACACGCCTCCAGTCGGGAAAGACCAAGAGCTGCGGCTGTCTGCAGTCGGAAATCTATCGGAAAAATTTAAAACTTATAGACGGCACCTCTGTGACCATTCTGGAAGCCGGAAAGAACCACAGGCTGATTGCCACCAATACAAGCGGGCATACCGGCGTCTACAGGGATAAGAAGCGCAGCAAATGGATCGCCCAGATCACCTTCAAGGGAAAGACCTACTATCTGGGTTCCTATGACGACAAACTGGAGGCGGTGAAGGCCAGGGAACAGGGCGAGGAGATGCACGAGGATTTCCTGGAATGGTACTATAACGTAACCCGACAGGAAAAAACATGCGCAGCAAAAAATGACATATAAAGAGGTGCAAGTAAATGAATGGGAAAAAGAGTATCAGATTTGAGCTTCTGGGCCTGTTTTCCTGGGGAAAAGAGGAAGACGACGAATGGAGACGGAAGACTGCGGGCAAAAAAGAACTCTCCCTTCTGCAATATCTGATTGTAAATCACGCAAGGAGCGTTTCTTCGGAGGAGCTTATCGAGCGTTTCTGGGCGCAGGGCAGCAGCGATCCCATCAATGCGCTGCGGGGCATGATTTATAAAATCCGGAAATATCTGCGAGAAATGTTTCCCGAAGAAGAGAACATGATTGTCACCAGGCGCGGCAACTACGGCTGGAATCCGGCGCTGCAGATAGAACTGGACTCGGAAGAATTTGAACAGGCCTGCAGGGAAGCCAGGCGGCAGCCCGAGGCGGCGGCAGAGCTGCTTTCGCAGGTTCTTCCTATATATAAGGGAGACTTTCTGGCCGGGAATGACAGCGACTGGGTGATACCCGTGAGACGCTACTACCAGACCCTCTACCTTGACGCCTGCCGGGAGGTGCTTCCCGCCCTCCAGAAGCAGGAGCGTTGGATGGAAATCATAGACATCTGCGAGCAGGCCCGGAATGTGGACTTTGCGGCGGAAGATTTTGTAATCTCCCAGATGCAGGCCCTCATTTCCATGGGGCAGTCCGCCCGCGCCATGGAACAGTATACACACTACAGGGAACGCCTGTGGGAGGAATTCCAGATAGCCCCTTCGGAACAGATGGAACAGACCTATGCGTTAGCCTCCTGCATGGGCAGGGGCGCCCCGGGAAAGGGCGATATTCTGAAAATGGTCACCGAGGAAGAGAACGACGGACGCGCCTTTTTCTGCACATTTCGAACATTTCAGAAGATAGTGGCTTTGGAGAGACGCCATCTGTCAAGGACCAGAGGCGCATCCACCCTGATGATTGTGGGACTTGGCAACCAGGTCATACCCGGTACGGATGCCAGGCGCCTGGAACGCGTCCTGTTGGACAGCTTAAGGGCAGGTGACCCTGTGGCCAAGCTGGACGTTACCTCCTATGTCCTGATGCTGCCCGGAAGCTCTCCCGCGGATGCCCGGACGGTTGCGGAACGGATAGACAGAACTTTCCGCAGAACCTACTCCCATTCCAGGGCCAGTCTCTCTTTCCGGACGGCCATTCTGGAAGGAAATCAGAATACAAACGATGCAAAATAGCCGGAATACTATATGTTGAAAAATCTCCAAAAGTAATGGAAAACTAATGCTTCTCGGATAGAGTAGAAATAAAGCAAGAGGGAAGTGGGGACGGAAATAGAAAAGTCTCCGGGAAAACGGTAAAAAAGAGGTGAGAAGAGCATGAAATTAAAAGGGAAAATGTTACCCTGCGGAAGCCGGGAAGCTGTCGTCACCGTGTTATCCTATAAAAACGGCATCATGGACGGATATCTGCAGCATCCACGACTGCAGGAAAAAGAAAAGATACACAGCCTGTCCCAGATCATTCTGCTCTTAAACAGCCTTGTGGACCTGGAAGACTGCCCCAATCCATCCCTTCCCCTCATTCCGTTGGAACATGAGGAAGACGGGAAAAAGTCGGTTTTCCGTATTCAGATTCTGTTCCGGGAACATTACTCCTGGCAGGGCAGGCTTATCTGGCAGAATGAGAACCGGGAAGTTGTATTTAGAAGCGTAGTGGAGCTGCTTCAGCTCTTTGATGAGATTCTTGGCGAATAAAAGGAGGATGCAATCGATGAAACTCCATAGAAACAGAAAAAAGAACAATATCAGGAAACTGATCAGCCTGGCGCTGGCATGCTGTATGACCCTTTCCATGGGTTCGTCCTATGTAAACGCGGGGGAAATGGGTATTGCCGTGGAAAGCAGCGCGGCAGTGCAGGAGTCCAGTGAGGCGGAATCTGTTCCGGCTACAATGACAGAAGCCGACAATCAGGATGTGAATCATCAGGATGTTCCCTCCGATGAAAGCCAGGAGCAGCCTGCAGATACGGGGGAGACGCCGTCCGATGCGGACCAGGGTTCCCAGAACCCGGATGACCAGAGCCCGGATGACCAGAACCCTGTTGACGGAACCGCAGACAGCGCCGTTCAGCCGTCCCAGACGCCCGCAGCCCCCGAAGGGGAGTCCAACGGAAGCCAGGATGCGGAGAATCAGCCATCCGCCGGAGAGAACCCGCCCGCCCAGGACGCGGGGGATTCTGTACCGCAGCCTTCCGAAGAGGAAGAGCAGCAGGAACCCGGCAGCGAAAGCGGCGTCTCCGTAGACGGAATGCCTGCGGATGAAGCTCCCGCTGACGGAAGCCAGGAACAGGACGACAGGCTTCCCGGTACAGAGACCGGGGAAGGGGAAAGCCAGGACGGCACGGAACTGCCGGGGAGTGAAGACGACTTGTCAGTACAGGACAGCCTGGCTGCGGTTCCGGAAGATGCGGCAGGCGCAGCCATGTCCCTTAGGGGCCTCGGCGGCGGTAATGTTCCCGACAGCCAGTATGGCTTTGATGCTTATTATGTAAATCAGTATGATTCGTATAACGTAATGTTGGATCAGAACTTTAACCTGAAATACCAGATGGAATTTCATGCCAGCCAGGACTATGAGCCGGGCACGGTGGTGATTCGAATAGAGTCCGAGCTTTTCAGGGACAGAAACGGAAACTCCATTCTGCCCACGGAAATCGGCGTCCCCCAGGGAAGTCCGGACGCATCGGTATCCAACCGCAGCACGCCCTTTAACTATTATTATGAAGATCAGTCTTTGGTGTTTTTCAATTATAAGAAAATAGATTCGGGTACCAATGCAGCATGGCAGGTACTCTACAAAGACCAGAAACTGATGGACATTACAGACGGGACAAAATGGACACTGCAGCCCCAAATATCTGTGGACGGGGAAGCGACATACCAGGAAGGGACACCGCTTAGCGGACAGATAGATTCCGCAGTGTTTATTGAAAGCGTTACCAAATCCTATTATACGGAGTCAGGGCTTAACTATACGCCGGGGCTGTATACCCTTTCACAGGTGACAAGGTATATCAGCGGGGATGTGGACAGCAGGTTTTTAAACAGTGACGGCAGATTGAATACCACTGACTGGCGCTATGTGGTCTGGGATGTCAAGGTAAAGGGTACGGCCACACAGCCCTGGGACATGGTTATTACGGATATGCCCGGCAGCAGCGGAGAGGTGGTGGGGTATAAGGATAATTCAGACAGCTCCACAGCCTATAAGCTTCCCATCGGGCAGGTTGGGGAGGACGGAACGGCTCTGCGGGATCAGAGGGAAGAATCCTGGGGAAACCGTTTTTATGTAGTGACGGCATATCCTGCCGATGCAGCAGAGGACGGCACGCCGGTACAAAATGACATTACAATCAGCCTTATCCCCGTAGACGGGCAGGATGCCCCCACAGAAGGGTCTTCCGGTACAGCTACATGGACATATAAGAACTATGACTGGTCCTACAGCGGGAATATCATCGGTGTCCATAAGGAAACGGACAAGACGGTATATACGGGATGGCTGGATGCTTACAGGCTGTCAAAGGTAAACGGAGCGGACTACGGCGACATGCCTTTTACCACCACAGGACATATGTATGGTTATTCCTACACCCACAGGACTGACAGCTGCTCCGACTACGCAGTGGGAGATTATATCCCGGGCACATACTATACCCTCACCACTGTAGACGACTTCATGTACCTGTACGCCGCGGCCGGTGACGGGGCGATAATGGACGGGAGTGATTATTATTTCTCCGCCGTGAATATCACCCAGACAGATTACGGCTACGATGTATGGGAAGACCAGAAGGTGGAGTCCGAACTTACGAAGGTAGATGCGGGTTTACTGCCCGATGTATTGAAGGACGGGAACGATGTAAGAAGCAGAGCGCGCATTTACGCAATGTTGGCAGCTCCCAATGAGGCGAAACAGGGAAACGCAGATCCGCAGGGATGGGTACTGATCGATACCGTGGATGTGGATGCTTCCGGCAGTATGTCCTACGCTTTTTCAGATGAAGTCATTGCGCAGCAGCCCTGGCGGGTAAAGGTGGAACACGATACCATAGACTACGAAACGATCTGTAAGATTGACGTAAAAGTACGCATCAAGTCCTCATCCTCTAAAATGGCGGAGATTCTTAACCTGCGGAATAATGCAGAAACCAATGAGAAAAGCCCGGAGGTGAAGTTTGAGAATGTGTCAGGCGTTATGGGCACGGTCCATCTGGCAGACAGAAGCGTCGTCTATTTTACGGATTCTGACGGAAACAGCGGTTCCACCAATTACGGCGAACCCGGACTTGCGGAGGCAACGAAAGCCTTATATCAGGATAACAAGGGCGAAGGGATTCTCCTTGTCCGCGACAACGCATACCGGACGGTTACATGGCTGAACGAGACGGCTGCTTCCTTTAAAAAAGCAGGCAGCACAAACGATGTGGACAATAACCGGGTATTGGTGGACTATTATCTGACGGCATATGACGGTTATGAAATATACGACAGGAGCAGTCTCAACTACCTGCGTGAGGAAGATCAGGATCTGATTTCTCCGGGCAGAAGCCATGTGGTATTTTATGATCTCCTTCCTTATGGCATGCAGTTTGATGCCTCTTATCCCATAACGGCCGGCCGGATCACCGATTTGAGCAGGGATGTCTACCAGACACAGCCCAAGAGTTGGGACAGCGCCCAGGTTACGGTTACGGTGAACCCGGAGAAGGATATCATCACCAATTACCGCGGGACAGGGCGGACGATGGTAGTATTCCACATAGCCTTTGACGGGGCGGACGCCACCTCATATACCAACGGAAAATGGATCGAAGGATGGGGCGTAAGCTTCCGGGCGTATTACGAATGGAAGGACATGGATCAGCTCAATCAAGTGAAGATCAATGCCAACCTTAGTGCGTTTATGCCTGATTTCAGTGAAGCGGCAGGCGGCAGCAATGACAGCCATCCGGCCCTTGTGGGACTGAAAACGGAAGTGGATTATGACAACGGTACCCATGGGGATGGGCAGGAAGATCTTTCTACAGTAGATAAGGCATACGCGGATATGGTCAGGGAATATGCCGATGAAAACGGAAATTTGGTGAAAGGTAATATTGACGGATATAATCCTGTTGACAAAGACGGCAACCCTTATGACACTACTTACCGCAATGTACTCTATGCAAAAAATGAGCTGAAGGATGATGTGGCAACCGCCTCCCAGTCCACCATAGAGAAACTGGTGCGCGCCGATTCGGACCGATTCGGCACCTTTGACAGGACGGCTACCGTGCCCGCAGGCTCGCAGGCAGACGGGTTTTATACCTACGACATCAATGTAACTACTGCCACCGGAATTAAGGATATTGCGGTATTTGACAGGTTGGAGCGGGCGGCCGTGGACCGGAAGGGAAGCAAGGATCCCTTTGCGCCCTTTGAGGAGAATACATGGTCCGGTACCTTCCAGTCCCTGGATACCACCGGACTGGATAAACGGCAGATTTCGTATACGGTCTATTACAATAGGCAGGAAGATGCCGCCATAACCACGGGCAATGAGACGCCGGAGAGCATTCTCAATGCAGGAAACGGGTGGTATGAAGAGAATACCTTTGAGGGCATGCTCCAGGAAACGCTTGGTGATCAATACAGCGGAAGATGGCAGGATTATGTGAAAGCAGTGGCGGTGAAACTGGATCCCGGGTATAAACTGGAAGCGAATCATTCCATATCCTTCCGGATCAGGATGAAGGCTCCCATGGCAGGTGAGCTGGAGGAGGGCAGCAGCCTTTCCACCTATAACAATGCCTCCTTCTCCTCCGTTTCAACCACTGACGAAACCAGAAGTACGGTAACAGGCAATTCCGTCAAGGTAACTGTAAGCGCAGAGGAGACACTGGAGGTTATCAAAGAGACATCCGGGCCTGTGCCCGGCGCGCGCCAGGATGAGAATTTTGAATTCCGGCTTTACAAAGAATATACATACGATAATGACATCGAAAAGCAATACCTTGCCTACACGGAATACAAACTCTATAAGTTCGAAGACGGCCAGTGGAAACCGCAGGAAGGTTTATACGCCACTGACGGAAACGGATACCTTTATCTGCACGCCGGGGAAAAGGCTGTCTTTGAAGCAGCCGATGCCGGACGCATCCGGGTGAAGGAGACGGAGAATATATTCTGGGAGTCCGAGACAAAGGAAGAGGTGACGGAAGATCCGGACAGCGGGAAGACCGTTCACAGCGTAACGGTGACGAATACCTATCGGCCCGTGCTGTATATGCAGAAAAAGCTTTCGGCAGTACCGGAGGGGATGGATGTAAGCGGAGAGAGCTTTACTTTCCGAATCGAAGTTAAGAAGAACAACAACTATTTCCCCCTTGCAAATGCGGAATTCTGGTATGTGAACAGCATACGCCTGGACGGAGGCGCACCGGAAAAACTGAAATCCGGCCTTACAGACGACGAGGGCAAATTTACGCTAAGGGAAGGCGAGATCATCGCGCTTTTCCCCGGAGCCGTGGGAACGGAATACAGGATAACAGAAATTGGTTCCGGAGATAACTGGATTTGCGAGGATGATACCATAACCGGAGCAACGATAACCGGAGGAAGCAGCAAGAGCATAACCAACTATTATAAATGGAAGGAGCTTCTGCTGACCAAGGACATCACCCATCAGACACAGGAGGACTATGACGCGGCGCCGCAGCCGTTTACCTTCTGTATCAGCGAAGTGAGAACGGATGCGGAAGGAAAGGAAATTCTTACGCCTGCAGCCGGAAAGGAATGGGTGCTGTTGGATAAGGATGGAAATGAGATTACAGGGACGTCCGACAATAATCAGCCCGGAAGCGGCGTGGGCGGAGAAGCTAATCCGACATCGGGAACGCTTGACCAGGAAGGCAAATTTACCTGCAATATGGGATTCCGGACTGTCAAAATCAAAGGCCTGGAGGCAGGCAAGACCTATCGGATCGTAGAGCTGACGGAAGGAATCTCTGCGGAAGACGGGAAACCGCTGTATGTTCCGGCGGACGGGGGCAGTGCCACGGCACAGATGCCTGTTTACAGTACCAGAAAGAATGTGACCATTACCAACGACTACCGGAAGCGGCCGCTGTCAGTGACAAAGACCGTGGTTAAGACCCGGGAAAACGGACTTCCCACAGATCAGTGGACGGAATATTTCCGCTTTACGGCTAAGGTGAACGGGAAGGAATTGCCCAAAGGGACACCGTACACCGTGACCAGGAGAGGCGGCGATGAGACAGTGACACGCTATGTGGGCAGCCTGGAGGGGATGGACTCTGACCAGATTCTACTGGCAGACGGCAGTCTGATAGAGGCACTTGAGGACAATGAATTTATATTGGCGGACGGTGAGACGGCTGTTTTCAAAGATGCGGGCATGTTGGAAGATACCATTATTGTCAGTGAGGTAGATAACGGCAATCAGATATACCCGGCAGACAAGGGTCCTTATACGGATACACTTTCCGGAGACGGCAGTGAGGCATCCTTTGTGAACGGGGAAAAGGGAAGTCTGCTGATCGGAAAAGAATATGTGGGCCTGGACGAGGTAGGAAGCAAAGCTGTTGAGGAATTGAGGATTAGTAGGGGACTGATGCCTTCCGGAGAGGATGGAACTGTAGAATTTGTCTTGAGTATAACCGACAGCGAAGGCACTTATGTGTGGCCGGAAATTCCGACTACAGTTAACTGTATTGACAGATATGGCGATATCGCCCAAAGAACTTATGAACCCGGAGATTCCATATCCGTGACACCCTGGGAGACGATCGTTATTCCCACAGGGGAGGGAACCAGTATTCCTTCGGATGCCCAATATACCCTGATTGAGACGGAGGAAAGCAGAAAGCGGATCATTCAGTATTGTTTTGAGGAGTGGATTGATGACCGTGTAAGTCAGATGGACTACTGGCTGCAGATCAGCCAGAGCGCAGCGTCGGATGTGCTGGCCGAAATGAAAACCGTCAGTGAGAGACCTTCAGCCGTCATCTGCAATGAAGTAAGCAGTATCGGAAAAAGGGGAGAGGGTTCGATTCAGGGAAAGAGAATGACTTCCGAATCAGATGAAGTGCCGACGGGCAAAAAGTTGGTATGGCGCCTGGAACGGTATGACCATGGGAGCGGTGCATGGCTCCCGGCATCGAAAATACCGTATTTGATTTTCAGGAATACAGGATTTGGGCCTGAACCGGTTTCCAGAGAGGTTGAAACCACCAAAGAGGATGGACGGATTACGCTGTATAAGTTGGAAGGCGACAACTATCCACAGGTTTGGTTTCCCAAGGATCGGGTGTACCTGAATCTTTACAGGCAAAGCGATATAGATAAGCTTCTTGAGAGCCTGGAGAATGGAAAAGACTTGCTGCGCCTGGTGGAGGTGCCGGAGGAGTCCGATGCCGAATGGGGCATGTTGGTGGGGTATGATGAAATTATCTCACTGGAAGATAATGGAGACATAGGAATGATGCCCCAGACAAATTTGACGGAAGAGGAGGCGCCGACTCTGCTGAAGCAGTCAGTGCAGGAATGGCATGGCACAGAGGAAGAAGACAATTATCCGACAGTGGGGGGATCCGGGACACGGTACAACATGGATGTACCTCCGGAGAAGACCTGTGCGTTTGTCAATTCCAACACCAGAACATCAGTGGAAATCGAGAAATATATGAAGGGCAGTTCCGATGCATTATTTACCATGGTATTGGAGCAGGTCATTTCCACTTCCCTGGGAAAAGGGGAGACAATTACGAAGGATAATTACAAAGATGCGATTGCAGCCACCAGACCTGGAGCCGGTATTCCCTATACCGTTTATAATGCCGACGGCAGTGCGGCGGGAAGCGGCGTGACAGATTCCGGCGGGGAGCTGAAGTTGGAGGCCGGGCAATATGCCCGTCTGGAAGTACCGGACAGCACAATGTGGACCGTCTCGGAGAAAACATCGGCTTCCCCCAACTACAGGCTGACGGATCTGCAGCCGGAATCCGGTGACGTGAGGCTAACGAAGCTGAATGAGAACCTGATGCTGATTCACCTTCCGGCAAAAGTGATTCCTAAGATGTACAAAGTGGAATGGTACTCCGCCTGGAATGGAGAGCTGCTGAAGAGTGAGACAAGAAGCGGCAATGTTGGGGAAATAGTCGTAGTCACGGAAGAAGATAAGCAATATGGGGCAGACGAGGGATACCGCTTCAGTAGGAAGAACTGGAATAATATTGAAGGCGGAATGCTCAATATGCAGACGGAGACTGTCCTTAAGCTTTATTTTGACCAGGAAGTGGCGTATACGATAGAAAGGTATCATATTGAGGGAGATTTGTTGGATGAAGAGCCGATCAAGAGAGTGGGGGTTGCGGGCAATACAATAGAGGTTACCGACGAGGATAAGAACTTCGGTTCCGGATATAAGTTTGATGAGGGTAACCAGGGCAACATTGAACAAACTCGACTGCAGCCTGGTGGAAGGAATGTGCTTCGCCTGTACTTCAGAAAGATTGTAGACGCCAAGATAAAGGTGACCAGAGAGTATTACCTATATGGTGAAAAGGTAGCAGGCATTAACGTAACGAAAGAGTTTGAAGGGGTGGAAGGTGATGTTATAACCGCAGAGTCACTTAGTCAGAAGTATTCGGACTGGAATAAATGTTCAGTTGACGGCAAGACTTTTGAATTCCGGTTATCGAATAGCAATCACAGCATCCAGTTAGAGGCAGAAGAGACTGAATACGCCATAACCCTGAAATATGAGTACAAAGTATATGAAGTGCGATACACGGACGGCACAGATGGCTCGATTTTTGGAGCACAATCGCGTAACTGTTGGGAAGGAGAGAGGACTCCCGAATTTAACGATGGCAAGGAGCCTACCCGGACGGGCTATAAATTTGCAGGATGGCAGCCGGTTTTCAACCCGTATGTATCTGGGGGTGATGCGGTATATTCGGAAACGGAGCAGAAATGGATAATTGAATACAAGGCCACATGGCAGAAAAAATGATGGAAAGGAGGATTGGAGGCTGCTGATCCTTAAGGCCTTCAAGAATAAAACAATGAAAAAAGTGAGAAAAATGATATCCTTCCTGACCATTCTCTGTTGTCTGGCAGGAAGCATGTTCCCGGCATATGCCGCGGAATCCTCGGGAGCTTCTGTTTCCGGAGTACCAAGAGTGACATTTACCAACGAACCCAATAACTCACCGGATCTCTTTGTCTCAAAGATTGTGGAAAATACGGTTCCGGGCGCCCAGTATGCGGCGCCGGAACATGCCGCATATCGGTTTGTACTGAAGATAGGCGGCGAGGTTGCGTCCAATGTGAAATACCGGCTCATTGATTCGGAACACGGGGAAGTCACCAGAAAGACATCCGGGGGACGGGAAAAACCTTTCACAACAGACAAAACCGGGGTCTTTGAACTGGAAGACGGCCAACAGGCCTGGTTTGAATATGTGGGTACCGGAGTGAAGTATGAAGTGGTGGAGTTGGATGCCTACCAATGTCCTGTAACGGATACTGACGGGAATGAGATAGCGGTTAAGGACGGCTATAAGCTGTACGACGGAGAGGGGAACTTACTGCGGGGTGAAATCGAATACCAACTGCGGAGCCTTTCCGGAGACGGTTATCTGCAGAAGGATCCCACCTCGGACAATTATGTTACGGGCGGTGTTTCCACCGGTGAGAAAACCATACTTCTGAACGGAAGCAGCGAGACCTTTACAAACCGCTATACCGGCAGTGGAACCGGAGAGAAGACTACGCTGAAAATCAGCAAGGCGATTTCCTTCCCCCCAGGCTATACGGTTCCGGAGACACCGGATTTCCGGTTTAAGGTGGAACTGGACGGCCGCCCTTATGGCGGAAAAGAGTACGCTGTCATTGACACGGCAAGCGGAAATCCCGTCATAGACCCGGAGACGGAGGCGCCTCTTATGGGGACCACGAGCGAGGACGGCTGTTTTACCCTGAAGGGCGGACAGACGGCTTCCTTCGGAGAAGTTCCTACAGAACTTGACTATAAAATTTATGAATTGTTGGAAGACGGCATGACGGCGGCGTCCGACACTGAAGCGGGAGACGGCGCGGAGGCAGATGAGGATGCTGAAGCGGCCGCAGGGTTCGGAAGATGGTGGGCCGTGGGCGGCACGGAACACAAGGGTTCCACACAGGCACCGCTCACATGGGTAAACTTTAATAACGCCAATGTCTCTTTCGTAGTGACAAAGCGAATGGAGGATTACAGCAAACCGGATGTGGCATTTTCCTTCCGTCTGGCGGATGAGAAAAACAACGCATTGGCAGGAGTTGCGTATTACCTTTATAATACCACGGGCATTCCCGTGTATGACGAACAGGGAAAGCAGGCAGTGGGAATAACGGATTCCGAGGGCAGCTTCCTGCTGAAACCCGGTCAGGCCGCCGTATTTGCAGGCATGGAGCCGGGGAAATCCTTTAAAGTCACCGAGACCAGGAATCCTGACTATGTGCAGGTTCTGCCGCTTCCGGACAGCGATACGATCTATTCGGTGCCTGTGGGGGGCCAGATTCCGTTTGTGGATTTTGTCAATAAGCCTGCGGATAACCAGGGATCCCTGACAGTGACCAAGGAACTGACCTATCAGGAAGGGGAAGGACCTCTGGCCAGGGATGATTTCCATTTTGTGATTTATAAACAGCTGAAGACCGAAGACGATGTGAAGAAAGCTATGGGAGTGAGGGAGATACTGTTTTTCGAAACAGGAAGTGTTACTTCCGAAAACATCCAGGCAGCGGCGGCTAAGGGCAGCATCCTTCTTGTGGGGACGGAGATAACCGACAGTGAACCCAGTGAGATAGACGACTGCATCCGTAAGGCAGACGGCATCTGCTACTATCAGAAAGACGGGATCCTGTACGAACTTTATGCTCCCCTGGAAAACACCGTATACAGCGTGCCGGAAGGACTTTCCGCACCCACCTATAAAACCGGTTCGGACAGCAATGCAGGCGAGTTTTCCATCAAGGCCGGGCAGACGGCCAGGTTTGACCTTCTTGCCACCGGATACAAATATCTGGTGAAGGAATTCGGATTGACTGCGGAATACACGGAGATCATGGAGGATTCGCTATATTATAAGGAAATATATGATCTGTCCCAGATGGCGGATAAGGAATATGCCCAGACAGCGGATCTCACTGGCAGAGGACTTTCCTTCCTGTTTACAAACCGTTACCAGGCGAAGAAGCTGAACCTGAAGCTGACGAAGGCAGACGCGGACGGAAATCCGATCGTGGATGCTCCGGCGCACTTTATGCTGTATCTGGATAAAAGCCAGAAAAATCCGGTTTATGACGATGCGTACCTTGCCACAGATGCCGCAGGAATGCTTACTTTCCCGGCTTTGAAGCCAGGCACCTACTGGCTGTACGAGCTGAAGGCGCCCAGTGGTTACCGCCTTCTGGAAAGACCCATAGAGATTCGGATTGCATGGGGAACGGACGGGAACGCGGAGGTTCTTGTAGACGGCAGGCCTCTTGCCGACGGCAGCGACATTGTGCAGGACGGCCATATTGAACCGGGTACCGTGCAGGACGGCGTCAGCACTGCAGACGACACAATCTGTATTAAGGTGATCAACAAAGAATTCTATAAACTGCCCAATTCCGGCGGAATGGGAATCTACTGGTATTCGATCGGCGGTATGCTGCTGATGATAGCGGCGGCCCTGATCTTATATAGAAATAAACATACGGGGGAGGTGCTGAAAGATTGAGAAAGTAGCAAGAACCGCGAAAGCGGCAAAAGTGCGGGAGACACTGATAACTGCACGATGTTTCGGCAGCCGTTCCTGCCGGGGAAGACCGGATGCAGCAGTGCCGGAGCGCCCCTGACAGCACAGGCCCGCTGAAGCCGGAGACCGGAGCAGCTTTGCTGTGGATAACCGGAAGCCCGGAAAGCCCGAATCCCCATATGCCTGCATGACAAAAAAGCAGGGACCGGGTAATCGGGACGGACGCAGCAGCGGAAGCGGGAAGGCGTACGCCGGGGGAGCCTGAAAACAGTGCATCCTGAAGTACCAAAGATACATAGAGGACGGATACACGAAAGGCAGCAGAAAACAAAAGCGCTGCAAAGACAGCGCGGTAACAGGCATTTTAACAGAAAGGAAAGAAAAAATGAAGAAAATGAAAAAGATTTTGGCCTTTGTGATGGCAATGGCTATGGTTCTGGGGATGTCGTTGACTTCTTTTGCGGCAAATACGAACACGACGGAAGCGCAAATTGAAGGCATCGAGGCCGAGCTGAAGGATGGTCAGAACACGATTCGTGTAAAGGGATATCAGATTATTCGCTATGATGAGAAGGGCGCTTATGCGGAAGTTATTTCCGGTACGATTGACAAAGATGCCGATGGAAATCTTGCACCTACTGCCGCAAATGCATTGGCGCTTGCAAAGAGAAAAGCAGAGTTGGGGAATCCGGTGGAATTTACAGCTAATGCTGACGGTGTTTATACGGCTTCATCTAGCAATGGTTTGACAGCAGGAACATGGTTGGTTCTGGTTGAAGGTTCTTCCAAATATTTCTATAATCCGATTATAATCAGCGTAGAACAGGGTGCTGACGGATTAAAGTATGGAACTCTGAACCTTGCCACAGATACCTGGTTAGGTTCTGACGGAACGACAACTCTCTACGCGAAGAAATCAGAGCCGACTATCACCAAGACTGCAGAAAAAGAAAAGGAAGGTGATACAGAAGTCGTAGGCACGCAGGTTGGAGATATCTTAAAGTTTACGGTATCTGCAGATATTCCGGGATACATCACCGGAAGTACAGGTATGAAATATTCCATCAAGGACGTATTGACAGGACTTTCTTTAGTAAAAGATGACGAGCATATGCCGGTTGCAACAGTAGGCGGTAGTACAGATACGACTCTGACAGATGCAGTTAATACTGCTATTGTAAATGATGCAGCAAGCTTTACGGTAATGGGTTTGGGCGATACGTTCCTTACTACAAATGCAGGAAAGCAGATCGTTATCACATATTATGCCAAAGTAACAAGCGCTGCAAAGATTAACGTAGACGAACTGAACAATACTGCAACCTTATCCTACAGCACAAATGACTCAACAGAGGAACATGAAAAGGAAGCCGAGACAAAGCATTATACTTTTGGTATCGACACAGGCGTTAATGGAACCATTGGCGAGGAGACAATTAACAAGACAGGTGAGTTTGTCAAGATTAATGCGGACGGCAAGATTGAATATATAGAGTCTACAGAGTTGATAGAAAAAGGTGAGAAGACAGAGGTTCTTCAGGGGGCGGAATTTGAGCTGCATATTGGGGCTGCTGATGGACCTAAGTTTGGTGACAAATTTACCACAGATGCAAGCGGAAGATTAGAAATTAACGGTCTTGACAGCGATGTGGACTATTACCTGGTAGAGACGAAAGCGCCCACAGGATATACCATTAACGACACCCCTATTAAAGTAAGGATTACTGCTTTGTTTGACGCATCAGATTCTACAAAACTGACAGGCTATACTGTGGCCATTGGAGAGGGCGAAAATCAGGCGATTACGCATTATGGCTATAGTACCGAAACAAAGAAAACCGTTTTGAATACTGAAAATAATGCGTCGAATCCCTTTGGGTTTAAGAATACCAAACTCTCCTCCCTTCCTTCCACGGGCGGCATCGGTACAACGATCTTCACCATCGGCGGCTGCGCCATCATGATCGTAGCTGCAGGCCTGTACTTTGCAAGCCGCAGGAAGTCTTCCAAGTAAGGCTTTCGGAATTCATGGCTCGGATAACGGGAAGAGCCGTAAACCTTCCGGTCAGGCCGGAAGAATGTAGAAGCAAATAACAGTATCATGTGTACTTTGCAGGATACCGTTACAAAAGAGGAAAGCCGTGGGCGCTGTATGAGAGAAGCAGTGCCCCGGCGAAATCCAGGGAAGCAATTTCTGATACAAAGCGTACGGGAAAGTAAGGCTGCAATGTCATTCCGGAATGAATCCGTTTCTTCCGGAATGGCAGATGCATAAAAGCTGCCGGCATATGGTATCCAATGTCAGGCGCACACATTTTTACAGAAAAAATACAACAATAAGGAGAGCCCGGATGAGAAAACATATTACAACCGTCATAGTCTGCATCATGTTCACAGCCGGTCTGTCCCTGCTGCTGTATCCCTTTATGGCGAACCAGTGGAACAACTACAGGCAGTCCCAATTGCTCACTACCTACGAGGAGGCCGTCACGGAGATGGTGGAGACGGGACGGGTGGACTATGAGGCGGAGTGGGCGCAGGCACAGAATTATAATGAAGATCTGATTCCCTACATCCTGCCGGATTCCTTCTCCACAGCGGAATATCCAGAGGAGGGGGACGCGAAATATCTCTCCTGTCTGAACCTGACAGGGGACGGTATGATGGGATATATACAGATACCGAAAATCAGCGTGAAGATCCCCATTTACCATACCACCAGTGACGAAGTGCTCCAGAAGGCGGCAGGGCATCTGGCAGGCAGTTCCCTTCCTGTTGGCGGGGCGGGGACGCATGCGGTAATTTCGGCCCACAGGGGGCTGCCCAGTGCGGCGCTTTTTACAGACCTGGATAAACTGCAGGAGGGAGATACCTTTTATCTCTCCGTTCTGGACGATACACTCTGCTATGAGGTGGATTTGATTACCGTGGTGGACCCCACGGAGACGGAGGCCCTGGCAGCGCAGGAGGGGGAAGATCTGGTGACCCTTCTGACCTGTACCCCCTATGGGGTGAACAGCCACAGGCTTCTGGTGCGGGGGCACAGGATTCCCTATATGGAGCTTGGCGAAGACGCGATCCCCGCAGCATCCGGTTCCGGTCTGGTAGGGCCCAGTATGCATACAAGTTATCTGCTCTGGGTGATTATCGGCCTGGCGGTGACAGCCCTTTTCATCACGCTCCTCTATCTCTATGACAGGAGAAAAAGGAAGGCGGCATCCGCAGGGAGGAAGCCCTGATGATGAGGAAGATATCCGGGATTCTTTTCGGCCTTATGTTTCTGGCGGGTTTCGGCATCCTGTGCTATCCCACCATATCGGACCAGTGGAATACCTACCGCCAGAATCAGCTGATTACCACCTATGAGGAAGCTCTTTCGGTTCTGGAACCGGAGGATTACTCCCGGGAGTGGGAGGCGGCAAGGCGCTTTGACAGCAGCCTTACGGACAACAATATTTACGGTGATGTTTTTGGGGAAGAAGAGGAGACGCTTGAGGACACGGAGTATTGGAAAATACTGAATATCTCCGGGGACGGGGTCATGGGTTACCTGTCCATTCCAAAGATTAACCTGAAGCTGTCCGTCTACCACGGCACTGACGAGAATGTGCTCCAGACCGGGGTTGGGCATTTAAACGGGACCAGTCTTCCCATCGGAGGCGAGAGTACCCACAGCGTTCTGGCTGCCCACAGGGGACTGCCCAGTGCCAGGCTTTTTACAGACATAGACCAACTCTTAAAGGGCGATATGATATACATCCATGTCCTGGATGAAACCCTGGCCTATGAGGTGGATCAGATTCTGCCCATGGTTGACAAGGACGATCTGGCGGCGTTGGAGGAGGCGCTTAGGATTGAGGAAGGAAGGGATTCCATTACGCTTTTCACCTGTACGCCCTATGGGGTGAACAGCCACAGGCTTCTGGTGCGGGGGAAAAGGGTTCCCTATGAGGGTGAGGAGGAAATTGAAAGTACGCCTGTGGACACCATGTTGGAGGCTGTGCAGAACTATTATATGCTCTACCTGGTACTGGGGCTTTCCGTGACGATCCTCATTATCGCTGTGATGAGATTCTTTTTCCGTTTCGGGAAATCGAAGGAGAGGGAAGGCAAGTGACCGGAATGTCAGGGATTTGGAAACTGTGTAAGCAACAAAAAGGCAGGAGGTAAGGTAATGAAGGGAAGAAGAAAGAAAGGGAGAAGCGTATGCGCTTTGTCTGCGGGACTTGCGGCGCTGCTCTGTGTCCTGACAGCGGGGCCGGGGCCTGCCTACGGCGCAGCCGGTATCGACACGGCCAGGACGGACTGCAGAATCGATTTTACCCTGGATGTGGATACCCTAAAACAGTCCGGAGGAACCGGGAATCTGGAGAGTATGGTTCCGGAGTACAACCAATATTACGGTGAACTGGTAGAATTCCTGGAGGGCGGCGAACCTGGGGACACCGATGCGGCAGAGCCCGGGGCAGAAGCGGACCAGGGCCGGAGGGCAATCCGGGTGAACCTGTACAGGATAGCCGACGTGGATGCCGGGGGACAGTACAGACTGCTTCCTGACTATGCCGTATCCGGGGTTTTACAGGGTCTGGAAAAGGCTGACGACAGCACCACGGCAGGAATGTGGTCCGAATGGGCGGCAGAAGCGGCCCGGATGGCTGTGGGTTCAGAGGGAGAGGACGGAAGCTTGCAGCCTCCGGCAGCGGGGGAGCGCCAGCCCGACGGCACAGCGGAAATCACCCTGCAGGACGGCGCTGCCGCAGGAGCCGCGGAGAATTTAAGCGTCGGCCTTTACCTGGTCAGCGTGGAGCCTGTGGACACAGGGGATTACCGGTACCGTTTTATTCCGTACCTGGTTTCCCTGCCCAATCGTTCTTACAGTGCGGAAGGGGAGGAGGGCGATCAGTGGATTTACGGGGATGAGGAGAACCGCATCTATGTGGGCCTGAAGCCGGAGAGGGAAGACCGCTACGGCGATCTGATCCTGGAGAAGAAGATTACAGCCTACAACGAGACGTTTCAGGGCGCTTCCTTTGTCTTCGAGGTCAAAGCGGTGAAGGATGACCGTGTGGTATACAATGACCTGGTGTCCTTATGCTTTGACAGCTACGGTACACAGACAGCCATAATAGAGAAGATTCCCGCCGGGGCGGAGGTCACCGTGACGGAGATTTACAGCGGTTCGGGATATACCCCCGCAGACGGGTCTTATGTGAAAAATACAATTATCACGGCAGAGGGCGGCACTGCGAAGGTCAGCTTCGAAAACCAGTATGACGGAACCTGCAACGGCGGAAATCCCGGCGTAGTGAATCACTTCGTATATGGGAAGGACGAGACGGGCGGTGAGGAGCTGCAGTGGGAGAAGCGGGAAGGCGCAAGCCATGGAACGGTTGATAACGCCGGAAAATGAAAATGGAGACAGGAGGCTCGGATAAATGAAAAAGAAGAAAATACTGAAAATCCTCGTCCCGGCATCTCTGGCTCTGATGTTGGCGGCGGGAACCCGGGTGCAGGATGCACTGGCTTATTTTACCAGTTATACGGCAGCCCAGGGAAGGGTTCAGGTGAGCCTTTCATTTACGGACACGGAGACCGACGATGATGTGTCGGACTGGACCAAGCATATATCCATTATGAATACGGGCACGGTGCCCTGCTTTGTGCGGGTGAAGGTGCTTGTCAGCGAGAAATACGGGAAATACGTGAGCTACTCTTTCCAGAGGGAGGGAAGCTGGACCCTTGAGGAGGACGGATACTGGTACTATGACGCGGTTTTGAATCCTGGGGAGTCCACGGAGGAGCTTCTGGCCCTTCTGGACAGAATTTCGCTGAACCAGGATACGGAGAACGGGGAGCAGCAGGAATTTAATGTCATCGTTGTCCAGGAGGAGACCAGGGCGCTGTATGACGGGGACGGAAATCCCTATGCGGACTGGACTATGAAATGGCAGGATGTGCAAAACAGTGAGGATGCCGCGGCTGCAGCCAGGGCAGATACCGAATCCATCGTGGACGGGGAAGGCGGAGAGAACGCCGGAACCGCAGGGGATGCGGAAGGCACAGGAAATACCGGGGAGGGCGGACAATGAGGAGAATGAGAGACAGGAAAAAGAAGACGGCTCCGTTACTGCTTCTGTGCGCCTCGGTGGTTTTGCTGCTCTTGAGTACGGTGGGAAGCACCCGGGCGGCGCTGACCTATTACAGTGAAAACTATGCAATGGAGGTGACGGTGTCCAGTATCGGCGTGACGCTGCAGGAAAACGGAAACCCGGTGAGTTACCGCAATTACTTAAGCGACGACTGGAGCGATTCCGGCGCGGGAGAGCTTCTGGCGGACCTGGTGCCCGAGGGTGAGACCCTGACGCCGGGGAAGCGTTACGCGGAGAGCTTGAGCGTATTCAACAGCGGCGCCATTGACACCTATGTGCGGGTTATCCTGTACAGAAGCTGGCAGGACAGCCAGGGCAACAAACTGACAGCTCTGTCACCTGAACTCATAGAATTTGATCTGGCAGAAGACAGCGGTTGGGTTGTGGATGAAAAGGCTTCCACACCGGAACGCATGGTATTGTATTACACCAAAGTGCTTCCCTCCCAGGAGAGTACCCCTGCCCTGTGCGACGCGGTGGGGATATCCGGTGATATTTTCCGGGAGGTGGATAGGATATCCGTGGAGGAAACCGAGGAAGGGAAAATTTTCCGGACCATATACCGTTATGACGGCTGTTGGATGAACGTGAAGGCGGAAGTGGACGCGGTTCAGACACACAGCGCGGCGGAAGCCATAGGCAGCGCCTGGGGCGTGGATGCGGATGTGGCGGCGGACGGGACGCTGCGCCTGAAATGAGCGGCCGCAGACGATGCTTTCCCGCTGTTTTCCTGAAAACGGTGGGAATTCTTCTTCTGCTGCTGTTGGCGGCATCCTGCCTTCCCCTGACAGTACCGCGCTTTTTCGGATATCATATCTACACCGTGGTCAGCGGAAGCATGGAACCGGCCATACCCACAGGCAGCCTGGTGTACATCAGGGAGGAGAAGCCGGAGGATATCGCTGCGGAAGACGTAATCGCCTTCTACGGGGCGGCTGACTCGGCATCCATCATCACCCACAGGGTTGTGGAAAACCGCGTGGTCATGGGAGAGTTCATCACCAGGGGCGACGCCAACCAGGCTCCGGACAGGAACCCTGTACCCTATTCCCGCCTGATTGGAAGGGTGGAGCGGAGCATCCCAGGGGCAGGGAAAATCGCTGAAATATTTACCAGTCCCAAGGGCAAAATTCTGGCAGGATGCGCCGTACTGGCAGCCGTGGCGCTGCAGGGTGCGGGCGCGCTGTTGGAAAGCCGCACAGGAAAAAAGTGCCGGAGCTGATTTGATCAGGCCTTCAGAGCGCCTCTGACAGCCCGGGGGCAGGCACTTATACTGCACACCGGTTAAATTTGCAGTGCAACCCGACTGCAGACCGCCAGCCAAGTACTTTCCAGGGAACACTACTGTAAATCCTGGCGGTCTGCAGTATAACAACGAAATTATGAGGAAACCGCCAATGGCATTCCGGCGGGTCAGGTATGTAAAGCCGGCACCATCTGCGTAAGTCAGGAGGAAATAAATATGAGATCAAACAAGTTTCACCATCTGCTCTGTATGGCTTTGGCGTCGCTTCTGTTTCTGGGAGACGCAGCCACAGTCCGGGCGGAGGAGTATAAAGGAGGAGACTGGGGCGTGGAGTTCACCGGGGAAGGAATGGTGAGCAACTTCACCTCGGCGGATATTTCTGACGCGGTTTATTCCCTGCAGCCGGGAGACAGCGTTACCATCAGCCTGAATCTGGAGAATAAAAGCGGTGTGAGTTCGGAGTGGTATATGACCAACAAAGTGCTTTCCAGTCTGGAGGACCATTCCGAGGATGCCCGGGGAGGAGCGTATGCCTACCGCCTGTCCTACACCGGACAGAACGGCCAGGAGACGGTTTTCTTTGACAGCTCCACCATAGGCGGCGACAGAAGCTCTGCCGCGGGCCTGGGCCTGCATGAAGCAACGGAGAGCATGGGTGAATATTTCAGACTGGGCACGCTGACGCCGGGAGAGAAGGGAATGGTGACTTTAAGCGTGACGCTTGACGGGGAGACGCAGGGAAACGACTATCAGAATACCCTGGCGGACCTGACCATGAGCTTCGCCGTGGACACCCTGAATCCCACTGCAGACGACGGGGACGGAAATCCGGAAAACCCGGAGGACGGAGACAAACAGCCGGGGACGGAAGACGGCCCCCACTCCTATTCCACAGGCGGCGCGAAAACCGGAGATTCCAACAGCCTGGCCCTCTGGTCCTGCATTGCTTTTGCAAGCGGAGCGCTGCTGCTGATTCTGGCGCTGTTGGGAATTAGGAAAGGCAGAAAGGGGGAGGCATCATGAGCAGACTGTTAAAAAAGGGAATTTTTCTGGGGAAGGCAGCTGCGCTTTTGTGCGTGCTTCTTGCTTTCGGAACAATAGATGCCAGGGCGGAGGCATATTCGTACACGGTGACCTTTTATCCGGGCAACCATGGAAGCTTTCAGGGAACGGAACTGGTGTCAGTGGACAACAGCGCTTCCGGTTCTGACTATGAAATCAGCAGCGTTGGCAATGCGATCCGTGTCAGCGGCCTGTGCGCCGGGGATGTGGTGGGCTTTGATGCCGCCATGGAAGGCGCAGTGGAACTGGAGGAGGGCAGCCGCTATTACGTGAAGGGCATCCGCGTCAGCGGACGCGACAACAGTACGGTGGATGCATCAGCCTTCCGCGTGGAGGAGGACAGAGACTATGTGGTGGCATACGGCATACGGGGAGACCTGACCTCCTATGTGGTTAACTACCAGGACAGGGAGGGAAATACCCTTGCCCCCAGTCGTACTTATTACGGAAATGTAGGCGACAAGCCGAGAATGGCTTATCTGTATATAGAAGGCTATCAGCCGCAGGCCTATAACCTGACAAAGACGCTTTCCAAAAACGCGGCAGAAAATGTATTTACATTTGTTTACACCAGAGTTTCCGGCGGCCAGACGGGAGGCGGAAACAATGGCGGCGGGGGAACCGGAGGCGATACGGAAACGCCGGGCGGAGGCACCGCGCCGACAGTTCCGGGTGGCGCTGCGCCGGGACAGACAGGAACCGTTCCCAATGACAACCAGGGCGAAGCTCCGAATCCAAATGAAGGCCAGAATGATGATGCCCAGAATCCGGAGGATGGCCAGGGCGGCGCAAACCAGGGCGAGGGCGGAAACCAGGGCGAGGACGGAAACCAGGACGCCGGGGACCTGGAGGGAAATGAAGAACCTCGTCAGGAACAGGATCTGGACGATAACGATACGCCTTTGGGTAACTATGGCGGTGAGAACGGAGAAGGGAATGGAGAAGGGAACGGCCTTTCGGAGTTTCAATTCCCCATGTGGGCATCAGTCGTTATAGCCGTGACAGGAGCCGCAGCAGTGATTGCTGCCCTGTGGGTAACGATTGTCACAAGGAAGAAGACAGGAGCCGGGAAAGAGAAAGAAAACAAGGGCTGACGGAAGGCATTTCCCAAAGCCAAAATGCCGCACCTGGCCTCTCATACAGCACAGACAGCATAAACAGGCCATAAACAGGTGACATAGGCGGGCAGCACAAACAGGCAATAAATAGGTACACAGACAGTAGCATGGACAGGCAGCACAGACAGGCGGCAGGCAAAAACCGAAAGTGTCCATATAGCGTAAAAAAAGGAATCCCCGGAAGCAGTTGTATCCTTCGGGGGATTCTTTTTATTAACCGGAAAGTCTGCCAAGGCTCAATGTTCTCCGCTTTTTTTGAAACGAAGGAACTTAGACAGGCTTTAAAAAAGTTACCTGAAAAAGTTTAAAATTTCTCTTGCCAAATAGCTCCAGTTATGGTAATATCCCGTTTTAAACACTTGAATAGTTTACAAAAGCCGATATCCCGCATAAACAC
>CAJULV010000060.1 GCA_910587555.1 uncultured Acetatifactor sp.
TGACTGCCATCCTCTCATGAGGACGGCAAAAGCGGCGGATTACCTATCGCTATACACGTCCATTTTCCAGATTATACACCGCATGGAGCAGATGTTCCCCATAATCCCAGAACCCGTTATTGACAAACTCCTTCATCCGCTTTCTGTATCCATCAGAGTGCGTCTTAAACTGTACCACCGCTGTACATTCCTCAAACTCAGGCCCTGGGGATACGTGGAAGGCATCCTGTCCAGCCGCAGAAGAATCTCTATTCCCAAAGGAACCATCCGCTGCCCCATAACCCACCGGCTTTTTATATGCCATCACCGCCCTGCTGCTGTCAATGTCAGCCTTAAAAAGGTTCTTTCCACTGTTTGTTGATTTAACCAGAGTTCCCGGGGCAAAATATTCCAGAATACTGTATCTGTCTGATCAAAAATACGGCCATTTCACCTAACAGTGGAAAGAACCTATCTACCGTTTACGTATAATCTTCACCAGTACGAACAGGAAGGTATGGTTATGAAAAAGAGAAGGATTTTACTGCCGGCACTCCTGGCACTGCTTCTTACAGTAAGCTGCGGAAAGGCGGAGGAGGATTCCATGCCCTTTGTGACGGCTGTGAAAATAGAAGAAAGTGAAATGGAGGAAGGACAATCCAGAAAAGATTTTTCCGAAAATTCAGCTGAAAGAAATGCATCCGGAGAGGCCGCCTCCCAGCAGAGCCTTTCTGAAAAAATCGCCATGGAGATTTCCAATGCCGAAGAGCGGGAAAAAGAAGTGGAGAAAAAGCAGGAGGAAGCCGCCACACAGCCGGAGAGATGTACCAGCTGTGGGACGATACCCTGAACACTGTGTGGCGCCTGCTGGAAGAGAACCTCAGCAAAGCAGACATGGAAATTTTGCGGAACGAGACTGGATTGCATCCAAGGACGCGGAAGTTCTGGCAGCCGGGCTGGAGAATGAGGGCGGAAGCTTGCAGCCGCTGCTGGAGGCCACAACGGCGGCAGAACTGACCAAAGCAAGGGTATATGAACTGGAACAGCAATCCTCTATTTTGACAGAAACACAAGGACCTGACAATATTAGTCTGATCCCTGCGGAAGCAGCGTAGGTACACCAAGATACTTCAATTCCGGCATGGAATCCAATTTATTTAAATATACAAAGATTGTCTGTTCATCACCCCAAACTCCCGAATCAGGCTGCCTTGTGCATAATGTAATGTGATAGTATCCTGAATCTATGGGAATAATTTGTTCTATAGGACATTCTGAATTCCAATCCATCAACCAATACAAATCAATTACACATAATTTTTCGTCTTGAATGTCAATGCCTAAGCGAAGCGCCACAGGGTATTCTGTTAATATTTTTTCATCAGGATAGCCTTCCCTGAACTTCAGTGTAAAATCTCCGCTGGTTCCAGTGCAAAAACCTACTACATCGCCTTTTTTGATATGCTTAATTACATCTTCCGGTTTTTCATACTCTTCTCCAAAGAAGTCATAACCTTCAGGAATATTCTTGTTTGTTTCGGGTGAATAAAATACAATGCCCAGCCCATCTATCATTAAGTCAATATCTTTTTCTTGAAACTTCATCTTTCCGTTTTCCCCTTTCTATATCCGCCACACCCTTTTATCAATCCCACACAATGGCATAACAACTAAAGCCTGTCTATACATTTTATGCCTGCGTCAAATATACCGCGTTCTTCCAGGTAATTAACCAGAAATGCTTACAGACATTATCATATCATAAAACATGAAGCGATTCCAGCCATTTTAATTGTATCCTGCCTGCCCATACAAACTTCTCCATTTTATGGATATTTTAGTTGCATAATCATAATCATAAAATTATAATTACATTATGGAATGACAAATAATTTTGCAATAAAGGTGCAATAGGATATGGAAAAAACGGAGTTTGTTTTTAAAGCGTTTATCAGCTATACTGCGCGTGATACACAATTTGTTGATAAACTGGAGAAATGGCTGGTTCATCTGTCAGAGCATGCAGATCCAGATCAGAATTTTAAATTTTTCAGGGACAGCAGCTATTCAGAGGCAGGAGAAATAGTTGAGGAAAGTTTGAAACAAAGATTAAATGAATCTGAATGGCTGATTTTAGTATGTTCACCCTATATCAATAACTATAAGGAAACCGAGAAAAACTGGGTCGAATTTGAATGCAGCTATTATGCATACACTTTAGGGAGAAAGGATAATATCGTATGTATTCTCTCCAATTCAGCGCCATTGGACAGGGATATCAGTCTTTTTTATCCTGAAAGCATTAAGGACTTACGGGAAAAACTTGCAGCTGATATGCGGGGCGAAAAAGAATGGGGTAAAGAGACCAGCAGAATTTATGCAAAGATCACTGGCCGTCATTTTGAAGACGTGTATAACATTGCCAATACTTTCTACTGGGAAAATCAATATTATGATATTATCGCTGCTGCTTATAAGAAGCACAGAGAAGGAAATAACAGGGACGCGCTTAGGGTTTTGTCAGAAATTCCTGACAACTACAATCCCTGTAAAATAGAATGGACCTATTTAAAAGCTTTGTGCTCAAAGAGTGCCTATAATGATTACTGCGGATATCTGAATCTTCCGGCCGGCAGCAAGGTCATTTGCTTTGACCGCAAATCTTCATATGCATATTCAACAGATAATAAATATCTTTATGCTATAAATTGTCTGAATGCAGAAGTCGTTCCGATAATAGAAGCACATGATGGAAATGATTTTCGTTTCTTCTATATGGGAGAAAGATATATCGGCACTTTTGATGATCAGATTACAGTGAAACTTTGGAAATACGACAAGGAAAAGATTGTCCTGATAAAACAGGTATTCATGAAAATACAGTTTTCCCAGTCAGCCCCCTCAGTATTTAAATCTTTCTATCCAGACTGTCAGTTAAACCATATATCTGCGTCATACCATCATCAGACCCGTTTGCTGGCATTAACTGTTCGCTATACTCTGTTTCTCTTAAACATGGAAACGATGGCATACAAAACACTGGATATCCCGCCTTTAAATAGTTACACGACACAGTTTTCCTGTATCTGGAAAAACCTTGTCTTTTCTGAAAATGCCGAAATGCTTTTTTTGACTGATGACAGATATTTACTGGGATGGAACCTGAATTCCGGAAAGTATGTTTTTTTCTGGAACCGAAAGTGGTGTCAGCCGCAACATACATTTTACTCTGAAACTAATATTTTTAAGGTCGAGGATACAACATATAGTATTCATATTTATGATAACGGACAGAAAGCGGAATGGAAAGAGGATAATAATACCATATTATTCTTCCCTACCATACCCCACAAGAAACTTAACAGTGTATATACGGCGGATATGGGTGATGACTATATCATTTTATTGTACGAGCACAATATAGTGCAGGTGCTCAAAAGAGATACCGGAATTGTGTACTGGGAAAATGTACCTGTCGAAGAGCTGAAAGCCGGATTGGATTTTCCGGAAGTTTATTGTCCAGTGGTGTTATTTCAGGGAGAATTATGGCACATGATATCCCGTCAAATGTATAAGCCCTTGGGGGACTACGGAGGAAATTATTCCGCCGCAAAACCGGTTATGTATAAGGGGATAATAGCTGCAGCCCTTCATGAAAGGAAAAGCATAGCCATATATAACGAAAGCGGACAGCTCTTGGTGGAAAAAGAAGTATGCGTGAAAAAGCAGCCGGAGATGCTTTCTGATGAAAAGTTGGATCTTCCACCCGGAAAATCTGTAAGTGCGTTATTAAGAAAGCATATCAGCAAAAGCCTGGATCAGGAAATTTATGAATGTAATACCTATGCCTTTATTGACGTAGAGAATTTATTCATCGGCTGTACAAAAGGATATTTACGGCTATGGGAAATTAAAAATAATGTCTTATTGGAAATAGACAGCATACATAAAAAAGATATCACCAGCATGCAGATATACCGGCAATGTCATTCCATCCTTACAGCGGACAGTGACGGTATCGTTGTGTTATGGAAATACAGGAAAGAACAGGATAAAATCTCTATCATACCAGTTTCCTCTTTCCATACACAAAAATCAAATATTATGTTACAGTTACTGCCGGAAATTGGAATCGCGGTTTTCTGCAATGATACAGGAGAATTGAAACTTTATGCGGACTTACATAAAGAAACTATAAAAATACAGACACTTTTATCAGCAGATGCAGCCAAGGCGGCAAATATATGTCATGTTTTGTCCATATATGTAACAGCTGATCTATCAAGGCTTGTTGTCTGCCGACAGGATCGCATCGTTTTCGTTCGACTTCCTGACGGAAAGGTAGTACTGGAATCGGTTCTTCACGGCGAGATAAAAAACATGAACATCTATGATGATGAAAAGATGCTTGAATTGTCCATCAAAGCTCATTCAGGATATGACTATAAGGAGATCTATTATATTGCAAATTTGACTAATAAGGAATATGAACATCTTTTACAGAACAGGCGGCTACATTTCTTTTCTGACGAAAACCGCTGAAACCATGCTGATAAGAAGGAGATACCTATGGAAGAACCAAAAATGAGACACTTGGAAATGATACAAGAAGTGATAAGCAGAATGGCAAACAATTCTTTTGCCTTAAAAGGCTGGACAGTCACTTTGGTAGCTGGAATATTTACATTGTCAGGAGAGGCTATTGGAACAAATTTCTGGTTTTTGTTTATTCCGATTATAGTTTTCTGGGGACTGGATGCGTTTTATTTATCGAAGGAGCGCTCTTACAGGACGTTATATAAGCACGTGACCGGGTTAAACCCAAACCAAATTGATTTTAATATGGACACCAGGGCTTTTTCTGATCTTAAGAATAATAAATTATGGAATTGTCTGATATCCCCGACAGAACTGCTTTTTTATCTCCCCTTATCCGCCTTGTCGGGAGTGATTATTTTCATTATCACCTGATTGATTCATGGCTGTGAATGGTCTATCAATTCACAGCCATACTCTTTTGGGGATCCCGCCGTGTATCCAGATTTTCCTTTCATGTTCACCCGTTAGAGAGATTCCACCTAAACATTGCTCTTTTCACATCATAGTATCATCACGCAACGCATCCACCAGGCTGACTTTGAGTATCCTTTTTCCGCCGAGATAATATGCCAAAGCTACAAATGCAAATACAGCTGAGACAAACAACAGAATCGGCACAATGGGAGCCAGCAGAATAAATTCCACAGGGTCCAAGTGGCTTGCCTTTATCATGAATGCCACAGCCACGATTGTCACCCCCAATGTGACAAGCACCGGACGTCCGACAATCACCAACGCCTCAATGCAGAACATTTTCCGTATCCCCTCCGGTGTAAGCCCAACAGACATATACCGGGCAAATTCCCGTTTCCTTTGACGCAAAAAACCAAGGGTATGGGAAAACACATGGGCAACCCCGATCATTGCAAGAAGGACGCAAAACCCGCCTAATATCAGTTCATACCCCTCTATCATTTTATCATTGTCTTCTCTTTCCTGAATACGGTTCTCGCTTTCCATTTCATATTTGGGGCTGACCATATGCGCTATCTCATCTTCCAGCACATTCAACGTATCCGGTTCCGTCCTGTCGTTTGCCAGCACCCGGACATAAGTATCCTGCTCCGCCCCGCCCATCTGTCCTTTGATCTCCTTCCACAAGGACACAGACATAAACTGTACCAGAGGATATCCGGCTTTTCCATAGTCTTCCCTCAAAAGCGGATATTCCTTTGTACAGGCCAACACCGGAACCTTTACTGTGGTTTCAGGTGCCATATCCCCTTTTTCAGCAGCGTTATTCAGTACAACCATATCCATATCTTCTCTCACATAAGGAATGTATTCCGGATAACGGAAATTACTGTTTACACTGTCCCAAAACCGATTTAAGATGATTGTACCGTCAAGCCTGGAAGCTATCCCTATCTGTCCACAAAAATCACCGAAACTCTCATCATCCAATATTATTATGGGCGCCTCTATCTGAAACGAACCCCCTGAAAACTTTTCCAAACCCCCTAATGCCAGCAGTTCCTGGCTTTGCGCCTGCTGTGGCAATATGCACACTGAATCCGCCTTTTGATACACAACGCTGCTGTGATTCTGTTCATAGGAACAGTGGACGCTTCCTCCCGGCGGCGTATGTTCCATGCAGTTTTTCATAACATTTATGACCGCCTCCATTGTCCACTCCATGTCCGCCTGAATCAGTATTTCACCTGACTCCGGTATATGGACAGAGACATCTGCCTTTAAAAACATTTCCTGAAGATTGTCTGCCGCAAGCATGAGAACCGTGAAAACATCAACTATTTCCTGCTTCAGGGACAAAGTTCCGGCGTCAATGCGTGATAGCAAAAGCAGCGCTTCTTCAAAATGTGCCATACGGGAAAGCTGCCTGTGTATCTGCTCCAAATGTCCTGGGGATGGCTTTTCGTGCATCATCTGCAGAGATAAAGAAATAGAAGTGATGGGCGTTTTGATCTGGTGGGCGATATTATAAAGGTTTTTCGCAAAATTATTCCTGGCTTTCAGTGCTGCATCCCTTGTCTGGTGTAATTCAGTCACCGTCTTATAGATTTCGTCCTGCAATTTAGAAAATTCATCTTCGCCCGCCTGAAAAAGGACACCGCTGCCTCCTGTGTTTACCTTTTCCAGATATTCTGTCAGCATTTTTATGCGCATGTTATCTTTTTGCCGCCACAGCAAACATGTAATAAGAAATAACAGCGCCCCAGCCAGGAAAACAGAAGCCGATGTAAATATACTGTTTTTTTCGGCTGACTTCCAAAAATCTGACGGACTGTAGCCATATGCCAAAATAATATTTTCTCCCGGCAGGCTGGCCGGTCCATGTTGGTATTCTTTTAATGCCTCCAATACAGCCTGTTCTGCTTCCGGCTGCTTTTGTATGATTTTCCGGCAAATTCCACCTAACACCTGCATATGTGCATGGTTATAATGATTTGACAGAATCATTGTGGTAACGGAACCCACAAGCAGGCTTACTGCCAATACAATACCTGTCAGAATCACAATATTTTTTCTCCCGCTCATTCCAGTTCCTCCATCCGATACCCTACGCTCCTGACCGTTTTCAGACAGGCCGGCTGATGCAGCTTTTCCCGGAGGCGCTTCATGGTAACGGTAAGCGTGTTGTCATTCACATAGTTCCCATTGCTGTCCCAGATCTCTTCCAATAATTTTCTCCTTGTGACTGTTTTTCCTTTGTTCTGCAAAAGGTACAAGAGCAGCTGATATTCTGACGGGCTTAAACTTATCTCCTCCACACCGTCACGAACCAGCATTTTTTTCATGTCAAGGGATATGGATCCGCAGGATAAGTATTGTTTCGAGGCATCCCCTGTTCTCCGCAGCAGAGCCTTGATACGCGAAAGCAGCACATCCAATCCAAAAGGCTTTACCACATAATCATCCGCACCGTTCTCAAAGCCGGAAACAATATCACAGGAATCTCCGCGAACCGTAAGAAAAATTACAGGCAGCTCCTTCCATTTTGACCGGATCCACTGTACAAGCAGATTTCCATTCCCATCCGGCATATTCCAATCCACCAAAACAACCCCGGGGCGCATGACCCTCAATGCCTCTTTTGCACCGCTGACCGTAGGAAAAACCGAAACCCTGTAGCCTTGCTGTCCAAGAAAATCTTTAACCGTCTGGGATATGATTTTATCATCTTCCACATAATATATATCAATCATGCATCCTCCCTGCAACTCATATTTTTCATTGTGACACCTTCTATCCATCAGCACGATGCTGTACAAAATTTACTGATAAATTCACCTGCAATCCTGCTCTGTTATACATGCTGTAACAGAGTGTGACACTGGGAGAACTATGGCATATGTACGAATACATTATACTGGAGGATTTTATAATGGACAAGTGAATTTTAGATCACAGCGCGGGCTTTGGTTTGAATTGAATGGGGATTGTTCGTTTGAACAGAAATACTATTTTCAGCACCTTGCAACTCCTAAACAAATATGCCATAATAATATTGCTGATTTTGCAAAAAAACAGAAAGAGGTGAAGCGTATATGAAAAATATTCGTGTATGGAGGGTCCACGAAATCTGACTCTCCAATAAAATCTGGAGGATTCAATATGATAAAATTAGTTGATGTCACTGAGCAAAATTGGTTGGATGTTGTCTCGCTCAGCGTACGTGAAGAGCAAAGGAAATTTCTTGACACACCTCTTGGAATTATAGCCAGAGGATATATCTATCGTTCTTGTAATGCCAATGTTTACGCTATATCCAACGATGAACATATCATAGGCGTCGCCCTTGTGAAAGACATGGATGAAGAACCAGCCTGTTACGACTTACAGCAGTTTATGATTGACCAACATTTCCAAAACAAAGGTTATGGCACGGAGGCGCTGGGCCTGATTCTTTCAGCGCTCTCTAAAGAAAGAAAGTATGGTCAGGTGGAAGTGTGTGTGAATAAAAACGATGCTGCAGCACTTTGGATGTACAAAAAGGTTGGGTTTGAGGATACCGGATATATAGATGAAAGTGTTCCTGACTGTTGTAACCTTATGTATCATTTTACAGATCCTTTCTGAATCCTAAATCGTGATGCGGACCCCTGTGGATAGAACCGCCGGGGTCCGCATCCGGATTGAGGGAGCGCCGTCCTGCCCCCGGCATTGCAAGTCAGATACGCTGGTCGGTTATTACATGCTAATTCACAGCAAAGAAATTACCGCTGAGTTTCACTTCTGTCTTGGAGATCCCATAAATTTGTCATCCCGACAGGCTTTCGGGCAAAGATACACAGAGAAAAGCAATAAACATACACTGCTGCGGAAAGTATGGAAACCAAATTCCACTGTGATAATAACGGCATATTGTCTAATCCTGCACCGGCAAGCAGATAAAAATCCATGATACAAAAAAATATCTCTTTCCAACCGCCTCCCGGCAGTTCATAGCTGGGCGGCACACACCAGGCAAGTTCCACAGCTTTCCATAACAGAACAACCCCTATGCAAATACCCAGAACCTGTAACGCACTGATACCGAACCATTTCGCGTCTGTATTCCCATTCTGCTTAAAAGCCTTTATCTGAGCAAGGCACTTCCTCCCTTTCCATACCCATCTGCAGGCAAGAAATACGGCATATGCGTCCGTTATAATCAGCAAGGAAAGAAACCTCTGCAAGAAAATGCCCTTTACCAGATCTATCTGTATCATCTCAAGCATTTCTATGGGATACCCCACCTTCTTCATCACCAGTGCCGCATCAGCAAGGTTCGGAAACCCGCACCAAATCTGGCTGATTTCCAAATCTTGAATATCCAGAAAGTTTTTTGTGGAATATGGGACATAGATTCCCGCTTCTTCCCCGTCCTTCCCTGCCATGATCCCTATGATCTCATAAGGCACCTTATTCAGATACACAGTCTCGCCCACGCATTCCCGGTTCCCAAAAAGCTGAATGGCTGCCTCCTCATTAAGCACCGTTACCGCCAGCTTCCCGTCTATCTGCATACCGTTAAAAAAAGCTCCTTTCTGCATATGGGTGTTTGTAAAAAATGCGTAGTTTTCGTTGGTCAGAGAGACCGGAATTTCCTCCCTGCGGAAACCGTTCAACACATCAGGATAAACCTGCAGCGTATAGGTCAGGTCAATCCCCTCCTTCTCAATATTGGCAATATCACTTTCTGTAAAAATCCGGTCATTACGCTGGAATGATAACGCATACACCCCATCCCACGCTGCACGCTGTATTTTCTGCCAAGACAACAGACACATTCCTGCCGCTCCCACAAGAATTAACAGCGCCGGTAATTTTCTCCCGAATCTTCCCTTCATCCTGTGCCATCTCCCTCATAAAATATATTGCTCCCATCTGCAATTTCACTTGTAGATGCTATGATGACAAGCTCATCCGTGGGCAGTCCCCTTACTGCACAGCAGGCTTCATCTGAACCCAGTAAATCCACGGACATCCTGCGGGCCTTGTACCCTTCCCCCAGTACACTGTTGTTCTCCTGCACTACCAAAACATAATAGCCTGTTGCATCTTTGCACAGTGCTGCTGCCGGAATAAGCGTATCATATAGCTCGCTGTCTTCCTTGACGGTTATTCTCACCCGCTCCCCTGCAAGGGGCGTATCTGCGCTTCTCACTGTGATATTCACTTTATAACCTTGCTGCTCCCGGCTCTCATAGCCGAAGATGGAACTGATTTCTCCCTCCACCCATTCGTCCTGATCCACAAGTTCCAGCACTGGAACGCTGTCCATGCTGATATGTTCAAACTGTTCTTCGCTGATACTCAGACAGCACACCCAGTCTTCCGACTTCTCAGCAATTTCATATAAAACCGTATTCTGCACGGAGGACACATATATTCCTTTGCTGACCCCGATCCAGGAGATAATCCCATCCCTATCCGCCTTGACGTCATACATTTCCCCTGCTGCATTCAATTCAACCCGCATCAAGGTCTGACCTGCCTTTACCTCATCCCCCCCATCCGCCAGGATCTCCCTTATCTTGCCGTCAATGTCTGCATAGACAGGTTCAGTGTACGCATAGACAAATTCTGAAGTTCCTTCCACTGTAAACGAAAGTCTGCCCTGCTTGGGCAGCGCCGCCGTTACCACTGGAAGCCGATAATTATAAAAGGATTTTGAAAGAAACGTCAGTGCCAGTAAAACAACCGCTAAAACTGCAAATATTGCCTTAAATGCTTTTTTTCCACTCTCTGCCCTATCCATTTTCCATTCCTTTCATCTACAAAAATTCCGGTGATACCTGAAATTTTCTCTTACCCTTTCAGCCCCGTAATGGCAATTCCATTTTTCAGATACTCCTGACCATAAAGCAGCGCCAAAAGTACCGGCAGCGCATAGAAACAGGAGCCGGCAAACGCAATTCCTAATTCGCCACTGTTAATCCTTGCAAGAAAAATGGATAACGGCTGTGCTTCTGAATTCTGGATGAATATGACCGCCTGATCTACCAGATTCCAATAGTCCAAAAGGGTGAGCATTGCCGCTGCCGCTGTCCCATGTTTTACCATTGGCAGCACCACCCATAAAAATATCTTTCCATGCCCCGCCCCATCCACCATTGCCGCCTCAATATAAGCATCCGGCATGCTTTTCATAAACTGCCGTAAAAGGAAGACTCCCAGCGGATTGAAGATACCGGGCAGGATAATGGCAAGACTGCTGTCCGCAATGCCCATCCAGTCCGCTACGATATAATTAGGCATCAAAGTTACCTGCAGCGGCAAAAGCATAACGATAATATACAGAAAGAACAGACCTTCCTTCCCCCGGAACTTCAAAACAGTGAAAGCGTATGCCGCAGGAGCCGACACCAGTATCTGTCCAAGTACAATCGGCACCACAATCTTCACGGAATTCCAGAACATATGCAGATACACCGGGCTGTCAAATAACAGGGAGGCATATTGTTGCAGCGTTGCCTTTTTGGGCACCACATCCATATCAATATATTCATCCGCCCCCAGGCTGTCTGCAGCGTAATTGTTTTCTACTTCTCTGCTTCCCATAAAAGAATTTGTAAAAGTGATCACCAGCGGCATCATATAAACTGCAACAATTGCAACAAATGACAGGTAGAATATTTTTCTTTTTATTGTCATGATTTTTTTCATCTTATTTCCTTTCTGCAGCGCCAGACAAAGGAATTCTTCTCACACTAATAATGCAGATTCTCCGAAAATTTCCTCTCTGCCCGGAATATGCAGACCACAAACAGTACAACAACTATCGTAAGGATATAAGTCGCACTGACCAGCTTTGAGTAATTCAGGGAGAGGAACATATGATTCATATAATGCTGCAGAACATACAGGCTGTCCGGAGGATACTCTCCTGTAATAATATAGATTTCCTTAAAAACCATAAATGAATTTACAAATGTCATAATCAGCACCAGAAACGTAGTTGGCCTCAGGTATACACAAGTGATCTTTCTGCACTTCCAGAACCTTCCCGCCCCTTCCACATCGGCGCACTCATAATATTCTTCCGGGATACTGTTCAATCCGCTTATGAACAGCGCCATATTATATCCAATATTTTTCCAGAGAAATATGATTACCATTACCATCATTCCATAACTGCTCTCCAGCCAGTCTATACCCTCCACATGGAAAATCGACAGAAATCTGTTCAGCGTTCCATGCAGTCCAAAGAATTTCTCCCAGAAAAATGCGGATGCAGCAGAGGGAATGGCCAGCGGTATCAGAAAAATCAGGCTGAAATAATTGGAATATATCTTCATTTTCCGGACAGCAAAAGCTGCACACAGGGAAAGAACCATATTCAGCGGAATGCTGACTGCCATAAACCATGCCGTATTCTTCAGCCCCCTCAGAAAATAAATATTTTGGAACAGTGCCTTGTAGTTCTGTATCCCGCAAAACTTTCCCCTTACCGGATTATCCACCACAGAATAGAAAAAAGACAAAAGAAACGGGATCAGGTAAAAGAAACAAAAACCTGCCAGACTGATAAGCAGCATTATGCAGGGTAGCATTTTATCCCTTTTCGTCACAGTGATTCTTCTCCTTATTCCTTAAAATATTGCTCCAGCTGCCGTTTAAGTCTCTTTGCCGTGTCCTCCGCTGTCTGCTGGCCTGAAAAATATTTCCTGTTCTCCTCATCTACTAACTCCATGACTGCCCCGTCCAGAGTGTCACAGCCATTGATCTGTTCCATCCAGCTTTCCAGTATTGCCTTGTATTCCGCCTCGCTTCCAAACCCGGCTCCGTCATTGCCCTCTCTGTAAAATGCATAATAACGCTCTGCCACTGCTTCCAGTCCTTTCCGGCTCACTGTGGGTCCATGAAAGGAAGGAAACGTCTGCACTTCGTCAGACAGCAGGTATCTGATAAATTCCCATGCCAGATCCTTGCTGGCCGACGCACTGTTTATGGCCACACAGGAACTTGATTTCATAAGCGTCCTGCCTTCCGCATCTGTAAGAGGCATACAATGTTTCGTTCCGCTTTTCGTATCCATGCTGTAATAAGCAGCCTGAATATCATAATCACATTCTGCAGCAAAATAATATTCCATGTTGTAAAAATCAATCTCCGAATTAAAATAGCCATTTTCAGAAAGATCCTTCACTGACTTCAAAAGCGCAATATATTCCGGAGAGTCCAGGTTTACTTCTTTGGTGCTTTCCTCGATAAACTTCCCAATGGAATCTTTGATCAGATAATGTGCGTAGGACACCTCGTTCATCTGTATCAGGAACACATTGCTTTTATCCGTCTCATCCACCAGCTGTTTCGCCAGATCCATTGCCGTCCCAAAGTGAATGCCCTGCATGCCACTTTCATAGCCGCCATGATTTTGCATCAGCTCCGCTGAAAACGCCAACGTGTCAAATCTCGCCATATAAGGAATGATATAGATTTCGCCGCTATCCTCTTTCGCCGCCTGCAGTACGTTCATAAAATAATTTTCATCATTCAGTTCCGGTGTTTTTTGGATATATCCGCTCAAATCTTCAAACACGCCCATCTCACTGTATTTTGTAATGGGAAGGAAGCCGGTAAACAAAATGTCTTCCGCCTTACCTGTCATAATCTTTGTATTCAGGTACGTCAGGTAATCTTCCACTGTGCTCTCGCCGGAGGATTCCTTATAGCTGTTGACGATCACCTTTACATCAGGATACCGCTTCATAAACTGCTCTGCGGCAGTATTCAGAAATTCTTCCGCAAACAGACAGGATATGGTTATCTCGCCCTTCATTTCCGGCGGGACATATGGTACTGCTTCCTGTACATCCGGCGTTTTCTCTTGAGCTCCCGAACGCTCCTCTGTCCCTGACGCCCCGCTTCCCTGCTGCATTGGAGCATCGCTTTGTCCCCCATTGTCTTCCGGTACAGTTCCATTGCCGCATCCACACAGAACAGACAACGCAATGAGCAGAACCCACAGCAGACTTATTCCTTTTCTCATAAAACAAAAACCTCCCTGCCAAATCTTTTACAATTGTTTGTAAAATAGTTTAGCAAGGAGATGTCTCATACTTTCGTCTGTGATGTGTCAAAACTGTCAAACTTTTCTTTTTATACCGTACCCAGCCAAAAATCTATCACCACAACCGGATCCTGATTCTTAACAGCAATCTGATATTCTTTTACCGCTGCGTAGACAAGTCCCTTTGGCATGATTTCACAAAAATCACTCTTTATCAGATCTGCGCTTTCTATACTTTCTCTGCCAATAAATGGAAATGCAGTCCCCAGCATTTCTTTATAACGGTATTCATTTGATACCCTGTCACTTTCTTTCATGGAAAGACTGGCCTTCCATACTTCTCCGGTGGACGCATGCACCGTAAGGCTGACCACCACGTCCTTCTCCGTATACTGAATCAGCCACCAGCTGAGCAGGCTGTCGTCAAAATCAACCTGTGTATCCAGGGTACACAGTCTCGCAGCCACTTTATCAAAATCACATTCTGCCAATCCCTCCGGTACAATGCCGCATTCCGCCATAACTGCGATCCACTCTTTCCCTGTCTCAATCGCCTGCTCCATATTCATCTGTCCCTTTTGAGGTTCATGGGGCAGCTCATTTCCTCCATTTTCCCAGACAGCCAGCACCTCCGCCATCCTCTCCTCGGATAAGTGCTGCCCTTCAAAGAAAATGCCCTCCGCCAAATCCCCGCCCGGTTCCCCCGGCTGCGCTGGCTGCAGAGCAGAGGGCATTCCGGTCTGCCATGCAATCCGCCCGGTTCTGGCAAGAAATTCTTCCTGTTTCTGAAGAAGCAACGCTTCTGTCAGAAACCATCCGCCAATTACGACTCCAAACGACAGCAGAAACAGTACAATCAGAGCATATGGTTTGCTTTTCTTCATATTCATACCCAAAATCATTTTACTCAACTTAGTACCTCTTTGCATACCTAAAATCCTCAGAGTGCACCTACAGCGAGGAATCCGGCTACGGCAACGAATCCGGCTACAGCACCCAGAGCGGCACACATACATTCCGCTCTGAAAACGGCAGAACATATTATGGCATACTCTGTTCCATATATACGGATGACGGATACCTGTATCTTGCCATAGTAAAAGAAAAAAGCGGGATAACTGCTTTTTCCTCCACTGTCATGTATTATTTTCTAATATGGCTCCTGGTCTTCATGATTGTACTGTTTGTATCAGTCCTTATCATCAGGCAGGCAATGAAGCCTACTGTAAAAACCATGCAAAGCCAGAAAAACTTTATCGCTGCCGTATCTCATGAATTAAAGACGCCCCTGGCAGTCCTGCTGTCTACTGCTGATGCTATTGAATCTTCTCCTGACTGTACTCCAAATATAAAAAATGATCTTTCCCTCATCGAAACTGAAGTTACCCGCATGGCCAGGCTGATCCAGGACCTGCTCCTGCTTTCTTCCATTGACGCCGGGAACTGGATGTTTCATAAATCAAAAATAAATGTGGATACTTTACTGATCAACTTATATGAAAAATTTGAAATTATCTGTCAAAAAAGAGCAATTGCCTTACAGATAAAGATGCCGGAGGAATGCTTCCCCCCTCTTTTCTCTGATGAAGATCGTATAAGCCAGATTATCAGTATTTTTCTGGACAATGCGATTTCCTATTCACCGGAACATTCTTCTATCCTGCTGGAGGCTTCCATCAAAAAAAACAATCTGGCCATCAGCATTATAGATCATGGCACCGGGATAAGCGGAGAAGATAAAAAGCATATATTTGACCGCTTTTATCGGTGCGATAAATCACGCACCAAAAAAGACCACTATGGATTAGGTCTCAGTATTGCAAACGAACTGGTCTCACTTCTTAATGGGAAGATATATTTAAACGATACCCCTGGGGGCGGATGCACTTTCACTGTTGCCATACCTTGGAGCATTGCAGAATAGTTCGCAATTCTGCAATGTCCCGGCAGCTTTCCCGCAGCATTTCCCGTATGCGCCTAATTTACCCTACCTTTACTGTCGTGTTATATTGCGTTTTATAGATAAATTCCACTCCATAGAATTGTTGCCATCTAAAAACGGAATAACTGCCTCCACACAGAACGGCACACCAAGACAGGAAATCAAGAGAAGGGTTCTCCCGCCTTCCAAGCCATATCCGTATCAGGCTGCCGGGCTGACCTGCGGAAATGATTATCCCACCTCCCAGCGCTGACCGTCTTCCAGCATCAGGCAGTTTTCATGCAGGGACAAAAATTCCTTCCGGCTCTCCGCCTCGCAGTGGATGGGCAGCAGAGCGGCAGGATATAGGCCGTCAATCAGCTCCTTCACGGTATCCCGGCCGGCGTGTCCGCTGGTGTGTAGATCCTCCACCGTAATGCCCCGCTCCCCACAGAAATCCAGCAGACGTTTCACCGAAGCCGTTTGCTTGTAGCCCTGCCACATAGAATAGAGAAGCAGAGGGCTTTGTTCCTTCTCCGTCGAGCGTGCATCCATGTACTTTGCCAAAAAGGCCAGCATAGAGGTGCGGACAAAAATGACTTTTTTCTCCGGGAGCCTTGCCAGCGTCTCCGCCCCCACCAGGGCCTTTTGCCGGTACAATTTGTCAAAGTAAAGCCATGCCCGGCTGTCCTTCCTGACACCGCCGGCCACAAACCGCTGTATGTTCTCGTCCGCACTGTTTCGGACCGCAGACTGAAACAGGTCTTCGCAGACGGTGCGTCCAGCCCAAGCCGCCGCTGTGGAAATCGCCTGAATCCGGTCCTCATTGGCAGAGGAACAAAGGACGAATACAGTTCCTTGATACAGCCGCATCCGCCCGGCGGCCCGGCGCTTGACCATCTCCTCTCCCTGAAATTCTCCGGCCCGTTCTTCCTTGCCGGGGCGGATATTGGTCCCTTCGGTGATCAACAGGTCCAGCTTCTGTCCCTCTCCCAGCAGCTCCCGAACGGCGGAAATCGCCTTCTCCGAAGTTCTAAAATCCCCAGTATACAGCACATTTTTGCCCTCCGCCTGAATCAGGAACATGTAGGCGTCCCTGGCGGAATGCTCCACGCCGATGGGAGTAACCCGGACATCGTCCAACTGAAGGGGACGGCCGTCCCGAAATCCGAAATTGATATCAGGCCGGGGCTGGTCGGTGAAGTCGGCGATAACATTCAATATCCGCTTTGTCTCCTCCCCAGCAAACACGGGAATGCCCGACAGTAGCTTCCCCAGCAGGCCACAGTGGTCGTTGTGGTGGTGGCTGAGAAACACTCCGTCGAAGGCGGACTCCCCAAAAGTCAGCCCCTTCAGTTCAAAGGAATCCTCCGTCTTTGGACCGTCCAGAGGCGGCAGATTGGCCCCCGCGTCAAAGAGCATCCGGGTTTGGCTCGTACCGATCTCAATTAAGTTTCCACCGATTTGCCGGGTCCCTCTATGTACCGTTACATACATTCTTTTACTTCCTCCATCTTTTCAAGCATTCCCCACTGGGCCGCCTCCACATCCTTCACACGCACATTGATCGTCATATCCAAGTCACGTTCAAACTTCTCAATAATCAATGTCCGTTTTTCTTTGGTAAGAATATCTTTCTACAGGAAATCAGTCATTGGGCCATTGGAATTCGGCGGATTGCCTGCGCCATCATTATATCCCTTATCGAAAGGCAGAAACCAACTGTCTTTGCCTGCAAGACGAGTGCAGAGCTTGATGCGGGCATCATCCACATTTTGCTTTGTGAGCTGATTTTTCAGTTCAAAGGTGATGACAGGCAATCCATTGATGAATAAGCACAAATCAAGGGCAAGTTTTCCTGCATCCTGAGTGGAGAAAGCTTCCTACCTTTAACCGATCCCCTTGAAACTTATAGAACCCTTTGCTATACTGACTACAATCAACAAAGAAGGAGAATCACCATGGAAAAAAAGCAGATGCTCTCTCTCATCAAACTGCTCAACGGAAATCCCAATATTTACATCTGCGGGCCAAAATATGATGACAGGCACCTGCGTGTGTATGCCCACGGGGGCTTACTGTGCGAAATCCCAACAGAATCGCAGGCAAAGATCGTGCTGTTGGACAATAATTATCTTAAAAATTTTCTTCCGGAGAATCCATCCCTGTTTGCGGCTGCGCAAGGGCTTTTCGACAACGAAAAAAAGGAGCTCTTTCTGCGAGATCATTTGGAAGATCTTCTGCTTTGCTTCAACAGGAAGTTTTCCTCCCAATGGGGAGAAAATGTGGAACGCAATCAGCAGACGGTAATCTCCCGTGCGTACACAAGCTTTCTCCAACATAATGGCACGGTGGTATGCGACTTCCAAAGCAGCATTCCAACGGCATGGCTCTCTGACGGAATGAGCAGACCAACTTTTGATATGGTCATATTCTCTCCGAATGAGAATACTTTTACCCTTGTGGAATTGAAATGCACTGCAAGTTCCTGCGGCGGTAAAACTGGATTACAGAAACACGCTGAGGATATGCTGAAGTGTGTAACAAATCCTAAAACAAATGGATTATATAAAAAGGAACTGCTGCGCCGCCTGAGCTATATGTGCGAGTATGGTTTGTTGCAAAATTGCCCCGCCGGGCTGGAGTGTCTGCGCCCTGAGGCTCTGAATCTCCGGGCCGCGTTTTTATTCACCGCCGGCAAGGGGCTGGAAAACCGCGAAAAAGCGGCGGCATTATGCAAAAAATATATCCCGAAAGATGACCTGGACAAGTTCCGTTACTGCTTTGCGGAAAGCCCCCAAGCGGTTGAGCTTTCGTGTATGGAGAAGTGGAACTTTTCCGACCACCATTAACATTTTAGGAGAACAGAAACTATGTGGGAATATATGGAACTGCCGATAAACGTAAATAATCTGCGCCTTGGGGAAGAGCTTGTTGAACAGTGTGCAACCACCAAAATGCGGGAGTACAGCGGGACAGTATTTCTTTGCTGTTCTCCTGCCTCCAGCCTGTGCCTCACTTCCTTTGCCATCCAGTTGAATTCTGTATTTTTTCCACTATAAATTATATTGGATTATAAGGTATCCTGTCAAATCCCATTGCGCGAAATGACTATTAAGCCGTGTGAGCATATTACCTCTAACCTCCCCGTTTTTCAAGTAATTTCCGTTATCAGACCGCCCGACCTGCCTGGGAAAAAAGCGTTTTTGCATCATCCTAAAAGATGTAAATCCAGTTAAGCATTAATGATATGACGGCTTACAAAAAAGGAGGCCTGCCGCTCCGGCGCTGCAAATGAATAATACCAACAATGGATGAATCCCGGTTGTAACAGGCTTAAACATTGAATCACCGGTTCCTGCCTGTACCACAAAATAGAAACAGAACGCCCCCAAATACCCGGCAATTGTACTTTTTACAACAGAAGCACAAAGCAGTCCTGCAAATCCTAACACCATACACGCTGCAAATGTCCGGACAGCATATACTCCCATCGGGAATATACTTCCACAGGTACGCATATAAATCTCAAATACCATGACCAGAGCAAAAGCGCCTGCCATTGAAATTCCGATCCGCAGCGCTGCCACGACCCGGAAGGAAAGCGGGCGCAGAGCAACCATGCCATATAAGTCATGGGACTGTTCCCGGTAAAACAAGGATGTGAACATGGGAATCCCGGTTAATGCGAAAGAAATTCTATAATGTCAAACTCCTTTTTTGAAAATGGGATAGCCTGCTCTTTGCAATACACACAGCGCCCTGCATAATCAATGAACAGCTCGCCGGACATTTTTGTGCTGCCATGCCTGGCTCTGCCCTCCCGCCTCAAATGCGCCTCCACACGGGCAGTCAGTTCGGCAAGGCTGAACGGTTTCGTAATGTAATCATCCCCTCCCGCCTGCAAGCCGGTAATTTTGTCCTGCTCCGTAACACGGGAAGTTAAAAAAAGGATTGGGCAGTCAATATGGTTCCGTATCCTTCTACAGAACTCCAGTCCGTCCGTTTCCGGCAAATTGATGTCTAACAATATCAAATCCGGGTCATGGGAAAAGGCCTGGGCAGCTTCCTCCGTATCCAATGCGGTATATACAAGGTATCCTTCGGTCTGAAAATGCATTCTGACCAGATTGCATATGGATTCCTCATCATCAATCAATAAAATTTTAGGAGCCATTTTTATATTCCTTTCAGCTTTACATATTGATATGGTGTATTTTGCCTGTGCCTGTATAATGATACCAGAAAAATGTCTACAAACGGTCTACTATAATTTTCGGATTACCCCCTTATTTTCTCGGCAGAATACTGTTTCCGCTAAAGTAAAAACACCCATTGAATAAAACAACACATTTGCAGGATGCACCATCGCAGCGACAGGAAAACTTGAGAACTTCACCCGCGACGGGATCAATGCCAAAATCATCAGCCTTGGCGCCACACCCGGCAGCTCCGTTACCAAAAAACGGTTTACCGGAGATGCCCGCCCTGGCCGGCGCGACTTTGGCGACCTCGCTTTTCCGCAGGGCGAGGAACTTATTTCCCATATAGACATTCTGCGCCGCATGTTATCTTCTCCCGGAGGGAATCAGACAGCTTCCAGTCCTTCCCGGATGATGCTTTTGCTGTTGCAATGCTGTTCGCCTGATGGCTTTTTGCTATTCCTGTTATATCCATCCCAATCGCCTCTCACTTCTGAGTTTTCTTTCTGATAAGCATGGAAATCATCATGGCCACTATCCCCAAGGCAAGGTAAACTGCTACCTATAGGATAAATGCCGGATGTCCGTTCCCGTACCTCACAATCCCTTTTGCCTTTATTTCCCCGGTTCCCAATCTGCTGAAACGCCAACAACATCTACTCTTAGCCTTATTGGTGACTTGAGAGTTGAAAGTTTTCAATAAAAAATAACCCTTCCGCATGATTTTGTGATATCCTTATAGTCACCACACCAACGCCCGCCGGAAGGTATTGGATGCAGTCCGCGCCATTGAAATGCATATGCTTCTCTCCTGCATAGCAATGGGAATCCTGCAGAGCCTTTCTATCCGCTTTATCGGGAAGGTTGGTTCCAGCCAGATCCGTTACCAGCGGACACCGTCCAAAGGAAGGGTTTCTGAAGCAGCCCTTATACACTACTTTCGGAAATATTTTTTCCGCCTTTTAGAGCAAAAGCCCAAATCATGCATAACGCAGATAATTCATGAGCTCCAGGCTGAGTCAGAAGAACAGTGGGATCTTCTGGCTTCTTAGTGGTACAAACTTTCAACTCTCAAGTAAGGGAAATATGCCGCTGAAAATCTTTCTGGCCATTCAGTTTATCGCCTTGCGTGAACTGGTACAGTTTCCTTTATATCGGGAAAAGACTGATAGACATTTTGGTACATGGGGCGGGTAGCAGCATGGAATCGCCGGAATACTTGCCTGTGGCGGCAGATGCGCTGGCCTGCTTTTCCGTTGCGTTTGTGGAAACCATAGAAGGAGTCCTGCTTTTTGTTTCCATAAGGAAGATTGTAAAGAGTTACCGTTGCAGGGAAAAGGGGATGGAAAAGGAAGTGGTTTTCTATCTGCTCCCTGCTGTGGCTGGCGTGTTGGTTTCAGTGCTTGTGAGACTGCTGATGATCACAGTTACGGATGGCGTTCCGGTCCTATCAAGACAGCACCTGCCTGGTGCCCTGAAAAAAAGGCGGCAAAACAAAAACGAAACGGGCAATGCCCGCTTTAGAAACAACCGGGGAGAGGCAGTAAATACTGTGTCTCCCTTTTTTGATTTTATCTATCTTACAAACAAATCACTGGCGGCAAGCGCCCGCATCTGCCCTATTGCTTCATCATAGGGCACGGCATCTGCTGCAAAGTAGCTTGTAATATCCTGATAGTCCTCCCTGTAAAAGGAATTGTCACAAAACTCCATGATAACTGCCGACACATCAACGGCCTCCTTCGCTGACGGACATACCTGCATCCTGGAACGATGCTTCCTCACCTCTCCTATCAATATGGCAAATCCCTCATCAAATTTTATCAGTGGAGTCAGCTTGTAAATATCATACAAATGGCGGGAACAGCGCTTAGACCTTCCCTGAAGATAATAGTCACACAGGGCAAAGACTTTATCTATGTAGGTCCGCTCCAGAGACTGCAGATTCATGGAGAACCTGCCCAGAGAGAACTGTTCCGCCAAATCTGTCCTCCCTCTCCTTTCCAGATAGTCCCCGATATAATTGCGGATCTCAACCACCTGCGTAGGGAAAGAATAAGAACCCATGGCCGTCTCCAGCTTTACATACTGTGGCAGCCTGTCATCCCAAAGCCCAAACACCGATTCATAGGAAAACAGGTAAGCATTGTAATCCCTGTCGCTCTGGATATCCTCCCAGTTTGCAACTGGCATTCCCAGTTCTTCACTGATCCCTTTCAAAACAACATTTTTTAATTTCTTCCTTCTGCTCTCACCAATATGTTCATTGAACGTAATATCAATATCTTCGGAAAAACGGTCTACCACATGGAATCCTTTCGACAGGGATGTACCCCCTTTGAACACACATTTGTCCAGCTGTTCCGAGAGCAGTTTCAAGATCAGCGTCACATAATAATCCTTTTCCACTATAGCCGGTGTCCTTCCGCTGCTGTCAGCAGCCTGTTCAACTATATCCCTAAATGTCTCCCTATCCCTGTGCAGATACATGTCCATACCCCCTGTCCGTTTCAACGGACACTAATTCAATATCTGGGAGTGCATTTCTTCTGAAATCAACCCCCGTCTCATAAATCGCCTTGTATATCTTCAACGGATAATTGGCAAGGAACCTGTCCACTACTGCTTTTGTAAGGGCATGCTCCCTGGCGTAGCCGGTAAGAATCCGCCCGCAGACCTCTGGCTCCTCCTCCGCGCATTTCTCCAGATCCTTCAGGCAGTCCAGGAACTGCAGGACGGCCACGTTTTCATCCGTGACCTCCACCACAGGACGCCGCAGGATATATTTCCGGCTCTTTATCGTCAGCTCCCGGACCTGCGCCGGTGCATAATTGCTGGTGATCTCCTCCTTGAGCGGCACCTGCGTGGACAGTCCCATACGGTTTGCAAGGGTATATCCTGAATAATACCCTACCCTTTTCCCCCTGCGCCTGACATATTTATGGAGTACAACCGTATCCGCTGTCAAAGCCATCTTTTCTCCGAAAATATCTTTTCTGGGAAAGTAATATATCCCTGCTTCAAACCTGCACAGGATGCCGTCATCGGTAAGCCGCTTCAAGTGATACCGGAGGTTTTCTTCCGACAAACCGGGAATGGAAATATCCCCCGCAAAGATCGGTTCACCCTGTTCATAGTTTTCTGTCAGATATTTATATAGCACGGAACCGCCATCCTTTCGTTTTGTAAATTTATCTCTTACTTATTGTTAGTATATCCAAAAAAAGAATCTCTGTCAATGAAAAGAACTGGCAAATTTTAGCATCCTCAGTAGGTACTCTACACATAATTTTACTATAATATATCCTAAACAGGAAAGATGATTAAAATGCCGCAGAACAAATTATCTGCAGCTTTGCAGAATACCAGTGATTATAAACTGGAAAACGCAATACAGATGCTGCAATCTTAGAAGCATAAACCGAATATGCCATGAACAGAGAACTTCATAATGCCAGAAGCGCATTTGCTTTCCTAAAGAGGAAATATTTCAGCTATATATACAATATATAGTATTTTATAATTCAATTATTCTATATATTGTGCTATCATAAATTTGTTATTGAATTTTGTGCAGTTCCAGAACGAAAAGCACACGCTGTTTATCTGTACGCAGGCAGGAATGACTACGGCAAGAACAGGCCGTTATCATCTCCTGCCTTTTTTCGTTCAAGGAAGGAGGCCGGAAACAGGAATTCACAGGTCCAATGGCAAAAATCTTATATTCCATCTGAAGCTTCCTTGACGTATTTCCCTTGATATACTGCACCAGC
>CAJULV010000061.1 GCA_910587555.1 uncultured Acetatifactor sp.
TAAAAAAAGCACGCAGAACGTGCCCATACAGAAAAACGGTTTTTTCCGGCACAGGGAGCATGTGCAGAATCCTTCCGTTTTTAAATCCCTAGTTTTGTTTAAAGACAGGATGGTCACGAACTGTCTTATGCAATTTTGTCTTGCCATACCATGCAGGCAGATTGCCTGTCTGCCAGACATTCTACCACATTGGAAATTCATTTGCAAGGGGAAAATTAATTTTCATCACTTCTTCCCGTCCTGTTCATTTCATGTTATAATTTGTTGCAGGTTTTTCTTTCCCATATTTTTGTCTTTATGAGGACTCGTAACATGAGGGAAAAGGAGCTGCATAGAAAACAAATGATTTTATGGGGAGGATATTATGAAGAACTTAGACAAATTAAGTAAGTTTATCAGCCTGGTATTAAGACATAAACCAGATGCTGCGGGGATTACTTTAGATGAACATGGTTGGGCCAATGTAGATGAATTGCTTGCTGGCGTGAACCATTCGGGCAGAAAAATCAATATGGAAATATTAGAGGAAATTGTGAAAACAGACAGCAAGCAGAGATACAGCTTTAACCAGGATAAAACGTTGATTCGGGCAAACCAGGGACACAGTGTTTTGGTGGATGTGGAATTAAAAGAACAGGAACCGCCGGAATTTCTGTATCATGGAACGGCTGCCAGATTTCTGAAAAGCATTGAGGCAGAGGGCCTGAAACCAATGAGCCGTTTATATGTACATTTGTCAAATGATGTTGGAACAGCTTTAACCGTTGGAAAACGTCATGGAGAAGCCGTGTTGCTGAAGGTATGCAGCGGAGATATGTATCGGGATGGAGAGAAGTTTTATCTGTCCGAGAACGGGGTATGGTTGACGAAAAAAGTAGATCCAAGGTATTTTGTAATCGTAAATGATTGAAAGATCTGCCCTGAAAGCAATCAGTGCGAAAGCCAGGGCAGTGCAGAAGATTCTGGAACTGATTCAGGCTGCTGCGATTACCGTTTGGTTCGGGGGAGAACAAAAGGCCAAAGCTGCACAGGAGAAGACGGTCTTGCTATTCTCATGTCGTAATAGTATAATAGAAACAGGCAGGAAAGGAAATAATACCACATGGCAAGGAATCAACGGAATCTAAAGCCGGATATCATACTGAAGAACTACTGGCGTGACAATGCGCGCTTCGCTGACCTCTTCAATGCAGTTCTGTTCCAGGGCGAGCAGGTAATACAGCCCCATGAGTTGGAGGATCTGGATACGGAAAGTTCCACCATACTGGAGCATAAAAAGCAGGCAGAGGGAATCGCGGCATCCAGGGACAACATAAAAATAAGGAAGAAATCCACCGCATACGGGATAGAGTTTGTGATGTTAGGGAACGAGTCACAGGAGTATATCGACTATGCCATGCCAATGAGGGTAATGGGCTATGACTACAGTGCCTACAAAAAGCAGTATGACAGCAATGCCGCAAAGTATAAAAAAGCAGAAGGCATGGAAGAGGATGAATACCTGTCCAGAATGAAACGCGCAGATAGATTTATGCCTGTGATTACAGTGACTGTATACTATGGAAAGAAGCCCTGGGACGGGGCGGCGAGTCTGCACGGCATGCTGAACATTCCGGAGGCGTTAAGGAAGTATGTGAACGATTATCGGATGCTGTTGGTGGAGGCGAGAAAGAATAACCTTGTGCTGCACAATATGAACAATGTAGACCTTTTTAATCTTCTGGAGATTCTGTTGGACAGCAGCCGTTCCGCAGGTGAGATTCGGAGCAGGGCAATCGGATACACCAAAGAACGCCGGGTGGACAGAGCCGTCATTCTGACAGCAGCAGGGGCGTTGAACAATCAGATTGACTACAATGCACTGGAACAGAGAGGAGATGTGAATATGTTTACTGTATTTGAGGAGACCAGGATAGAAGGCAGAGAAGAGGGCAGAGAAGAAGGCAGAGAAGAAGGCAGAGAAGAAGGCAGAGCGGAAGAGATTATCGAGACCGGCTATGAGTTTGGCCTGTCCGATGATGATATTCTGGGGAGACTGCAGAAAAAACTGGACATTTCTTCGGAGATGGCACAGAGATATTTCAGGGAGTTTGGAAAAAGGACTGTATAAGACCGGGGGATTTTCCCAGAGGAAATGCAGGAAGCCTGGCTCCATGCAAAGCCGGTAAGCGATATTTGCATGGAGTGGTTTTCGGTTGCAGGAAAGCAAAGGGCTGTCAATGGTCAATTGCATTTTAAAGTAGCTTATCGTTTTGCAAAATAAGATAAGTTCCCATTTGTTCATTATATCTTGAATAATCTATACTGCAGACCGCCAGGATTTACAGTGATGCCTTCAGGAAAATACCTGGCTGGCGGTCTGCAGTCTGGTTGCACTGCAAATTCAACCGGTGTGCAGTATAAATTCATCATGTTATATAAATATTGCTTTACTTCATCTGTAGAAGAAAATTTTGCTGCCGAATAGGGGGATTCCGGATTGGTTTTTTCAAACAGCAAATATCCATTCTCTGTTTCAATCAAAGTGGCGGCATGTGAAGCGCATATTCTGTCACCGCTTTGCGTCCAGAAGGTAATTAAAGAAAACGCACTGTCTTTGAAGGAAATTTCCTGCTCATTCCATTTTTCCTGAATAGCCTGCAGCATTTCCTGTTCGCTGCATTGCTCTGTAATGTGAACCGGATTAAACAGGGTAAAATATGCTGCCTGCACATCCTGACTCCAGTCAATCAGCGGAAAAGGAACATACGCCTTATGTTCCCCCTCTACGGCTTCCCGTCCGAACAGAATATCGCCGTCTGTATAAAGCCATGCCGTATTCTCGTCCCAACAATCGAAATCTTCTTCCTTGAGTACATTTCCTACCGAAATATTGTCCTGATTTAACTCATAAGCCGCAATCCTGCAAACAACATCATGGTAATTTCGACGATTGCGCTTATACCATTCCGTAGACATGTCGTAGTATTCCCCATAGTCAACCGCCATTTCGTCTATTGTAACAAAATCCCCGACTAATGAAAAAGACGGACATTCCCTCATGCTGTTATTATAGTCTGTCACCCAGTTCAATACCGTATCAACGTGATTTGTCGGAATCCCGGATTTCAGCAAAATATCCCGGACTTCATTCATGGATAATTCACTGTCCAAATTGGAATAGGTCAATTTGTTTTGGAGAACCGCATCTATCTTTTCATTACCTGGAACTTCATCACCCGCCCGGCTGCTTTTCTGCGTATCCTCTATTGTAAATGGCGCTTCTGTATTTCCGCAGGCAGAACAAAACATCAAAATCAATAATACACATAAACAGGCAAATTTTTTCATACTTCCCAGGACCTCCCTACACTTTTCAATTGATTTATTCTATCACAGGTCATTTTGTAATTCCATTAAAAAATGCTTAAGATTTCTGCCCTGCCTGTTTCCTGTGTTTTCGGAAAAGAACAGGTTTTGTACTGCAAATTCAACCGGTGCGCAGTATAAATAAACCCCAGGTTGATTTTTTGTTTTCTGCATTAACGCGGTCAGTATGGACAGCGGGGCGCTTTTCCCTTATCATAAAAGGCACATGCTGCGCAGCATTGTGGAGACAGATTTCCGGACAGACAACTTTTATTTTGCGAAAATGCAGGCGAATCCATAAAAATGGAAGCCTGTGCCGCCTGGTGAAATGGGGACTGAAAAATCCGGAAGGCCGTGAAAAACAAGGAGGTTTATCGAAAATGAATCGAGTAGATATGGAAAAAACCGGAAAAAGAATTGCGTTTCTGCGTAAGGAACGGGGATATACGGGGGAAGCTCTGGCGGAGCGGCTGCAGGTGAGTCCCCAGGCCATATCCAAATGGGAAAATGCCAGATGTCTGCCGGAGACCAGTGTGCTGCCTGCCCTGGCGGAAGCGCTTGGCTGCAGCATTGACAGCCTGCTGTGCCCGGGAGAAATCCTGATTTTGGAAGCAGTTTATACGGACGGGCAGACGGCGGTTCCGGTAACGGGATTTATAAACGGACTGGCGCGGAATCAGGATATCAACATTCCTGTCAACGGGGCGTTTCTGGGTGTGTCCATTCCCGGAGAACGGCTGAAGGTACTGACCATAAAATATCAGACGCCGGAAGGAATCTTTTACTCCTATGCCTTACAGAACAGCAGCCTTGTCCTGAACAGGGGAAATGACAGGAAGCAGAAAAGCGCCTGCTATGAGGACGGACAGTCCTTTCAGATTGTGGGCGCCTGGTACGGAAACGAGAAGGCCTTTTCCTCTGCCATGGAGAAGATGGCGCATTATGCGTATTTCAACTGGGACAAGATTCCGGTAAACCAGGAAGCATTTCCCAGTGACACGGCAAGCGACGATACGGAATATCTGACACTGGTGTATTTGAACAAAGAAGGAATCCATGTGATCAGCTGTCCGGAGAATGAGGCGATTTATTACGGGAATCACCGCACCAGTCTCTTTCTGGAAGACCGCACCAAATGTATTCTGAAAGGAATTACCAGGCTGTCCTGGGGAGAGGGGATGGATTGCCCCTGGGCCGGGTCCATGTATGCGGCGCTGCAATACATGGGGGAAAACTATGCCTATCATCAGATCATGGGCATGAGCGGCGCCTGTTGGAGGCTTTGCTTTACGGAAGTCTGGGACTATAGCTGTACGGACGCCCTGGTGGCCTTTGACTATGCTTCGCCTTTGTTCCAAAGCCTGGGATATTCTTTCCGGATGGCGGACAGGGTGGAAAAGCAGGAGAGGAAGGCGGAACGTCTGGCCGTGATGGAGGATATCCGGCAGGGAAAACCGGTTCTGGCCATCAACCTGCGGGTTGCCCCCGAGTGGGGGGTCATAACGGGATATACGGAAGAGGGCGGCCGCTTCCTGTGCCGCACCTATTTTGACGGAGAGATTTTCCGGGAACTGGAGCAGGCGGATTCCGCTGCGGACAAAGAAGACAGAAGAATCGTATTTGAGGAAAATGAAGGGTATCTGTTTAGTGATTTCTGGCCTTTCCTGCTGCTTCATTTCGGGCAGAAAGAGGATGCGCCCTCCCCTCTGGAGACGTTGAAAGCATCCCTTGGGACGCTGATCTCCTCCTTCCGGGCAGAGGCATCCAGGGGTTATGCGCAGGGAAAGGGAGCCTATGAGGCATGGATCAGAGGACTTGCGAAAGACGCAGACTTCCGGTTGGATTCCGACAGGGAGAATGTGCTCCGGAGGCTGTGCGTCAACGACAGTATGCTTGTGAGTCTCATCGACGCCAGACAGTCGGCGGCATGTTATCTGGAGGAAGCGGCTGCCCTGCTGCCGGAATGCAGCAGCCGCCATCTGGAAAAGATCGGGGCAAATTGCCGGGATATTGCGGGGATGTTTGCCGATTTCCGGGACAAAACCGGCGGGACTGCGGAGGCCTGTTCCCTGACCTATAATACGGATTCGGAGTTTCGTATCGCGGTTTCAAAGTTGGAGCATGTGCGCAGGGAGCAGGCAGCCCTGCTTCAACAGGCGGTGCTTCTGGAGGAGGAAAACTGCCGCCTGGCGCAGTTAATTCTGGATGGACCCTGGGAGGCGTGCGTTTTATAGGCCATTAATCGTATCTGCCGATTGATTAAAGTCCCCATAGTTGTGCTGTGGGGGCTTGCCATGTCTTCCTATTGATGTTAGAATGGGGTTGCCTGTTACCCTGGGAAGACCGGTTGGCAGAGAGTGATGAAGAAAAGGGAATAATACGCATGGAAAAACCAAATTACAAACGAACAAAACGCGCCTGCTATTTTGCAAACCTGGCAATGTCCTCCGTGTTCAGCCTGCCGCCCCTGCTGTTTGCCACATTTCGGGAGCAGTACGGAATCTCCTATACGCTGCTGGGAACGCTTGTTCTGGTCAATTTCTGCACACAGCTTGGAATCGATTTGATTTTCAGCTTTTTTGGCAGGCATTTCAACATCCACAAAACCATCCGCCTGATGCCCCTTGTGACGGCAGCAGGGCTGTGCGTATATGCGTTGATTCCCATGCTGTTTCCCGGGTACGCCTACATGGGGCTTGTGGCCGGTACCTTTCTTTTCTCTGTGGCCGCGGGACTGGGGGAGGTGTTGGTAAGCCCTACCATAGCGGCGCTGCCTTCGGATACGCCGGATAAGGACATGAGTATGCTTCATGCCCTGTACGGTTACGGGTTTGTGGGGGTGGTCCTGATCAGCACTCTGTTTCTCCGAATTGCGGGAAATCAATACTGGATGTATCTCACCTTTTTCTGGGCCATGCTGCCGGTGATCGCGTCCGTATGGCTAAGGATGTCGCCCCTGCCGGACATGAATATGGAGCAAAATAAGGTAAAGTCCGCGGGTTCCGGGTCCGGGACAAAGGGGCTTCTGCTTTGCATGGCCTGCATCTTTTTGGGCGCCTGTGCGGAGAATACCATGTCCAACTGGGTTTCCGTGTATGCGGAAAAGGCATTGAGGATACCCAAGGTATGGGGGGATATTTTGGGCATGTCCCTGTTTGCGGGACTGCTTGCGCTCACCAGAACGATATATGCGAAATATGGGAAAAATATTTTTAAAATATTGACAATCGGCATGTGGGGGGCTGTGGTCTGCTATCTGACGGTGGGACTTTCCTCCAATGGGGCATTGTCCCTGGCCGCCTGTGCCGCGGTGGGAATCTGCACCGCCATGCTCTGGCCGGGAACCCTGATTTTTATGGAAGAGAAAATACCTGCCGCCGGTGTTGCAGCCTATGCACTGATGGCGGCGGGTGGAGACCTTGGGGCCTCCGTTGCGCCCCAGGCCCTTGGCATCGCTGTGGATAAGATTGCCCTTACGGAGTGGGCAGGGACCTTGGGCAGCACGCTGTCGCTGACCCCGGAACAGGTGGGATTTAAGGCAGGCATGCTGATGGCGGCGGTTTTCCCGGCTTTGGGAATCCTTCTTCTTGCATATATGAAAACATATTTTGGAAAAGAGGCTTTTGGAACGAAAAACAGCAGTTGCAACTGATAGTTGCCGTATAGTTGCCCGGAATTTCCATATGGTTGGTAGCGTGCAACCGGATAAAGCGGTATATTATTGCCATCAAAACAAACGGAGGTTCCTGATATGAACGAAAATCAATTCGCAGAAAATCTTATGTACTATCGAAAAAAGAAAGGACTGTCACAGGAAAAAGTTGCCGAATATCTGGAGGTCAGCCGCCAGGCTGTAACCAAATGGGAAGCGAATGCTTCCAGACCAAATTCCGACAATCTGATGAAGCTGGCGCAATTATTTGAAGTTGAGGTTGACACATTGTTGGGCAATGGGGACAGGGAAGAATCACCAATCCAGGAAGAAGTATCAATGGGAAAAATGCCCTGGGTTTTGATGGGAATATCGGCCTTATGTATTCTGGCCTATATCATTCACGCTGCATTTACGGATACTTTCAGCATTGGGACATTCCTCTGTATGTTTGTGATCTGTATCCCAATCCAGTTATTCCTGCATATGTATCTTTCCAATGCAGTCAAAAACAAATCCTTCAATGGGATTGCAGGATTTGATGACAGAACAGAGTACAATATGGGCGAAGTGAAGAAACTGCTGATACAGATTGATTTGCATGTTGGAATTTCGTCTGTTGTAGCTATTTTCCTGTTTTGTGTGACAAACGGAGCAAATTTGAAAATACCTTGGTTCAATGGACTTCTGCTTGTTGTGTATGTGTTCAATTTTATCGCAGGCATACTGATGAGCAACTACAAAATGATAGACAAAATCTACTGCAGAGAAGAGGACAGGAAACGGGCCGGACGAGGTATTCCGGTAACTGCAGTGTACGTTTTGCTGTTATGCGCGGGAATCGGAATAACGGGTATCGTATTTGAAGTAAAGGGAATTGAAAATAATACACTGCCTGCAATCAAAATAGGCGGATTGCTGATTGCGGGCATAATAAGCGCAACAACAGGATTTATAGTTGAGAACAGCAAAATAAAAAAATGGAATCCTGCAAATACAGACTACAAAACAAGCATGGCATGCATAATCGGTTTGGTGATCTGTGTAATCATGTATGGACTGATGTGCGTAGTATAAGATGTGGGGAGCATTTTTCAGATGCCTCTGTGAATCGAAATAGAGATGCCATTTGACGGAAAGAATGCTGTTCAGGAAATTCTGACGCCCATTCAGGAAATTTTGGACCCGGGGTCCTGGCTCTGTGGTATGGTTGTGTTGGCAGACAGGCAGACGGCAGGATGGGAAAGGAGCGTGAGCATATGGCAAAAGAGCGTTTTGTGGAAGTTTATTCACAGGGACTTACCAATGTGGAAAAGATTATTGTAGATACGGAAACCGGCGTGAATTATATACTGGAATCTTCCGCCCTGACAGTGGGCTGCGGGATGAGCGTTTTGGTGGACCAGGACGGAAAGCCCGTTGTCACTCCCATGGAGTAGGGGCAGACTGCGGATTCTATTCAGATGCATCCTGTCGGTCTGCAGGGATGCTGCAACAGTTCAGACTCCCCCTCTCGCGAAGTCAAAATTGCGCCCTATGCAATTTTGCGAGACTTGCGGGATGTTGCCTGTCCCGTTTCCGGCGAGGCCCGGTTTGCGGGGCAGCGAGGCAAAAGCTGCTTGACAAAGCTTTTCCATCGTGTTATACTTCCAACTAATTCAAAACAAAAAGGCTTTGACGAGGAATAGTACGTATCAGGGAGTTCACAGAGAGAAGATGGTTGGTGCGAATCTTCAATGAACTGATAGGGAAGCAGCCTCCGAGCTGTGAACCGAACGGACCGGGCGGATCTGTCTTAGTAGGCTTCAACGGAGTTCCCACGTTATCCCAGGAAGCAATATCGGAGCAATCCCGTATTGACAGAGTGCAGAGAAATCTGAAATTAGGTGGTAACACGGACAGAAAGTTCGCCCTAAGTTGATATTATGTCAGCTTAGGGATTTTTTTATGCGCAGGTCCGCGTACAAAGTGCGACTTATCGCACTTGTAAGTTTGCCGCTAGGAATCTTAGTCAGCAACGCAAAAACTACACACAAATCACAAAAAACTGTGTTATGCTGTTTCCGGGAGGTGTTGTTATGCAGAGAATTTTGGTTGTGGAGGATGATTTGGACATTCAGGAGCTTTTGAAAAACTTTCTGCAGGAGGTTGGCTATGAGATCATGTTGGCCGGTGACGGCGTGGAGGCCCTGTCCATGTTTTCCGCCATGCAGTTCGATCTGGTTCTGTTGGATGTGATGCTGCCGAAAATTGACGGCTTTGCTGTCTGTGAGCTGATTCGAAAGCAATCCCAGGTTCCGGTCATTATGCTTACCGCATTAAACGGCGAGGAAGAACAAATCCGGGGGTTGGATTTGCAGGTGGACGACTACATCACGAAGCCCTTTTCCGTACCGATCTTAATTCGGAAGATTGCCGCTGTGCTGCGGCGGAGCAGCAGGATGCAGGAAGACGGGCACAAAACGATTGTTTACCGGAACCTGATTCTGGACTGCGACAATTATACGGCCGCGGTGGGGGAAAACGTTTTTGAATTGACGCCCAGGGAATTTGAGGTGCTGAAAGAACTCCTCACCAATCAGGGGCGCATTCTAACCCGGCAGAACCTTTTGGATAAGCTGTGGCGCTATGACTTTTACGGGGAGGAACGTGTGGTTGATACGCATATTAAAAACCTGCGGAAAAAACTGGGCATTGACTTTATTCAGACAATCAGAGGGGTGGGATATAAAATTGATAAAGAGCATTAAAGGCAGTCTGTTTGCAAAAGTATTTCTCATTACTGTGGTTATGCTGCTGTGTATATCGCTGTTTGTGTTCGGAATCCTGGCATGGCTGATGCCCCGGACTTATTCCAACAAGCTGAACACCATTTTAGATCAACGGGCGCAGAACTTTATTTCCGAACTGGAACAGGTGCCTTTTTCGGACAGCGGCGGTTTGTTCGATCAGTTTCTTGCGGATATGGCAATCCATTCGGCCGCGTTATACGACAGCAGCGGCCACTGGGTTGCGCTGCCCACAAAAGAAGTTGAGAATGGATGGGAGGGGACTAATGCGGTAACGGCAGTGGATGACGCTGGTGAATCTTCTCCCGTCCTGTCAAACCAGTACTATTTTTCTTTCTCCGATGGCAGTGACCGCTATACGCTTGTTGTCTACGGTGAGGCAGAACAGATTTTGGAACTGCAGCAGTCCTTTGCCCGTGTTTTTCCGGTTATCCTGATCATGGTTTCGGTCAGTGCCCTTGCGGTATCCTGGCTGTACTCCCGCATGATTACAAAACCCGTATTGGAAATCAGCCGCATATCCGAAAAAATGTCTGACCTGCAGTTGGATTGGAGGGTTGACGGACAACGTACGGATGAATTGGGAACACTGGGGAAAAGCCTGAACAGGCTGTCGCGCAGTCTTTCAACCGCCCTGTCCGATTTGCAGAATGCCAACAGGAAACTGGAAGCCGATATTGAACAGGAAAGGAAACTGGAACAGGCCCGCACAAATTTCTTTTCGGCGGTGTCCCATGAGCTGAAAACGCCGGTCACCATCATCAAAGGCCAGTTAGAGGGGATGCTGTTGGGGATTGGCGCATACAAAGACCGTGAGAAATATTTGACAAGATCCCTGGAAATTGCCAACACCCTGGAGACAATGGTGCAGGAGATCTTAACCGTCTCCCGACTGGAAACTGCGGGCACGGATTTCAAAAAAGACCGTCTGGACTGCGTTCAGGTTATCAAATCCTATTTAAGCGAAACCGAAGATTTGATTGCCGGGAAGGACCTGCAAATACAACTGGATGCTCCGCCCTCCGCTCTTATAAGCGGAAACAAGCTGTTGATGGAGAAAGTGTTTTCGAATCTGATGGGAAACGCAATCAAGTATTCCCCCCAGGGAGCCTCCATTCGCATTTCCGTCCGGATGAAACAGGAACAGATAGAGCGGGAACAGATGCAACAGGAACAGATGGAGCGGGAACAGATGGAATTTTCTGTTGAAAACACAGGGGCGCATATTCCGGAGGACAGTCTGCCCAGACTGTTTGACCCGTTTTATCGTGTGGAACAGTCCAGAAGCCGGAAAACAGGCGGAAGCGGGCTTGGATTATATATTGTGCAGGAGATACTGCATCAGCATGGAAGCCAATGTACGGTCTGCAATACACAGGCCGGGGTAAGGTTTTCCTTTATGATCTGAAACATAAACAACACAGAAATCACAAACAAATCCCACATGTATCACAAACGGGGGTGGTATTCTTTAGATACACTCAAAGAAAGGATGGTGTTATCTAAATGAATAAAAAGAACAAACCAAACAAAATGAACAATAGGAACAAAAGGATTAAAAAGAAGCTGCTGGCGTCGGTCCTTGGAGGGGTACTGCTTGTGGGATGCCTGGCCGGGTGCGGTACCCCGGCGGCATTCGGGGGCGGAACGGCATCCGGGCAGTCGGAAAGCACATCCGCCCGGATTGTGGATGCATTTGCGGAAGATCATGACCCTTCCGACGAAATTTCCGATGAAGAACTGTTTCAGCCCTATGAACAGTTCGGCCTGACCTACAACAGCAGCAAAAAAGAATTGCAATATCAGGGCAAAACTGTGCGGTGGTTTGAGGACTACTATACCGTGGAGGAAGGGGCGCAGGCCGGAAACGACTATTTCAACGAAAAGGGTGTGGTTGATGTGTATGCGGTCCGTGACTTCACCCACATTGACCGCTCCGGGGACGGTTCCTACGATCCGGGCGGAGAGTTGATTGGGGTAAAGGCATTCTCGGAGGAAGAATTTGCCGCCCGTGACATTGAGGCACTCAAAAATCCGCCGCCCGTCGTCTCCATGGCCGGTGATCCGCCCTCCGCAGAGGAACTGGAAGACATGGCAGAGGAATATGAGGCGTTTGGCCTTACCTATGATGTGAAAAAGGACCAATGGTATTTCAACGGCGAAAAGGTGCGGTACTTTCAGGATGTGCTGACATCCAACGGCGAGGACCTGACCGGCGGAAATTTCCGCGGCACCCTTCGTAATTCGTGGAGCGTAAACGGCACAATAGACATTTATACAGTGCGCGACTATGCTCACCCGGATGTCTCCGGAAATGGAACGCTGACCGGCATTGAAAAATATAGTCAGGCGGAATTTGATGAACATACACGGTGGGAGAAGCAAAACAGTTCCGGTGAGTGTATGGTCATGCAGGAGTGAAAAACCATCCATGTTGATGGGAAACCCGTGGTATAGAATCCGGTAATTCCGGCTGACAGAGCCTTATGAAAAGCCCCGGAAATCCGGGAAACAATCCGATGCCCGCGGGTCTGGTCTGCCACCTGATCTGTAAATAGCTGGACAGGAACGACAAGGGTAACAAATAGCCTGGTGGGTGCTTTGCCACTGTAAAAAGAAAAGAAGAATCCCCCGACTGTGCTGCAACACGGTTGGGGGATTCGTTCTTTGTCCTCATGGACTAGCACTCTCTTTCTGCCTATCGGCATTATAGCATATGCAGTTATATTTTTCAATATACAAAGTATGAAAAAGGGGAGGGTTTATTGTTTGTAAAAAAGTGGGGCTTTTTGCAGGCACATCACATTCCAACAGGTAAGATAAAATGCCTGTACCCGATTGGATAGCTGCGGGAGGGCGGAAATGACTTGCCATGTTTTCCTGTTGATGTTAGAATGGATTTGCGGGTGGGAGCAGACCCGGTTTCTATACTCGTGAGCGCATTCATTTGCCATTTTCTGTTCTACATCCCGGAAGCGCTCACTGGTTATACAATTTCAACTGGCAAATGTTTTCGCTCGTGAGTATAAAATAGCGGAAGCAGGAAAAGGAGATGGCTGAAATGAATTTATGTAAGCCTGTGTGCATCGCGGAAAACAAAAAGGCCAATGTGGTTATCGTGGCCAGGGCGTATCAGCGGGGGGCGGAAATTCTGGCGGAATACCTGGGGAAAATCACGGATGCGGTGTTCCGGATTCAGGAGACCTCCACTGTAGATCCCAGTATTGTATTGAAATACGGGGAGCATGGAAAAGACGGTTTTTCGTATCGGATTTTCGACAAAGATATCGTAATAGAGGCAGAAAATGAACAGTCTATGGTGTATGCCGTATATGACTGGCTGGAGAGAGTGGTTGGGTGCCGATATTATTCCCGGGCCTGTGAATTTGTCCCCTTTGATGCCAATTTGACCGTATGCTTTGAGGAATACCGTTATTCGCCTGTTCTGGAATACCGGGAAATTCTTTACCGGGATTACGGGGATCCGGCATTTGCGGAAAAGCATAAGATCACGCCCGGCTCCAGACGGGATGAGAACTGGGGATTCTGGTGCCATTCCTTTTATACCCTCTGCCCGCCGGAGGAATATTTTGAGGAGCATCCGGAATATTTTTCCCTCCATGAGGGCAGGCGGGTGGGGGAGAAGGCGCAGCTGTGTCTCTCCAACCCGGAGGTCTTTGAGATTGTATTGGGCAATTTGAAAAAACATATGGCCCAGAAGCCCGGCGCCAGATATTGGTCCGTGTCTCAAAATGACAACGGGGCGTACTGCCGGTGCGAAAAATGTCGGGAAACAGACGAGAGGGAAGGCTCTCCAATGGGGTCTGTCCTGCACTTTGTGAACCGCCTTGCCGCACATTTTCCGGATAAGGTTATTTCCACACTGGCCTACTGGTATACCAGAAAGGCGCCTGCAACCATCCGCCCTGCAGAGAATGTTCACATCATGCTCTGCAATATTGAGGCGAACAGGGGACTTCCCATTGAGAGGGACGAAAGAAGCGCAGGTTCCCGTCAGGAATTGTTGGATTGGAAAGAAATCTGTGAAAACTTGTTTTTGTGGGATTATTGTATTCAGTTCCGCAACCTGGTGAGTCCCTTTCCCAATCTGCGGGTACTGGGGCCGAATATCCGCTTTTTCACGGAAAATCATGTCCGTTCTCTGTTCAGCCAGTGTAACCGGGAGATCGGGGGAGAGTTCCACGAGCTGCGGGGGTATCTGCTGGCAAAGCTTATGTGGGATCCCCAGGCGGACGAGGAGGCGCTGCTGACTGATTTCCTCCAGGGCTATTACAGGCAGGCGGGTCCGCTGATCCGGCAGTATATTGACCTGATTCACCGGGAGATGGAGAATGCGGGCGGAGAGCTGAATATTTTTGGAGGGCCTCTGGATGCCCGGGATACCTGGATGCGGGAGGAGCTTTTCCGGCAGTACGAGGCCTTGTTTGAGGAGGCCGTTCGCGTCACGGAAGGGAATCCGGAGGTTCAGTTCAGGGTGAAAACAGCCGCCCTGCCTGTATACTATGCGGGAATCGTTCTGAAATACGGCGATTGGGAGGAAAAAGTACGGAGAATTGTGAAGTTCGCGGAACAGGCACGGAAAACGGGCCTGGTTATGGTGGAGGAGTGGAAAATAACCGTAGATAAATTTGTCACTGATGCCATGGCAAAAGCAGGAGATGTTCATAAGGAGGAGCAAGCATGAAAAAGTTTTGGAAAGGATTGGTATTGTTGGCTGTAACGGCTTCCGTTTCCGCCTGCAGCGGAAAGACGGGGGAAACAAAGGAAGGGGAGACTGACTCGGTTGGTTCGGAACAGGAAAACCAGGAGCAGGCCGGAGAAAACGGACAGGAGACTCAAAACGGGGGAACCGGAGGGGAGAGTGAAAGCCAGGAGCCGGAAAACACCTATACGAATTTAAATGAATTCCAGGCCACGGCTCTGGACGGAAGCACGTTTACCCAGGAGGATTTCGCGGATAAGGACCTGACATTGATCAATTTCTGGGCTTTGTCCTGCAGGCCCTGTATTGCGGAAATGCCGGATCTGGCGGAACTGGAAAAGGCCCTGCCGGACAATGTGCAGCTGATTACGGTGTGCCTGGACGGCGGAGGCAGCGAGGAACTGGTGGAATATGTGTTGGAGGAATCCGGATTTGAGGGGATCACTCTGGTGTGGGGAGACGGAGATCTGGTGACCTTGAGCAGTGAACTCCGCTATACGCCCACCACGGTATTTGTGGATGCAGAGGGGAATATGGCAGGAGATATCGTAGTGGGCGGAAAGGAGAACCTGTCAGAATTTTATTCACAGCGCATCAACGATATCCTGACGGGTATGGGAAAGGCGGAAATCAGCATTGGAACAGAAGAATGACGGCAGACAGATTAAAATAATACGGTTCTGCGTGCTTCTGGCTGCTTTGGTCTTGATGGGAATCGGACTGGGCAGGCAGGAACAGGCGGAAGTGTTGGGAAAGGCGGTGCGAATATGCCTGGAATGCATCGGAATCGGCTGAAAGGCAGGATTTCCAGACAGCGGGTTATTCAACTGGCGGCAGCGGTGCTGTTTAACGGGTATGTTATCGGCTTCGGGAAGGGGCGTATTTTCACGGGGAAGAGCAAGGCCATATGCGTTCCCGTGCTGAACTGTTATTCCTGTCCCGGGGCACTGGGGGCCTGTCCCATCGGCGCGCTGCAGGCCTCCCTGGGGGGCATGAAGCATCATTTTCCCTTTTATGTACTGGGTATGCTGATGCTGTTCGGCATTGTCCTTGGGCGGGTGGTCTGCGGCCTGCTGTGCCCTTTCGGCCTGGTGCAGGATTTGCTGCATAAAATTCCCCTTCCCAAGTGGAAAGTGCCCAAAAAGATCGATCAACCCGCCAGATATCTGAAATATGTGATTCTGGCAGTCCTGGTGATTCTGCTTCCGGCCTTTGCGGTGACGGACACAGGGGTGACGCCGCCTTATTTCTGCCAGTATCTCTGCCCGGCGGGAACCCTGGAGGGCGGCATTCCCCTGCTGCTTGCGGACCCAACGCTTCGGGAGATTGCAGGGGCGCTTTTTCAATGGAAACTGGGGGTGATGGCAGTGATTCTCGGCGCCTGCATGGTGATTCACCGCCCCTTTTGCAGATATCTCTGTCCCCTGGGAGCGTTTTATTCGGTGTTCAACCGGTTCAGCTTTTATCAGATGAATCTGGATGCCTCCAAATGCGTGGGCTGCAAAAAGTGTGAAAAGGTCTGCCCCATGGCGGTGGAAGTGACAAAGAACTGCAATGATCCGGAATGTATCCGCTGCGGAAAGTGCAGGGAGGTCTGTCCCGTTCAGGCCATATCCTCGGGATTTCGGCCGAAGGAAGCCTGCGGCAGTCTGGGAGGTACAGAGAAATGAGAAAACCAAAGATGATTCTGGAAGGGGTGCTTACGGTGGAAAACTGGGCGGAATTGGAAAAGGTTTTGCAGGGCGCATTTATTTTTCGAAAAAAGAATGCGGTAGAACAGAGACTACTGGAGATATAGAATACAAAATGAGTATCTATAGAAAAATCAAAGGAGGAAGGGCATGTTGAAGTTCTGCTATGTAACAGATAAGAATTTCGAGGATATATTTGAGGTTTCTGCCAAATATGAGCAATGGGAATATGTAAAGCATCACATCTTTGATATGGTGAATAATTATGTGGCTGTGGTGAATGAAGCCTATCTTCCCATACCGTTCCTGGTGTATGAAGACAGCAAAGTGACAGGATATGTCCAGGTAAACTGCAATGGGGAAAGCTATGAGATCTGCAAGTTGATTGTGCATGAATCAGAGCAGAATAAGGGATACGGAACGAGAATTCTGTCAGAGATGATGAAGTGGATTTCTGTCCGGTTTGGCCGGGGAACGGTAACCGGGACCTATAAGGCTTCGAATCTGGCGGCGGATAAATTGTTCTTAAATGCCGGTTTTGACAGGGAGGTCACTGATGGGGAAGTGACGGCGTCCAGGAAACTGCACTGCTGTGAGACTGCGCTGTCGGACAGCGAATTTGAAAAGATACCATATGCTGCCGTTGGTGAATTTACCGCAAAGATAAGGGAAGCAAAAAAATATCCTGAAAGTATCATTGGAGATGAAAAAGGGATTCATTTCGAGAAGATCCATGGGGAACATGCCAGGAAGATCATCGCAATGGAGCTGCTGAAAACACAGGAGGGTTATGTGATGCCTTTTGTGGATTCCCTGGCGCAATCTTACAGTGATTTATTTGAAGAAGAAATTACGGTGACTTATGCTTTGTGCCATGGCCCGAATCCGGTTGGCCTGGTGGAAATACGCTATGTAAAAGGGGAAGGTTTTCCTGTTTTCCAGGAGAAGATGGTATATGAGCTGTTCCGGATATTAGTGGATAAAGAATATCAGAAAAAGGGATATGGCACTGGGGCGATTCAGCTGTTTCTGGATTATGTGAAAAGGAAGCCCTTGGGGGATGCGGACGCTGTGGTGGTCTCTGTGGTGGAAGGGAACGAAGTGGCATTGAAATTGTATGAACGATTTGGATTCCAAATCATCGGCCGGGATAAATATGAGCATATTGCTTTGGGGCAGGATCTGCGTATCCATTGATCCCTGGGGAAAAATGGTAACATTTCAGACAGCCCCTCTCGCGAAGCCAATAATTGCAATTTTGCGAGACTTACGAAAAACGGGGAGGATTGCCGGGAACAGGAGGACAGCCGTGAGAATCATCAACCTGATGGAGAATACAAAAGGGGCGGAAGGATGTGTGTGGGAACACGGACTAAGTTTCTATATTGAGACGAAAAAGCATAAACTTCTGGCAGATACCGGGGCATCGGAGGCCTTTCTCAAAAATGCTGTAGTTTTGGGCATTGATCTGCGCCGGGTGGACACGGTGATTCTAAGCCACGGACATTATGACCACGGGGGCGGGTTGGCGGCTTTCGCCGTGCTGAATCCCAGGGCAGGGATTTGGATGCACCGTGGGGCAGGGGAGGCCTATTACCATAAAACCGAGCAGATGGAAAAATACATCGGCATTTCCCCGGAGGCAGGGAGCCTTACCGGGATAGAGTGGGTGGAGGGAGACAGGCGCATTGACGACGAGCTGTTCCTGTTTGGCCGGGTATCCGGAAGGCGGCTGTGGCCCGAAGGTAACCGGGAGCTGATGCGGAAAGCAGGAGACGTCTTCCGGCAGGACGAATTCCTCCATGAGCAATATCTGGTGGTGGAGGAGAACGGGAAAAGGGTTCTGGTTTCCGGCTGCGCCCACAACGGGATTCTGAATATTCTGGACAGATACCGGGAGATCTTCGGGGATATGCCGGAGGCGGTGGTCAGCGGCTTCCACATGAGCAGAAAGTCCGGCTATGGGGAGCGGGACCTGGCGCTGATTCGGGAGACAGCCAGAGAGCTGAAAACACTGGACACCAGGTTTTATACAGGGCACTGCACAGGGGAGATACCCTTTCAGGTGATGAAGGAGGAGATGGGGGAGCAGTTGAGGTATGTGCACTGCGGGGAGGAAATCCGTCTGCCTTTCTGATTCCGTATTCGGCTGCCTTGACGGCGCTTTGGCGGCTGACTGACAGGGCTGCGGGAGGGCAGGCGGGCTTTGATTAATCCCAAACCGTTTGAGGAAAAACAGGCTTTTTTCATTACATTTCGTATCGCAGCAGGAGGAAGAAACAATGTCAGTCTTAGGTATATTTGGCACATGTTCACAAAGCAATTATAATGAATTGGTAGAATTGATAAAAAGCGGAGAATCTGCCAAAACAGAAGAATTGATAAAAAAGATTTACGATGAAGTGGAGAATTCCGCAGTAAAATTGGAAAATGACAAGTGTTCGGGTGAAGTATTCTCTGCCTTATTTTACTATCTTGATACAGTCTATGGAGTGGATGTTCGATGCGGCATGGAAAGTGTTGGCGAAAAATGGCGTGATATAACCGGTGATTTTGATGTCATTGTATTCCGGGAAAAAGAACGGATTTTAGCACTGGAAGATACCATCGATTATGACATGCTTTTGGAGTTTATCAATGATTTTTTTCAGATTGACTACGGAAATGCCGGACAGATTGCCTGGAACGTCCTGCTTAATAACCTTAAAAATACAGGGACAGACAATATGTTAATTTTGCGTGTGTTTTAATGGCACAGAATCCCCCTTCTTCAGGGCGTTGGCCAGACCTATGGGGGCAAGGCATTCTGTCATGCGTAAGGTATTTACAGAAAGAGAAGCAGTCGGGTGAAACCGGAACTTTTGTAAGGGCAGATCTGGCGGAAATCCGGGAAACCATCCGATACCGGCGGGTCTGGTCTGCTGCCGGATCTGCAAATGGCTGGACAGGAATGACAAGGGTAACAAGTAGCCTGGTGGGTGCTTTGCCGCTGTAAAAAGAAAAAACGAATCCCCCGACTGTGGTGCAGCACGGTTGGGGGATTCGTTCTTTGTCTTCATGGGTGTGCAGGTGAAGACAGAGATTTTTCATTTTCCCATTAACCGCTGCGCCGGACCCGGTACTATATAAATGAAAGCTTTCAAAACAGAGCATTTTGTAACAGTTCAGACAGGGCGCTGAACTGTTACGAGAATGCACACAAAACGCGAAAAGAATGCGTTTTGGTGCCCGCAAGTCTCGCAAAATTGCACAGAGCGCAAATTGCATAGGGCGCAAATTGCATAGGGCGCAATTTTGACTTCGCGAGAGGGGCTGTCTGAACTGTTACAGCATTTTACCAATTTTACCATTCACGGAGGGGACTATGGAACAGGAAAAGATTTCGGCACTGGTGGAAGAGAACATGAAGACCATCTTCGCTTACGCGCTTTCGCGGGTGTCCCACAGGGAGGACGCGGAGGATCTGGCCGGGGACATTATCCTGGCCATCCTGAAAAGCGCCCCCAGGATACGGGATGACAACGCCTTCTTCGGCTATATCTGGGCCATTGCGGCCAACACCTACAAAAAATATCTGTACAAAAAGGGCCGCATCCGATGTGAGGAGATTGACGAGGGGGCTGCGGACGAGAAGGATTTTGTCCAGGATATTCTGCAGACCGAACAGTTTTCTGCGCTCCGCCGGGAACTGGCCCTGCTGTCCAGGGAGTACCGGGAGTGTACCGTGGCCTACTATTTTGAGGGGCTTTCCTGTGGGGAGACGGCCGCCAGGCTCCATCTTTCTCTGGAGATGGTGAAATATTATCTGTTCAAGACACGGAAGCTATTGAAGGAGGGTATCGGCATGGAAAGAGAATTTGGAACAAAGAGCTATCAGCCGGCAAAATTTGAGTTTACCGTTATTTTTCAGGGCGCCGCCAACATGGAGTATCAGCGTCTGTTCGACAGAAAACTCCCGGGCAATATCCTGGTCAGCACCTATCATACACCCATGACCATCCGGCAGCTTGCCATCGAACTGGGCGTGGCCAGTGTATATCTGGAGGACGAGATCGCCCTGTTGGAGCGCTACGGCCTGCTCACTGCCCTGACCGGGGGCAGGTATCAGGCACGCCTGGTAATCTTCACGGAAGAATATATGGAGGAGTTCTTCCGGACAGCGGAGAAATCCTATGTCCCGGTGGTAGGGGATATCCTGATCAGCGGTGCGGAAAAGCTGCCGGAGCTGCGGAAGCTTGGGTTTCCGGGTGCGGACATGGAGGATGGCAGGCTTCTGTGGAATCTGCTGTTCTGGATGATGAACGAGGGCTGCAGGCTTTTTCGGGACAGACGGAAGAAGGCGGCCCGGGAGGATGTGTGCGGTGATATCTGTTACGGAAGCACATTTTCCTTTCAGGAGGATCATCCCTGTTGGAGCAGGGATTTTGCGGGTTACTGCGGCTTACATTCCGGCTATGCCGCCTGCTATGCGGATTACGGCATTTTGCCCGCAAAGAACCGCTATGCATCCCATGGGGACGAAATCGCCCGCAGCCTGGAGGCAGTATTGGAGGGGAAAGCCGGGGCCATGGTCCCGGTGTTGGCCCAAGGGCAGAAGGAGAAGCTGACTGCCGTTTTCCGGGAAGAGATTGCCTCCTTTGCCGGGCTGTATGAATCGCTGTACGACTGCGGTCTTGCCGTCATGGGGGTACATGCCCCGAAGAGCGTGGGACAGATTCTGGAACCGGTGATGTCGAAGGTGCTGCTGTTCCACACAGTGGGCCTGATCGGAAGTCTGGCAGTCAGGTCAGGTGCCCTGGCGGTTCCCGAAGACAATGGGCCACTGGGAGGATTCGTGTACCGGATTTCGTAGCCGGGAGGGCACAGGCCAGGGGAGCGGTCATTATTATGATGTACGACACGTTTCTGGCTCTCCAAACGACTTGCCTGAATTACCATCTGCAGATCTGGCGGACAGGGGAGAGATGAGGATGAAATAGGAAGGGAATAGGAGAGCATGGGGTCCGGGGTGGGCAACTGGGGGATTTTGTGCTATACTTTAAGGCAGGTTATCGGACAGAGCATGGCAGGAGGGACCCATGCGGATTCCATAGGAGAATTTAAAAGAAGGGGGGATATGGGGCCGGATGCAGAATACTGATAACTGACAAGAGAATGGAAGCTTGGGCGGGATGAGAAGGAATACAGAGGAGGGGAATTTTCGTATGGATGAGCGGGTCATGGAGTTTGTAAACTCCCTTGTGGGAAGACAACTGATTTATCTTTGCTGCGAGGCGGAAATTCTGGATTTCGGCTTTGGAGAGCTTGTGCTGCACGGCATGGGGTGTTCCAGGATAATCAAAGATAACGACATCCTTGTGACCACATTGGATTATCAGTCCTGGGACCAGGCGGAAAGTACCCATAATGACGAATGGTTTAACCTGAAAAGATTCCATGACGAAATCCTGGGCGGCAGTGTGGTTTCCGTCAGGGTGAGTCCCTGGCATGATCTGTGCATCCGACTGGATAACGGCGTCATGATTGAATGTCTGGTGGCAAACGCCTGGCCCCATTATGAGGAAGCGCTTGAACAATGGGTGCTGTTTAGGCCCGCCGGGGAAGGCAGGGGGACATTTCTGACGGTTTATAATAAGGATGTGGCATTTTGGGAAGAGACCTGAACCTGATGAAAACCCGGCAGCCAACTGACCTGTCTGGTTTTCGGGGTGGGAGTTCATTTTGGGCATTGGGCGAAGAAAACCGGGCGAAAAGGCAAGGCGCGGCACATGGGGGATGCGGGTATCGCCCTTACGGCAGGGGACTGAATTTCCCGGATAGGAAGAAGGATTTCCCGGGGCGGAAAGTGAGTTCAGGGGCTTATGACGCCCATAACCGGAGGCAGGTTGCGGGAATGAAAGTCAGCAGCCGGTAGGGTCAGGAGGGACGAAATGATTTTTTACAGCGGAAGCAGGTATCAAGAATATCTGGAAATCATGGAAGGGGAAATAGAGAAACTGGAAAGGGGAGATCTGGGGCGGCTCCGCTCGGTCTACGGTGTTTTTGCCACACAGGATGATCAACTGATCAAGCGTGCGGGGGAGGCGGTGCGGCAGCAGCTGTCACCCATGACAGACCTGCAGCTGTTGGGGCTGTGCCGGAGGTTTGGGTCTTACACTTCATTGGAATGGTCAATCAACTGGGAGGAGGTGTCCACGGACCGGATACAAAGGGTGCTTTCCGGGGAAGCCTGCAGGTATGTACTGATTCTGGGTTCTTTTCATCCCAACGGCTACTATCGGGAAAAATGTGTACTTGCCATGGCAGGTTATCCGGGAATGCTGTTCTGGATTTTTCCCAGAATGAATGACTGGGTGGAGCAGGTGCGGGACGCGGCAGACGTAGTATTGGACAAATTTTTAACAGGCTGCGGCGCAAAAGAGCTGATGGAAAGCATTCCGGCATTTGAGCGCCTTCGG
>CAJULV010000062.1:0-3133 GCA_910587555.1 uncultured Acetatifactor sp.
GCTATTGCGGCTCGAATTAAAGCACAAAGTCAACTAACTTTGGAAAGAACCAAATTCTGCTTGACAGAGCAGACAAATGGTTGTATAATTCGAATATACGAAATGTCTATACGAACATCGTGTGCCATCATATCAATGGTAATACCCTGTAGGAGGAACAGAATCAATGGAAGAGAAAGAAAGCCTGTGTGAATACCAGGGCAACCGGTTTGCGCTGGAGAAGCAGGGCGGCTGGTATTCCCGGCGTATAAGCTATGTGGTAAAAAATATAACAGTGATGAATACGCGGCTGCAGTTGCCTGATTTTTGCGGGGAAATCCCTGTGGAGAGCTGGCATATGCATGGCGGAGGGACATTTCCCATGGTGAAGGAACTGTTTATTCCGTCTTCGGTTACGGATATTTCCATTGACAATGGTTTCTTTCCGGCACTGGAAAAGGTGGAGGTTGAGGCAGGGCATTCCCAATTTTCCACAGACGGGAAGATGCTGTTTTCGGCGGACGGTCGGGAGCTTCTGTACAGTTTTGCTGCAGGGAATCAGGAGAAGGCGGTGGTGCCCAGAGAAGTGCGGAAGATACTGCGCCATGCTTTCGCGGGTGCGGTATGCAGCGAGATTATATTTGAAAATCCGGATATTTCTGCGGAGCGGGATGCTTTTGAGAATTCGAATTGGATGAAACTGCAGGGAGATTACAGCATTGTGGGCAATATGTTTTTCAGGATGAACCGACCTGCGGACAGTCTGACGGTTCCGGACGGAATCAGAAGGTTCCATGAGAGTGCGTTTTGGAGAGCCGTTCCGGGGCGTATTGACACGCCTGTGATGCCTTCAAGAAGCAATATGGAGGACCTGGGCGGCAGACGGGGATATCGGCAGTGCAGAGAGTTGAACCTCCGTTCCCCGGGGGCAAAGATTGATTTGAGGCTGCTGCGCAGCTGGCAGGGGCTTCAGGCGGTCCATATTGCGGAAGGGCACGTAAAATATTGCTCGGCAGACGGGGTTGTGTTCTCAAAGGACGGAAAGGTGTTGGAGTTTTATCCGCAGAATAAGGCGGAAATACGGTATTATATTCCGGACGGTGTGGTAAAGATAGGGCGTATGGCGTTTCAGGAGCAGAAGTATCTGGAAGAGGTTGCCATGCCAGACAGTGTGACCACGGTGGGGATGGGGGCCTTTTTCCGGTGCGGTGCGCTGAAGAAGGTGCATTTTTCTGGAAACATCAGGGTGATACCCGATGCCAGCGTATATCAAAACGGCGGGGTCTTTGAAGAATGCGGCAGGTTGTGCGAAGTGACGCTTCCGCAGAAACTGCAGTATCTGGGAAGCTATGCCTTTTATGAGAGCGGGCTTCGGGATGTGAAATTGAATGAGGGGCTGAGACAGATGGGTGAATATGCCCTGGCTGCGGATAAGCTGCGGAAGGTCAGTCTGCCAAAGTCCATGGAAAGGCTTGGAAAGGGTGCTCTGCTTTTTGCCCATACGGTGGAGGCATACATCGGGACGGCAAAGGGACTTGTGGCGGCAGTGAATGCGGTATTGCCGGAGCTGACGGATAAGTGCGCAAATCTCGAGTGGAACAGGTGCATGGTCTCCGCATGCAGCAAAAGGGGGAACAGGACGGAAAAATTTCTGATTCCGGGGAGTCTGAAGCGCAATGCGGCGTATCATCTGGACATGGCATGGAACGGGGATGAGATTGACTATGAGGAGTATGATGCGTGCTTTGAGTCCATCCGGGATTCCCGTGAAAAGATGGAATTTGCGGAGTTGGGAATTCTGCGGGCAGGGGTGGAAGAGGAATCTGTCTATACGGCGTACATGAGGCGTTCCGCGTTGAAGATAGCCACACACCTGGTCGAGGAAGGACGGGAGATAGAATTTCTGGCGTTTCTGCAGAGGGGATATCTGTCCGATCCGGCGCTGTCAAAGCTGCTGAAAATGACCAATCAGAAGCGGCTCACAGCCTGCAGCGCCTATATTTTGAAATATCAGAATGCCAGAGGGATTCAAAAGAAGAAAAGCCTTGTACTATAGGCTCGGCAGCGATGAGGGGGAAGTCATGGGAGGAAGGTGTGATTGGGCAGGAAATCCCAAAAGAAGGAGAAAATGGGGTATGTGCAGGAAGCGGAATCCGGACATGAAACAAGGACATGAAACCCGTGGAGCAGAAGGCATATGAGCAATGACAAATGCGGAGGAGGCGGAACGGTGAGGTGCGGAAGCGTCAGAGAAGATGCAGGCGGGAATAAGGCCGGAAGAGGAGAAACGGTTGAGGTTCACCGGGGAAGAGGAGAGGCAGTTGAAACTAACCGGGGAAGGGGAGAAGCAGTTGAGACTAACCGGGGAAGGGGAGAAGCAGTTGAAACTAACCGGGGAAGGGGAGAGGCAGTTGAGACTAACCGGGGAAGAGGAGAAGCAGTTGAAACTAACCGGGGAAGAGGTGGAGCGGTTGAGCCTGATAGGGACGAAGCGGAAAGCCGCCTTGCGGTGCGTATATTGGAAGCCTGCCGTAACCAGTTATTTTTTCGGCAGCGTTTTCTGGAACAGGCGTTGTTTCGACTGGAGTGGAAGGAAGCAAACGATATTTACTTTGGGAGTGACGGAAAATACCTTTATTACAATTGTAAATATATTATAAAACGATATATTCGCGAGGCAGAACAGATGTCTGTGGATTATCTTCATACCGTTATGCATTGTCTGTATCAGCATCCCTTTTTCTGCCCTCGGGATTCTATGAAAAAAGATGAAGCGTACTGGAATCTGGCGGCGGATATGGCTGTGGAATGCGTTTTGGAGGAGATGGAGGAAGATGGAGTTTCGAGGGATGACCTGGGGCGTCGGAGCGGAATACTTCGGCAAATGAAGGACGAAACCGGGTTTATGTCTGCACAGAAAATATTTGCATATCTGCATAAGAGGAGCGTTCAGGAACATGACGGGACCATTTTCGGAATGGATATTCAGGCTCTCGGAGAGTTGTTTAAAAGGGACGAGCATGCATTGTGGTATACAGGCAGAAATGCGGTGAAAGACGGCAGAGAGGAATCCGGGAATACGGGAAGCGAGGGGGAGGAGACGGCGCGTATAACGCCGCTGACAGCAGAAAAAGAAGAGGATGGCCGAAAGGAA
>CAJULV010000062.1:3233-22634 GCA_910587555.1 uncultured Acetatifactor sp.
CAGCCGGAAACGCGCAGGCGAGAGGAACAGGAGGAAGCGTACAGGCAGGAGGAACGGCCGGAAGCGTGCGGCCGAAAGGAACAGGAGGAAGCGCACAGGCAGGAGGAACAGCCGGAAGCGTGCGGCCGAAAGGAACAGCCGGAAACGCGCAGGCGAGAGGAACAGGAGGAAGCGTACAGGCAGGAGGAACAGCCGGAAACGCATGGGCGAAGGGGACGGTGGGGAGATACCGGGAGGGAAGAACTGCAGCGGATGTGGAAAAACGTGGCAGCAAGGATAGCGGTGGAAGTACAGTCCTATACAAATGCGGGCAGAGGTAAAATTGCCGGCAATTTGCTGCAGCATTTGAAAAAACTGACAAGAGAAAATTATGACTACTCGGCGTTTTTAATGAAGTTTGCCGCTCACAGGGAAGAACGGATGCAGATAGATGAAGCGGAATTTGACTATGCATTCTACACCTACGGACTGAAGCTGTTCGGAAGGATTCCGCTGATAGAGCCTCTGGAATATAAGGAGGTGAAGCTGATCCGGGAGTTTATCATTGCAATCGACACATCGGGTTCCTGCAGTGGGGAAGCGGTGGAAGGCTTTCTGATAAAGACTTACAATATCCTGAGACAGACACAGACATTTGCGTCCAACATGAACATACATATCGTGCAGTGCGATGCCAGTATTCAGGAAGATGCCAAGATAGAGTCACAGAAAGAACTGGAAAAATACATTGCACATATGACCCTGAAAGGTTTTGGCGGGACAGACTTCACACCCGTCTTCGAGTATGCGGACCGGATGTTGGAAAACGGTGAAATCAGACACCTGGACGGACTGTTATATTTTACGGACGGATACGGAGTCTTTCCGACCAGACCGCCGGTATATAAGACGGCTTTTGTATTTCTGGACAAAGCGGAGGAAGTAAGGGTGCCGTCCTGGGCAATGAAAGTGTATTTGGATTCTCAATGATGTACGCAGTAATTACCCGATCCGTATTTGGCACGGGAATTGCGGGGGTATATGATACTTGGCTGATGACTGGACGGGTCAAATATTGATTCCTGCGGGCAAAGAGCTAAGCGGGTGCCAGCATTCATTGGGTGAATGCCACGAGGATCACATACCAAAGTGCCTGAAGGATACTTTTTGCTTTGCAGCGCTGCAAGCTTGACGCCCCATTGATTGCAGCGGGGGATTGGCTGGTATGTGCGCTGAAACGTACAAGGAGATGATAGGATGAATATAAGAGAAGCAAAAGAAGAAATCACGCGTTCTGTAGAAATTTATCTGGATAAAAACGAATTCGGGGAATACAATATTCCCTATATGAAGCAGCGCCCGATTTTCATGGTAGGAGCCCCGGGAATCGGGAAGACGGCGATTATGGAACAGATAGCTTCTGAACTGGATATCGCATTGGTTTCGTATTCCATGACCCATCATACCAGACAGAGCGCCCTGGGACTGCCATATATTGAAGAGAAGGAATTTGATGGGGATAAGGTCATGGTGTCTGAATATACCATGAGTGAGATTCTGGCCGCCGTACACAGAATGATGGACGAGTCCGGAAAGCGGGAGGGTATCCTGTTTCTGGATGAGATTAACTGTGTATCGGAGACGCTGGCTCCGGCCATGCTTTTGTTTCTCCAGTATAAGACTTTCGGCAACAGGCGCTTGCCGGAGGGGTGGGTGATCGTCACCGCAGGCAATCCGCCCCAGTACAATAAGTCGGTAAAGGAATTTGATGTGGCTACATTGGACAGGATGAAATGCTTTACCGTGGAAGAAGATTTTGGCGTGTGGAAATCATACGCTTATCGCAATGGCATTCATGCGGCGGTGACTGCGTTTTTAGAGATTAATCCGGAATGGTTTTATTCTATACGGACAACCGTAGACGGTACACAGTATGCGACAGCCAGGGGCTGGGAAGACTTGGCCAGGGCGATTACTGTCTATGAAAAGAAGAATTTCCGGGTGGATGGAAGGTTGATCGGACAATATATCACCGATACGGAGGTTTCCGGGAAATTTGGGATATACTATGATTTGTTTCGGAAGTATCAGGAGGCGTATCAGGTGGAGGATATTCTGAGAGGAACGGCGGGCGACACGCTTGCGGAACGTGCAGCCGCAGCCGAATTTGACGAGAGAGTTTCTCTTTTGGGACTGCTGTTGGAGAAGCTGAATCTATGTTTTGCCAGGGATGTGAATGAGGAAACGGTGCTGGAACATGTGGCCAGGATACTGCGGCAGATAAAAAAGCAGATCGGATCCGGCGGTAAGGTACAATCGGGAGAAGCCGCAGGACCGGGAATCGCTTCCGCTGCAAAAACAGCAGAGTCCGAGACAGCAGGCGCGGAAACGGGCATCATATGGTATCACTTGTTGGGGAGTCAGTGTGAGAAAATATGTGAGGAGCGAAGGCAGAAAGAAGCTGCCAACAGCCTGAGCATGAAAATGAAAACAGAATATCGAGATACGCTGGCAATTTTGGAGAGGTATATGAAAGCGTGTATAGATGAAAATAAGCCGGACAAACCGTTTCAGCGGATTAAAAAAGCGTTTGATGTCAAAGTAAAAAGCCACCGGAACCGGGTGGGGGAGACAAAACAGGCGTTGGAAAATGTATTTGCTTTCTTGGAGCGCACATGGGGAAAGAATCAGGAAATGGTGCTGTTTATGGCAGAATTGACTGCAAATGAAGAGAGCATGCTTTTTCTGGAAATGTGGGGATGTGATTCTTATTTTAAATATAACCAGGATCTGCTTATCTATGATGTACACCGAAACCTTCGGCGGGAAATTGCCGATCTCGGGTTTACGTGAAGAATGAATTTCGGCTCTGATATGGGGGACAGGATTCGGAGCGGCGTTCTCCGTATTCCGGAAATACCCGCGCTGCGGCACATTGCGCAGGCGCATTGTGTTTCCGGAAACGGAGGGACAGTGCATTTCGATTTATAGAAAAACGTCCTGCAGTACAGCGTCTTCCCGCAATATCTGCTTTGCCAGTATGCGGTATTTTTCCTCATGCAGATAGGTGTGGCGGAAGGGCTTTATGGAGGGCGCCATGTCAATAGCCTGTTCGTAATCATTGCGGTTCAGTCCAAGGGTGCGCACATGTGACCAGAATCCGGTATCCGAGAGAATGGTATTCACCCTTTCGTAGCGATGATTCTGTACCTTGCTCATCAGGTAGGTTGCAATACCTACCTGTATGCCATGAAGCTGGGGCTTCTCCAGCATTTTGTCCAATGCATGGGAAATCAGATGTTCGCTGCCGCTGGTTGGGGCGCTGCTTCCGGCAATTTCATTGGCTATCCCGCTCATGGCAAGAGAGTCCAGAAGTTCTCTTAAAAACAGGTCCTCATGTATATCCTGAAATGGTGTACGCACAAAGCTGTTCACTGCTTTTTTGGCAATCATTACCGCAAAATCGTTTATTGCGGTATAGCCGTTTTCCGCCTCGTAGGCCCAGTCGTATAGCGCCGTTATCTTGGATACCATATCGCCTATGCCGGAATACAGGAATTTCTCGGGAGCGCTTCTGATGACGTCGGTATCCGCAATGATGCCATATGCCATGTGCGCCGGCACGGAAGCCCTTCTGCCGTTTACTGTCAGAGAGGCGCTGGCACTGGAAAAGCCGTCGCTGGATGAAGAGGTGGGGACGCTTAAAAACGGCAATTTTCTGAGATAGGAAGCGTATTTCGCCGCATCTATGACTTTGCCGCCGCCCAGCCCCACGATGACCTGGGCTTTATTATCTATGGAAAAAGCCAGTTCCACGATATCTTCTATTTTGATGGAATCCAATTCCCTGTATTCCAGAACCGTAACGCCGGCATCTTTTAAGGAACCCATGACATCGCTGCCGAACATGTCAATCAGGCCGTTTCCGAAGTAAAGTACGGCCTTGTCCATGCCTCCTGATTTGATATCGTTTCCCAGATTTCTCAGAGTACCCTTTCCCACCTTTAATATGGAAGGAATTGCGATATGACTGCTGTCCATTCTACGCACCTCCAAAAATTTCGTTAAAAACGTAAAGTATTTTTTAAGAAGTAATATATTTTGTTTTCTAAGATAGCATATCCCAAAGAGGATGGCAAGGGTTTGCGGAGGTTTTGTGGAGGAAAAGGTTATCGAGGAAAACGGGAAAAAGCGGTTGCATTTGGTGAACATATGTGCTATTATAGGAAAAGAACAAATGTTCTGAAATAACGGAAACAGCCGATACTTCGGATAGTCGGAGGTATATCTAAGATGGAATATCTGATAACCAGCCAGGATATGCCGCTGGGGGAGAAACTGCAGGTACTGACAGACGCTGCGAAATACGATGTGGCCTGTACGTCCAGCGGTGTGGACAGGAAAGGAAACGGCAATAGCATAGGCAACTGTGTTGCTGCCGGTATCTGTCATAGCTTTTCCGGCGACGGGAGATGCATTTCCCTTTTGAAGATATTGTTGACAAACGAATGCATTTATGACTGCAAATATTGCCGTAATCGCCATTCTAACGACATTCCCAGGGCAACCTTTACGCCGGAGGAAGTCTGTACGCTCACAATGGAATTCTACCGCAGGAATTATATTGAAGGATTATTTTTGAGTTCGGGCATAATCAGGAATCCCACTTTTACAATGGAACTGCTTTGTCGAACCATATGGCTGCTGAGAAACAAGTATCGTTTTAACGGCTATATCCATGTAAAGGCGATTCCCGGGGCTGATCCGGAGCTGATTGAGCAGACGGGGTTTCTGGCAGACAGGATGAGCGTAAATCTGGAGCTGCCTACGGCGGAGGGGCTGCGCACGTTGGCGCCCAATAAGCATCGAAAGAGCATTCTGACGCCTATGAGGCAGATACAGAACGGTATCATTACAAATCGAAATGACCTGGTGCTGTACCGGAATGCACCGAAATTTGTGGCTGGCGGGCAGTCTACACAGATGATTATCGGCGCTACACCCGAAAATGATTTTCAGATTATCAATGTGGCGGAGGGACTATATCAGAAATTTGGTTTGAAGCGGGTGTTTTATTCCGCATTTGTAAACGTAACAGGAGACAAAAGTCTGCCGGCTTTGCCCGGAGGACCGCCGCTTCTACGAGAACACAGACTGTATCAGGCCGACTGGCTGCTGCGCTTTTATGGATTCCGGGCGGATGAGCTGTTGGATGAGAGGCGTCCGTTCTTCAATGTTATGCTGGATCCCAAGGAGGACTGGGCAGTGCGCCATCTGGAACAGTTTCCGGTGGAAATCAACCGAGCGCCCATGGAAAGACTGCTCAGAGTTCCGGGGGTAGGGGTTAAGAGCGCCGGGAGGATTGTGGCGGCGCGCAGAAGCGGCAGCCTGACATTTCAGGACCTGAAAAAGATCGGAGTTGTACTGAAGCGGGCGCTGTATTTTATCACATGCAGCGGAAAAATGATGTATCCGATAAAATTAGATGAGGACTACATTGTGCGGAACCTTACCAGCGAGAAGGAGCGCGTGCAGTTTGGAAGTGATGGCATGGGGTATCGTCAGATGTCGCTGTTTGACGACGCGAATTTTACCCGTCCCGTTACAGTGATAGAACAGCAGCAGGCCGCGGTGGGGCAGCTGTAAATCGGACTGGTATGCGGATCAGCGGAGGGGCTGCGGGGCGAGGAACAACGATTTTTTTAAGCGGAAGAAAGAATTTGCTGCGGACTGATAATAGGATAGCAGGCGGTGCATAATGATTGTATACAGATGTGAGGACAGTGCGGAGAGTATCTTCACTGCAGTTTATCAGGCATATGAGGAAAAGAGGAATCACAGAGACACGATGCTGTGCCTAACGGACGATCCCATTCTGTTTGGGGAGGATGTGGAAGTAAAAGCGGACAGAGAGAAGGCCGGTAAGGTAATGAATACTTTGCGCAGAAGATTTGGGGCGGAGGACAGCCGGCATTTGGCGATGGCGCTGGCTTCCGAAGATGAGGGGAAAGCGCAGGCGGTATACAGGACGATTGTGGAAGGGCTGCGCGTGAAATGCAGACCGGGGCATTTGTTTGATAATCTGGCCGACAATGAAATTCATAAGGCATTTGCACTGGGAAGAGGGGTGTCCACAGAGTTGGGACATCAGGTGCAGTTTTTGCGCTTCCAGGAATTGGACAATGGCGTGCTTTATTCTAAAATCGGACCCAAGAATGATGTGCTGGCTTTTCTGATGCCGCACTTTGCGGACAGGCTTCCCATTGAACATTTTCTGATCTATGATGAGAAAAGGAATCTGTTTGGAATACATCCGGCGAGAAGACAGTGGTATCTGCTTCGTGGGGAGGAAGCGGACGGCCCGCTGCAGCCAGAGTACTCGGAGGAAGAAATGAAGTACCAGGAACTTTTCAGACAGTTTTGCCATACCATAACCATTGAAGAGCGTAAGAACAGAAAGCTTCAGAACAGTATGCTGCCGCTTCGTTTCCGAGAGTACATGGTTGAGTTTCAGTAGAATTTTTTGTCAAAACCTTTACTTTTTACTTATTTTGTCGATAATGTAAGTGGAAAACGTAAATCGTTAGAGACAGCTGATACCATTTGAAAGGAAGGTCGGCAATGGTTAAGACAATTCATTTAACTCCGGGTGAAGTGCAGCATTTTGTTAACGTAACTTCTAAGTGTGATTTTGACATTGATATTTCCTATAACAGATATATTGTGGATGCAAAATCTTTTTTAGGAGTGTACGGACTGGATCTTCGCAGACCGCTGAAGGTATCCTACGATGGATATAACAGTGAATTCGAGAATTTGCTGCAGAGCCTTGCCGCCGCGAGCTAAGCGGTGGGAGGAACGGGCCGGTACAGCTGTTTGGAAGAGACGGAACAGCCGCAGGACCCAAAAGTTGAAAACATGCTCCCTATGTAAGATAGAGGTATTCTGTCTGCATGGGGAGTTTTGCGTTTTATGTTTCACAGCATGCAATGAGTTTATTCGAACTGTGTGGTTTTCGAAGGATAGATACATGCCTTTTTGCCTGAACTGCCGTGACCGGTTTTGGGAGCTTGCATATTGGAGGGTGGGGTGAACCATTATGAATACAGAAAAGCGTAACGAGGGAATAGAGACCCGGGAAATTCATATTGCCGTCAGAGAACTGGTAGAGTTTATTTTACGGCACGGAGATATCGACAATCGCCATAAGGGGGGACCTCCTGAGAACGCCATGCAGGAGGGAAGCCGTATTCACCGGATGATTCAGCGGAGGATGGGGACGGAATATCAGGCGGAGGTCCCATTGAAATATGCTTATGCTGCAGAAGCTTATATTCTGGTGGTGGAAGGGCGCGCCGACGGCATTATCCGTCATGAAGAATCCGTAACCATAGATGAAATCAAAGGGACTTACCGGGAACTGGCAAGGATGACTGCGCCGGCAAGGCTGCATATTGCACAGGCGAAGTGTTATGCATATATGTACGGGATTCAGCAGAAACTGGAGAATGTACAGGTGCGGATGACTTACTGCAATATACACACGGAGGAAGTGAAATATTTCTATGAGAATTATACGATCAGGGAACTGGAGGCCTGGTTTCAGGAATTGCTCGGTGCTTATAGAAAATGGACAGACTATACATGGAAATGGCGTGAAATCAGGCAGGAATCTATAAAAGGGCTGCAATTTCCGTTTCCTTACCGCGACGGACAGCGGGAACTGGCGGGCAATGTATACAGGACCATTTACCATAAGAAGAAACTGTTTCTGGAAGCGCCTACGGGAGTAGGTAAAACAATATCAACTCTGTATCCGGCAGTTCAGGCCATGGGAAAAGAGCTGGGGGATAAAGTATTTTATCTGACAGCAAAGACAATTACCAGGACGGTGGCTGATGATACGCTGAACCTTCTCCGCGAAAAAGGGCTGCGGATGAAAAGTGTCATTTTGACAGCGAAGGAAAAAATATGTTTTATGGATGAGACAGAGTGCAATCCGGTATACTGTCCTTATGCGCAGGGCCATTATGACCGTGTGAACGATGCCGTTTTTGACCTGATTACTTCTCAGGAGAGCTTTGACAGAGAGCGTATAGAGGAATATGCCCTGAAATACCAGGTTTGTCCGTTTGAGATGTGTCTGGATGTAAGCCTGTTTGCGGATGCGGTAATCTGTGATTACAATTATCTGTTTGATCCTCATGTGTATCTAAAACGTTTCTTTACGGAAGGCACAAAGGGGAATTATATCTTTCTGGTAGATGAGGCACATAACCTCCTGGAGCGAGGAAGGGAGATGTACAGTGCTGTTTTGATGAAAGAACGGTTTGTGGAACTCCGTCGGGAACTAAAAAAGACAATTATGTCAGAAACAAAAAAGACAATTGCGTCAGAAATGAAGAAAAGCCGCATAAATACTGGAATTTCAGGGCAGATGACTCTAAAAATGACACATGATATGACACAATGTTTGACATATATGTCAGAAAATGACGGGAAAACCGAGGCGGAAACGGGTCAAACGGAATATTATAATATTAGAGAATGGAATGCCGTAGTAAATTCGGAGGTATATGGAGAAAATGGATCGGAAGCCTCTGATGCAGAACAGCAAAAGGAAATAGAGGAAGCCGGCGAAGGGCAGCAAAGGGGAAAAGGAAAACCTGATGCAGAACAGCAAAAGGAGACAGAGGAAGCCGGCGAAGGGCAGCAAAAGGGAAAAGGAAAACCTGATGCAGAACAGCAAAAGGAGACGGAGGAAGCCGGCGAAGGGCAGTCAGAGGGAAACCAGAACCCTGATACAGACAGCGAAGATGACATGGAACCGGTACGGAAAGGGCATGTTGGCAGGAGCGTGCTTGTGAGGCGCGGATATGCGGAAAAGATGATTGCCCATCTGAATAGATGCAATAAGGAATTACTGGCTCTGAAACGGGAGTGCGAAGAATACCGTATTGTGGAAAGTATCGAGGCTTTTGTGCAGAATCTGACCAGGCTCCACACTGTCATGGAAGATTACCTGGCAGAACAGGAGGAAACCCGGCTTGAAGTGGGAGAAATGCTTTTGGATTTCTACTTTGAAATCTGTCACTTCCTATTAATATATGAGCTGCTGGACGAAAATTATGTTAAATATTCCCAGACAGGAGATGACGGAAGCTTTCTGGTGAAACTGTTCTGTGTGAATCCCGGAGAGAATCTGAAAAACTGTATGCTCCGGGGGCGCAGCACCATTTTGTTTTCGGCTACATTTCTTCCCATACAATATTATAAGAAGCTGTTGGGGGGAGATGAGGAAGATTATGAGGTTTATGCACAATCCGTTTTTCAACCTGCCAGGCGTGCGCTTCTGATTGCGCAGGATGTGACCAGCAGGTATACCAGGCGGTCCGAGGATGAATACCGTAAAATAGCCTGTTATATAGAAGAGATTGTCAAAAACCGCCACGGTAATTATATGGTTTTCTGCCCGTCCCATGCGTTTATGAAGATTATTTATGAAAGATATGTGGATAACTTTGGAGGAGAGGATCGGGTGTGCATTGTTCAGGGGGAGTCCATGAGTGAGTCTGAGCGGGAGGAATTCCTGGGACATTTTCAAAATCCCTGTGGTACAGGGGCGAAAGTGCGTCTGCAGCAGGATACAGGGCAGGCGTTGGGGCAGGACCCGGCTGCGGACCTGTGGACGGAGGACCGGATATTGATCGGCTTCTGTGTACTTGGGGGAATTTTCAGTGAAGGAATCGATTTGAAGAATGACAGTTTGATAGGCGTTATCATTGTGGGGACCGGTTTGCCTCAAGTCAGCGGGGAAAAGGAAATTCTAAAGGGCTATTTTGACGGCAACGGGGAGGATGGTTTTGACTACGCTTTCCGCTACCCGGGGATGAATAAGGTCCTTCAGGCTGCCGGACGTGTGATACGTACCATGGAGGATGTGGGTATTATTGCGCTGTTGGACGAGCGCTTCCTACAGTATTCCTACCGCAGGCTTTTCCCCAGGGAGTGGGATAATTTTGAGACTGTATTGGTCAATACGGTTGCAAAAAGGGTGGAACGTTTCTGGGATGAGTGGCTGTGAATGGCTGTAAGTAAACATAAAATCAGGAAAAAATTTAGGAAAATATGGAAATGACACCTGGTTTATGGTAAAATGACAGATGTGTAGATGTGGATAACTCTGTGGATTTTGTGGATTTCCTGGAGAAAATAATCCACAAAACTGACACGACAATCAAGTTATCCACAAAAAGGCCCTAAAAAACCACGAAAATAGTACTGAACCGGTCAATGGACTGTGGACAGAACAAAAACAGCAGCAGCTTACCGTGCGAAGCTGATGCGGAACAAAAAAGGAGGCAAACAAAATGTGGGCATATGAAAGTGTGTTTTATCAGATTTACCCATTGGGGTTCTGCGGAGCGCCCTTTGAAAATGACGGCGTACTGGAGCATCGAATCCTGAAGGTGTTGGACTGGATACCTCATATGAAAAAAATGGGTATCAATGCGGTATATTTTTCTCCGCTGTTTGAGTCGGATACCCACGGCTATAATACCAGAGACTACCGCAAAGTGGATGTGCGTCTGGGAACCAATGAGGATTTTAAGCAGGTGTGTGATGCTTTGCATGAAAACGGTATCCGTGTAGTGCTGGACGGTGTGTTCAATCATGTCGGCAGAGGATTTGGGCCGTTTCAGGACGTACTCCGCAACCGTCAGAATTCCGGCTATGTGAATTGGTTCCACAAGATATCTTTTGAGGGCAATTCCGGCTATAATGACGGGCTTTGGTATGAAGGCTGGGAAGGCAATTATGATTTGGTGAAATTGAACCTTTATAATGAAGAAGTAGTGAACTATCTTCTGGAGAGCGTGAAATACTGGGTGGACGAGTTTGACATTGACGGGCTGCGCCTGGATGTGGCGTATTGCCTTGAGGAAGGCTTCCTGCGCAGACTCCGCAGCTTTACCGGCGGGCTGAAAGAGGACTTCTTCCTGGTGGGTGAGATGCTCCATGGCGATTATAACCGATTGATGAATGACAGCATGCTTCACTCCGCCACCAATTATGAGTGTTATAAGGGCTTGCACAGCAGCTTTAACAGTATGAACCTGTTTGAGATCGTTCATTCCCTGCTGCGCCAGTTTGGACCGGAAAACTGGACTTTGTACCGGGGAAAGCATTTGCTGTCTTTTGTGGATAATCATGATGTAACCAGGGTGGCAAGCATTCTTTCCAATGAAAAGCATTTGCCGCTGATTTATGCCCTTGCCTTTGGCATGCCCGGGGTTCCATGTGTATATTACGGGAGCGAATGGGGTGAGAAGGCATCCAAGTCACAGGGAGATCCGGCTCTGCGTCCCAGCTTTGAGGCGCCGGAATGGAATGAACTGACAGACTGGATTGCGGCGCTGGCCTGCGCAAAGAAGCAGTCGGAGGCATTGAATTACGGCAGTTTCCGTTCCATTGTACTGACGAACAAGCAGTGTATTTTCGAGAGAAAGTCGGAGCATGAGCGCGTGCTGGTAGCAATCAATGCGGAGGACAGCGAGTATACGGCACACTTTGATGCCGGCTGCGGTACTGCCGTAGACCTGATCAGCGGAGAGAAACATGATTTCGGCGGTGGGAGCAGGCTGCCGGCTTACAGTGCTTATTTCTGGAAAATGGAAAGGTAAGACAAAACTTCGTTTGTCCGATTCTGCAGTGTGAATATGGGATGGCAAGCCATATCAGGGCTTGGCCATCCCTCATGCAGGCCGTAATCTGTTTATCCGGGAAGCGTGCCTATGCTGGCACGTGGGTTGCCACATACAATTTCCTGGATTTCATATCATGTAAGCAAGCCGAACCCTGCACGGCGGTCGTCCCATACAATGTCCGAGTTCTTATACCATGTAAGCAAGCCGAACCCTGCACGGCGGTCGTCCCATACAATGTCTGGGTTCTCTTACAATAGCGGTGTTTCTGTGTTGTCATAACAGCCGTTTCTTATAATGGCAGCTGCCTATTCTGTTTATTTTATTTCCACATTCAGCCGAAAATACGTTACGTTTTCTCCAATTCTATATTTTCTCTTAATTTTACAAAAACATATTGACATACAATATTATATCTCGTATAGTATAACTATCAACCAATATTATATGTCATATAATATTGTAAAGGACTATAATGTTACATGAAGTACAGTGTCATAAGAGGATGCACATAGGTAAGTGTTGTGAAAGGTTTGTATCTTGCCTTACTTTCATGCATGGCGGGGCGCCCCGATGCAAGGGAGGAATTGGGAAAGCCTGAGGTAAGTTAAGCCTGACCATGTGCATGTAATCTGCAGCAGAGTCAGGCGGAAGATTTATGGACGCATATGGGGGGAGCGGGAATGCAGCTCCGGTGCAGATTAAGGAACGGCGGGCGAACTGAAAGACAGCAGCCTGCAGAATAACTGAAAATAAAGGTAAGGAGCAGGAGGAATGGTATTTAATACAGGTGCGGCGCTGTTGGACGCGATTGTGCTGGCTGTCGTGTCCCAGGAACCGGACGGCACTTACGGGTACAAGATTACCCAGGAGGTACGGCAGGTGATAGAACTGTCAGAATCCACGCTCTATCCGGTGCTGCGCAGGCTTCAGAAGGATGACTGCCTGGAAGTCTACGATATGGAGTGTGCGGGCAGAAACAGGCGCTATTACAAAGTAACCAGCAGGGGCTGGGCACAGCTGCAGCTCTACGAAAGCGAGTGGAGGCATTACGCGGATAAAATTACAGGATTATTTGAGGGAAGGATAGGGGTATGAACAGAGTAGATTTTATGAATCAGCTTGAAAGCCTGCTTCAGAGTATTTCATCCACGGAACGGGAGGAGGCAATTCAATATTATAATGATTATTTTGATGATGCCGGGAAGGAAAATGAACAGGAAGTGATTGAGGCTCTGGGGAACCCGGCAAGGGTGGCGGAGAATATTAAGAGAGACCTGGCAGTGAACGGCTGCGGCGAAGGTTACGCCCAGAAAGTGAAGGCATCGGACAGAGTGCTGATGGAATACGGGAAGAATGTGCCGGAGGATTCGGAGGAGAACAGGGATTCAAAAGAAATCCGTGATTCAGGGAGAGTTTCGGGTTCCGGGCAGACGGACGGGGGGGTTCGGGAGCAGCCGGCGGATATGTCAGAAGGCCTGACAGAGAAAAGCGCCGGCTGGCAGCGGGCAGGTTACGGGGCGAGTCAGCCGACAGGAAGCGCGACCACGGAATATGGCCGAGGAAACCAGAACGAGTCCACGGAATACAGTGGTGGAAACCAGAACGAGTCCACAGAATACAGCCATGGAAACCAGAACACGTCCACGGAATACGGCCAGACGAACCAGCGAGCATCTACGAAATATGGTCAGAATTCCGGCGGCCCGGGAAGTCAGGATTCCCATGGCGCAAACGGAAAGAGCTGGGGTAATCCTTTTGAGGATTACGGGAGCGGAAGTTCGGGTACCTGGAGCGGGGATACTGCAGGCTATACACCGGAAAAGCATAAAAAGAGAGACAGTATGCCAGTATGGGCGATTGCAATGCTGATAACGGTGCTGATTTTTGCATCCCCGGTACTGGGAGCGGTTGCATTGGGCGCGCTTGGCATTATATTAGGAGCCCTGGGAGCATTGATCGGTATGATATTCGGGTTTGGCGTTACGGCAATCGTATTGCTTGTAGTGATGCTGGTGCTTGTGGTAGTAGGAATTATATGCTTTTTTGCGAACCCCTGGGTGGGGATTGCACTGGTAGGCGGAGGATTGATATGCGGGTGTATCGGGCTTCTGTTCCTGATGCTGACCGTGGCCTTGGCAGGAATCGCCACACCGGCTATCTGCAGGGCAATTGCGTTTATATTCCGCGGATTCAAGAAAAAACGGGCAATGGCAAATTAAGACAGGAGGTCTGGCGAAATGAAGAGTTTTATGAAAGGCTGCGCGATTACGGCTCTGGTGCTTGGTGCCCTCGGCGTGGTGCTGGCCATGGCAGGCGGCAGCATGGCAGGCAGGAGCAAAATTGCGGAAGTGGTGGAATCTGCCACTGGAGGCAGAGTTCGTATGAATCCCTTCAGCTGGTTGGAATGGGGAATTGATGGAGGAGACTGGCGGTTTAATGCCGGCGACATGGTGGATTTGGGAGCAGAAGACTGGCTGGTAGAAGATAATTTTATCGAGGGCTATGAGGTAGTGCAGGATAATGACCCCATGTTCAGCCGCGGACATGATATCATCACAGGGAGCAGGCAAAAGTACTGTCCCGGAGACGGTATCCAGGAACTGGATATTGAGATAGCCGGATGCGATTTCTGGACACAGGAATCTCAGGACGGGAATATATATCTGGAGGTGAATAACGCACATCGGTTTCAGGCATATATAAAAGAAGATACCCTGCATATCAAGGCAAAATCAGAGATGGTTAAGGAGTGGACGAATGGGGGAAGCATCACACTGTATCTGCCTGCCGGGTATCGGTTTACGGATGTGGATGTGGAGCTGGGGGCAGGAAGCTGTATATTTAACGAACTGAATGCGGCGGAGGTATCCATGGAAGTGGGGGCAGGGGAGGCAGGTATTACGATGCTGGATGCCGCCAAGCTGGACGTGACATTGGGAGCGGGCCAGGTCTGGTTCAGCAATATACAGGTTAACGAGCTGGATGCGGAGATTGGCATGGGGGCATTTTTCGCCAGTGGTACCGTGAACGGCAATGTGGATGTGGAATGTTCCATGGGAAGCGTGGAGATGGTGATTCAAGGCAGGGAACAGGATTTCAATTACAGCCTGGAAGACGCTATGGGAACAATCTGTCTGGGCGATAACAACTACGGAGGGCTTGCGGAGGAACGTGAGATTAATAACCATGCGTCCAAGGAGATGGATATAGAGTGTTCCATGGGCAATGTTACGATTACGTTTACCGATGATTGACAGGAGGAAAACAGCCCGGTTTTATTTAGTGTCGGCCGCAGAGCCGGATAAATGATGGCGTCGGTAATAACGGTGACCACTGCATTGACTGCGGTGGTCATTTTTTGGTGTGCCCGGTGGGCATACGTTCTAACGGGTGAAAGTCCCCAATCCGCCCGGCAGTGGGAAGGATACAGTATAGCACTTCAAATGATTAATCCATTGGGGCGGGGATGGATGAATTACTTTGGAAAGTTCAATCCATCAGCCATGAGAGGGACGCTACAATGTATTGAAAGAAGAATTATAAAGTGGGCAATGTGCAAGTACAAAAATTTTCGTGGAAGAAGACGCAGGGCAGAGAAATGGCTCTGCACTATAAGAAAGCGAGAGCCAAAACTTTTTGCTCATTGGAGTATTTTGTATTCGTATTGTTGAATGATAGGAGCCGTATGAAAGGAGACTTTCACGTACGGTTCTGTGAGAAGAAGTTTGAGGTGAAATTCCTCTTACTTACTCGACTGGGAGGTCGGCTACTCAACTAGTGGGTAGCCTCCTACCCGATCCTTATGCGTAGGCCCGTACACAAGGGGCGACTCCTTGCACCTGGAAGTTTGCCGCTAAAGCGGCGCACGGGCCGCAGGCTTTTTTACCATGCCGGATGACCGCGTATAGTGAAGTTGACGGAAAAGAGGTGGAAAAATACCAATGTCTGAAAAAGGTTCCGACAGAAGGAGGTTTGGGCCGTATGAGTCCGTTTGGGGAATAAAAAGTTCGCCTTATTTGTATCTAAGGCGAACTTTTTTTAATAACTTTAATTATTCTATACCTTTTAAAGTAATATTGCAAGCGAAATTTTCTTTTTTGCTTTTTTTGTCAAAAATGACTTTTTTTGGCTGATGCAGCAGGAAAAATATGACACAATGCTATTTCGGGGCAAAAACAGGAACAAACAGGCTTAGGGCGGCGGTGTTTTGGCAGAAACAGGAGAGTCAGGACCGCGGGAATATAGAAATGTCCGGCGTTTGCAGAAAAGGAAATGCTTCCGGCGTTTTCTACAATTTGATAATTTATTCACATGGTATCGAAAAAAGTTCGCCTTAGATACAAATAAGACGAACTTTTCATAGGCAGAAAAATGCATAGTCATGCATATTTATGTATTTTCCCGTAAAAGGAGACGGATGGAACAGGAGGCTGCGCTTGATTGATTACAAACCCTTTTGGGAGACACTGAGACAGTCGAATGAGACTACATACACTCTGATTACAAGACACAAGGTGTCCGGAGCAACCATAGATAAATTGAGAAAGAACAAGCCCATGAACACTTCTACGCTGGACGGGCTGTGCGGTATATTTGCGTGCGCCCTGCAGGATATCGTACGCTATGTGCCGGATGCGGGAGACAAGGCGCCGGGTAAGGAGATTTGAGAAGCTTGAGAGGCTGTCGGTTTCGGCAGACGTTATCGGCAGGCGCCGGGAGTCCTGTACAGAGATAGCGGTGAACGGGACCCCAATATGTGTCAAGGCAGTTCTGCAGGAAGGCAGTTCTGGTAAAGATGACCTGAAACGCAGAGGCGGGAGAAAACGGTAAGAACGGAGCGGCTTAGCCTGACTGGGAGGAGGAAATTCAGACAGAATGAATAAGGACAGAGAGAGTATGGCGGAGAAAAAAAGCACATGGGGATGGAAAGCGGCGGGAATACTGTTCCTGGCAGGCTCAATTGTGTGTACGGCGGTAGCCTGCGGGGAAAAGGAGAACCAGTCCCGGGCGGAGGAAGAATACGATAAGCTGGCAGAGCTGACCACCGGGGAAAATGCTGCATCAGGGCCTGCGGAACAGCCCACGGAAGAGCCGGAGCCGGCAGTGACGGAAGAACCGGCGGAAAAGGACGCAGCGACGGTTCTGCAGGAGATGGGCGTGCCTGTTCCGGAGAAGACAGTGGACTTCGGGGATTTACAGGAGAATACCAGCGGGGATATCTACGCCTGGATATACATACCGGACACGAAGATAGACTACCCGGTGCTGCAGCACCCCACGGACAATGCCTACTACCTGGATTACAACCTGGACGGCAGCAGGGGATATCCCGGGTGCATTTATACGGAGAATTACAATCAGAAAGATTTTACTGACCCGGTGACGGTACTCTACGGCCATAACATGAAGAACGGGACTATGTTTGCCGGGCTGCACAGGTACAGCGACGCGGAATACATGGAAGAACATCCCTACGTGTATGTGTACACGGAGGAAGGGCTTCTGGTATATGAGATTTTTGCGGCCCATGAGTACAGTGATGCGCATATCCTTTATAACCATGACTATACGGAGGAGATAGAGTTCGAAGGGTATCTGGAAGAGATTCTGAGTATACGGAACATGGGAAACGTGGTGAAGGAGGAGGTGGAGGTTACGGCACAGGACAGGATACTCACACTGTCCACCTGCATCTCCAGCAAGCCCAATAACCGATTCCTGGTACAGGGGGTACTGCTGAATGGGGAATAGGGCAGGAAGGACCGAGCCGCCGGTGTCACGGGTGAGGACAGGCCGTGGCAGCCCCGGAAGAGAGGGGGAAGCGGGACCTGGATACACCGGCTGCGGGACATACGGAAAGCGCAGAGGGTACGGCATGCCGGCGGCGGGGCAGGGGGAGAGAAGAGGCGGGAAAGGACGGAAAGCCCGCAGTGCGGGAGCCAGGGTGGGCCATGCGCTTGTGACCGTGCTGCTGGCGGCAGCGGTGCTTGTCTCTGCCGGGGCCGTGGGCTTCCTGGTCCTTCAGATAGCCGGAAAAAACAGCCTCTACAGCAGGGCGGACAGCAGCTCGCTGGTGATGACCCTCTCGGGAATGGCGGTGGAACTGGGAGATGCCGTCCAGGACGACGGGGCGGAAGACTGGCAGGAGGGGGACATCCGGTACAACGGAATCCATTACCGCTATAATGCGGATGTTCTGACCTTTCTGTTTATGGGGATTGACGAGATGGGGGAGGTAAAACCCGCGGAAGACAGCATGAGCGGCGGGCAGGCAGATGCCGTTTTCCTGCTGGTGCTGGACCCGCATGAGAAGGAAATATCCGTCATTGGGATTCCCCGGGATACCATGGCGGAAGTGGAAGTATACAGCAGGGAAGGCGTGTACCAGGGAAAACGGAAGGTGCAGATTGCCCTGCAGCATGCCTACGGGGACGGCGGGGCACTCAGCTGCGAAAGGAGCATGGCGGCGGTGTCGAACCTGTTTTACGGCCTGCCCATCCACGGCTACTGCGCGGTGAACATGGGCGCGGTGCCGCTGCTGAACGACGCGGTGGGGGGCGTCAGCCTGAAATCCCTGGAGACCCTGGATTTTGGAAGTTATCACATGGAAGCGGGAGAGGAGATACACCTGGAGGGGATGCAGGCCTATTACTATTTGCATGACCGTGATATTACCAGCTTTAACAGTGCCGGAAGGCGGCTGGAGCGGCAGAAGCAGTACCTGGCCGCATATGCTGACGCGGCGCTGGAGGCAGTAAAGGCCGATATCACGTTCCCCATTACGCTATACAATACGCTGAGTAAATACATGGTGACAGACGTCACAGTGGATGAGGTAAGCTTCCTGGCGCCCCAGGTATCGGGTTACCGTTTCGGCGGAGAAAATATGTACGTCCTGTCAGGAAGCACGATAATGGGGGAGCGATTTGAGGAATTCCATGTAGATGAGGAGGCGCTGTACAGGCTGATCCTGGAAGTATTCTATGAGGAGGTAATATAGGAAGTACGATAGAGTCCGGAGGGAGCCTGCACAGGAAGGCAGGCATCCGGAACCGGTGCAACTGAAAGAGGTATTTTGCCGTAAGGCTTAATATAACCACATGATTCTAAGGAAAGGAGGAAAAAACCCAATGAAGAAATTTAGTAAGATGCTGGCTCTCGGGCTGGCAGCAGCAATGGTTTTCGGTATGACCGTAAATGCGGCGGGAAGCCCTACTCCTGATCAGAAGGAGGAGATGAACAATGCGGCCAACGGTGTCTATGGTGGATTTACCGCGGAAGGCCCTGTTACGACAGCTCCCATTGAGGACTATGAAGTGTTTACCGGGGCAGTGGACGCTGCTACAAGCAAGGAAAGGGACACGGAGATTTTGGATGTTCTTGGTATGACCAGTGAGACGGCAACCGTTGCAGGCATCGAAATGGTACAGACATTTGAATTAAACAAGCCTGAAAACTGGAGCGGAAAACCGGTTACTGTGACACTTCAGTTTGACCGCAATCTGATTGACTTTACCAGCAAGTATGTACTTGTACACATCACTGAGAACGGCGCTGTAGAGGTGCTTCCGGTAACGGTATCCGCATTCGGCGAGGTAACGGCAACGTTTACCAGCTTTTCTCCCGTAGTGCTGGCTAAGGTTACATTGGCAGGACCGAAGGGTCCTCAGGGTGACAAAGGCGACCAGGGCGAGCAGGGTCCTCAGGGTGACAA
>CAJULV010000063.1 GCA_910587555.1 uncultured Acetatifactor sp.
CTATGGCAGGAATTTGAGATCGAGCCGTCGGATCAGGTGGAGCAAAACCGCATGTTGGCGGAGAGTATGTGTCAAAATGGTAAAAACGACTCCGATATCCTGAGGCTGGTGGCGGAAGGGGATTTTGACAATCAGGCATTTTTCTGTACTTTTGCGGTGTTCCGCAGCATTGTGGCGCTGGAGAAGAGACATTTGGCCCGTTCCGAACAGGACTCGGCCCTGGTGATCGTCAGCCTGGGTAATCAGGTGACGCCCACTACGGATGCAAGACGGCTGGAGCGGGTTTTGCTGGAAGGGCTTCGCACGGGAGATCCGATTGCCAGGCTGGATGCGGGATCCTATATATTGATGCTGGCCGGTTCCAGCGTAGAAAATGCACAGAATGCAATGGACCGCATTGACCGTACTTTTCATAAGGTATATTCGCATTCAAAAGCCTGCATTACCTTCCGTGTTTTGCCTGTAATACCGGATAAGGCAGCAGGCGGAGAAAATAACTGTCAGTGATTTCCGGAAAATAACCGGTTGATAACCTGGTTTTGCTATAGTGGAGACAGAAAAGAGAGGAAGAGGTGGCTGTGTATGATGCTTCGGGAAAAAATGATTCCCTGTCAGAGCCGGGAGGCGATTGTTACGGTATTGTCCTATCATAATGGCATTATGGATGGCTGGCTGCTTCATCCAAGGTTGGAGAAAAGCGAGAAGATACAGAGCCTGTCCCAACTGGTTCTGCTCCTGAACAGCCTGATCGATCTGGAGGGATGCCCGAACCGTGCCCTGCCTCTGGTGCCTCGCGGCGATGTGAAGAAGGGCGAGATATTCCGAATTCAGATCTTGTTTCGGGAACATTATACATGGCAGGGCAGGCTGATCTGGCAGGAAGAGAATCGGGAGACGGTATTCCACAGCGCCATCGAGCTGATTCAGCTGCTGGATGAGATTCTGGGTGAATAAACCGAGTGGACATACAGAGAAAACGGAAACGGACGAAAGACGGGAAACATATCGAAAACGAGGCCGGACATGACGGAAAAAGAATTACGGAAATTGAACAGGCATGATCTTCTGGAACTGTTGGTGGAGCAGAGCAGGGAGGCTTCCAGACTGGGGGCCTCCCTGAAGGAGAGAGAGGATGAGCTGGCCCAGGCTCTGGGAAGCAACGGACGCCTGAAGGAGAAGCTGGACGAAAAGGATGAACTCATAGAAAAGTTGAAGAGACGCCTGGATGAAAAGGATGCAGAGATGGCAGGGCAAGCCGCCGACACGGCGGATCAGCTGGAACGCCTGAAGGAGAAGTTGGATGAGAAGGACGCGCTGGTTGAAAAGCTGAAGGGGCGTCTGGATGAAAAGGACGTACAGCTGGCGGAGGAGACAGCCGTTCGGGAGGAGCAGCTGAAGCGTTTGAAGGAGAAGCTGAATGCCAAGGACGGGCTGATCGACAAACTGCGGGAACAGACGGACCGCAGGGACGAGAAGAATGAAAGGCTGGAGACAGAGATAGAGAGACTCCGGTCCGACAGATGGAAGGAAATGAAGGAAAGCGGGCTTTGGCCGGAGCTTTTGGAGAGATTGAAGACATTATTATGAATGAAGATGGCCGGGAACCTGGAGGTACCGGCTGCGGATACGGAAGACCGCGGTGGGAAGGTTCCGAATGAAAGACCAATAACATAGAGGGTTGCACATGAGCGAGGAAAAGAGATTAGAACTGCCGGATTTGGAAGCGCTGGAGGCGGAACTGGAGAGAACACGGTACCGGAAAAGATACGGCAACGTCCTCCGGAGCACGGCGTTCTCCCTGGTAGTGGTAGCTGCTGCGGCGGTGCTGATAGCGGTGCTCCTGCTCCCGGTGCTGCAGATCAGCGGAACCTCCATGACGGATTCCCTGCAGGACGAGGACATCGTGGTGGCGCTGAACAGTTCGGGATATGAGACAGGTGATATCATTGCCTTTTACTTTAACAACAACATCCTGGTGAAACGGGTGATTGCTGTGCCGGGGGATTGGGTGGACATCGACGAGGAGGGAAATGTCTACGTAAATGAGGAACTGTTGGAGGAACCTTATGTGACGGACAAAGCTTTGGGGGACTGCAATATCACATTGCCCTACCAGGTGCCCGACGGAAGGTGCTTCGTTATGGGGGACCACAGGGCCACAAGCATAGACAGCCGGAACACGGCGGTAGGATGTGTCAGCAACGATATGGTGATTGGAAAGATACTGATCCGGGTCTGGCCGTTGGAAGGATTCGGGATTGTGAAGTGATAGAAGACCGGTAGAAGGAAGGAGACGGCATTATGAAAGTTGATTTTTTGTCACAGGCGGGAAAACTCCTGAAGGAACAGAAAAAGTACAGACGCCGGGCGGTGGTTTTCCTGTGTCTTGCAGTGATAGTTACTTTCGGCACGGTGTCGGCGCTGAAGCTGTACGGCCAGGCAATGACCCACAAGGTGGAGGTGCTTGACTGCCAGTACGAAGTGCATGCGCATACGGAAGACTGCTACGAGAAGGATGAAAACGGAAGCGCGGTTGGGGAATGTGTGTGCGGCTATGCGGATTATGTGGTTCATATGCACAATGACAGGTGCTTCGGTGCGGACGGGAAGCTGGCCTGCACTTTGGAGGAGAAGGAAGCCCATAAACATACAGAGGAATGCTATGTGAAGGAGGCTGTCCTGGTATGCGGCCATGACGACGCAGGAGGTAGCGGGAAGGCAGGGGAAACGGATGCCGATACGGAAAGCATAAACGGCGCTGCAGCTTTGGAAAATACAGAAGACGCAGGGCAGACTGTCACGGAAGTATCGGAAACAGTCATGTCTTCGGAGGGAGATATTCAGAGCGGGGAAATTATCTGCGGGGCGGATGCTCATACACACAGCGAAGCATGTTACGGGAAAATGCTTGTCTGCGGTTATGGGGAGGAGCATGCCCACGACGGGAACTGCATTACCCAGGAACTGATCTGCCAGTTGGGCGAGCATACGCACACGGAAGCGTGTTATGACGCAGAGGGAAATGCAACCTGCGGCATGGAAGAACACACGCATATAACCGAATGCTGTCAGGAGACATATGTCTGCGGAAAAGAGGCGCATATCCATGAAGACGGCTGCTATGCAGAGGCGCTGATCTGTGCGACAGATGAACACGAACATACGGAAACCTGTTACAGCCAGGCGGACATGGGGACTGCGGAAGGCGCGGCAGACGGAGCAGCCGCTGGGGAATCCGGGTCAACGGAAGGCACGGGAGACGGAGCAGCCGCTGCGGAATCCGGATCAACGGAAGGCGCGGCAGACGGAGCAGACGCTGGGGAATCCGGATCAGCGGAAGGCGCGGCAGAGGCAGGCACTCCGGAAGCATCCGGAGAAATAGGGGATTCCGGGGAATCCGTGCCGGAACCGGCAGAGAGCACCGCTCATGTTCACACGGATGCCTGTTATCAGGAAGTGACCAGGCTGGTCTGCGGGGAAGCGGAACTTCATACCCATGACGACAGCTGTTATGCTGCGGAATGCTTCAGTGAAGACGGCAGCCTCATGGCGGGAAGCATTGCATCCTGCGGGCTTTCCCAGCTGGAGGAGCATGTCCACCAGGGAGACTGTTTCAAGGAAGTGGAACTGACGCCGGAGGAAGTGGCAGCCCTGAACAATGGGGCCGAACTCCATATCCATGAGGAGAGCTGTTACGATGGGGAAGGCAATCTGATCTGCGGCCATGACGCCACCCATATCCATTCCCTGGAATGCTACGACGAGGCGGGAAAACTGGTCTGCGATTATGGAACAGCTTCCCATGTCCATGAAGATCAATGCTATGATGCTGCGGGCGATTTGATATGTGGTTATGAAGAAGAGGCTCATGTCCATGGTGACAGCTGCTACGATGCAGAGGGCAATCTGCAGTGCAGGTATGAGGCGGAGCATGTCCATGAAGATCAATGCTATGATGCAGAAGGGAATCTGGCCTGCGGATATGAGGAAGCAGAGACGGGCGAATATGTCTGCGGAAAGGAAGAACATGTTCATTATCCGATATGCAGGGATGAAGAAGGCATCCTGATCTGCGGGAAAGAGGAGCATATCCACAATGGGGTATGCCGGGTGGAAAATCCGGTATTCTACTGCGGGGAAGAAGAACATATCCACAGTGCGGCATGCCGGAATGAGGAGGGCATCCTGATCTGTGAGAAGGAAGAACATACACATAAAGAGGGCTGTCTGGAAGAACCGGTTTATAACTGCGGGAAGGAAGTTCATCTCCATGAGGATGCCTGCTGGGGTGAGGATGGCAATCTGGTCTGCGGGAAGGAAGAACATACGCATGGTAAAGAATGCCTGATCACGGAAGAGGAGTATGGGGAAATCGAGAAGGTGAACCGGCTCATTGCCGCCCTGCCCTCTGAAGAAGAAATCAGGCAGAAGCTTGAAGAGGATGGGGAAGAAGCTTCCGGCGAATATATGGAAGCGCTTCTTGCACAGATACAGGAGGCTTATGACGCATATCTGGGTTTGCCTGAGAAGCTGCGGGAGTATGTTGCTGATGCGGAGTATCTGCTGGCCCTGCAGGAGTTCATAGGCATCAATGTGCTGGATAAACCGGCGGGAGTGCCTGAATGGGCAGCATTCCTTCCCATTGGCGATCAGGGCGGGGGAATGGTTTTGGAGCTTTTGTATGGGGATAAAATGACCCACGGACAGAAGGGAGAGACGGGAGCAATAGATTATGTCCATCACGAGCGGCAGGGCTATTTCAGGCTATATACCACAGGGATCCAGGGAATTGTTAATATAGGGGAAATAACGATGTCGGTGTATTTCCCGAAGGAATATATAGACCCGGGACGGATTCGCTTTCCTGGAATTCCGGAAGACTTTTTAAAATACGAGATCAGTGATGTGACGGAAGAGCAGAGAGAGGGGGAGGCGTACTATAAAATCAGCATTACTTTGAAGGACTATATTCCCACCGGCGCACTGGAACTGCCTTTTGCAATGGGATTCACAGGTCCTAAGGTGCCGGAAGATTACCGGCTGAAAATCTTCGGTACCCTGGAGGTTGCAGGAGAGGAGAAAGAGCCTGTTGAAACGGCGGAGAATATTTACGGCCCGAAATACGACAGGCCTACCATAACAAAGTATGTCAATACGAATAAGATCGACAATATGAAGGAGGATCACACCAGGGTTGCGGCCGTGCTGGGGGAAGACGGAACGCTGCAGGAGAGCCAGTATGTCAGCTTCTGGTATAAGATGTGGGATCCCAAGGAGATCTGGCCCTTCCGGGAGTATGAAAAGATTACGTTAACGGATCAACTGCCTCAATATGAAGATACAGACGGGAATATGCGTTATGCGGTATTTGATCCAGAGGCAAATCCAGGTTGGATATTGAATGCAGACGGGGTGTCGGTAAGCCGTGACTTTTGCTCTGACAAGGGTGACGGGGATTTGGCCGGCCAGATTGAGGCGGCAGAGCTGAAGCTGCGTTTTCCGGGATGCAAGATTGATGAAAAAAAGGATGACGGATTCCTGACAAAGGATTTAAAAAACTATGTGGAGGCAGTTTGCTATCAGGCAGATTCGTCAGAGGGAGAAATACCCCATACATGTGAAGATGATATTATTTTTACGCTGACAAATCAGCCCGGGGCAGATGGGGCGTTCACAAAGGGAAATTCAGCGGATACTGTGATGGATACGCCCAGTATGCGGGCAGGCAGCTATAGATGGGCCTTGGCTTTTGAGAATAAAGGCACCGAACCGTTGATAAATCTCGCGATGGAAGATTCGGAGATAGATGAAAGGCTGAAGTTTCAGCATATTATCTTCAATACGACTCCGCGATACGAAGGCGGAAAGTCCCTGTTGGACTATCTGGATTATGTGGAAGTGGTTACCTATGAAGGCGAAATAGACAGGTATGTCTTGAGAAAAGGGGAACATGGTGAATATTTTAAAGATTCAGGCTATCGGTATGATGCGTTTAGTTGCTGGACATGGACATTAACGTTAGATGCTTCAAAGGAGTACAAGAGCTTTAAAATCCATTTTAAAGAGGAATTTCAGCTTCAGCCATCCGAAGGAATAACAATATGGCCCTTCTCTACCTTCCGCAATCCTGAAGAGGCGCAGTTTGTTGAAGAAGAGGATCTGAAGAACGTTTATGTGAATAAAGCCAATGTGGCTTATCAGGTTTCGGGGAATGAGGAAACCGTATTTTTCCTGTTCAGTGAGAACAAGTTTAAGCTGATCCAAACCTTTGAAAATATTTGGATTGAAAAAAATATGATTGGATCATCAATGGAGTATCCCAGTATGAAGACCGATACAGATGGGAATCAGGTTATGGATTACAGCAAGAGCGAGGGTTGGTGCCATATCCATGTAAAGGGAGCCCTGCGGGGAGACAGGAAGTATGAAGACTTGCGTGTCATTGACCTGCTTCCGGAGTCTCTGGTAATTCCGGATGGGAAGATAAGTTATGGAGTAGGAGGACAGTATGTAAAATCTGCTGAGGTTTACGAGAATTATCACAACAGCGGACGGACAGCGGTAATTTTTTATCTGAATGTGGATGAAGTGAAGGCGGTGCTGGATGCATCGGACGGAAAAAACAGTGCGATTTCTTTCACCTTTAAAGTCAGAGCGGCAGATAAAGCTTCCGTGGGACAGTATATCAATGATGCGTACTTGGTGAGCAATGACTTTGATCCCGTTTCCACGGAACACACTTGGAGGGAGGACTCGTATGATTTGAACGGAGATGGTAATACAGAGGATCCAATCCGCTGGGATCAGGCAGCGGGCAATATTACGGCTCCGGCAGGTGTCTATGCAGAAAAATATATTGCAAGAGCGGGTACAAATGATTGGAAAAAGACTGTATTACGGTTTGGCCTGGGAGATGCATTCCAGTATAAACTGAGAGTCAAAAATATTACCAATACGCCTCGCAGGAACCTGGTAGTTTATGATGTATTGCCCCAGATCGGGGATCCGAGCATCAATAACAAGGCTCAAAGAGGATCGGAATTCGCCGTAAAGCTGCGGGAGGCAATTACACCGCCGGATGGATATCAGGTTTATTATACGGATTCTCAAGAGGTGTATGCCCAGGATATGGCGAGTTTGCTGAACAGAGCGGACATCTGGAAAACGGGAGATGAGATAAGCAATTGGGAATCCGTTACGGCCTTCAAGTTTGTTGCCAATGAAGGTGTCACATTGCCGGAGGGGCATATTGATTTCACGATTCCGGTGAAAGTGCAGGAAAATTTGTCTGAAGAATCCTATGGCATCTTGGAAAATAAGGAAAGCGGGGACAGAGACACGGGTACGGCTGCCTATCTGGAAGCGGTGAACAGCTTCGGATATTCAACTGAGATGAACGGGGTCAATGTGGAATCCAATTATGTGAAAGCCCAGATTTCTCTTCCGGGGTTTGTTGTAAAGAAAGTGAATGACAGGGGAGATATCCTGGAGGGGGCAGAATTTCTGTTGGAGAAACTCCAGGAGGAGCCGGTACAGACAGGTTCCGAGACAGATGGGGAGAGCGGCATACAGGGTGAGGCGGCAGGTTCAGAATCCGCAGGAGGCCCGGTGCAGACGCAGACATGGACTGAAGTGGCAAAGGTAACAACAAATGCGGATGGTATCATTTCATTCCGACATTTAACAGAGGGAACTTACCGGCTGACAGAAACGAAAGCGCCGGAAGGGCATAAGCGCTTGGAGGATCCCATTACGATTACCATCACATTGGACGAAACCACCATGGAGTATAAGGTGGTGGCTGAAGGGCTGGAGGGATCCGGAACCAATAAAAATCCCTTTGTTGTTGTCAACGAAGCATTCTATGTGTTGCCGGAAACCGGCGGCATAGGCTCAAAATTATATACAATGGCAGGCTGCATTGTCCTATTTCTTAGTGCAGGCCTTCTGTATAAAAAGAAATTCAGAGAAAGGAGGGTGTAGGAATTCTCTTTTATCTGAAAAAGATGTAAATTTGTGGATTCACGAAGCAAAGTCGTTTCAAACAGGAATGGTGAAAAGGAGGTTTAAAGTATGAAACGAATTAAGAAACTTGCCAGTATTTTACTGGCAATGGCCATGGTTCTTGGAATGGCTATGACTGTATCGGCAGCATACGGGAACTATAAGCTTACAATCAATGTGGTTGACAACCATCAATACAAGGTTTGGCAGCTGGCTACAGGTGATGTCAGTTCCGATGGTGAGACGCTTTCCAATATCAGCGTAGGAAAGAATGCAAAGGCCGGAACTACAGTTGAGGACATTACGGGATTGTCAAATTTAACGGATGCGGCGCTGGGTGATGCGGCATTAGCTTTGATTGATATTGAAGCTACTGACCCTGGCCCCATAGCAACCCTGACCAAAGAGAAGCCTTCAGTTGAACTTGCAGGCGGCTATTATGTCATCACTGATTCATATGTTAATGAAACGGGCCAGCAGGTTACTACGATTTCCCGTACAATGGTTTATCTGGTGAAAGATGAAACCGTGACACCTAAGTCAAGCACAATTACGCCTGATAAAAAAATCAACGAAGATGATACAGGAAAAGAAGAGAATGAGGCTTCTATCGGCGATGTGATTGATTATCAGCTGAGCGGTACAATCCCTGATATGACAGGTTATGCCAACTTCAAATATGTGTTAGTGGATACTGCAAGCAAGGGACTGGTTCAGGGGCGTGAGGTTGATGGGACGTTTAGGGGATTTCAAGTAGGCGATACATTGACCGGCGGAGTAGGGACAAAGGATGAAAACACAGACCTTGTTGTACCTGAAACAGGTGTTGAGGTTACTTATGTAGTAACCAAAGTAACTCCAAATTCAGATGGTACGACGACAGTACGAATTGCCGTTCAGAATGCAATAAACTATAAGACCCATGTAAACAAGTGGTTCTACGTTGATATCAAAGCGCTTCTGACCGAGGACGCTGACGTAGTAGCAATTCCCAACACCAATAACGTAAAGATAGATTTCTCCAACAAACCTGACCATAAGTATGATGGAGAGCCGGACTTTAACAAAACTGACCCTAAGGGTGAGACACCGGAGGTAACAGTTAAAACATTTACCACCTCTCTGACGCTTTTAAAAGTTGATGGAACGACCAAGCAGCCTTTGACAGGCGCTGAATTCAAGCTTGAAAGTACCGACAACGCACATGTAGGTTATGTGACTGGTCAGGAATATGTGCCGATGGCTGAAGCACCGAGTGGCTACGGCGGTGACACATGGTATAAGCTGGTTGACGGTGCTTACACAAAGACAGCTCCTACTAAAGACACCGCTAATAAGTACGATAGTGATGCAGAATATGCTTTGGTAAAGGTTGATAAAACAACCTATGAAGAAGCACAGATGGAAGCGCAGGCATTTGTAGATGCTGAGGGTAAGGTCGTATTCACTGGTCTTGGCGTAGGTAATTATAAGCTGAGCGAGGTTACTGTTCCGGACGGTTATAATAAGCTGAATGATATCACCTTTACGATAACATGGTCAAAGGAGAATGGCTTTAGAGTTACAAATGTAAAGGAATGGGAGGAGGGCAAGGAAGTAGCAAATTCCTCAATTACAATCAGCGTTGACGGGGTTGGAGCAGACGGAAGCGGCGTTGGTACGGTGATAAGCAGTACAATCCCCAACAATAAGGGTACGCTCCTTCCTTCTACCGGTGGTATCGGTACCACAATCTTCTATGTAGTGGGCGGTATCCTTGTGATTGGAGCAGGCATCCTTCTGATAACCAAGAAGCGAATGAAATAACAATAAGATATACACGGTAATTTAGGAAACTTTGTATGATGAAGAAACATAAGCAATGCAGATTTGCACCGGGGATGGGTACATCCCTCCCCGGTATGCCGCACAGGCTGACACCTTCCCGTGGTGTGCGGCGAACAACGGGCCTTCGGGTTCAGGCCAACGTCAGCAGGCGGCTTTACGATGCCGCTATACAAATTTTATTGTGGGGAAACCTATGAAAAAAAAGGAACAACAAGGGGAAGAGAAGGGCAGGAAAAAGCGGGGAAAGGGTTCTTCCATTTCAACGATCATATTAGTGGTTATCTTGTTGGCAGGAGTGGCGATTTTGGCATATCCGAGTCTAAGCGACTGGTGGAATTCCATGCATGCCACAAAGGCAATTGCAGGTTATGTGACGGCAGTGGAAGAGTTGTCTGCCCAGGATAAAGAGGATATCATCAATGCAGCGAGGGAATATAACGAGACGCTTTCGAACGGAGTGGATTTTGAACTGACGGAAGAGGAACTTGCGGAATATGATGACATTCTGGATATAACCGGAACCGGAATCATGGGTTATGTACAGATTTCTTCCATCGGTGTGAACCTGCCGATTTACCATAGTGTGGAGGAAGAGGTATTACAGATTGCGGTGGGACACATTCCGGGTTCTTCTTTTCCGGTAGGCGGGGAACGGACACATGCAGTATTGTCCGGCCACCGGGGACTGCCCAGCGCGAAGCTGTTTTCAGATCTGGATAAGGTGGCAGAGGGGGATATCTTCACAGTCAATGTTCTGGATTCGACAATTACCTATATGGTCGATCAAATCCGGATTGTGCTTCCGGAGGATGTAGATGAACTCGCCATACAGGCAGGGAGAGATTATTGTACGCTGGTGACGTGTACACCTTATGGCATCAACAGTCACCGCATGCTGGTGCGCGGCAAACGCATAGAGAATGTCGCAGGTGAGGTGGTCGTAGTTGCGGAAGCTGTCAGAATCCCAAGCTACATTGTGATACCGGCAGTAGGAATTCCGCTCCTGTTTGTGACGCTGACGATTATGCTGATAGTCAGCAGTGCAAAAGGCGGCGGGATGAATAAGAAACAGATATTGGATGAACTCCGGAAGGATAACTCTGCAAATGGAGTTTCAGAGGAGAAAGAATAGAACTGTTACAGAACTGGAAGAGGAGGAACTGCTCATGAAAAGAAGATGTATATCCCTGCTGGCCACTGCGGCACTGGTATTCGGTATGTGCATTGCGGATCCCATGGCAGGCACAGCCGCGCAGTTGGAGGCAGACGAAGAAGGCTTTGTGGCCGGAAGCTGTTCCCTGACCGTCTATCCGGAAGATCCGGACAAGGAGGAAGCGGACAGATTCGGGGAGGATCTGGCGGAAGCCGGGGTGGTGGTGGATTTGTACCAGATCGCCAGGGCTGTCAAGACATCGGGAAATGATACTTACCATTACGAGCTGATGCCGGGGTATGACCTGGAGATTCCGGGAGCGGAGGGGGATCAGGCGGAAAGGGACCAACAGTTTGCAGGCAGTTGGGAGGCTCTGGCGCAGCAGGCGGCAGGCATTGTGCTGGATGAGAACAGTCCTGGTATCCCGGTAACCGGAAGCGGCGTGCCTGCGGGCAGCAGGATAGAGGGACTGGATGCAGGCCTGTACCTGATAGTGGCAAGGGGTTCCGAACTGACAGAAATGTCAGATTACAAAATGGAAATCAGGCAGGAGGATGTAACAGGGGAAGAGAGCGTCAAGATTGCAACCATTGCCAGTTCGGGGCAGCACAGTTACGCATTTCTGCCGCAGTTGGTATCCCTGCCCGCCAAACCGGCGGACGCGGATGGTGTAATCAATACGGCGAATCCGGGAGACTGGCTCTTTGACATGGCAGTGAATCTGAAACCGGAGCGGCTTTCCCGTTACGGCGCCCTGGAAATTATCAAGACACTGTCCGAATATGAGACCATGGGGGACATCCGGGAATCCGCCACCTTTGTCTTCGAAGTTACCGGAAGGATGAATGACGAAGTGGTTTACAGCAACGTGGAAAGCATCACATTCACGGCAGCAGGACAGGAGAGCGTGATTCTGGACCGGATTCCCGCCGGGGCCCAGGTTACGGTTACAGAGGTGTACAGCGGATCCAGCTATGAGCTGACAGTGCCGGGGGACCGCACAGCCGTTATCGCGGCGGACAGTGTGGTATCCGTGGAGTTTGAAAACGTGTATGATGGACGCAGAACCAACGGGCACGGAATTAAGAACCAGTTTGTGTATGATGAGGAAGCGGGCAGGTGGAACTGGTATTCCAGTCCGGCCCAGGACGCAGCAGGAAACCAGGGTGAGCCGCCTGCAGGAAGCCGGAACGAGTAAAAAATGGAATAAGGACGCAGAGGGATTCAATGGGGAACTGGAAACAGCATTGAAGCCCGAGGCGTCTGAAGGATTTACGTACGCATGCCCTTGGCGGCCGGAAATCCTTCACAGAGAAGGACGCAGAGGGATTCAATGCGGAACTGGAATAATAGAGGTAAAAGATATGAGGAAAAGGAGATATTACCCCGGAGTGCTTGCCCTGGCGGCAGCGGTTACGGTTGCATATGCCGGAATCGGGACGGCCTGGTCTTATTTTACAACCTATGCGGAGGCGGCGGGAGGTTATACCATCCGCCTGGGGGACAGGACGGAGATCACGGAGGATTTCACGGACTGGACCAAGCATGTGGTGATTGCCAACGAGGAAAGCTCTTCTCCGGTGTACATTCGGGTCAGGGCGTTCTGCGGAAGCCAGTACACCATAGTATATTCCGGGGAAGACTGGATACAGGGAAGCGACGGATATTATTATTACAATGCCATGGTTAACGGCGGCGGTACCACGAAGCCCCTGGATCTGAGGATTGAGGGGATACCCGAGGACCCGGAGTCCATGGAGAGTTTCAATGTGGTGGTTATCTATGAGAGTACGCCTGTAAAGCACCATGAGGACGGAACGCCTTACTCGGTGCAGGAGACGGACTGGAGTGAGATTCTGGATACCGGAAGCACGGTCGGCACCGGGGAGACAGAAACCACGGAAGAAGGGGGTGAATCATGAAGAAACAGGAGAAGCGTAAAAAGCGGATCAGGGCAGCGTCCCCCTTAGTGACGGTGGTGCTGTTTATCTTGGCGGTTGCCATGCTTTTGGGCGGTTCCATCGGGGGGACCCGGGCAGCCCTGACTTATTACTCCGAGACCTATACTTCCCGGATCCAGATGTATGATATCGGCGTGGGGCTGATAGAAAATGGGAAGGAAGTTTCCTGGAGGGAGTATAACAGCGCCGGGGACGGAACCTGGAATGAACATACGGGAGTCCTTCTGGAGGACATGATTCCGGAAGGGGAGTCACTGACACTGGGAAAGACTTACCAGGAAAATCTGAATGTCAGGAATTCCGGCACCATCAACCAGTATGTCCGTGTAAGCATCTATAAATACTGGCTGGATGGGGAAGGGAAAAAGCTTCGTGACCTTTCTCCGGACCTGATTGACCTGCATCTGGTGAACCTGGGCACGGACTGGATTGAGGACGAGGGAGCCAGAACCGAGGAGCGTACCGTGCTTTATTATAATAAGCTGCTGCATGCCCAGGGAGAGGGAGCTTCGGAGACACCTCTTTTTGCGGACAGTCTGACCATAGACGACAGCATTGCAAAGAAAGTGACCCAGGAGACGAAACAGGAGGGAAACTACACTACCATTCTCACCACATATGACTATGACGGCGTGAAGTTCCAGATTGAGGTGGAGGTGGACGCGGTGCAGGAGCACAATGCGGAGGATGCCATCTGGAGCGCATGGGGAAAAAGGGTTACCTTCCAGGACGGGATTTTAAGTCTCACAGACACTGTGGAATAGAAAGGAAGAGCGCATGAAAAAGCAGGGATTTTTTATGGGGCTGCTGTCCGGTCTGATGGTCTTTGGTTCGGGCATTCCGGTTCACGCGGAGACTTTTTACGGCGACGACAACTGGAATGTTGCGTTTACCTCCGACAGGGAAATGGTGAGCAGCTTCTCCACGGCGGATATAAATGATGTGGTCAGCGGAATGCAGCCCGGCGATAATGTGATCATCACACTGGATCTGAAGAACACCAATCCGACTACAACAGACTGGTATATGCAGAATGAGGTGCTGTACTCTCTGGAGGACAGAAGCGCCAACAGCCGGACAGGAGGCGGTGCTTACACCTACCGGCTGTTTTATACGGATAAGGACGGCACGGTGGAGACATTGTTTGACAGCGACACCGTGGGAGGCGAGTATGAAAGCGTGGACGATATGCTTACCCATATGGGAGAGGGGCTTCACTCGGCTACAAACGCTTTAAAAGATTATTTTTATCTGGATACCATTCATAATGGGGAGGGCGGTTACATTACCCTGGAAGTGGCCCTGGACGGTGAGACACAGGGCAATGATTATCAGGATACTCTGGCGGATCTGCAGATGAACTTTGCGGTGGAGCTGCGGGATGACCTGCCGGCCAGGCCGAATCCGGAGGAACCCGGAGACCCGCCCCAGACTGTGGATGATACCCAGCCTACGCCGAATCCGGAAGGCGGCAGGGGAACCGGCATAGTGAGGACCGGCGATGAGAGCCAGCTGCCGTTGTTTGCCATAGCCGGAGGGGTCAGCGGGCTGCTGCTTTTGGTATACTGCATTTACTGTTTCAGGGAACATAGAAAAGGGAAGAAGGAGGCAGGAAGATGAAGAGATGGAAGTGTTTTTTGAACATAATTCTTTCTGTGTGCCTGTTTCTTGCGATGACGCTGCCTGCTTCGGCGAAAGAGGAGGAGTACACCTATACAATTCGGTTCTTTGCCGGGAAGCAGGGCTGTTTTGCCACCGGGGAGATGGTGGAGTTCACGGGCCTGCACTATGGTGCGCGGATTAATTTTTACCATAATGCCGTGACACTGAACGACAACAGCAAGTATTATGTTAGGGGAATCCGCGAGAGCGGAAAGGACAACAGCGACAGCACCCAGGCCAACTCCTTCGTGGTGACGGGGGATATGGACTACGTGGTTGCATACGGAATCCTGGGGGATGCCACGTCATACACCATCAATTACGTGGACGGCGCAGGGAACGCGCTGGCGCCCGGCGAGACCTATTACGGCAATGTGGGCGACCGTCCTGTGGTGGCTTACATCTACATCGAGGGATGGACGCCGGAGGCCTACAACATGACCCGGACGCTGCAGAAGGACCCGGCGGAGAACGTTTTTACCTTTGTATATACGAGGAACGCGGAAGAAGCACCGCCTCAGCCCCCTGCGCCTGCGCCGGAGCTGCCAACACCGGAACCCGTGCCTGCCCCTGCACCTGCCCCCACGGTACCGGCAGTCCCTGGTTTTGAAGTGATCGAGGATCCGGAGCTGCCAACTGCAGGCGTGCCGGGCGGAGCGGGAGGCAACCAGGCGGCACAGGGTGAAGACGGAATTGAGCAGAGCATTTTGGATGCGGAAACGCCTACGGCCAACGGGCCGGATGAGATACGAGACCTGGATGAGCAGGATGTTCCTACAAGTAATTTCCTGAAGGTTGCGGCCGACGCAAGGCTTCTGGGGATTCCGGTACCGGTTATCCTGATCACGGCATTCGGCGCAGTGGGCGCAGCGTGGTATTTTCTGATTTGGAACAAGAAGAAAAAGAAGGAAGAAGAAACATGACAGAGCGATTGGAATCAACTGTAAATACTTCTGAAAACAAGGGTGGGAAAGTATTTCCTGCCCTTTGCAGCGTGTTGGGGACGCTGATTTTGCTGGGAGTCATTGCGGCTTTTCTTCCGCTGACCGTACCCAGGCTGATGGGATATGAGATTTATGAGGTGGTGAGCGGGAGCATGGAACCGGAGATTCCGGTGGGAAGCGTAATCTATGTAAAGGCGGCGGAGCCGGAAACCATAGAAGAAGGTGATATCATCGTCTTCTCCAGGGACGGTTCGATGGTTACCCACCGGGTGCAGGAGAACCGGTATGTGGAGGGAGAGTTTATCACCAAAGGGGATGCCAACAGTGGGGAAGACCCGGAGCCGGTGGGATATGGGAGCCTGGAAGGCAAGGTGGAGCGTCACATCCCCGCGCTGGGGATTGTAATGAGCCTGCTGGCAGGGAATACAGGGAAACTGTATGCCGTGATCCTGCTGGGCTGCGGCGTGATGTTCCACATGCTGGCGAGGATTCTCAGGAGCCGCTATACCTGATGGAGACGGCAGTTTTGCAGCAGCAGTCCCTATTAGCCCGGTTTTGCGGGCTTTTTTTCATGGGAGCCGTATCTGTTTCCGGCTTAGGATTTTTTCAAGTTGACAGTGCCTTATCCTTCCATTAAAATGAATTTATCAGTGTATTGCGGAGACAGTATTTAGAGAAGGAATCAGGACAGAAAGTACTGTGTTCATACATTTGGAAAAGACAATCAGGTAAAGGGAAGGGCTATTTATGGGGACAAAGAATAGGATGGGGACAGGGAATAACGGCAGTTTGAAAGGAATGAAAGCAGTACAGGAACTGGCGGTGTTGGCGGCAGCTACCCTGATTACGGCGGCAGCGGTTTTCTTTTTTCTGATGCCCAGCCATGCGGCGGTAAGTTCCGTATCCGGCCTGGCCATTGTACTGTCGAATTTCATACCCCTGAATGTATCCGGTATCACCATGGGGCTGAATATGATTCTGCTGATTGCCGGGTTCCTGCTGTGCGGTCATGATTTCGGGTTCAAGACAGTGTATACCTCTGTGCTGCTGCCGGTGTTTATCGGCATGTTCGAGATCTTTCTGCCGGACTATACTTCTTTAACCGGAGACGCGGCCCTTGACGTGGTCTGCTATATTTTTACCGTCAGCATCGGCCTGAGCATTTTGTTTAATCGGAATGCTTCCTCCGGGGGGCTTGACATTATCGCCAAGATTATGAACCGGTATCTGCATATGGATCTGGGCAAGGCCATGAGCCTCAGCGGCATGGTGGTGGCGCTGAGTTCGGCATTGGTATATGATACGAAGACCGTGGTGCTAAGCGTGCTGGGAACCTATCTCAACGGGATGGTACTGGACCATTTTATTTTCGGACAGAAGATCAAGCGGCGGGTGTGCATTATCTCAAAGAACAGGGAAGAGCAGATTCGGGACTGGATTTTACATACGCTGAAAAGCGGGGCAACCATTTACCAGGCCCAGGGCGCCTATGACGGTGTAGTCAGAAATGAAATCATTACCATTGTGGATAAGAATGAGTACCAGAAGCTGATGCAGTATGTGACCAAGGAGGACCCGGAGGCGTTTCTTACGGTTTATAATGTGAGCGATATGCGGTATGTTCCCAAAAACGGGGCGTAGGGAAAGGGGGAACGGGGTCCCTGGGCCTGTATCTGTAAAACCAAATCTGACTGGATCTGTGCAACAGGGCTGTTTCAGCCCTGTTTTTTTGCAATTCAGGTTCTCACACATACAATTGAGGAAAAAAACAACAAAAGAGGAGAAAACGGGGTAAAATAAAAAAAGCGAATGAATTTGAGTGGGAGGTATCTGTTTGAACAAAGGGCAAATATTGATTGGTATCGTTGAAGCGCACAGGGAGGTATCAGCATGAAAAAGGCGAAGAGGGAAGCAAAGAAAAAAGCAGGGAACAGGGTTCACGGACTCATCAGCAACTACTGGTTCCTGTACAAAGGATTTTTTAAAAACAGCAGGTGGAATATCCTGTTTGTGACGATGAGCCTGGTGGGAGGTATAGCTGTTGCCTACATAGAACTGTTTATTCCCAAAACGGCGGTAGCCCTGGTGATGGAGAAGGTATCGACGGGAAGGCTGGTGGGCGTGCTGCTGGGGATGGCGCTGGTCTATTTTCTGTTCCGGCAGAGCTGGATAGCAGGATATGAACTGCTCGGTAATGCGGGGCTGAAATACCGGCATGTATTGGAGGAGCAGATGCTGAATAAAATCTGCCGTACCCCCTACAGCAACCTGGAGAATTCCGAATACAAGAAGAGGATCAGCCAGGCGCAGCATCTGTATTATCATTGGGACAGAGACGCCAGAGTGTGTATATGGGGGTCTCTCTATGCGATGCATCTGCTGATTCAGATTCCCGTCACCTCCGGAATGCTGGTCACGCTGCACCCGGTGGTGATCCTGGTGATGGCGGCGGGGACATGGCTGCAGTATGAGGCGGGGAAACGCCCCCTGGCCTGGGAGAAAAAGCACAGGGACGCCTGGATACCGCTGGAGCGGAAGAGTACTTATATTTCAGAGAAGATGGGAAATTTCTACTGTGCCAAGGATGTGCGGCTGTATGCGGCGGACCGCTGGCTGCTGCCAAAGTATCAGGGACTGCTGGGAGAGCGCAGGAAATGGAAGAAAAAACAGCGGGCCCAGGCTGCTTCGGTGAGCTTTCTGAGCAGATTTGTGGAGATGGTAAAGCAGGTGTTTGTATACGGATTCCTGATATGGGGCGTCTTGGAGGAGAAGGTCAGGCCGGATGATTTTATCCTGTATGTGGGGCTGGCGCTGTCCCTGAGCGGTGTTCTGACAGAGATATCCGGAGCGCTGAGGAGATTGCGGGAAAATGAACTATCCATTGCGGATTACCGTAAAATGATGGAGGAGCCGGATTCTGGGAGGAGGGAGAGGAGCGGAAGGCCGGAGGGGAACCAGGGGGAGTGCCGCGGCGCATCGTCCGAAAGCTGCGGGCAGCCCTGTACCGCCCCCGGCATTACCTTCTCCCATGTGTCCTTCGCGTATGGAGAGGAAGGGGAGGAAACCCTGAAGGATGTGGACATTACCATCCGCCCGGGGGAGAAAATCGCGCTGGTGGGACCCAACGGCGCAGGCAAAACCACCCTGATCAAGCTGCTCTGCGGAATGTATGAGCCTACGAAAGGAGAGATTCTCCTGAACGGAAGGCCGTCTGTCCTGTGGAGCCTGGAGGAATGGTACCGGCTTTTCTCCGTGGTATTCCAGGATGTGGGAGTACTCCCGGCCACCATTGCGGAAAATGTGGCGGCCTGCGCGCCGGAGGAGGCGGACCGGGAGCGGGTGAGGAAATGCCTGGAACAGGCGGGACTGTGGGAGAAGGTGGAAAGCCTGCCCTATGGAATGGACACCAATGTGCAGAAGGAGGTATTCAGCGATGGGCAAAACCTGTCCGGCGGTGAGAACCAGAAGCTCCTTTTGGCCCGGGCCATCTATCGGGAAGCGCCCATCCTGGTTTTGGACGAACCTACGGCTGCCCTGGACGCCATTGCGGAAAACGAGCTGTATCAGAGATATAACGAGCTGACCCGGAACAGAACCTCTCTGTTTATTTCCCACCGGCTGGCAAGCACGCAGTTTTGCGACCGCATCCTGATGCTGGAGGAGGGCAGGATCGTGGAGCAGGGCAGCCATGAAGAGCTGATGGGGAAAAAGGGCGCATATTACCGGATGTTCCAGGTGCAGAGCCATTATTATCAGAAGGACAGGAAGGAAGGATTTTCATCGCAGATGGATCCGGCATGGGAGGTGAGCGGTTATGTCAGCAACTGAGAAAAGGGAGAAGGGGAAAGCGGGCAGGGTCCTGCGGATCTACAGACGGGCTTTCGGGATGATGCGCCGGGAGTTTGGCGGCTATATGACGGCGGAGATTATGGACTGGGTGATTAGTGCCTGCAGCCCCTATTGGGGGATCTGGTTTTCAGCCAGGCTTCTGGACGAGATACTGGGGGATCGGTCTGTCAGAAACCTGATTCTGTATGCGGCGCTGCTGCTGGGCGGCAATCTGATCCTGCAATTTTGCCAGGAGTTTTTCTCTGTATTGTCCGATCACCGGAAATTCGAGTTTTCGGAAAAACAGAATATGATCTTTGCCAGAAAGATGATAGAGCTGGACTACAGCCTGCTGGAGGAGGAGAGGACCCACATGCTCCTGAACCGGGTGGTGCGGGAGAGCTATAATGAGGGCAAGAATATGGAAGGTATTCGGAGAAGCCTGCCGAACATTTTAAGCTGTCTGGCGGGGATGGGGCTGTCCGTGGCCATGGTGTGGGAGCTGGCGGTGCGGATACGGGACTATGGGGTCCTCACACTGCTTTTCATCCTGGCGGCGGCTTTTGGCATCTGGATCAGCACGAAATGTTACTCGATGATCGGCCGGCTCCATATGGAATGCCACCGTTCCATCAGCGAGAACTGTGTCCAGAGAGATGTCTATCTGCATTATTTTAACCAGTACGAGAGGGGGAAGGAAATCCGCATCTATCAGCTGGGCAAGCTGATGATCGGCAGGTTGATGGAAACCCATCATTTTAACGACAGGGCGCTGGACAGGCGCGACTGTAAAACCGTTCCGCTGGGCATAGTGTCCGGATTTGCCAAGGAGGGTACTATGGCCATGGTATACTGTCTGACAGGCTTCGCCGCGCTGATGGGAAAGATTACATTGGGCGGCATGACGCAGTACGTTTTCAGCATCAACCGGTTCATAGAAGATCTGAGAAGGTTTTGGGGAGAAGCGGTACTCCTGTGGTATAACGCGGATTATCTGGAACGGTATTTCGAGTACCTGGATTTGCCCAGCCGGATGAAGAAGGGCTGCCTGCCGGTGGAAAAAAGGGTGGACGGGGACTATCAAATTGCCTTCGAGCATGTGTCCTTCCGCTATCCGGGCAGCGAAGCCTATGCCCTGAGGGATATCAATCTGGAATTCCAGGTGGGGGAGAAGATGGCTGTGGTAGGCATGAACGGCAGCGGTAAGTCTACTTTTATTAAGCTCCTGTGCAGGCTCTATGAACCCACGGAAGGGGTGATCACCATGAACGGCATCGATATCCGGCGCTATGATTATCAGGAATATTTAAGCCTGTTCTCCGTGGTATTCCAGGATTTCAAACTGTTTTCCTTTACTCTGGGGGAGAATGTGGCGATGGCGGAGACGTATTCGGAGGAAAAGGTTCGGGATGCCCTGGAGAAGGCGGGACTGGGGGAATTCCTGCAGCACCGAAAGGACGGTATGAAAACTGTTCTCTATCGGGATTTCGATAATGACGGCGTGGAGGTGTCCGGCGGGGAGGCCCAGAAGCTCGCACTGGCAAGAGCGGTCTGTAAGGGAGCGCCCTTCGTGCTGCTGGACGAGCCGACGGCTGCCCTGGATCCGAAAGCGGAGTATGAGATTTACAAGCGGTTCAACGACCTGGTGGCGGATCGGACCACGGTGTACATTTCCCACCGTATGTCTTCCTGCCGGTTCTGCGGGGATATCGCGGTGTTCCATGAGGGGCAGGTCGTGCAGAGAGGCAGCCATGAAGCGCTGATGGAGGAGAGAAACGGAAAGTATTACGAACTGTGGACGGCGCAGTCTCAGTATTATCAGTAGGAGAGATTTTTTTGATACCCGGAGAACCGGATAGTCTTATACAGCTCGATAAGGACACCCATAATCCGCCTGCCCTTTGAAGTAACATGGTAACGCCTGGAGCAGGGGACTTTTTTGATCAGTCCATGCGGCCGCAGCTTCTTCAGGGTACGGCTGGTCCTGGAACTGAGTTTTTTCGCATCCCGCATGCCTGGAAAGACAACCTTCCCGATATCCCGGTTGCAGAAGCCGTTTACCAAATATCTGCCATCCATACCATAGCCAGGGAACTGGAAATGTCCGGCGGGAATGAGCATGGCCTCATTTCTGGCATGGCGTCTTTACGGCCTGGTCCTGTCGTGAGTATGGAATCATTTTACCGCAGATTTTTTCCCATCCAACAGGAAACTTCTGAAATATACAATTCGAGGGCTGAAATGACAGCAATTGAAGGGAGGGGTTTTTGAATGGGAGACGGCAGCAAATTCAAATGAGGAGTAAATTATCTTCGAAAATTACCCTGGATAATCTTTTTTTCCTCTTGTGTGAGACCGGGGAAGTATTATAATGAAGAACATGATCAGGATGACTTTGGCTGAGAGAGAACAGGAGGTTATCCGAAAAATTTCCCGGCCGGGCGGTAAAACCGTGTATCGGCTTATATAGTCCAGCTAAGAAATGTCTGTGCTTTTGAAAAGTGATTCTTGCTGGACAGTAAAGTCGCACGAAAGGAACTTTTTTGAGTTCCCTTTCGAATAAAAGTTTCTCTCATTACAGGTGTGTCGAAGCGACTTTACCCTT
>CAJULV010000064.1 GCA_910587555.1 uncultured Acetatifactor sp.
ACCTGCATTAAAGGCGTCGGAGGCCTTCGTTCTATCCATTAGACTACGGATGCAAATATTACAAAATTGTTACATCACTCTGACTATAATATCATAAAAGCTGAAATATGTCTACCACAAATTCAAAGAAATTTCTAAAAAATAATTTTGACCTTCTTTTCGGCGAAATCATAATAGTAAAGGCAGTCTGAAAGGACCTCCTCCGGCGCTACCTGGGTTTCGTTAATCTCAACGATCATATTCTTGAAGTTCTCCGCCTCTCCCTTCCCGGTATCTGCCAAAAGTATCACTTCATGGACGGAACTGGGCAGAATATAAAAGCTGCTCCCTGCCTTTTCCGCCAATCCGGCCAGTACCTCCGGATAGAGCATGCATATCGCGCCCTGGGTCCGCTTTTCGTTGGTCAGCACCTTTATGGGAATCTCTTCACGAAAACCGCCCTCAGGTGCTTCCGCTGCCCCATCCTTCGCCAGCCCCTCCATGATATCCCTCATGGAACAGCATGTCCAGGGAAACAGCCGCGGCGTATTCTTCTGTGCCAGTCCCAGCAGCTCGGCGGTACAGGTGTCCCACATTTCCATATGGGAATTGTGGATGAGAATAGAACCCTCCCCTAACCTCTCACTCTGATACGCATAATAAAAACAAATCGCCAAATCAAGAAATTCTATATACGGCACGTCAGCAAGCAGTTCTTCATTTCCTTTCCTGCCTGTCAGCCGATAGCAAATCCTGTCTTTCACTTTTTCAAACGAACGAAAAAATTCCAGATCCACATTATCGTCAGGCGCACCCGCGGCATAAGCGTCAAGCATCTTCCGAATCAGCACACCAAAGGTACTTCCCCGCTCATAGGCTTCCAGAAAGGCATCCAGATAAATCGTGGGAGCTACGTTCTGCCCCTTAGACAGAATCAGCAACCCGTAATGAACAACGCCGTTATTCTTTCGCACCTTCTGTACTTCTACACGATAATCAGTACCAAGTTCCTTTTTTACAGCTTCACAAACCTTATCTGCAAACGCATTTATTTCCATACTTTCCTCTCTCTGCGCTGTCTGATGCTTCCTATTTTTTAATTGACGCAACAGCGCCTGCGTTCAGGTAACCGGCATTTCCGTCTCTCATCAGCCATCCGCAGGGCAGATCCGGCCTTTGAATACAGAAGTCTTACAAACTTCCGCCGCCTGACAGGTATGGAATATCCGTTAGAATTGCAGCCATTACACCCGGGAAAGATACTCGCCCGTCCTGGTGTCGATCTTAATCTTGTCCCCCTGGTTCACGAACAGAGGCACATTCACCTGCGCGCCTGTTTCCACTGTTGCAGGCTTGGACGCGCCGGTAGCGGTATCTCCCTTGAATCCGGGTTCCGTATCGGTAATCACGAGTTCCACAAACAGAGGAGGCTCCACAGAGAATACACTTCCGTTATGAGAACAGATCTTGCACATCTCGTTCTCCTTCACAAACTTCAGGGCATCGCCAACCGTATCCTGGTTCAGCGCTATCTGCTCATAATTCTCGGTATCCATAAAATAGTACAGATCGCCGTCTGCATACAGATACTGCATATCTTTTCTGTCAATCCGGGCCTGGGGGCACTTCTCGGTAGGACGGAAAGTCTTCTCAACCACACCGCCGCTCTTGACATTCTTCAGCTTGGTCCTGACGAAAGCTGCACCCTTTCCAGGCTTTACATGCTGGAATTCGATGATCTGGTATACATTATTGTCGTACTCTATGGTAATACCATTTCTGAAATCACCTGCAGAAATCATTTAAATATTCCTCCTAATTCTCGCTCACAATATAATTCCCCATTAGTTTAATATAAAAATGTACAAATTTCAACTATTTTTGAAAAAAAGTTATAAAATCTCTTATTTCCGTTCCGGCCGGCGATTCAGAACAAAGTCAATGGCCTCCAGATATCCCTCCAGCCCCCTCCCGTAGATCTGCCTGTCACAGGCCGGCGCCGTCACCGATATCTTCCGAAACTCCTCCCGTCTCGTGATATCTGAAATATGGATTTCCGCTTTCGGCACCGGAATGCTGGCGAGGGCGTCCCGGATTGCATAGCTGTAATGTGTATAGGCGCCAGGATTAATCACAATTCCCTCCGTGCCGTCAAAGTAAGCCTCCTGAATCCTGTCTATTATGGCTCCCTCATGATTGCTCTGAAACACTGTAATGTCATTTCCCGTCTCTTCCGCCTTTTTTCGAATCATTTCCAGCAGATACTGATAATCCTGTGTGCCGTACACGCTCTTCTCCCGAATCCCCAGAAAATTGATATTCGGGCCGTTTATCACCAAAAGCTTCATCTTATCCATCTCCCGCGCTATTTTTTCCGCAATTTCATCTATGTTCAAATCGTCCGTGTCCAGAATCAGGTCCGCACAGTCTTCGTAAGCCTCCTTCCTGCTCTCCATCAGTTCCCTGATGCGCTCCAGGGGATCCTCACACTGCAGCAGCGGCCGTGTATTGTCGTCTTTCAGTCGCCCGTACACCGTTTCGGGCTTCACCCTCAGGTAAACCACCTTCCCCAACTGCTTTAAAAGCGCCCGGTTCCGGATCTGCACCGGCGTGCCGCCTCCCACAGAATAAATAGTCCTCCCCTTCCTGTCCGCAAGCTCCCGCAGCAGCGCCGTCTCCTTCTCACGAAATGCCGCTTCCCCTTCCACAGCAAAGATTTCCGCCACGGAACGCCCTTCCCTTCGCTCTATCATCTTATCCGTGTCTTCCACCGGTATGCGCATCCTGTAGGAAAGCCGCACGCCTGCCGTAGTCTTCCCGCTGCCCATAAAACCGGTCAGTATCACATTTTTATTCTTCATCCTCGGTCTCCCGCCCCTGTATTGTTTTACCGTTTTCGTCACAAAAGCCCCATTGCCCTTCTCATCTCGCCATAGGCCTTTTCCGTCAGGCCGGGTCCCACTTCCGCGCCCGTCCAGAGTTCATGGGCAATGATCCCCTGGTACAGCAGCATCTTCAGCCCGTTGAAGGCCCTGCCGCCGCTTTTTTTCACCAGGGACATAAACCTGGTCTCGGCAGGATTGAAAATCAAATCATAGCCCGTATGAATTTTCTCATAAAAAGCGGCTTCCTCAATGACGGCTTCCTCCGTCTTCGGGAACATTCCCACATTAGTAGCCTGTATGGCGAGATACCTTTTGCCGGGCAGGGATGCATATGCCCCCAGTTCCCGGGCCGACGCCAGCCGTCTTCCGGTCAGCGTATTCACCTCTTCCGCGATTATCCGGGCCTTCTCCGGGGTGCGGTTCAGTATCAGGATCTGATCCGCACCCTTCTGCGCCGCCAGTATGGCCACTGCCCTTGCCACGCCCCCGGCTCCCAGGATCAGCACCTCTTCGCCCTCTATCTTGACATCATCCTCGCACATGGCGCGGTAAAGGCCGGGCATATCCGTATTATAGCCCTTAAAGCCCCCTTCCAAGCGCACCAGCGTGTTCACCGCCCCGATTGTCTTCGCAAGCGGATCTATTTCTTTTAAAAACGGAATCACCTCGCTCTTATAAGGCACCGTCACATTCATCCCCAGCAGGTTCAGGGCATAGGCTCCCTTCACCGCCTCCCCCACCTGCCCCTTCGGTACACGGAACGGCACGTAGGCCAGATTCTCTCCCAGGCTTTCCGCCAATGTGTTATGTATGGCCGGGGACATGGTGTGTTCCACCGGATTCCCCATCACTCCGCAGATGCGGGTGTAACCGTCTGTTTTCATGTCTTTTCCTCCGCTGCCTGCCCTTCTAGCTGCCTTGCCCTGTTGCTGGCCCTTTTCCGAAAAAACGCCCGCTTTCCCGGCTTCTTCCGGACTTCCGCCAGTCCCTACGGCTGCCTTGTCCTGTCCGCTGGCCCTTTTCCGAAAAAATGCCCGCTTTCCCGGCTTCTTCCGGGCTTTCACTAATCCTTACGGCTTCTGTGGTAGAAAAACAATACAATCCGCTCCAGGCGGCGTTTCAGCACAATCTGAATCTCCTCCCTGGGGTGTATGGGCTTCACCAGAAAGGTCAGAATCCCCGCCTTCTTCGCCCCCCACACATCCGTAAAAAGCTGATCCCCCACGAAAAGCGTGTTCTCCGGCCGGGTATGCATCAGCTCCATCGCCTTCTCATAGCCCGCCCTTCCCGGCTTGCCGGCCCTGTAGATATATTGCGCTCCCACTACGTCCGCAAAGCTTTTTACCCTGGGTTCCTTATTATTCGACAAAAGCAGCGTCTCAAAACCGGCTTCCCGCAGCTTCCCGAACAGCGCCGCCGCCCTCTCGTCCGCAGGTGCCCCGTGGGGTACCAATGTATTGTCAACATCAAAAATAATCCCTCGGAATCCGCTCTCGTAATAAGCGCTGTAGTCGATTCCATATGCGCTTTCCGCTTCCCTGTCCGGATAAAATCTCTCCAGCATACATTTTCCTCCGCCGGCTCCTGCCCCGTCAGCACCGTCCCGCAGCACACCGTCCCATGGCATTTCTCCCCAAGCCCCCATGTGCCGCCCCGGCAGTCCGCCGTATTTTAAATTCGACAGCCCGCACCCGGACGAAACCGCCGTCATTCCTTTACCACTATAGCATGCCCTGCCGGTAGATTTCAAGTAGGTTTCTTTCTTTTCGGCACTGACACTTACATTTATATTTACTCAAACTATCCCCGCACAGGCAGATTGGCAGTCCCGGGAATGCTTTTTTCAGCTTATGAGGATTTTCGTGTGCGGCACCAGTTCCGCCTTGCTTCTTCGTCCCGAAAGCCTTCCTCCCGTTTACCGTCGCAAAAAGGGCTGCCCGGCAGATATGTATGAGCATATCAGTACATGTCTCCGGCAGCCCTTTTCCATTCATCTATACGAAAGCCCATATCCGGCAAGTCCCGCATCCGGAACCTTTGCCGTTAAAAATCCCTGCCTGCTCCCGCCTATCTGGCAGAAACATATTTATGCAGCGTCCTGCGAACGGCGCCCGGACCCGCGAACAGTTCCGCCGCCATCCCTTCGATACGCCCGCCCAGCCCGGCAGCGTAGAGATCCACACCAAACACGTCCCGGCGGCTGTACAATGCCTTCAGGCAGGAGAAATCCTGCTCTCCTTCTCTTACTTCCAGCGGCGCTACTATGGCACGCAGCTCCTCCAGCAGCGGATCCGGAGAGGGTTCAAATTCCCTGCCAGTATCATCTATGCCCTTCAGATAACGGGCATATCCCGCCAGCACCAGCGGCAGCAGTACCAGTTCGTCCATATTCAGGCCTCTCGCCTGATAAGCCTTGATGGTCTCTCCGAAACGAATGGGAATCTTCTGACTGGTATCCGTGGCGATACGCTGGGGTGCATCCGGCATAAACGGGTTGGGCAGCCGCCGGTTCAGCACGGCTTCGATAAAGTCCGCCGGCTTCAGCACACCGGGATCCACCACCACCGGCATTGCCTCGATATGCCCCAGCTTGGTAATCAGGCCCCTGATGTCCTCATCGTTCATCTCCTCGGAAATCAGATCATAACCCAGCACGCAGCCGTAAATGGACATGGCCGTATGCAGGGGATTCAGGCAGGTACATACCTTCATCCGTTCCACTTTATCCACGGTATCCCGATCCACATACAGCACACCGCCCAGTTCAAGCGGCGGGCGGCCATTGGTATAGTTGTTTTCAATCACCAGATATTCCGTCTCCTCCGCATTGACAAATGGAGCCGTGTAAGTACGTTTATCCGTAATGATTGTATAGTTGTCTTCAAATCCGTCCTCAGCCAGCATTTTCTGTACTTTCTCGTCCGGCCTGGGCGTGATCTTGTCAATCATGCTCCACGGATAAGTCACCTTTGACGGATCCTGTACATATTCCAGAAATTCCCCGGGAACCAGCCCTTCTTCAGCCCACCTGGAAGCATATGCAACGACTGCAGCCTTCACCTTGTCCCCGTTGTGGGAACAATTATCCATGCTCTGCACCGTCAGCGGCAGCTTGCCCGACAGAAAACGCTCATACAGGAGCAGTGTCACCTTGCCCATGATCAGGACAGGCTTCAGCCCTCTCTCCAGGTCCGCGGGCGCCACACCATAGCCCTTCTCCGTGATCGTGAAGGAAATCATCTGCAAACTGGGATTTGCGAATATTTCGGCCAGCCTTGCCCAGTCAGCCTCGAACTGCGCGTCCGCCTTCAGGCTCTCCGTCACGGAGGCGATAACCTTCTTCCGGATATTGCCGTCGGACTGCAGGCAGACCAGCAGGCTCAGGTTATCATAGGGCGCATATGCCTTGTCAATGATTTCAAAGTCAAATCCTTCGGCCACAATAACGCCTCTGTCATATTTTCCCGAGTCCAGCGCCTGCTGCAAAACCGCCGCCGGGAATGCACGGAACAGATTTCCCGCCCCAAAATGCACCCATGTAGGCGCTTCATGGGTTTTCGCCCTTACCGCCTCGATGTCAAACTGCGGCATCTGATACCCTTTTTCAGCCCACTGGGGTTCAATTCCGTTTTTGATGTCTAACAATTTCATGCCGAACCACTCCTTTTTTCAGTCTCTTATTTCCCGGCGTCCAGCTTATCAAGCATGTCCCAGATACCCCACATATACATGATTCCCAGTGCCCTGTCATACAGCCCATAGCCCGGACGCACATTGCCGGGACCTTCCCCCCAGAGGTGACGCCCGTGGTCCGGCCGGATATATCCCTCAAAACCACAGTCATGATATGCCTTCAGGATATCCAGTATCCCCGTATCCCCGTCGCAGTCCCGGTGGCTGGCCTCAGAAAAATCTCCGTTGGGAAAATGCTTCACATTGCGGATATGGGCAAATGCAATGCGGTCACAGTGCTTTCTGACGATATCCGCCACATGATTCTCCGGATTGGCGTTCAGGCTTCCGGAACAGAGCGTCAGGCAGCTGCAGGGATCGTCCACCATCTCCAGGAACCGGTCCACGGAAGCCCCGTCCACCAACAGCCTGGGCAGGCCGAAAATATCCCATGGCGGATCATCCATGTGAATCGCCATTTTGATATCGCACTCATGACATACCGGCATCAGCTGCTCCAGAAAATATTTCAGGTTCTCCCACAGCTTCTCCTTCGTCACCGGTTTATATGCCGCAAAGAGTTCGTCCAGCCTCGCCATACGCTCCGGCTCCCACCCCGGAAAGGTCAGCCCGTGCAGATTATTCAGAATATAATCCGCCATCTCCCTGGGATCGTCGTGAATCTTGCCCGCCTCATAGTACAGCGCCGTAGACCCGTCCCCCACCGGATGGAACAAATCCGTTCGTGTCCAGTCGAAAACCGGCATAAAATTATAGCAGATTACCTTAACCCCAAATTGGGAAAGGTTGCGGATGGTCCGGATATAGTTTTCAATATACCCGTCTCTGGAGGGCAGACCGATCTTGATATCATCATGGACATTCACGGATTCCACCACGTCCATATTGAAACCATATGGTTCCAGCTGTCTCTGTACCTCCCTGATCTCCTCCACTTCCCAGACCTCCCCGGGCATCTTGTCATGCAGTGCCCAGACGATACCGGTCACCCCCGGAATCTGCTTAATGTCCGACAGCTTAATGCCGTCATTGCCTTCGCCGTACCAGCGAAAACCCATCTGCATTCCCATAAATTTCCGTCCCTCCCGCCTTCTTGTTGTATTTTTGTGCAAATCGCCGTGTAAGCGCTTACATCTCCTATTTTAATACATCACCACGTCTTTTGCAACCATTGTCTTCATCTTTTATGCTTCCGCCGGGTGTTTTCGTGATGCTGTTCAGTCTGGCATTCAGGCTCTGCGCAAACCCTTCCGGCATCATGGCCCCGGCCATCTCGCACATTTTCTCCGGCGTCATGGATTTCATCATATCCCACATTCCCTCCCCGGGAACAAGCTTCATATTTGTGGCAAGCTTCACAGCCTCAGATACCAGTTCCATGGCCCTGGGGCACTCTGCGATCTCCTCCATGGTGTCCCGGATGCTGTACCGCCCCTCCGGAAATTCCATGGGCGCCTTCAGATTCAGGTCTCCCGCAAGCCGAAACCAGTTGGCCACACCCTCTGCCCTCTCGTTCACCTCAGGCAGAACATAGACGGACGGTTCCTTCTCCACCTTCTCCAGGGTTATGCTGTCCTTCACCTCTCCCGCCACTGCCGTCACAAAATTAATCCCCTCCTCCAGGGCCGCCCGGAAGGAAAACACCCTGCCTCCGCTCTGCACCCCGGCCACCCTGCCGTTGATATACAGGGTTACCCCGGGCTGGTTGGAATAAACCCGGATCTCCGTGGTCTCACCTGCCCGCTGCGCGTAACGCCTGCCGCAGATATGAACCATGGGCTTTCTGCTCCAGTATGCCTGGCAGACATAGAAGCTGTCCTTTCTGGTCCTGCGGTCCATGGTCATCAGGCCCTTGTTGTTTCTGCCTGCCACACCGCCCTCGTTTCTGGCTGCGCAGCCGAAATCAAACATATTCCACACATGGCCCGACCAGATCCAGGGCCGCTCCTCCAGAACCTTTGCCATATGCTCATGGTACAATGCCTGATATTCCTCGCTGTAGTCTTTACAGGCAGGTTCCGGCCCGTGATAGGTGATGATTCCCTCGCATCCGTATTCGGCCAGGCCCAGGCAGATTTCCGGATGCATCCGGTGAAAGTGATCAAGCCAGGGTCCGTTATCCTCCATCTTTCCGCCGTACCAGCCGAAGTAATGATTATAGCTCTCCACATCCGTAATTCCATGCATGGGACTGTCCTCAGGCGTCATGGAAACATGGGCAATGGCAGTAAGTCTGGTTGGATCAAGCTCTTTGCACAGCCTGTTCAGCTCCCTGTGGTTCTCCACCAGCTTTTCCGAAATGCCACCGATAAGGATCTCATTGGATATCCCCCAGAAACAGATACTTGGATGATTGTAATTCTGAATGATCAGCTCCTTCATCTGACTGATACAGTTTTCATGGGCAGCAGGATCAGGGTCCATGACACTGATAAAGGGAATCTCCGCCCATACGATAAAACCCAGTTCGTCACAGGCATCATAGAAATCCTGGGAATGCTGATAATGAGCCAGACGGATGGTATTTGCCCCCAGTTCCTTTATAAGCTCCGCATCCTCATAATGCTCCTCTTTGGTAAGCGCATTCCCTCTGTACAGCCGATCCTGGTGACGGCTCACTCCCCTCAGGGGAGTCCATGCGCCATTGATGCAGAATCCCCTCTCCGGATCGCAGGAAAAGCTCCTCACTCCCGCTTTTACCCTGACCTGGTCATAAGCCTCATTGCGCCGCTGCAGAACAGCCGTGACGGTATACAGATAAGGATTGTCCGGATCCCATCTCACCGCATCCGGCACATAAACCGTCACCCTGGTGCTATCAGCAGGCCTTACGGCAGAGGCCGCTTCCCTGCCCTCTCCATCCAGAACCGAATACTGCACGGTAAAATTTTCGTCCGCGTTTCTCACCCAGGAAACCAGTTCAAATACCGCGCCTCCCTCCCAGGGCCTGGACGTCACCTGCAGGCCCGGGCCTCCATAATAATCCAGGTCAAAATGAGCTTCCGGCACACTGATCAGGTTCACTCCCCTGTAGAGTCCCCCGTAAAAGGTAAAATCCGCAGCCTGGGGATACACACCGCTCTTTTTTTCATTGCTGCAGGCGATTGCCAGAAGATTCTCCCCCTCTTCTCTGCAAAGCTTTGTAATATCTGCCCGGAAGGCCGAATAACCTCCCTCATGGTACGCGGCCTTCCTGCCGTTGACATATACTTCTGCCTGCTGCCCTGCCGCCAGAATCTCCAGATACACCCTTCCCCCGGGCAGAGGCTGCCGTGGTGTCTCAAAACACTTTGCATACCAGCACCTGCCCCGGTAATAGTCCCCGTTTCCGTCATGACCGTCCACTGCGTTCCAGGTGTGGGGCAGGTCCACCGCAGCCCACCCGGAGGGCAGTTCCTCAGGCACACCTGCATCCTCCCTGCAAAATCTCCAGTCCCGGTTCAGACAAATTACTTTCCGCATTCTGTTTTCCTCCGTTCCGTCTGTATATGACTTCCCTTCCAGTATGCCCGGCTGCACTGATATTATCAAATTTATTCACATTTCACATAGACTGCAGCTTCCTCAGAAAAAAGCTCCCTTCTGTAAATACGCCCATGGACCTCCATCACATCCTGGTCACTGTCATTCCTGCCGGATACAAAAATACATTCCGGAATATATTCCGAATCCTCATAGACACCGGATTCATTTCCCACCGACACATGCTCAATGCGCTCCGTATGCTTCATCAAAATACTGCAGAGCGGATATTCGTAGCTGTCCTCTCCCAGTATAATCCCGACTCTGCCGTATCCCCCATCTATAATAAACCTGCAGGAGTCCACATAGGCATCGGTAAGGTTACTGCGATGATAATAATATCCCCCCGGCCTTTCCGCGCCCTGCCATTTTATCACATTCAGATGAAAAGAAAACAATGCCACAAGCTGCGCGATACACAGACAGCCTGCAACAGAAACGCATACAGCAGATCCCGCTTTTCCCCTGATATTTTCCGCAAAATCCTGCAGCTGCATGGACACCATCGGGCACAGCAATGCCAGATAGGGAAGCATATATCTGGACACAAAGGGTTCCCAACGCACAGCCGCACACATAAGCAGCAAAAGAACAGTAACCATACAGGCATACTTCCTCTGAAACAGGTTCTCAGCCGTCTTCCGGACTTTTCCGCCTGATTTCACCCACCTGTACAAACACCATAAAATGCTCAGACCTGCCATGATCATAATCAGTGAATTCACCGCAGTGTCGTGTCCGTAATCCACCGGCGCCCCCAGGGCAAAATTTCTGCCATCTTCAGCGATACACGGGGCATTAACGTCCACCCCCATCAGGGAGGCCACACGGCCAACAAGAGACGCAATCCGCCTGCTGCTCTGCGGAATAATTACTGTGGGCATATTAAATGCCAGATTCTTGAGACAGTTAACCAGCAGATAGCGCGGATCCAATGTTCCCACCAACTGCCTTGCGCCCGTCCCCGAATGCAGTACTGATCCAAAAGTACGGAGATTCCTTATCATTTCCGGAGCCAGAATCACTGCCATCACAGGTATCACGATTCCAAGCAGTTTTCCGATTACCAGGACCGAATCTCTCCTGCGGATGCAGACAGCCAGCAGAACCAGTGCAAGAAACATCATTCCGATACAGACAGAGGGCTTCGTCAGATAACCATATCCCACACTGACCGCCAACATCATGCATCTTTCTGCATTTCTGCGGTCAAAACGCAGTTTTTCATCCAGGAAATCCAGGAAATAATACATAAAAATCAAAAGCCACATTCCTGCCAGCTGATCGTTCTGTGTTGTCAGAGCCTCGCCGAAAGCAATGGGCATAGAGCAGAACAACAATGCACCGATTTTGCAGAACCTGCTTTTACACCCGGCTTTCCCTGCGATTCCATAAACCAATACTGCATTGGTGAGAAAAGCTGCGAACTGTATTCCATTTAAAAATATATCTTTTCCGCCAGAGAGAAGATATATTTGTAATCCTATAAATTCATGAAAGGGCGGAGATGATACCTGCCTGATAATATTTGTCCCATAATGAGCCACAGACCGGTTCTGTGCCCAGTGGACAATCCTTGGCAGATGATATGTCATGGAATCCCAGTTATAGGGAACGGTTATCAGGGAAAGGAAACCTGTGAGAAGAAAAAGAACAGTCAGCAGCTTATTTTGCCGCAATACACTCCCCAGAGTCCGAAAATTCCCTGTGACATTCCGCAGCCCTCCCAAATACAGTCTGCAGCCGGCCCCGATACATACAACAATCCAAAACGCCAATGACGTTATTGGTGTAATGCAGCGAAAAACAGACATTCCTTCTGTCTGTATAAACAGAAAGCTGCACCAGACAGCAATCCCCTTCAGCCATCCCTCAAGGAGACTGTCCTCACGGGACCGCAGGCAGAAACACAGCAAAATCAGCGCCAACAACAAAATGATTACCATAGCAGCATCCTCTCAGAAACCAAAAATTTATCCTGCAGAAATACCTCCCGGAAACAGGCCCGACATAAAAGAGACGGCAGGGGATGGCCTGTCATCACCACCTGCCGCAGTTCTTCGAACATCTGTTCTTTTCATTTTTATTTAAAATACGACACACCCGACTCGAAAATAAGGCAATTCTGTTCCCCGTAAATATTCACCGCTACAGCCTCATCCCGCCTCTCGGAATGCGCCATCTTGCCAAAACATCTTCCGTCCGGAGAGGTAATGCCTTCTATGGCGGCATAGGAACCATTGATATTGTACTCCTCATCCATGGACACATTACCGTCCTGGTCACAATACTGTGTGGCTACCTGCCCATTGGCAAACAGCCTCCGGAGCCATTCCTCCGGAGCTACAAACCGCCCCTCCCCATGGGAAGCCGGATTGCAGTATACCCCGCCCAATGCCGCCTTCTGCAGCCAGGGAGACCGATTGGAAACCACCTTTGTATATACCATCTTGGAAATATGTCTGTTGATGGTATTAAAGGTCAGGGTAGGAGAATCTTCCTTCTGCCCGACAATCTCCCCGTAAGGTACCAGTCCAAGCTTCACCAGCGCCTGGAAACCGTTACAGATGCCCAAGGCCAGACCATCTCTTTCCTCTAAAAGCTTTTTCACAGCCTCTTCCATCCTTGCATTCCGGAATGCCGTGGCAAAAAACTTCGCGCTTCCGTCCGGCTCGTCCCCCGCGGAAAATCCTCCGGGGAACATGATAATCTGAGCCTGCGCAATTGCTTTCTCGAATTCTTCCACGGAATCCCTGATATCCGTCGCGCTCAGGTTGCGGAACACCTTTGTGACCACATCTGCGCCCGCCCTCTCGAAAGCCCTGGTGCTGTCGTATTCACAGTTTGTCCCAGGGAACACGGGAATAAACACCGTGGGTCTGGCAACCTTATGCTTACATACATACACGCTGTCCGTCTGAAAACAGCTGCCTGCAACAGGTGTAGTCTCTTTCACCGCTTTGGTTGCATATACCTTTTCCAGCCTGGAAGTCCATGCCTCCAGTGCCTCTTCCATGGAAATACGCACTCCGCCGTACACAAATGCTGCTTCCCGCGAAACCGTGCCTACAACCTTATAGTCAATCTTCTTTTCCTCCAGCCCCCCAACCTGTTCCGCCGGAATCTCGGCCAGGATATCGCCCAGCCCGTTCCCGAACAGTTCGTTCTCCGTCAGCTCATTCTCCAGAATTACACCCGTTTTATTACCGAAGGCCATCTTGGATACGGCAGCCGCCATTCCCTTTGCATCCAGTGCATAGGCCGACACCACAACGCCCGCCCTGGTCAGTTCATGAATGGCGCCGTACAGGGCTGCCACATCATCATATACAGGAATATCAAAATCATCCTTCTCTATCGAAAAACGAACCAGCTTATTGCCGGGAGCCTTCAATTCCGGAGTTATAATTTCGCCTGACTTCGCAATATCCACTGCAAAGGACACCAATGTAGGCGGCACGTCAATATCATTAAAAGTTCCCGACATGCTGTCCTTACCGCCGATGGAAGGAAGGCCGAATCCCACCTGGGCGTCATAAGCCCCCAGCAGTGCCGCAAAAGGCTGACTCCAGCGGGAGGGTTCGGAAGTCATCCGGCGGAAATACTCCTGGAAGGTAAACCGAATCTTGGAAAAGTCGCCGCCCGATGCCACAATTTTCGCCATGGACTCCACCACCGCATACACCGCACCATGATAGGGACTCCAGGAAGAAAGATACGGGTCGAATCCGTAGCTCATCATGGTAACGGTATCCGTCTTACCCCTGAGTACGGGAAGCTTCGCCACCATGGCCTGAGTCTCCGTCAGCTGATATTTTCCGCCGTAGGGCATCAGCACACTCCCGGCGCCGATGGAAGCGTCAAACATTTCCACCAGGCCCTTCTGCGAACATACGTTTAAATCATTCAAAAGCGTAAGCCAGGCCGCCCTGATATCTCCTTCCTCCAGTTTCTCTGCCACCTGAGGCACTGCCGGTTTCCGGAAATAATTCTCTTTCTCATCCGGTATATCCACCTTCACGGCAGTCTCCTGATGCGCACCGTTGGTATCCAGGAAAGCACGTTTCAAATCCACGATTCTCTTTCCTCTCCAGTTCAGCACCAGCCTGGGTTCTTCGGTAACCACCGCAACCTCCACTGCCTCCAGATTCTCCTCGGCCGCATAGCGTAGAAAGGACTCTACGTCTCCGGGATCCACCACCACTGCCATACGCTCCTGGGACTCGGAGATGGCAAGTTCCGTGCCGTCCAAGCCGGCGTATTTCTTCGGCACCCTGTCCAGCTCCACCGTCAGGCCGTCTGCCAGTTCCCCAATGGCCACCGACACGCCGCCGGCTCCGAAGTCGTTGCACTTCTTAATCAGGCGGCTCACCTCTTCCCGCCGAAACAGCCTCTGAATCTTTCGTTCGGTAGGCGCATTTCCCTTCTGCACCTCCGCTCCGCATGTCTCTATGGACTGTTCCGTATGTACCTTGGAGGAACCCGTAGCTCCGCCGCAGCCGTCACGCCCGGTACGTCCGCCCAGAAGTATGATGACGTCTCCGGGATCCGAAGTCTCCCTGATGACATTCTTTCTGGGCGCTGCCCCCATAACGGCGCCGATTTCCATTCTTTTCGCCACATAGTTGGGATGGTAAATCTCCTTCACAAAGCCCGTGGCCAGGCCGATCTGATTTCCATAGGAAGAATAGCCTCCGGCAGCGCCGCGCACCAGCCTCTTTTGCGGCAGCTTGCCTTTTAAGGTATCCGCCACAGGCACCGTAGGGTCTGCGGCACCGGTCACACGCATGGCCTGATACACATAGCCCCTTCCGGACAGGGGATCCCTGATGGCCCCGCCAAGGCATGTTGCGGCGCCGCCGAAGGGTTCTATTTCAGTGGGATGATTATGAGTTTCATTCTTGAAGAACACCAGCCACTCCTCCGTGATCCCTGTAGGCCCTCCCACATCGCTGTAGTCCATCTCCACGGGCACTACCACAGAACAGGCATTGATTTCGTCTGACTCCTCCATATCCTCCAGCCGGCCCTCTCTTTTCAGCTTCTTCATGGCTGTCAGGGCCAAATCCATGAGGCATATAAACTTTTCCCCTGCTCTCTCGCCGTAAATTTCCTGTCTGGTATCCAGATAGCTGCGGTAAGTGGTCTCAATGGGCGAACGATAATATCCCTCGCCAAATTCCACCTCCTTCAGCTCCGTGGAAAAAGTAGTATGACGACAGTGATCCGACCAGTAAGTGTCCAGTACACGGATTTCCGTCATGGTAGGATTGCGCTTCTCATCATCGCGGAAATAGTTCCTGATATGCTGAAAATCCTTGAATGTCATGGCAAGGGAAAGGGAATCATACAGCTCTTTAAACGCCGTTTCCTCCATCTGCACAAAACCTTCCAGTACCGGCACATCCGCGGGTTCCTCAAATTCCGTAATCAGCGTATCCGGCTTCACGCTGCCCGTTTCCCTGGAGTCCACGGGGTTTATGCAGTAAGATTTGATTTTCCCGAAATCCTCCTCAGAGATGTCCCCCAGAATCAGATAGGTAACGGCAGTCCGGATCACCGGCTCCTCGTCCTCTTTCAGAAAACGGATACACTGCACCGCAGAATCCGCTCTCTGGTCAAATTGCCCCGGCAGATATTCCACGGAGAATACCCTGGCATGTTCCGGAATCTGGATTTCCTCATAATACAACTCGTCCACCGGAGGCTCCGAGAATACGGTACCGCAGGCCCGCCGAAAAATTTCTTCCGAAATATTTTCCACGTCATAACGGATAAATATTCTTACTCCTTCCGCATGTACGCCGAGAAAACTTCCAATCTCCTCGTACAGCTCCTTTGCCTTTACCGCAAAGGGTTCCTTTTTTTCCACATAGATACGCTTAACGATTCCCATACACCCTCCATTTTGTACTGACTCTTTCAATATTTCCTTTATCCCGAAATCTCTTCGCTCTCTTCCAGCCCCAGCATCCTGAGGATAAAGCGGATTTCCCTGTTCACAACGTCTGCCGTAATCCCTATGGTTTGGGCAGAAATTTTAAGTCCCTCCAGCACGAACATAATATTCCTTGCCATTCCTCTGCAGTCCTCACAGACAAACTCCCCGTTTTCCACGCCGGTCTCTATCAGCTTTTCGATTATCCTCACTGCAGAATCAAACTGCCGCTTCAGGACATTGCCTTTTCTCACCGGCTGCGACTGAAAATAATATTCATAAATTGCCTGCGTCAGGGTGTCCTCCTTCCGAAGCAGCTCTTTCTTCTGCTCCCTCAGGAAAAGGATCAGTATGTCCGCCGCCGTGGCATCGTCGGCTATACTGTCGGAAAATACGTCATCCGCTTCTTCGCTCTCCAGCTTCATGACTTCCTGAAAGATCTGGCTGGTACTCTCAAAATACAGATAGAGACCGCCTCTGCTGATGTCACAGGCTTCCACGATATCCTTCATGGTTACCTTCTTAAAGCCCTTCTCCACGAAAACCTTTCTGGCCGTCTCCAATATAAACCTCTTCTTCTGTACGGATTTCTCTCCCATCCTGCCCCTCCAAGCAATCCATTATCTCTTTGTTCTGTCCCAGTATTCCACAACTTTCCGCATCTGCTTCAAAACCAGCAGGAAAATATTCTCCTGCATTGCTTCTCCCCACAGACCGGCTTTTGTCCTTCCCCCCAACACATATCTGGACAAAATTCCCCTCAGAATATCCCAGTCCCTCAGTTCCGCACCGGCAATGATCCTTCTCTCATCGTCATGAGTCCTGATACGGTTCCGGGTGTATACATAACTGTAATTACGCTCCATCAGCGCCGAGTTGGATGCCTCTCTGATAAAATTCAGCAAGTTTGCATCATAAACCGGAAAAGTCATAGAATTTCTACTGATTCCCTGCCCCTGATAACTGCGGCTTGCCGCTTTGCCCGCGTTCCCCTCCATCCAGGGCAGATAACGCAAAAGCGGCTCCAGCATCTCCCTGTACTCCCGAACCATCTGCTGCCGGTCTTCCGTTCTCTGTTCCATATTAACCTCCATGCCGCTTTCCGCAGCACTGCAATTTCTGTACCTTTGCCATTTTCCGACATCACTGTCAGCTGTGCATGCCTTGCGGGAAGAATACTGCTTCTGCGCCCTTCCGCATCTGGCTTCCCGAAAAATGACACATATGTAATTTATTTTATCACACTTTCCTGAAATGTACAGCAAAAATGTGATTCATTTTCAGGCTTGTCGCTTTTCGTCAAAAAAGTAATTTTTTTGAAAAAAACGCTTGACATATTACCCGGCGCTGTATATAATAATAAACGAATTCCCCTTTTATAGACGAAAGCACTTGCATGTAATGTGTAGGTGCTTTTGTCATTTTAAGGGATTATCGGCTTCCGGATACTGAAGCGGATTTGAAAATTGCTTTCCGGCTGCTGTGGGTCACAGTTCGAAAAATACGTATGCGGAAATCGCATCGGGCTGCGTTGACCGAACCCGGGTCAAATATACTGCAAATGCGGAGATACATAATACCGCGGCAGAGAGCCGAAATGCATTTCAGGCACACACCGGGCAGAGAATGCCGCCAGGCGCAGAAGCACGCCGGGTATCCTGTGTTACAGAATATCCTGTCCTGTCTCGCAACGCATTTTTTCCAGAAAGCGCCCCGGCTCCTTCTCCATCTGCAGCATGGTGTCAAACGCCTCAAGCAGCAGCCGCGGCTGCCTGTATCGGTTCATCTCCTCCGGCCTGTCCATATAAAGTTTAAAATGGTCCACCTGCCATACCAGCACATCGGCAAGCGTATGGCCCGCCACCTCGTATTTGCACAGAAATTCACCGTAATCGTGATAGTACGCCAGTTCCTGCAGCAGCCCCTCTGAACAGCGAATTCCCTGCCACAGCGCTTCTCCGTATTCCCTGCTTTTGCCTGCCTGTACTGACAGTTCACACACAAACTGCTTCAAAATCTCAAATGCTCTCTCCAGTTGTTCCCTTTCTTCCATAAAATCTGCCTCTTCTCCTCAAACGGTATTTCCGCAGTTCATCCCGGCAAGCCGCAACTCACCCGTATACCTCTCTATTTTTCAAAACAAACGATTATCACCCGAACCGAGCAAGACACAATTTATACGCGCATACCGGGCTGATTGCCTTCGCCCAAATGACCCGGAACGGATTTCCGGTCTGCAGGACATTCAGGAGAAAGGAATCCGTTCAGCACGGCGGTATACTTTATAGACAAAAAAAGAAGTGCCAGCCATGTCATAGAATCGACAGCACTTAACGCTTCTCTTTCGTAACAGGGGAAGAGAGGATCGAACTCCCATCAACGGTTTTGGAGACCGCCGCACTACCATTGTACTATTCCCCTAAACATCAGCTCCTGCTGACGAAAGGTATTATAGCACAAATCCCTCTCATTAATCAAGTATATTTTTAAAAAATATTTTATTTGTAAAATTCCCGGCGATATGCTAAAATGAGGCATATTTACGAAACGGGGGAACTCCCATGAAGAAAGAGAAAAAGAAGGCTTCCCGCAAAGTCACATCGAAACAGGTTGTGGCCCTCATCGGCGTCCTGCTGCTGCTGCTCATGTACATCATTACCCTCATCACCGCCATTGCAGACAATTCCGCTTCCGCAAAATGGTTCCGTATCAGCCTCTCCGCTACGCTGGCTATCCCGCTGATCATCTGGATATATACCTGGATGTATGCCCGCTTAACCGGAAAACATGCCGTCGGAGATCCGGACAACGCCGCCGTGCTGCCGGAAGGTACATCCGCCGATAGCTCGGGTCCTCTACAGCAGGCAAAGGAGAATCGGGCCTGCAGCGCCGCGGAGGAGCGGGATAGGGATATTTGACTTTCCCGGCATTTATGACCCGGGAATAATGCCGGATTCGGCAGGCAGCCCTTGCCACACAGCGGGCTGCCGTTACGATTTTCCGGTACCGCCTCTATGCCGTATGGGTGTGTTCATGTCCCGGTATATCATCGTGCAGATGCATATGGGCTTCCGAATTGCTGTTATGGATATGCAGGTGCGTGTGCCTATGGGTATGCTCATGGGTGTGTACCAGACCGCCGTGGCTGTGTTCATGGGTGTGTACATGCTCATGCTCGTGGGTGTGCTGTAAAGCCACGGTATCTTTTATCATAAATACCGTACTCACTGCCATGATTACCAATGCAGTATAGAACTGTATTGACGGTCTCTCTCCCAGCAGCACCATACTGAAAGCAACGCCCAAAAAAGGCGCAACGGAATAATAGGCGCTTGTCTTTGCCGCGCCCAAATGCTGCTGCGCCATTATGTAAAATTTAATGCTCAGCCCATACGCCACAAATCCTGACAGGAGGATTGCCGCCGCCCACTTTACTTCCGGCAGCCGCTCTCCCAGCAGCCACGCAATAACAAGGCTTCCCACACCGGAAAAACAGCCTTTGATTACAACAATCTCCGTAGAACTCTTATTGCTGATCATTTTGGTACAGTTATTCTCAAATCCCCAGCAGATACAGGCGCCCAGCACAAAAATCGAACCCTGATTCACCGCAAATGCTTCCATTCCCTCAAAACTGAGGATGACGCTGGCTATCGTAACCATGAAAATCGCCAACCACAATCTCCCGGATATGACTTCCCTGAAAATCACCAGCGCAATTATGGATGTCACCACAATTTCAAAGTTGTTCAGCAATGACACATTGGCCGAGTTCGTCCCTGCAATTCCATACATCAGTAATATGGGGGCGGCAATATCCAGGACAACCATGGCAGCCGTATAGGGTAACTCTTTTTGTGTCAGACGTTCCTGCTTTTTCCCGCCCTTTACCTGCCTCTCAATGCCGCCGTACAGCAGCAGCCCGATGCCGGCTCCCAAGTATAAAAAGGCCGCCGTCATGGTTGCGCCCGCATGTTTCAAGAGCAGCTTGGATATGGGAGCATTTACTGCATACAAGGCCGCCGCCAATATGGCATACATTGTTGCGATATTCCTGGTTTTCATAGCCGCACGCTTCCCTTCTTCCTTTTGCTGACAAAAGAAATATAGCATATATCCCGCCGGAAAACAATAGCCAACGTGCCTTTCGTCCGCACGGATTGATGTCTAGACGTCAATGCATGTTTGGTTATTCGTTCACACTGTCTGCCGGGGCAAACCTCGGCCTGCATTTAGCGAAAAGAATTTTTCAGGCACACTCTAAGACACGCATCCCCCGACTCTGGCTCAATTCAAAAAGAAATACGCACAGAGTTCATACCGATCATAATCCGCCGTTTTGCGAAAATCCGCGATGCTCTTACGGATCCGGTATTCTCCCGGTGCAAGTTCCCCATAAAGCCACGTCCAGTCCAACTCCCTTTCCGTAACCGTTCCGGCGGGAATAGGGTATGCCACATCATGGAAGCCGTAATCGCCCTCCACAGCCAGGGGCGCCATCTCCCACCCGCCGTCCTTTTTCACCTCTATCACAAAATCATCGCCGTCCTGCAGCTCACCGGTGGGTGCCTTCGCATCGAACTGATTATAGTGCAGCGTCGCACCGGAAGCAGATATTTCTTCCAGTGTTAGGGAAAGACCTATCTGTTCCTCCTGGGACTCTTCATGATACACCCAGGCGCCGCCTTCCTTTACCTGCGGGTCAAAGGAAACCGTCTCCAGGATCTCCGTGGCCTCATCCCCGTGTTCGCTCCACCATCCCTCCACACAGGCTGTTAACGCCACCACGCCCTGGAAGTTCTCCTGGAAACTGATAAAATCCCAGTAACCGTGGCCGTCATAGACGCCTTTGAAAGCCGGGACCCCCGCAATTGTCACGGTCTCCTCTTCCAATCCTGTTCCGCACACCCCAAACCGCTCGATATAGCACAGTTCTATATATCCTTCCTCCGCGTCGTCCGGTGAAAAACGGATGCCGTATCGTCCGTTTATCAGCTCGTCGCTGTCTATGGGACACAGCTCATACTTCCACCCTGCCGGCAGCGTGACCGACAGCTCCCCGAAGGGACCGCCCTGGACCACAGGGGTTCCGTTTTCGTTTCCGGCTCCTCCCGGTGCTTCCGCTCCGCTTCTGGGTTCTCCCGGCGTTCCCGCTCCGTTTCCGGCTCCTCCCGGTGCTTCCGCTCCGCTTCCGGCTCCTCCCGGCGTTCCTGCTCCGCTTCCGGATTCTCCCGGCGTTCCCGCTCCGTTTCCGGCTCCTCCCGGCGTTCCTGCTCCGCTTCCGGATTCTCCCGGCGTTCCCGC
>CAJULV010000065.1 GCA_910587555.1 uncultured Acetatifactor sp.
GAGACAGAGGTCTGAAAGCCCCATGAAATAAGGGCTGAAGATTCCGAGAAGTTATGAATTCTGGAGCGGAGGAAGACTGGTCAGGCAGAAAGGTTTGGTCCGGAGGACATATTATAATCGATCATGCCTGTGATTGACGAAAACCGTCCCTGCCTTTGAGGTTGGGACGGTTTCTCTGCAAATGAAAGAGATAACACTGAAAGAACCAGAGAATCTCTGTCAGTGGAAAGTATCCACGCTGTAGTCATGGTAGTGGAATCCGAACCACCGCCCGGGCATATCGCCGGGGAAGCGGGGGGCGTCATAGGTGACAAAGCGCCGGTCCTCCGTCAGCGCCTCAGGGGTGTGTCGGACCGTGTGTTCCAGCAGCAGCTTCCGGAGACGTTCCAGTACATGGGTGTATTCCGGGGAGCCGGACAGGTCATGCCGTTCCTGGGGATCCTTGTTCAGGTCGAAAAGCAGGGTATGGTCTCCCACTGCGGAATAGATCAGCTTGATCTTCCCCTCCATCACGCAGAAGTTCCTGTTTAGGCTGTTCCCGAAGAACAGCCTGTCTTTGCTCAGCCCGCAGATGTCCAGTACATTCCGGCCGCTGCGTCCCTGGGGGACAGACAGCCCGGTCATGGCCAGGATGGTGGGGTAGAGATCCGCCAGCGTCACAAGGCGGTCCGTCTTCAGGTTATGGGGGATTTCCCTTCCCTGGGGCGGCATAATCAGCAGGGGCACATGGGCGCTTCCTTCGAAGAAGAGGTTCTTCTGGGACATATGATGGTCTCCCAGCATTTCCCCGTGATCCGAGGTGAAGATGACCCATGTATTCCGGAACAGATCGTTTTCCCGCATGGAGCCGAAAATGCGGCCCAGCTGGTAGTCTATCTGGGTGATGCAGGCATAGTAGGCCCGCCTGCTGGCCTGCTTTTGTTCGGGACCGAAGAGGTACAGGTTGCTGTTCTCATAGGAGCCGGCGAGAAAGCCCTGGGGTGTGCTCTCCACGGTTTCGGACCAGTCTCCGGTAATGGGCCGGGGAAGGGGGATGCCGTCGTACAGTTCCCAGTAATTTCGGCAGGGGTCAAAGGGCGGGTGGGGCTTGGTGAAGCTGGTCCAGAGGAAGAAAGGCCTGGTGGTGTCCCTGGTCTCCAGAAAATCGATGGCCTCATCGGCAGTCCAGGTGGTGATGCTGTCCTTTTCCTCTACAGTGGAAATGACAGGTTCCGCCTCGCATTCGCCCACGCCGTGGATCTTGGGCCGGGCCAGGGGCTGTTTTTTGTCGTATTCCCTCATGTAGTCAAGAGGAAGCCGCATATGCTCGAAACCGTAATGGGCCCTGGCGGGATCGAAATGCATCTTCCCCTTGGCACAGGTCTGGTATCCGGCGTCCGTCAGCACGGCGGGCAGGGTGGAACGGTTTTCCGTACATTTCTGCATGAACGCCGCATGAGTGTCATTGGAGACGACTCCGCTCTCATAGCCCTCCACGCCTGTCATGATGGTGGTGCGGGAGGGGACGCAGATAGGGCAGCCCGCATAACAGCCAGTGTAGCTGGTGCCCATGGCGGCCATATAATTTAAATGAGGGGTGAAGATGCTCTGGTTACCCCAGGCGTTCACAGTGTCGAAACGCTGCTGATCCGTAGTGATCAACAGAATGTTGTCTTTGGGCATGATTCTTCTCTTCCTTTCTGAAAGGATAGTCCGTTTATGGGACATTTCACTGGTAAATTGCATCCTCCGTCTCCTCCCGGACCCAGAGGATGGCGTCCCATACTTCCTGACCGTTATTCTTCTGCTTTGGCCCTGGGGTGCTTCTTCCGTTCAGGATGTAACCGGTGAGGATGTGTCTCAGCTCCGCAGCCACCTTCGGATGTTCCAAGATGACATTTGTGGTCTCGCTTATGTCCGTCTCAAGGTCATACAGCTGGAATCGGGGGGCGTCTTCCGCTTCCTCCCCGGGCTTGGGATAGGACCATCCGCCGGAGCCGGGGCACATTTCCAGCTTCCATTTGCCCTTTCGGATGGAGAGGGAGCCGTTTATACTCTGGTGCACCAGGTCGTCACGGACTTCCTCTCGGGACTCTGTCCACAGGGGCAGGTTGCTGACACTGTCTTCCCCTTCCCAAGGCTGCAGGGTGATTCCCAGGCAGTCTGCCATGGTGGCCATGAAATCCGAAAGACATACCAATGCGCTGCAGGCGCTTCCTGCCCGAATCTGGTTCGGCCACTGGACGATCATGGGAATTCGGTGCCCTCCCTCGTAGATGTCCGCTTTTGCCCCTCTGAAGACATAACTGGGGTTATGTCCTTTCTGCTTCAGTTCGTTGAAGTCCGCAATGAGACTGCAGCCGTTGTCCGCGGTGTATACCACAATGGTATTCTCCAGCAGGTCCATCTCTTCCAGCTTCCGATTGATCCTGCCCGCCACATCGTCGCAGTGGAGGACGAAGTCGCCGTATTCATTGGTACCCGATTTTCCCTGAAACTGAGGTCCCGGCAGAATGGGGGAGTGAGGCGCGGGCATGGGGAAGTAGATGAAAAACGGGTCGTCTCGGTATTCCTCAATTTTCTCCAATACCTTACCGCAGAACTCGTCCAGTACGTTCTCATGGACAAAGCCGGGGGCGGTGGGGCCTTTCCGCCAGAATTTCTTGCCGGAGCTTTCGGTCATACGGTTTGGCAGGGCGGTAAAACGGTCGTTCTCGATGTAGATATAGGGCGGCATGTCCAAGGACCCACTGATGCCGTAGTAATAATCGAATCCGTGAGAGGTGGGAGAACCATTAATTTTTCCGCTGTAATCAACCCCGTCACAGGCGGCAAACCCTTCCTTCTCATAAAAATCCGCAGTTTTGGCGAAATCCATTCCCAGGTGCCATTTCCCGATCATGCAGGTGCGGTATCCCTGTTTTTTAAGCATGCTGGCGACGGTAGTTCGCCCGGCTTCCAGGATGGGGGCGGAATATCCCCCGATCACCTCTGATTTCAGCACGGAACGCCAGTTATACCTGCCCGTGAGAAAGCCGTACCGGGAGGGGGTGCATACAGCAGCGGTGGCATGTGCGTCCGTGAACCGCATTCCTCTCTGGCACATCCTGTCCAGATTCGGGGTGGTAAAGGGGCATTTTTCATTGAAGGCCGAGATGTCCCCATATCCCATATCGTCGGCCAGTATGTAGACAATATTTGGTTTTTTTGCTTGTTCCGGCATGGTTCTTACCTCCTTATGCGGTCTTTTTATCACGAAACTCTTTGCGGACCTTGTAATCAGGTTGGCAGAAAAGATGCTGTTTAAATTATATCAGTATGACCTGAAAAATACAATAGACCGTATTAGTTGGTTTGGTGCAACGAGTAAAGAAAGCCGGTAAAGCTTGACATGACTCGGTTCTTAGATGTAACCGGGGCTGTTGAGAAGGTGCCGCTGGGGGGTGGGATCGAGGTGCTGGACGGCTACGCAGGGTATGTGTTTCCACGCAGCAGTATGGCGGCAAAAGGGATTGTCTGTGAGCTGCCCCCTGTGGATTCCGGCTACCGCGGGGAGAACCACGCGATTATCAGCAATGTAAGCGGCAGGACCCATGCCATCCAGGAAGGGGCGAGGGTCGGGCAGCTTATCATCATGCCGGTTGTAATCGCAGATTTTGTTTCCGGGCTTGGGGAGGAAAGGGGGACGGGCGGTTTTGGGAGTACCGGGGAGTGATAAGGGAAAGCCACAGAAAGTACAGAAAATGGACGCAAAAAAGCGGCACGCTGTTTCCGTGAGGTGCCGCTTCTGCAATCAGAACTGTTTTAAAATGGCGTGATGGCCTACATCCACCAGGATAATCATTTTGTTGCCTTCATAATACCAGATAATGCGGATGCCCATGTTGACGCTGCACTCGAACAGGTCTGTGGTGCCCTGAATCCGCTTGGTGCGCAGCGACGGGTGGTAAGGATTCTGCGCCAGGAGTTCCAGCTTATTTTTAGCTGTTTCTTTTCCTGGGTGGTCAGCCCTTTAAAATGCTTATGTAAGTTTATCCTTTGAACGCTCCTTCAATTAGGCTTTTGGAAATTCCTCCAAAAGCCTGCTATACTTTAGCCAGGATCGGATCAAGAAGCCGTCGTACTTCTAAAGTGCATTCTGCATAGAGCTGTAGGAATTCAAGGAAGGGAAAAATGCCAAAATACTGCCCGACATATATGATGACTGACTTAGGTCTTGCCTCCTTGTAGTTCTTCACTACTACAGGCAGGGATTTCCCTGAATATTTTTTCCCTTCGTCCAGATTCTTATATATCTGGAAATAAAGGTATCCCACCAGTGTCATTATGATATGGTAGGTAATATAGTTGTATTTTGTGCTCTTGAAGTCTTCCAGCTTCCAGAAATCCTTCATCTGCCGGAAATCCTCTTCGATTTCCGGGCGCAGCTCGTAGGTATTTATGATCTGCCGTGCAGTCCTGCCGGTGTCTGTCGTCATGAATACAAAATATTTGTCTGCCTTTTTGTCATGCACGACACAGGCATTGATGGGGACATCCTTTTCCGGCTCGTCGCTTTCCCATAACGGGCCCAGGTCTGTCACCAGCTGGATTTCCTGGTCTCTGCGTCTTCGGTTGGGATGTTTCTGCCATTTCCCGCTTGCAGTGGCCAGTCTTACGGCATCCTGATAGACGGTCATGTTCTCCCTGGCAGGAATGTAGGTGTCTACCCTGCGTTCTGTCTTTAAATAGTTCGTCATTTCTCGTGACAGGAACCCCCTGTCATTAATCAGTATGTCATTTTCATGGAAGCAGGAGGTGTTTTTCAGCATCTCCCTGCACTGTTCCATATCATGAGTCTTAAGAGTGCCGAACACAATCTCTTCCGCTATCCCTGAATCATCCAGGATGCCTCTGAGCACACCCAGTTTATAGCCGCGCATAGTCTCCCCGTCTATCTTTACTACAGAAGAGTTTTCATAGTTGCCATTGTCCAGGTTGACAAGGACCTTTGTGCAGTCCAGTATGTGGACGCATGGCTGGATGTTCAGTTCTGGCATCAGATGCTCCTGGACATAACTGTTATAGAAAGAAACCCATTCCCCGCTTTTGTATTTCGCAAGGGGTTTGCGCATCACGCTTTCTGAAAAAAGCCCCTCATTCACATTCCGCTCGTTATCCCAGATGTTCCAGCCCAGTTCAGCCAGTAATTCTGCTTCCGTCACTGCGAAAGGGACATCTGTAAGGCTGGTCTTGCATTTGAGTTTGGCAGCAACGGCAAGGCACAGAAGGATATCAAAAGGGATATGGCTGTTGTCCCTTCGTTTATCCGGCAGGGCCTGTGCAAGGCGGTCTGTAAGTCCCCTTTTTTTCATCATAAGGATGATGTCATCTATCAGGTTTGGAAATGACATTTCTGCTGCATCTATTTTTCCAGTGCGAATTGCCTCAAATACCTTTTCTTTATCTTTCCGGCATATCTGTATCATAGTCCACCTCTGCTTTGGTATAGAATAAAATCCCCATTTATTATAGCAGATTTATGAAGACTTAGCCAAAAGACTTATTGAAGGAACGCTCATTTTTCCTTGACAGCCGCCCTGATTTCTGCTATTCTGTAATGATTTAACGGGATACGTTAGAGGTGAAGGCATGGGCGAGGAAGGAGAAACTTTTATGTATAAGTATGTTACAAAAGGAGAGGCAGCCCCATATAGAGCCTGCTGCAGTGATGTTTTGAACAGGCTGAAAATGAAGCTGGAAAAAGAGTATGGCATAAAGGCGTATGTCACTCTGATAGGAAGCGGCGCTAAGAACATGGTCACGCGAGATGGGAAAGGGCCGTTTGACCTGGACTATAACCTTGTCCTTACTTCTATCCCACAGAAATATGAGAAATCGCCGGAGCATCTTAAAAATGATATTAGGAAGCTTCTGGATCGCATGGTTGATAAGCGGTTTACTCCTGGGAAAGATTCTACATCGTCCATAAAATACATTGTCCATGCAGGAGACGGGCAAACGGTAGTGTTCAGCTTTGATGTGGCCTTGATTAGAGAAGAGGGCGGAGAGTCCAAGCTGATCCATGATAAAAAACAAGGTGTATTTATATGGAACCAGATACGGGAATCAGCCGGCCTGGGTACAAAAGCTGCCGCGGTTAAAAAGGGCGGATACTGGATGAATGTGCGGCATGATTATCTGGAACTGAAAAATGATTATTTAAGTCAGGGCGATAAGCACCATCCGTCCTTTGTTGTGTATATCCAGGCAGTCAATCAGGTTTATTACGCCATGAAGACAGGGAATTGACAGGAATCACTATGATTGCTTTTAAAGGAATTGAGACTGCCTTATGAGTATTTTTCGCAGGAGGATTTAAGAAAGCAGGATAAATGGCATCCGATGGCGGAAAAATAAGCAATAAATGCAGTGACAAAAGCAATACAGGAGGGAACCATGTGCGGCAGATATTATGTAGACGATGGTACAGCAAAGGAGATAGAAAAGCTGGTCTGGCAGGTGGATGAAAAGGCGGGCAGGAAAGCGTTGGCCCGTAAAATTGAGATTGAGGCAAAGGATATCCATCCTACAGAACTTGCTCCCATACTGGCAGCTTCCGGTTCCGTCCTGGAGTGTCGGTGGCAGCTGTGGGGGTTCCCGGGATTCCAGAAAGGCCGGGTTATCTTCAATGCCAGATGTGAGTCTGCCATGGAAAAGCCGATGTTCCGTGAGGCTGTCCTGCACCGCAGAGCAGTCATCCCGGCGGCGGGGTTTTATGAGTGGAATCAAGGGAAACAGAAGTATACATTTTGTCGGGAAAGCGGGGATGCTATGTTCATGGCCGGATGTTACAGGAAGTATGAGGATGGAGACAGGTTTGTGATTCTGACGACCCAGGCCAATGCTTCCATGGAGCAGGTACATGACCGTATGCCCCTGATTCTGGAGCGGGACGAGGCTGTGTGCTGGCTTTTGGAGGACGATGCTTCGGAGGAGCTGCTGCGGAAAGCACCGCCTTTGCTGGAGCGCAGAACGGAGTTTGAGCAATTAAGTATCTTTCAGCTGTAGTATAGATGTTTTTATAAACCAGGCCGGTCACCTCCAATGCCGCGGTTTTGCATCAGTTTATAAAAAGATTTATCATTGGAGGTAAACGGCCTGTATAGTTATGACAGGAAGGCCAAATTTGGTATGGAAATCATCCGCAAAATCAACAGCCGAAAGGCAGCCATTGAGACAGAAATGTAGTTTTTTGGTCGGGAGAGGACGCCGGTTGTTTCAAAGGGAGAGGGTTTCCAGGGGGTTCCTGGATTCGATTCTCGCGTATGGTCAATAATAGCCCAGAATTTCATTGTGGGAATCATCCTTCAGAACGGCCAGGACAGGACCGTTCCGCCGGATGGTTCCCGCATCATTTTGCAGGAAAAGAAAATGGCTGCAGTAGAGCAGATTGCCCATGCGGAACATGTTCATGGGGTCATAGCCGCAGATGCGGGCGGGAAAGTCTGTGTAATTTCTGGATTTTTGGTGGCGGGACAGGAGAAGGCGCCGCTGCTGCGTCATCTTCTGGAATTCCTGGCCGAGGGCTTCCGGGGGCTGGAACTGCCAGACATCGGGGATTAGACAGAGACTTTTATCCCGTACCGCGTCCGGCAGGGCGGAAGGGACGGAATGGGAATCCGGAAGATTCTGCAAATACACGGGCTTCTCCCCAAATGCGTTTTTCAGAGGCGGCTGAAACCGCTCCGCTGCCAGACAGAAAAGGGAGCCTGTAAAGTAAGCGCTTTTGCGAATATCCAACAGAAGCGGGAAGTCATGTTCCAGCCGATGCAGGTATGTTTTTACCTTGGTTTGATATTCCTCCAAATGAAACACGCGCAGCGCTTTCAAACCCACATATTCGGCAACGCCCTCTATGGTCTCTGTCTTAAGTTCTTCCTGCAGAGATTCGCCGTATTTGCGGCAGCGGGAATTTCTGACCGCAAAGAAGCGCTCCAGGCCCTGGATTCCGGCAGGCAGGTTTTTTGCACATGGCAGGTCCTCCGCTTCCTGGGAAAAGGCTCTCGCCAGACACAGATTCTCCAGATACTTGGCGGCATAATAGTCATAATCCAGCGAAAAGGCCAGCAGCTTCAGGTCGTCGGGGAATCTCGATTCGCCGTTTTCTAACTGAAAGCAATGGAACATTTCATGTACAATTTGACTGGCCAGAAGCGCCGGGGAAAGTTCTGCCTCATCCTCCAGATTCCAGATGGCGGTATATGTTCCGTCCAGGAGGATGGCGGTATTGGCAAGGAATCTTTCGTCATAGGGAAACATTTCCCCTGCCAGGCAGACTTGCTTTTGGTTATAGAGTGCATAGGGGTATTTTTTAAAACCCGGATACAACAGGGAGAAATCCAGTTTCTGCAGATATTCTTCCACAGCCTGGTAGACGGACAGTAAACTCATGGGTACCACCTTTCTCTTCCGCCCCGGAGGGACCGGAGCCGGGAAGTACGGAAACGATTGTGCTGAAAACCAAAATGCGTGTTGCGGGGCGAGAGCGTGTTTGAAAATTGTTTTCCGGCAAATGTGGGACATGCAGACGGCAGGAATGAATTTTCAAACATGCTCTAAGAGGGAGCCGAAGGAAACTGCCGGCGGAATTCTGTCATGATTTCATACACGGTGGTTTCGCTGCCGCTTAAAATAATCCGGTTTTTCTTTCCTGCATTTTCAAAGGACATGAGAACGTCGTCTCTCTTTCCCGCGGCATCGCAGATAAAGCGTCCGACTTTTGAGGGGTCTGCATCCGGCAGATCCCAGATAAGGCAGACGGAATTCCCTTTTTTCTTCGAATTGACGATGAAATCTTTTACGATGGCGTTCTTTTTGGTACGAATGGCTGATTTTACCATATCGTTTTGGAGAAACAGCTTTATCTGCTCCGATGTAAAGACCCATGCGCCGTTTTCCTTTCTGCCCTGAAGAATCCCGGCATCCAGATAATTGCGCAGAGTCCGGTCCGACAGCATAGTCATTGTGGACAGATCTTTTAAGGAATACATGGTAAGCCCTCCTGCAATCGTTTGCTTTGTTTGTTCTGCATTCCATTATAACAAGACTACTTCCCTGCCGGCAACTTGAAAAGCAGGGAATTTTTCATATCTGGGACATTGCGGTAACAGTTCAGACAGCCCCTCTCGCGAAGTCAAAATTGTGCTCTGTGCAATTTTACGAGACTTGCGGGCGCCAAAACGCATTCTTTCCGCGTTTTGTGTGCATTCTCGCAACAGTTCAGCGCCATATCTGAACTGTTGCACATTATGGCTGCGATGCACGGATTTGCTGTCCGCTGGCTGTCATTCCCGCCGGGATACACTTCCGTTTGAGAAAAATATATCGGCAAAACGTTTGTTTTTCGGCGAAAACCAAATCCATGGGTAACTTCTTTTGACCGCAAAGCAGCATTGGCCGGGGGCTTTAGGAAGGTCAGGCTGCGGATACAACCCGGATACAATCCCGAAATGAAACCGATACAAGAGAACGGTAAAATCATCTGAAAATACGGCTGTGCATGCAGGCAGAAAGCCGGGGCAGCACAGGGAAAGGATCGGAGGGGGAAGGGAATCATGAAAAGGAGCAGAATCATTGCTGCAGCGGCCGTCCTGGGGCTTGTCATAACAGGATGCGGCAGAAGGGATGCAGACGGAGGGCAGGAATCCCCGGAGGGCCCGGCGAACATGGGAACTGGAATCAGTGTGGGCATAGAAGGCGGTACAGGAAAAACAACCGGGGACAGCATTGCTTCCGGAACTTCCGGAAGGGAATGGGTTTATGTACCCGAGGTGATTACGGTAGGGGACTCCAGGGCGGATTATGACGGGATGGGGCTGGTGGGAGACGAGATCTGTTATATTTCCATGAGCGGTGAGGCAGAGGATGAGGCGCAGAAGATATGCCGGTATTCCTTAACTGACAGAGAACTGGACAGGCTTGACATCCAGTGGCCCCTGGAAGAGAAAAGACTGGAAATCTGTTCTTATGTTTTTGCGCCGGATTACAGTGTATGGCTGATTGTAAATGCCTATTCCGCTGATTACGGTCAGTTAAAGCGTTATCTGTGCAGGTTTGATTCGGAAGGAAAGAACCTGTTTTATCAGAATGTTACGGAGGAAATGGGCAGGGGCAGCTATGTGGGCGATATGGTATTGGACGGACAGGGCCGGATTTATGTTTTTACCAGTGAGTATGCGCCGGGAGAGGAAGCGGGAGTCTGGCTGTATACGGAGGAGGGAAGCTATCAGGGAGAGCTGTCCTTCGGTGTTTCGGAAACAGCTGTGGTTCGGGGAACGGTAAACGGGGAGGCGGACAGGTTGTATGTCTGTATCAGCGAAGGGGAAAACCCGGACCATTGTACTGTGTGGGAGGTGGATTTTCAGGAAAAAAAACTGACGGAGGTGATGGAGGATTTCCCGAATGTCAAAGGATTCTGTAAGGGAAACGGAACTGAAACGGGCCTGAATGGCCTCCTGCTTTATGACGACAAACTTGTCTGCAATTACGGTTTTTCCGCCCATGAAAATGGTTCCGGACAAACCCTGGAGGAACTGTTTGCCTGGACGGACAGCGATATCAACGGGTATTTTGTGGAAAGTATGGGCGTTCTGGAAGACGGCAGATACTATGCCGCAGTGGAGGACTGGGAAAATAACGACAGGTGTATAGTGATCCTGCAGAAAACAAAGGCAGCGGAGGCGGTGCAGAAGGAAAATATCACGCTTGCCGCCGTGAACGGGGGAAGCAGTCTCACGGCCCTGGCGGTGAAATTCAACAGGAGCCAGGTACAGTATCATCTTGACCTGAAAAATTACGATTCCCTGACGGATTTGTACAATGTCATCCTGACCAGAGAACCCATAGATCTCATTGATTTATCCGGGGTCAACATAGAGAGTCTGCTGCGACAGGGGATCCTGGAAGATCTGCGGCCCTGGGTGGAGCAGTCGGAGGCGTTTGCCCCTTCTGATTTTTTGGAAGGAATTCTGGATACCTATACCGTGGACGGCGTTCTGGCGGGCATTCCCCGGACCTTTTCACTGCGGACCATGGTGGGGAAAAAGGCAGTGGCTGACGAGACCGCGCTGACGCCGGAGCGCCTGTTTGCGGCGGCAGAGGACAGTTCCGGGGCTGTTCCTGTGGGGGCGGTCACACGGGATGAGATGATGCAGTACCTTATGGCGTTCAACCAGGATGCTTTTATTGACTGGGAGACAGGAGAGTGCAGGTTTGATTCGGAGCAGTTTGAGGCCGTTCTGAAATTTGTAAGCCGATTTCCGGATACCCTGGAAAGCGGAAAGGAAGAGGAATACCTGCCGGGAAAGGTTCAAAGCGGTGAGATATTGTATACGATAGTAGATATTTACAATCTAAAGAGCCTGCAGATTTATCAGGAAATGTTCGGGAAAGAGGTCAGCCTGGGATTTCCTGCCATGGACGGACAGGGAGGAACGCTGCTTTTTCCGAAAGATGCGTTCGGAATCACTTCCATGTCGCAGCAGAAGGAAGGGGCATGGGCATTTGTGGAGAGCGTCCTGGGGGCAGAGGAGGAAATTTACAATCTGCGTTGGATGTTGGGCGAATTTCCGTCGTTGAAGAAACATATGGATACCATCGCATCCAGTGAAATGGAAGAGGACCGTAAATGGGCGGAGGAAGGCTACGAGTTCGGCGCCCGGATTTTTGAAGACGGAACAGTCATCCAATTCCATGCTTTGACCCGGGAGGAAATCGATACCATACTGGGCCTGGTGAAATATGCAAGACCCTACTTTTCCGCCCAGGAGGATCAGGTGCTCCGGATTATCGGCGAAGAAGCCGCCGCTTACTACAGCGGGCAGAAAAGGGCGGAGGCTGTGATGGAGATCATCCAGAACCGTGTGCAGCTTTATGTCAATGAAAGCAGGTGAATCTGCCCCGTGTTCCGGGAGGAGACGCTTGTGTATTCGTATGGGGGTGGCATCAGCGGGCGGAGGTTAGGCATAGGGCCGCGGATGCTCTGTTGGGAGGTGAATATCAGATCCTGATTACCGGGACAGGAAGGTTCAGACAGGCTCCAGTAGATGAAGTACCTCGTCAATATCCCACTGTTTGGCGGGCAGGATCACAGCCTGGGACCCGATTACCTCCTGCAGGATGCGCAGCTCCAACTGCTGTCTGTGGCGAAAGTGCCGGACAAGGTCCTCAAAGCCCTGACAGCCGTGGGCTTTTCCGTAGGGAGAGGCGGTGAGGTAATCCAGCATAAGGGGATACCACAGGGGATTCCCCTTATCGTCCGAGCGCTCTTTCCGGATAACCCGGGTGCTTTCTTCCAGATGTTCGTCATACAGATACAGCAGCAGAAAGCCTTCCCGGGGGACATCGCCGAACAGCCGGCGGTAAAAGTCCACAATGGCATCATCCTCCGACTGATGGTACAGCATTAAATCTTCTACGATATTCTGTAGAAATGCGCATTCGGACAGGTAACCCTTTCCGGAGAAATTCCGGTACCTTGTGCGGATAATCTGTTCAAATTCCGCCAGGGATTTTCGGCCGTTATAGATTTCATACTGTTCCAGATCCTTGTGGAAGCCGGGGATGTCCGTGAGAATGGCGGTATAGGTGACGATATAATGGCTGCCTTCCCGAAAGGTATGGGCTTTGATTTCAGGAGCCAGGGTTTCGTAGCGCGCCAGTACTGCGGCATAGTCCTCATCTGTCATCCAGGTACACCAGGCCAGCTCTACCGGGGAATAATCCCCTTCCCGGCACACATGGAGTTCCGGCAGCCTGCGGGCAATGGCCTGAAGCAGGGTGGATTTTCCCAGGCCCTGTATTCCTTCTATGAAGATATTGTTGGTAATGTTTTTGGTCATGGTTTGTCCATTCTTTTCCTGTCCGGGGGCTGCCGTGCCTGCAGGCGTCAGTCCCATTCGTTTAATCCCAGACTCTGTCTGTGCCTGGCCTCTTCAAAGGTCAGGCGGGGCAGGTCTTCCGCCAGATATTCCAGAAGCTCGTCGATGCCGTCCCGAGTCACATTGTTGATCAGGAAAATGCGCTCGCAGCCGGCATTGATCATCCATTGTCTGACCATGGGGATATTGGCATAGGGAGAGTCTATTTTGGTAATAATGCCGATGAGAGGGCGCAGAATAAAAGAACGCAGGCTTGCGCTGAACAGATTGAAGGGTTCGTCTGCGGCCTGGACCACGGCTACCACATCCGCCTCAAAGGAAAAACAGGCAAGCCCCACGCTGAAGCATTTGGATTCCGCATATTCTCCCGGAGAGTCGATGGTATCGTCCCCGGAGCTGGTATATTGTGTTTTTACATAATGAAGCTCTTCGCCCCGAAGCGCCTGGGTCAGGGAGGTTTTTCCGGCTTCGCTTCTGCCCATCAGAAATAATTTTTTCATGTGCCGCCCCTTTCGGTTTTAGCTGCGGTGGATTTCACAGGTATGAAAATGCAGTTCCTCTCTGAAAAAGCGAACCACTTCTTCCACGGCCGTCTGCACTTCCGACAGCCTTCCGGTGAGAATCAGGGAACCGCAGAACCGATCCATAAAGCCAATCTCCACATCCGCGCTTTTCATTGCCACATCTGCAGCCACCACCACGGCTTCCCAGGGGGTAAAACGAATCAGGCCGATGGATTCTCCCCGATGATCTTCCCCTTCATGGACGCCGATATGAAGACCCAGGTTCTGATAGACACAGGACTGGGAGACGCCGATGACATGGGCCAGGCAGACTTCTTTTCCCGGGATGCGCAGACGTGTGATGCGCAGTTTTTTATTTTTAAGCCGTTCATAATCCTCATGGAACAGCCTTTCCAACAGTTCTTTCTGTGTTATATGGGACATGGCATTCTTCCTATCTCTTTGTGATTTTGCAGACCACATATCCCAGGTCATCCCGGAAATAATTCACGATTTCCGTCATGGCAGACATGACGTCGGAAATCTCCCCGGTGATAATCAGGGTTCCCGTAAAGCGGTCCGCAAAGCCAAGATATACATTTCCGCTTTTGACCGCAATATCGGAGGCAATGACGGCAGATTCCGGCGGCGTCATGTTCATGATGCCGATGGCCGCGGACTGATAGTCAACCTGGGGGTTTAACCCAAGCTTCTGGTATATAATCGGCGCCGGCCCTCCCATTACATGGGCGAATGTGATTTCCTTGCCCGCCACGGTTTCCTGTACGATTCTGATGCGTTCTTCCTGTCCGTTTGCCATCTGCCTTCCATTCCTTCCCGATAGATGCTTTTGTTGTAGTGTTAGTATCATCATACTATCCGGAAAGTTTTCTGTCAAGCTGAAAACCGGGGCTAAGGTGCTGGCCTGTGATAAGGTTCGGATGTTTTTGCTTTCTTGGTTTTCTTTCCAAAGTCCCGCAAAGCGACGGGATGATGATATGGAAAGTCCTACGGAAAAAATACGGAATCCATATTCAGCCTTTTTTCTCAAAAAAGCGGTCAATTTCTCTTTTGACGGATTCTGCGGGAAGGGATTTGGAGAGATAGCCTTCTGGTTTCAGGGAAATCACTTTCTGAACGCTTGCTCTGTCCACTCTGCAGGTGAGAAAAATCACCGGAATATCTGTGAAATCCTTTTCGGAGCGAATCATCTCCAGCATCTGGCTTCCGCTGCAGACAGGCATCTCATAGTCCAAAAGCACCAGGTCCGGACGGGCAAGGGTAATGCTTCGGATGGCGGACAAGCCGGAATCTGCGGTGAATACCTCATAGTCACGGCCAAGCAAATGCAGCATGGCCGTTCGCATGAAGTCGGAGTCGTCCACCACCAGAATTTTCTTTTTCCTGCCGCCGACGGCTTGCCCGGTGCTGTCCGCGTGGGAATATTCTTGGCTATTGGCCGGGAGCGTGTCTGTGTAAGGCAGCTCTTTACTGACAGCTGCGTGCGGCATTCCTCTGTTATTCGACAGGGGATTGCTCATGTATGTCAGCTCTTTGCATTCGGTTGGGCGGCTGTCCGTATAAGGAAGCTCTTTGCTGTGCGCTGGGTGATTACCGGTATAGGGCTGACTCTGGTTATCGATCTGGAGAGTGTTTGCATACGGCAAATCGTTCCTTCTAGTTGTGCGGCCGTCCGTGTAAGACAGTTCTTTGCTGTCATCTGGGTGATTACTGGTATAGGTCTGTTCCTGTTTGTCGGTATGGAGAATGTTTGCGTACGGCAAACCGTTTCTGCCAGCTGTGAAGTTGTTCCTGTGAGGTCCATTGCAATCAGCCGTGTGACCGCCTGTGTCCGTTCGTCCGCTGTTTTCAGCCAGGGAATAGCCGGGATGCGGACAAACCCTGCTTTCGGCCTGGAGATTATCACATGGTGCTGGATATAGGGCTTTATCCGAAAGACTGTCTGCATGCATGCAGTTTTGGTACTCAGCCTGTGTGTGGCTGGCATGGGGAAGGTTCCTGTTTTCGCTCTGCGGTTCTTGCGACTGTGGAAGGTTTCGGTTTTCAGACAAAGGTTTGCCGGGGGTTAGACCGCTTTCAAGCCGGGCTACGGCATCCGCCGTGACAGCCGAAAGGCCTTCTTTGTGCAGAGGTGTTTCGGAAGAGGCCATACAGCAGGCAAAGTAGCCTCTGCCGGTGTCAAACAGAAGGCTGAACCGGGGACTTATCTTCTCATACATTTTGTAAAATTGCTCATAGGACAGCAGGTGTTCACTGGTGAGTTCGAACTGTGCCAGGGATGTAAACTGTTGTTTAAAACGTTCTGCAAGCTGCTTTGCAGCATATTTTACCACATTACTAAGCATCATGTCCGTGGTTTCCGATTCAGCATCTATCACATTGCCGATGGTACTGCCGATCAGCTGTTCTTCAAAAAGCATAAAAAATTCGATTCGCTTATGATCTTTGCTGTCATAGACCAGGCGGCAGCAGATTTCGTTTCCGAAATGTTCCCCGGTATAGCAAATGCTCACCAGCTGTGAGTCCAGTTGAAACATGCCGTGCAGCAGGCTGGCCAGAGTCTGTCCCATCACAGCCAGTTCCTCCTCGGGCAACAGGTGGTCCCAGTGTACCACAGACTCGCCGGTTACAATCAAGCGGTCCTCAATGAGGGTATGCCCGATGAGCCATCCTGCGCATACACCCAGAAAGTGCTGAATGGAGGCCGGAGAAAATTGCTTCAGCTTCAGTTCCTGGTCCAGGGCAGGGAGCATCCGTTTCCGGAAATCCCTGTGGATGCGCTTGTGAGCCGCCAGTCCCGGGTAATGGATAGAGTCCATGTAGGCTTCCTCATCCGCAAAATGCTGGACGGCATGGTCTTTGAAGTATTTGATTGCCTCCTGGCAGGCGAATTGGCTTTTCTCATCACTGTGTCCAAAAGCAAACAGCTTATTGAGAATACTGAAGAGCTTTTTGTGTTCCCTGTCGATGATGTCCACGCCTATATTGTATCGTTCTTCCCATATCAAACGATTTCCCATATCTTTTCCTCCTGGTAAAGTCTCGTGACAGATTTTCGGTTTTCCTGATATTCGCAGCCGGGGCGGTATAGGGCGTGTTATCTGCAGGGTCCAGAACGCAGTTTGCATGCGCCTGTCGGAGTCCCCGTACAGCAATCCGGGGGCTGTCCGGGATTCTGTTTTGCCGTTACATCGGCGGTGTCATATCAAACCGTTTGTATATTCTATTCCGCACTTGACAAAAAGTGCCAGGATATCCGGGTTTTTTCTTTTTTTCGCGTTGGGGAGAGCAGAGGGCGGCAGAAGAGCAAATCTGACAGGAATAGGAGAGATTGACAGAAAAGATACTTGAATTCTGCTCTCTAATGTGTTAGAGTAACAATATACTCTAATATATTAGAGGAGGGGATTTGTATGGATACACCGAAAATTTTTGAGAGCGAATATCGTTTCTGTCTGATTTTATGGGAGCAGGAGCCGGTGAAGAGCAGCGAATTGGTGCGGCTGTGTCAGGAGAGGCTTGGATGGAAGCCTACCACCACCTATACGGTAATCAAGCGGCTGTCGGAGCGTGGAGTAGTGAAAAACGAAAACAGTGTGGTCACAGCTCTGGTAAGCAGGGAGCAGGTGCAGGCGGCGGAGATTGAGGAGTTGGTGGAGAAAAAGTTCGGCGGCTCCCTTCCGGCGTTTGTGGCGGCATTTACAAAGCATGGGCGGATTACAGAGAAGGAAATTGACCAGGTACAGCGGATGATAGACCGATTCCGGGAAGGAGGGACGTGATGGCAGGTATCTTTTTGGAAGTGGTAAACCGGAGTATTGCGGCGGGATGGCTGGTACTGGCAGTGGTACTGCTGCGTTTTGTTTTAAGGAAAGGACCAAAATGGATAAATCTGCTGCTCTGGGGCATGGTTGCCCTGCGGCTGCTGTTTCCGGTCACCATCGAGAGCAGCTTCAGCCTGATTCCTGACGCCAGGCCCATATCGGAAGGATTTGCCGGGGAGGTTTACTCTGCAGCGGATTTTTCCGGGGAGAACGAGGCAGGAGAAGCAGCATCTGTCCGGGGGGAAAGGGAGATTCGGAGGAAGGCGGAGAGGACAGGCTTTCGGGGAAGCGGAATCTGGGGAAAGATAACGCAGCAGAACGGCCTGACAGAAGGCGGATTATGGGGATTTTGGAAGGAACCAAACAGCATTTTAATTCTGACGGCGATATGGCTGTCAGGAGCGGGACTGATGTTATTTTACGCCGTGTTCAGCTATTTTGGGCTGCGCAGGCAGGTGAGGACGGCGGTATTGTTTCGGGACAATATCTTCCGCAGCGAAGGGGTGGATTCTCCCTTTGTACTGGGGGTGATAAAGCCCAGGATTTATCTTCCCTTTCAGATGCAGGAAAGGCATCTGGAACTGGTGGCGCTGCACGAACAAATCCATATCCGCAGGGGGGACCATCTGTGGAAGCCGCTTGGATTCGGGCTGCTTGCGCTGTACTGGTTTCATCCGCTGCTGTGGCTTGCCTATGTGCTGCTGTGCCGGGATATCGAGCTGGCCTGTGATGAGAGTGTGATTCGGGGACTTGACAGGGAGAGGCGGGCAGATTACTCTCAGGCGTTGTTGGACTGCAGCACCCGTTCCAGGGGCATGGGAGTTTGTCCCCTGGCCTTTGGGGAGTCGGGGGTGAAAACCAGGGTGAAGTCCGTGCTGCATTATCGAAAGCCTGCTTTTTGGGCACTGGCGGCGGCATTGGCAGCCTGCGGGGCAGCGGCGGTGTGTTTTCTCACCAATCCTGTCCGCCGGGATACTCTTGTCTGGGCACAGACTCTGGAGGCGGAGGAAGTGGCGGAAGCGGAAGTGGTCATTTATTCCGGATTGGGAAGACAATCTAAACAGCTTGCAAAAAATGACATTGATGTCATGGTTTCCCTGATTCAGCAGAGCAGAGGGAGGTATGTGGAGGAGCCGGAGGATTTGGACGGAGGCAGTATTTTCTTCTCTCTTACCATGGCAGACGGCTCTGTCCATGAGGTGGGAAACATGGGAAATACCTATCTGATCATTGACTGGGATTTTTATGAGGCAGATTACAGCTGGCTGTCTTCCTGGGACGACGCTCTTCCGGAGGGAGAGGGACCGCTGCTGGAGGCGGTTATCTGGGAGGAGGCTGATCTGGACAGGGACGGTGAGCCGGAGGTAATCCGGGTCAGGGAGACGGTAAAAGGGGAGGTATATGTATTGGAGGTACTGAAAAGGGACGGCACGCTGCTGTGGAGTGAGGAGGCCGGGACATCCCATGCGGGGTGGAATACCCTTCTATTGTATCAGGAGGGGGAAAAGGATTTCCTGATCCGATATCATCCCAATCTTTCCCAGGGCTTCGGGAGTTATACCTGTGAGCAGTTTTCCCTGGCAGGGGGCGTTGAAACCCCGGAAAATACATGGGAAGCGGACTTTGAACTGGCTTCCGGCCAGGTGACGGGAAAGATGCGCGCCTTTGCGGTGTGGGCCAATGAATTTCTGGAGGAGGGCACGGTTCTCATCAGTACCCAGGACGGCCAGTTGGCTGTAGGACCCCGGCGGGCGGAGGAGCTGTCCGGGCTGTATCCGGTGCGGTTCTATCCGGAGGAGACGGAACCGGCAGAGGGGGTGTGGAAGGATTTTGCCAAAGGACTGCCGGAGGAAGTGGAGCCCCTTGAATTTGTGCTTGCCAGCGGCGCCGGAGCCTGGAGCACTTCTCTCACCCTTTACCCGGACGGTTCCTTCCAGGGCACCTATGCGGGCAACGAGGCGGTTGCCGGGGAGAGCTATCCCAGGGGAACGGTCTATATCTGCAGGTTCAGCGGGAAATTTGGCGATATAAGGGAGGCGGGCGAGTATTCTTTCTCCATGGGTCTGACGGAACTGGATTATGAGACAGAGGAGGATGCGGTGTGGATTGAGGATGGCTTCCGCTTTATCGGCGCCGGGGCTGTGGGGCTGGAGGAGGGAGAGGAATTTATCTTCTATCTGCCGGGAGTGCCCATGGAAGAACTGGAGGAGGATTTTGTAACCTGGTCTCCGGACTATTATCTGTGGAAGAACGGAGGAATTGAGAGGCTGTCTGCCTATGGGATTTACAATGTGGAGGCCGAGTGCGGGTTCTTTACGAATTGGGGGGATTGAGCGGGGAAGGCCCTGGCGGACCGGAAGCCGTTTCTTGTATAATTTGAAGGGAGCATGAAAAATGTATTGTATATTAGTGACAGGTATTCCGGCAGCAGGAAAAAGCACTATGGCAGAGGCCCTGTCAGAAAGGTTGAAACTTCCTGTTATTTCAAAGGATACCATCAAAGAATTGTTGTTTGACAATGTTGGATTTCAGTCAAGGGCAGAAAAAGTAAAACTTGGAATTGCCAGTATGGAAATCATGTATTATGCCGCAGGCCAGCTTATGAAAGCAGGACAACCTTTTATCCTGGAGAATAATTTTGAATATTCGTCAGAGCAGGGAATGAAAAATCTTTTAGAAAAATATCAATATTCCGCATTGACCATTACCTTAACAGGTGATTATAAAGTAATTTACCAGCGTTTTCTGGAACGGGAAAGCAGCCCTGACAGGCACAGGGGGCATGTTGTGAATGACTGTTATCCGGAAAAGAAAGAGAATAATCCGAAAACTCTAAAAGCAAAAACGATTTCTTATGAGAACTATGTTCGTGGAATAGAACAAAGGGGATTTGATGCTTTTTGCGTTGATGGCAGGCAGATTAAGGTTGATACAACAGATTTCTCAAGAATTAATATGGAAGAGTTATTTTCACGGATTGAGGTATGGAAGGAGAAATGAACGGCTTGAGTGAAACTTTTCGCTCTTTTTTTCGTCTATTATGGCAGGAAGCAAAAGTTCAGCTAAGAAATGTCAAGTACTTTTGAAAATAATTTCTGCTGGACAGTAAAGTCGCACGAGAGGAACTTTTATGAGTTCCCTTTCGAATAAAAGTTCCTCTCATTACAGGTGTGTCGAAGCGACTTTACCCTTTAGTGCTATCGCGAAGCGATTTAAATAAGAGGCAGGAAAAGACGGAAAGGAGCATGCGGAAATGAGGAAAGGGATGATAACATTAGCCCTTGTGTTGGGGCTGGTACTTGGCGGATGCGGAAAAACAGCGGATTCTGGCGGAGAAAATGGTATAGGATCGGAAGGACCGGGGGGCGTTAGCCTGTCAGAGGCAGGAACTTTGCCGGGCGAAACCGGAGACGGGACGGCAGACAGTGAAAACGTGACAGCGCCGGAAGGGTCCGGAGAAGCCGGAGCGGAAGCACCGGGAGGAGCCGGAAACGGAGCGGGAACGCCGGGAGAATCCGGAAGCGGAGCAGGAACGCCGGGAGGAGCCGGAAACGGAGCGGGAACGCCGGGAGAATCCGGAAGCGGAGCAGGAACGCCGGGAGGAGCCGGAAACGGAGCGGGAACGCCGGGAGAATCCGGAAGCGGAGCAGGAACGCCGGGAGGAGCCGGAAACGGAGCGGGAACGCCGGGAGAATCCGGAAGCGGAGCAGGAACGCCGGGAGGAGCCGGAA